>CAWECN010000013.1:0-334063 GCA_963807625.1 uncultured Gammaproteobacteria bacterium
CATAAGCAAAGTTCGAACCCGCACCTGCGACAGGAGGATCATAGGGTGCAGTAGTATCACCATTAACACTCACCACATCGACGAAGGACATACCGGCAGGCACCGAATCAAATATATTGACACTGGCTGTGCTACCTTGCTGAATATTGACGTCCAGCTGATAAGTTATGGTATCGCCGATACGTACCGTGCTGTCTAACGCATTACTTAATGGCGGTTCATCGTAGGTATCGAAAATAACGGCTTTACCGATGCTGTTACGATCGTCCGCTGTTATGTTGGCAACCGCCGGTGCAGAACAATAATCATCAGGTGCAACGATAGCCGGACAACCAGCACCTGTTCGTTCGAAAGCATTACTGGGGTCAGCATCATCCAGTGATGTCCAGTCGACCAGCGCACTGTTGCTGATGATGTCATTAGCGGCGATCGTGTCCTGCACGATGGTGCGATAGGTCAGCACCAATGTCTGGCCCGGACCTACCGGTATATCTAAAGAGTTGTCGATGGGTGTATTACCGCGACCCCATATCAACGTGCCTGCCAGTAAAGCAGTGGGGTCGGGAGCAGAAACAAAACTCGGTACCGCAACACCATTCAACAGCGCTGTAGGTGTAAAGCTGGTATCGAATAATAGATTCGTATCCAGCGTATCAACGATATTGCTGTCGAACGCAGTCGAGTTTCCAGTATTGTTGATGCTTATCTGGTATTCGAGCACATCACCTGCAACAGGACCAACACCGGGGTTAGTGATATTACTTACCGCTTTGGTTATCGCCAAATCCGGTTCAACTACTGTCTGTGCTGCAGTCGTATCATTCAACGATTCAGTTATGGCAGGATTCTCACCGTTATCGTATGTCACTGTCGCAGAGTTCTGCACAGTACCACCGTCATTGGTGGCAACATCATTATTCGGACGCGCAAAATAATTGATGATAATTCTCGGGTTTACCGCACTGGTCGCAAGATCATCTTCTTCAGCTGTAATCACTGTGCCGATATCCCAGGTGATGGTACCGGTATCACCATCCACCGGTAAGGTCGGCGGACCTGCGGTAGCACCTCTGAATACTGCTTCGGCAGGTGGCAGGCCATTGATGCTGACGATATCAACAAACGTGTAGCTAACATCAAAACTGGCATTACGTGACAGTGCATAACTGACACCACCAAACACCAGTGCATCGTCGACGATCAGGTTATTCGTTGTACCTTCCGGCAGATCGATTACCACTTCAAAATTTCTATGCGCACCGATGGTCGGCACTACCGCAGGATTCAGATCTGTTTTTGACATGACTAACGGC
The DNA here is from genome assembly GCA_963807625.1 of uncultured Gammaproteobacteria bacterium. Classification (GTDB taxonomy): domain Bacteria; phylum Pseudomonadota; class Gammaproteobacteria; order SZUA-229; family SZUA-229. Next base: position 1,314 of record CAWECN010000013.1, read on the forward strand.
AACACTGACGTTGATGCTGCTGCAGTTGATTCATAATCGTTGAGGGCATCTGCGGCATTTGGCACCGCACCATTTCTTAAACCTGTAGCGCTTCCATCAGGACCGATAGTTGCTGGAACCGTTAGTGTATTAAGCGTGGTGAATCTGTCTGGCAATGAATCCCATTTCGCCTCGATAGTGTTATCGAGGATCTCCAGGGGCTGCGCAGCAGTATCTACCTGCACCTGGAAGGTAAAGGTCTTAGTCGCGCCCACCAGAATCTCGTAGTCAGCCCCGACAGGTCCGGGCGTTGGCGACGTCCAGCTGAATATAGGACGGTTAGCAACTGAGGTATCGACACTGTCCGGCGCGTTCGGCCCACCTTCGCTGCCGACGATGTAGGTCATGTCACTGCCCACCAGGTCATCAATTACCTGCAAGTTATAGGCTGCGGTAGTTCCCGTATTCTCGGCGGTCACCGTTACCGTTAATATATCTGCAGCATCACTGTTTACCACAGGCAAAAATGATTTAGTCAAGACGATGACTGGTTCACGCACAACGACGTCAACCGGCGCAAAATCGAGTGATACCCCGGCACCGAAATCGTTCACATAACAGACGCCCACTCCACCACCGCCGACACTGGTACAGGCGATCGGATCATCGATCGGGACACCGCCGTTGGTCAGTGTTACGTTCTCAGTATTAGCGGCGATGTTATCCACCCGGCCGACGAAGGTGATCGGGAAATTAAACCGCGTACCAGGTGTTCCTAAAGTAACCGCCTGGTCGCCGAAAAACCATTCCACGACCTGTCCGGAACAGGTTGTCGAAATTGGCGGCCCGCCCGGATTAAATCCAGCCAGGGCATAGATGCCTGCGCTTAAGTTAATATCCTGTAACTGCACACACGATACACCTGCAGGTAATTCGTCACGGATTCTAAACTGGCGTAAGTTCGCGACTGGCAGGTCGGCCACCAGCAGATATCGAACTTCTTCGCCGACCGAAATATCCTGTGGTGAACTCGCCGGTGTGTTAGCCGTATCGACCGTCAGTTTGGGCAGCGCGATGACCGGTATCATCTGCACGTTAGCAACCTGGTCTATCGTAGTATAGATACGTGCACGACCAGCATCATTCGGGAAGGCTGCCGTGTTATCTAGCTGTGGTGCGTTCTGATTACCAAAATTACCATCGAGACTGTCATACGACATGCTCACCGTATTTGTCAGTGTCTGTAACGGTGCGATGGTGATATCTGGATCAACACGATAGTAAAAAGTTACTCTGTTCGCCGGACCCGGGTCGACCTGCAGTAACAGGGGATTGAAACTTTCGTCGACAGTAATAACTGCCGGTGTACCATTGCCAATGATGTTGTCAGGTATGCTGGCAAAGAGCGCGGCTTCATCCGCTTCATCGATCAGTGTATCGCCATCGTTATCCAGACCATCGCTGGAAAAATCAACGACTCCCATCAGATCGGATATATCCAGCGTATCGGTTGAAATAACATTGAAGGCCGGCGAACGAGCCGGCGTCGATGTCTGGTTCTCCAGGGTGATCCGGTAGATGTAGGAGTCATTGGTATCGCCGTTACTGATGGTGTCAGCAAAGGTCGAACAGCCTGTTCCGAATCCGTTCAGGTCTTCATTACATACTGTCTTAGTAACAATCAGGTTCGGTTCAACATCGGTCAGATCAACCCTGCGTCCCGTTTCTGCTGGATAACCGGGTGGAACAATATATCCGGCAGGACTGTTTACAGTGTCACTTACATCGATGTTGATCGGTGGTTGCGCCATACCGGCGATCGGCGCTGACTGAAACACAGCGGTAAATGATGTTTTGGCAATATTGGTACTCGGGTTACCATGCAGATTAGGCGCATAGCCACCAGGCACCGGGTACGCCAGATCGACGGGGTCGTTTAACAGGCGTGTCTTAAAATCTACACGGAAGAACTCATCGGCAACGCCAATGCCACTAGCAGCATTAAAATTCCATGTTATATCCGTTTCAGAGAGAGGCGTTGTTCCAGCGCCGCCAGTTGCGCCGTTAAGTATAATGCCGCCGGTACTGGTAAAGTTATAAGGACTAGCGCCAAATGGAATAAATCCCTGGCCGTCAGGCAGGTCATCTACCACCGTAACATTCTGTACCTCGATCAGGGCAAAGCCCGGGGTTACAAAACCAAACCAGCCACCCGACTCAACACGGTAGTTACAATCTTCACCGATCTGTGAATTCAGGTTACCCGTCAATGGCGGTGTATTTGGCGGAGCAACTGCTGGCGTTAAGACATCTGCCGGTGCTGCAGGCTCCGGTAAATTATCTTCTGCACAGTACCATGCACTTTTTACCAGGTTAAAACCAAGCACCCTGGAACGGATCGCATCGAATGAATAATTGTTCGCCAGCTGCGCGACGTTTGGTGTTGTGTTCGATATCACCGGTGGTGCCGGGAAGGTCAATGCCGTACCATCAAACTGTGTGACTTCACCGAATACGTCTACACGGAATGTCAGGTCATCATCCACTGCGCCAGCTGCTTTTACAACTGAAAAGGTGATGGTCTCTGTTGTGTTTGGTGCAATGACACCGCGATCACAGGCATATACCGCTGCCGATGCCGGAATGGCAGCAGGATCATCCCAGTGCGGATGTGGCGGCGGATTAGCAACCGGGCCAGAACAACCGGCAGGTAATGGTAGCTGAGCTGTCATCGCTTGACCAAGTGTCACATACGCCGTGTAATCATCAGCATCATGACCACCGTTATTGGTCAGCAGCACGTTCAGGTTCAACGGGACACCAGGATCATTGGTCAGGATGAACAACGCATCTGAAATAGCAACATCCAGGTCTTCCGGATCTGAACTGTAATTAAAAGGCTGATTACGGGTCTGTCCTTGCGGGCCGGTAGAATCAACAGCATCGAAATTAACCACCACGGTATTCGTTAACGCCAATGCATTATCAGGATCTGTTAAAGGTGTTGTCTCTGGTGCCACATCGAGGTCGGCGACGAGGTCAAATCGTGATACTTCGATCATCACGATACCAAAAGTGAATGAGATGATATCGCCATTACGCAACATGTCTCGTTGCTGCGGAAGATTTGCGCCAGTTGAAGTACTGGTCAATGTGAATGTCGGATTTAAATCATCCAGTGGATCAGGGGTAGTCAATTCTGGATCATCACGGGTAAAAGTATCGATGAAACCCGGATAACCGCCATAGGCAGGTATCGTGGTATTTGTCGGTTGACCAAATGGCTGACCGTTTTCCGGACCATAACTGTTATCCATCACATAACCGGCTGGCAGATTCGTCAAAACCGTTAACCCCTGTATCGAACCGCCAGTCTGGTTTTCCAGCGTTATGGTCATCAGACCTTTACTGCCGAGCGGCTGCCCCGGGTTACTACCGGTTACTGTCTGCGTGATGACCAGTCCCGCTGGCACCACATCAGTACTAAGAGTGCCTGTTTCCAGTATCGTTACCCCTGGAGTAACACCGCCGGTCGATGCAGGCACTGTAATCGGACCACCAGCGGGTGAATTAACAGCACAACCCCAGGAGATATCAGCCGTGTTTACATTATTGGTATTTAAGTTAAGGATCCTGCCAACGTAATAGATAGAGACATTACTGCTGGCGGCAACATCATCAGGGTCCACGATATTTCCGAATGGATCTGCGACGTTATAGGAAGAGTTAAACGCTATACAGTTATTCCCGGGATTACCACCATTCGCAATAGCTGCGGCTTCGGCCTCGCCTTCCGTGGGACAGATATAGTTGATAGTAAAGTTACCATTGATCGAGTCATTCATCAGCAACGCTTCCATGTTTGCCAGACCTGCGTTAGCAACGTTTACCTGCCAGATGACATCATCATTGAAGCTGCCGTATACCGGGTCAGTGTAGGCTGAACCGATGGTTTGCCCGGCATCATAGTTCCGTCCATCCTTTAATATGGTCGGTACCGGCTGACGGATAGGCAGTTCGAAATCGCCGGTAGCAACAGATTGCCTGGCTGCCAGACAGGACATATCAAAATCGGCGCTGGCGTTAATATTCCTCACCGCCGCAATCAGGTTTTCAGCAACCGTGCTGCGAACACCAAAAGTGATAACGACATTTGCACCCGCCGCCAGGTTGGCCAGTTGCGGAACCTGTGCTGAGGTCCAGGTCAGCTGTGAACCGACTATACCCGGGTTACCGGGTGCTCCGGCTGGAACCGTGTTGATGGTAGTCGAATCATTAATATACTCCAGCCCGGATAACTGCAGATCTTCGACGATAGTAATATTGGTCATCGGTGCAGTTGTCGGGTTCTGTATGGTAAGGCTGACTACACCATCACCACACAATTCACAGTAGCTGGTAGCAGCATGTGAAATAACGTTAGATAACGGGCCACTGGTAAACTGGAAGTCATACTGTACATTTACCGGGCCAGCAGAATCTGTAGCAACACCTGTACGCTCACTCAGGCTGGCAGTGTTATCTAACACCGGGCAGGCGCTGGCTGGTGTTACCGTAGCATCGACTGTCAGGTTTACGATCTCGCCAGCTGCGAGGTATTCAAAAGTATAATCATTCGCCCCAGGTCCGTTAGCACCCGGTGGCGGGTTCGGTACAATAAACGTTAAACCGTTGAGGTCTGCACTGAGGACATCATTCAACTGAACATCAAACAGACCACCACTGCCTGTCGAAGATACCGTGATGTTATAACTGATGACATCGCCCGTTATCACAGAAACAGTAGGCGTAGATTTGGTAATGCTTAGGCCGCCAGCATTTACATCAATATTCTGCGTAACTGGTGTGCTTGCAGCCGAACCGTTGTTACCATTGACTGTATTGTAGGTAACGTTATAACCCAGTGACTGTGTACCGGCGGCTGCACTGGTATTCGTCTCCAGACGGAATACATAGTTGTAAGTACAACCCGGGTTAATGACGGTGCTGTTATTAGAGAATATATTGATGGTGACCGGCGTGCCAGCACCGCCACCCTGGCTAGCATTGGCATTCATATTGGGACAGCTGCCACCGACATCGGTAACTGTTACTGACGTAGATGCCAGCGCGAAACCGGCAGGTACGGTTACCGGGATGTCGCGAATATCAAACGCCGGGTCTGGTCCGGTGTTGGTAACCGACAGAGTAAACCCGTCACCGGTATTAACTTCAGTCGCACCGTTCCATGTACCGCCGATATCCATGTAGGTACGTGCACCATCGGCAGGTGAAAAACTGGTTGATAAACCGATGTTTGGTAGGGCGAAAGCATTTTGCATCGGCCATAGCAAAACGCCGCCCACAAACAAACACTTTGCGAGCAGATTTCGATGACTAACTAGTTTTGCGATATCAAACAACGGCAAATACCAAAGTTATTACAACTAACTTTTAATTATTATTTATTTATATTTGGTAATTTGTATTTGATCGCATTTTGATAGTTTTATATGCCAAAAAAAAAGGATACCGTAGCCCGGCAGAACCCTGCATATGAAACATTTCTTTGAGTATAGTTACTAAGTTAAATTTCGCATTGAATATGTCGAAAATTGGACACTAAAAATTAATACTATTACGACACAAGAAAATACTTAGAGGATATAGCAAGTCAACTTCTTACCAGCTTATGTAGCTGGTAAGAAATCGATTGGATACAGGATAGTAATAGCAGGTACGCCATCTTTGGCGCCAAAATTGAATTTTTTCACCCGGTCAGCAATCTTCTTATCCAGCTCCGGTGCATCCATATCGCTGGAATCAACTGTACATGCTGATACTTTGCCATCGGGTTCGATAGTCAATCGCAATACCATCTTACCCTGCAAGGTTGGATTCTTACGCAACTCACGGTTATATATACGGTAGAGCGCAGATTTATAACGATCGAATACGATCTGGATCTCTTCATCGGTACGTGATGGACCCGGGCCGCTACTCAATGGCGCTTCTTCACCATAGAAATCACTGCCGATAGAACTCTCTACGCGGGAGAATTCGACACCACCCATACCATCACCCGAACCACCTGTGTTACGACTCAGGGCAGCAGTATTGATGCCGCTGCTTGTTGTACCGACATTCGATGTCACCAGTGAGCGAGTCGTCTTCTTGGCCTTGCTGCCCTTACCGCTGATCTTGGCTTTCGAACCGAGGCTGGCGATCGGGGTGTCATCGATCAGGTCTGCGAAGTCATCCTTAAATGCCATCAGGCCGGCACGCTCAGCTTTCTTACGCGCTTTTTTAGCTTCAGGCACAGGTTTATCGTCTTTCTTCTTGGCCTTTTCTTTATCCGGTTTTTTCTCTTCCTGTTTTTCCTGCTTTGGTGGCGGAGGTGGTGGTGGTTTAGGCGCCATCAATTTCGCTAAACGTTCTGGTATTTCCACCACTTCTACACGGTCAGGTACAGGGATATCCCACATCGGTATTAGAAGACCTAGCAAGATGGAGAATAATAAAACGATCAGTAATATTTTTCTAAACTGTTTCTGATCACGATCATTTCTGTTCCATGGCATCTGCATCGGGCGATATGGTAGTTCAACCATTTCACGCTCAATGACAAATTCTTCAAGACGCGCTTCTTCACGCTCCTGCAAGGCCAGGCTTTCATCATTTAAAAGATTTATTTTTGCAGTAAGACTTTCGACAGTTTCGTAACGTTCACTCTGCTGGCCCTGTAATTCAGCAACTCTCGAGTCATAATTAACAACCAGGTCACGAACACGTTTCTGCTGTTTAGAAGCGTTATCCTGGTCATAATTTTCGCCCCAGAATAAATCAGAACCGCCCAGTTTCTCCAATTTCTCCAGCTGATCACTGATTTCACTAAGAACGGCAAAACGTTGACGCCTAGTTTTAAGCTCTTTTAATTCATCTGAAACACCGACATCTTCATTTTCAAGTGCGTTCAGACGAGTATAGGCTTCATCAATCTTACGATTGATCTCTTCCTGTTCTTGTGAAATTTCGTCAAACACTGGAATCTACGTCAGCCTTTACTGTTTACTTTTTGCTTTTTGAACAACTGCCAGGGAAATCTTTCCATAACCGGCACTGGTACAACTCGACATCACTTTTTTCATTAGATGGAATGGTACCGTTCGATGCGCCAGCACAGTCACCTCGTTACTTTTTGCCACTGATTTAGTGCTGATGCCGATAACTTTTTTCTTCTGTAAAAGTAATCGCTGTTTTACCGGCTCGATAATAGCCGTTTTGCTATCAATCACTTCCTGCGTGGTGATCACGGGCTCGCCCTGAACCAGTATCTGGTCCGGAGTAATCATGATAATAACTGTTTCACGCGGTTTAGCTTCAACCGTAGAGTCAGGTAATTTAATTCTTTTCGGTGGTTCCATGACATCGCTGGATGATGAATTCACCAACAGGAAAAATACCAGGATGGTAAATACATCCATCAATGAGACCAGGTTTAAACCAGTAGCAGCTGAACCCTTGCTACTGCGCGACATGCGCTTGATGCGACGGCTTTGACTCATGGTGCGTCGCCTATAGAAATATCAGGAAACAGAACGACCTGCTGCAGCACATCTGCTTCACCATCCGCACCCGGCTGACGAACAAATGTTGCTCGTACAGCATCCATAATTCTGATTAACGCACGATATTCAATGTCCGGTTCCATTAATACAACCGCATCTGTTTTATCCGGATATTTACCTTTTATTTTTACCAGGTATTCAGAAAGCAGTTCCATGTCATATAGTTTAGTGACATCGAAGTCACCCTCTTCGTCAACACTGAGTGGGACATCCTCTTCTTTTAGCAACGGAAAACGGGCCAGTACCTGTTTACCATTACCAATCTCCAGGCCTTTCTGTCGAACGATAACCTCTATACTAAGTTGCGGCTTTTTACTGTCAGCGGAACCATCACCCGCAGGCAAACTTAACTCAAGAATGGTAATTCTTGAGAACACAGCAGTTATCAGCAGGAACGGAACAAGCACAACCATCAAGTTAAGGAAGGTTGTAATATTAAGTTCAGCCGGCTCCTTCTGCAGCCGCTTGTAATGGTGTCTTCGTCTAGCCATTCTTCGCAGCCAGTGCCGCTTGACGTTTTGCGAAATCAGCAATCAGGTTTAATGTTTTCACTGATGCCATCTCAAGACTATCAATAATCTCCGTTGTTTTAGAAGAAATTATTGCGTGAACAATTAACAGAGGGATAGCTGCCATCAGACCAAAAGCTGTAGTATTCATAGCTACCGAAATACTTGCAGAAAGCAAATCCGCTTTTTCAGCAGGGTCTGCATTAGCTACCGCAGTAAAAGCTTCAATGAGGCCCATAATCGTACCTAGCAGACCAAGCAATGTGCAGATATTTGCAAACAGTGCAATAAATGGTGTGCGTTTTTCCAATTGAGGAATAATCTCCATCATACTTTCTTCCATGGCGATCTCGATATCATCGCGGCGACGAACCGAACCTTGTCTTGCCAGCCCCATGTTCAACAAACGGGCGATAGCTGATTTATCTTCAGAAATGGAGTCACGTGCCGAATCAAATTCACCTTCTTCAAGTAAAGGGTGCACAGTGTCCCAGACTCCTTTATTTGTCTTGCCCACACCCGACAATTTGATATATCGCTCAATACATATCGCTACACCAAAAGAAAATATTATTAATATCGGGTACATAAACGTACCACCGGTTTGGAAAAATTGCACAATAGTCAGGATAGTATCCATCATGTACTCCTCATTTTAAATCGCTTGTTATTGTACGTTCTTACCATGACTCAACTCGTAAAAATCAAGTTCACGTAAAAACACTTCTTTGTCTACAGGGCGCATACTGTCATCTAACAGTCCTGAATTTAAACTTGTAGCCACACCTACTTCAGAATTTTGCCAGGGTACGATATAAAGTGACTTAGGCGCCTCTTTATTACCGATGATTGAAATACCTGATAACTCTTTTACTTCAGTATCTGCTTTTTTTTCTTCGGCAAAAACATTCTGTAACATTGATACCTGTATCACCAGGTAATACAAAACTGTATTGATTATAGTTTTAATTTTCATAATGTCATCACCTTGTGCAATTATTATCAGCCAAGAATACAAAAAACCATCACGTAAATATTTTTCTTAATGGTTATAATTTATTTTCCCAGGCGCCGCTTTACATCAACGACCCAGATAGCCACGGTCTTATCACCCGGTTCCAATTCCAGGTAAACCTCGAACTGCTGCAGCGCACACTCATAATCATGCATATACAGATCGCATAAAACACCCAGGTTTCTTATCGCTGGCAGGTATTCGGGGTGTTCTTTGATAGCATTCTCATATGCCGTTCTCGCCGCCTTGAACTTGCCGGACTTTCTATAAAGCAGACCCAGTTCATTATTTGCCACCGGGTGTCCGATATCCAGCTTTAACGCGCTGATCAGGTTTTCTTCTGCTGCCTTGGTATCACCTAACCTGTTATAAGCGATCGCGATATTCACATAAGGTGCCGGCAGACGTTTCTCTCGTTCGATAACTGATTTTAAAACGGATACCGCCTGTGCATTTTTTTCTTCCTGCATCAGGACGATAGCTCCCTTAAAATCGTCCTCCACATCCGAGTCTATATCCAGGTGGCGAGTCGTTTTCTTTTCATAACTGACGACTGTATCCTCTCTAACATCGCCGCCACCAGCGCAGGAAAACAAGCTTAACGACACGATAAAAACTGATAGATATTTCGAGACCTTCATCATATTTCTACTACCTGTCATAGTCATGCCGTACATATCAACCACCGACCGCTGCCTGTTCAGTAACAGCTTTCTTATTATCTATTTCATTTTTTTCTTTAGTATTCTCTTTATCTTTTCTATCTTTTACCTGTGGCCCCGGCTGAATCAGGGTGATGATCGCGCTACCCTTTTCTGTCTTGGCATATCGCGCAGGTAATAGCACAGCCAGCTTGGCAATACTCTTATCGATCCACTCGTTATAGATACCTACATCGAGAAGCTCCATATTCTTCTCATGAACATTGATGGCTTTTTCTTCAAACGGGTAAACCTGCTCTTCGATCACCAGCTCATATTGCTCCAGTTCTTCATCACCCAGATTCGCCGGCCTCTCAGATTCGAGTAATGCCACACTAAACTCGTAGTAGATCTCAGCGATAAAGAAAGTAGCTGCTGCCGTAACTTCACCAACCTGGTACTCGACCAGTTTCGTATAAGTGTCGATAGCCGTACGCATACGCTGCTTTTTCTTCTTCAGGTTTTTCTTGAACGGCTTGACGAGCGCAACTTTTTTAAATTCCTCAAGCTTTGGTTCAGCCAGTACCAGTGAAGCCTTGGCGGCAAGGAACCTGGTTCGGTCGGTCCTGCCGTTACCCGCTACTGCATCTCCAGCTACGATCTGTTTTAACTGGAAAACATACTGTTTACGCTCACCTTTCTCCAGGTATATGTCAGCCATTTTCTGACGTGCCTCGATGGCACCTTCGATCGGCACAGGGAAATAATCAACTATCTTGGTATACACGAGCAGCGCTTTGCTCTTCTCACCTGCTTTCACATATAACTCGGCCGCCTGGTTTAACGCTTCACGCCTTAGCGCCTTATCATCCGGATTCTGTTTTTCGATGCGCTCAAACTCGACAGCAGACTTAAGGAATTTCCCATCTTCTTTATAGACCACCGCAAGCTTCTTAGTTATATCCTTGTTCAGTTTATTGTCTGGATAAAGTTTCCTGAATCCTTCGAGTACGGTAGCGACTGCCCCCCATTGTTTTAACAACATGAGCGACGCGGCTGCATCATACTCTGCGGTCGGCCTGATCTTCGAATTTGGAGCAACCTTTGCAACACGTAGGAAATGCTCGGCAGCAACTTTATGGTCACCCAGCTTACGCGCCTGCTCACCCTGCTTGTATACAGAAGCAGCAAGGTTTTCTGTCAACGAATTATAACTCTTGTCCTTTTTATCGGTCAGTGCCAGTGTCTGCACGTATGCATCTTCGGCTTCTTTATAGTTCGCTATATCAAACGAGGCATGCGCCACGACCATCCATGAAGAGCGCAAAAGCTTCTTGTCAGCATTCGGATACACCTTGATGACCCGGCGGCCATAGGTGATCGCCTGCTCATAATCTTCCAGTGCATACATATCATCGACCGCTGCCACCAGTACTACCGCTGCATGTTTATGCGTTGGAAAATAATCAGTAAACTTCAACGAGCTACGGATGATCTCACGCTTGATTATATTGCGCTGTGACTGATTGGCGACTTTCAGGTGTTCGCGATAAGCATAGACCGCAGCATAACCGGCACTCGCCGAATCTTCATGTGTAAGATAGTTATAGGCAGTACGTTCGTATTCAGTCGCTGCACCAAGATAATCTTTATGTTCAAGCAACAGTCCGGCTAACTGGTTGTTAAGTTTAGGTGCCTGCTTCTCTTCCGGGAACGAAGACAGGTATTCGCGGTACCAGAATATCGCCTCCTGGTAATTTTCTTCTTTCTGTTTCACCAGGCGTCTATCCTGGTACAAAGCATGATAGTGGTTTGCCAGGTCAATGAGGTTTGATTTTAAGAATGCCAGCACGGTCGGATTGGCATTGATATCAAAGAATGTCCAGTAGTTTGAATTCAGGGCATATGTCTTAGAGAATTCTTTCTTGGCATCGACAACCAGGCGAGGAAAACCACCCTTCTTATAGATCTCGATCACGCGGATATTAAAGTATGGTGACTCCTTTGAGATCGGATTCCTGCCGATGTAGGTCTCGTAAGATTTAGCAGCATCAGAGTAGCGGCGTTTCGTCAGGTAGTACTCGCCAAGGTGACTATAGATACTCGCCTCGTAAAAGCGGTGCCCGTGTTTATCAAAAAATTCAACGATCGAGTCAGCGCCACCGAGGTATGAGAAACTGAGACTGATCACACGGTATGTGTCATCGATGCGTTTTTTCTCGATCTTGTTTTCTATACTATCGAGGTCATATCCGTTATCGACCTTGTAATCAAGCATCCTGATATAGTCGCGCAATGCTTCCTCATATAGATCCTGTTTAAAGTATGCCCAGCCCTGTTTATACAATGCCAGCTCATAAAACTCAGAACCCACACCGGCATCGATCACAGCCTGGTAAGACTCTTCGGAATCCAGATACTTCTTACGTGTGAAAAAATACTCTGCTCGACGGAACTGTGCCTCATCGATGTGTCTAGACTGCGGGTACTGACTGATCAATTGCTCCAGGGTTTGCATCGCCACTTCTATCTGCCCGGTCTCTTCATAGGCTCGGGACAACTGGTAGAGCACCTGATCATTACGCTCGAACAAAGGATATTTCTTTAACAGGCCTTTATACAACTCGATAGCTTCTTTGGCACCCGCTGTCTGCAGATCATCAGCATCACCCGGTTTCTGCCCGGGGACATCGATCTTTTTCTTCTTGGGTTTGCCCAAATCGATCTTCTTGCCTGCACGCTCACTGAACTCTTTCTCGCTCTCACTAATGTCGGCGATCGGGCTACCTTTTGCAGTAACACTTTCTTTCTCTTCACCTGCAGCAACAGGCACGAAACTGGTATCAGGTGTACTTATATCTGTCGCCTGAGAGGCACTATCAGCAACCGGTGTCACTTCTTTGGCATCAGGTATATCTCCAGTTGCCTGTTTGACCTGCTCTGCCTGCTCTTGAGCACGGGCAACATCTTCAACCTCATACTCTTTTTGAATCTTCAGATCGGCAAGCCGGCGTAGCGCTTCCGGCGTCATCTCTGTCTCAGGTGTTTCCTTGAGAAACTTCTCATAACTGGCCATCGCCTTCTCAAGGCTACCGTCAACTTTTTCCTGCTTCAACTCGAACTTGACGTCGCTCAAACTGCCAAGCGTGCCTTCGTTATTCGTAGTCGCACAGGAGATCAACAACATCGATGCTGTTATCAGTGCCGGTAGTGAGAAGTTATCAAGTCGCATCATCTTCAACCTATCGACCTAACAACTGTTGCTTGAAGGATGACGAGCCAGTAGCCTCATCATTTTCCACTTCGGAATCAACCTGTGGTTTTTCCTCTATCACTTCCCTTGTCTCGACCGGTTTCTCTTCTGTAACCTCGGGTTGTTTATCGACATTCTCAGGTACACCACCGCTCTGTTTAGCGATCTCGGCCTCCAGTTGTGCTTTTGTTGCACGGTCATAACTTTCGGCCAGCGCGAAACGTGCCTTTATCTGGTACTCTTCCAGGCGTTTCCTGCGACGGTCGAGTTCATTGACGGCCATGGTTTCCAGCAGACGACCCTGTTTCGCCATAACACCTTTGAGCGTTCTCTGTGCGGTGAACAGGCGCGTTCTCAACTGGCGGATTGGAATGGTGTAACCTTCATAACTCTGTGTCGCTGCCTGCCTTGTTCGTATAAAGGAGTTGTATGTTATCTTCAGCTGCTTGATGATCTCGTCTAGTGAGATCAGATTATTATATGCATCGGTGAGGCGCTGATCATATTCGCTACGCACCTGCCATGTCACGATACCGCGTATCCGCTTAACACGCAGCTGCACATCCTGGCTCACCTGTGAAGAATTGATCGCAATCTTTTCTTCCAGCGCTGCGATGACATCCAGCGCCTGGCGCTCGGTCGATGTCGCCAGGTATTCAGGGCGCGGTGCGATCAGCATATTTTTCAGCTTTGTCGCAAGGTTCTCCCGCTGTTCCAGGCGTAGCTTAATCCTGGCGTCCAGTTTAATAAATTTCTTTTCTACGACCGGCAGTAGCGGTTCCTGGTAAGCGCGTCTTATCTCGATCATCTCTTCATAGACCCTTAGATCCTCCAGCCATTTATCGATATGGTGGCGTAGTTCAGCCAGGTCTTTGTAATTTTTGTACGACTCCTGAAAATCATGTGACGCCATCAGCTCCAGGATGTAACGCGTTTCTGGTGTGTCAGGCAGCTCTCGTAAATTAACCACCCAGTTTTTATCCTTGCTTGATTTCTCATCGAGTAAAGCAGTAAGAAACTTGCCTTTACGGATCGTTTTGATGGAATCATCCAGGCTGCCGATCTCTTCTGCGAAAACGTCCATCGCATGGCTATAAAGATTGGCGGCATTACCGTGAGCATTTAATTTTCCGTAAGCATACGGAACGGCCATCAATACTTCCTGTACAGAGTAATTAGTTTCAGCACGTTTATGAAGCATCGACCATGGTACCAGCGCACGGTCAAACTGACCCTCGGCAACAGCGACCCAACCTGCACCGAGCAGAGCCCGGTTTGAATATGGCCCGTCGAGACGGACACGTTCAAAATATATCTTTGCCTTTTTTGCATTGGCTTTATCGAGATAATAATAAGCCAGTTTGATATTCGTCTTGTCCTTTAGTGTAAGCAGGCCGTTATCACTGAACTCCATTTTCCCGAGTTCGTCAAGTACACGCAGACCTTCCTTCTCATTACCGCTCTGGATCAAGGCGATACCCAGGTTATATATGACATAACCTTTGAGTATCTTCTCTCCTTTCAGCCCCTGTAAGATATCGACTGCCTGGGTAAACTGTCCGGTATCGATACTCGCTAATGCCTTCAGGTAAGCGACATCTGTCTTAAATGTTTCAGGTTCTTTACCGCGCAATACATCGAGTGAATATTTTTCCTGGTAGCGTGATCTATCCGGCTCATCACGGATAAGCTCAAGCGCATACAGGGTGCTCGCAGGATCATTCTTCTTATAGAAAACCCTTGCCAGGGCGAGGGCCGCCTGATTACGTATCGCAAGATCGATGCCTTCACCCAGCACTGCCTGTATCGCACGGCCAGCACGCTGGTTCATGCGGTATTGCATCTCCAGCTCACCGACCGAGAACTCGGCCTGTGTCAGATGACTGTGAAAGGGATCGAGACCGGATTCATCCAGTTCATAATATTGCGACAACTCTGTATCGAGCCGTGCCAGTGCATCGAAGTGCAGGTCCTGGTATGCGTAATACAGGACTTCGCCGAAATACAGGTCTCGCAATTCGACATCCTTCAGGCCGCTCGCCGCATATAGCGAAGAGCTGCATAAGAAAACAGAGAAGATAAGGGTAAAACGGAGCAACATGTTTACCAGTCTTTAAAAGAGATCGTTTGATCAGATGAACTGCTGCCTGATATCTGTATCTCTACAAACTTGGGCCCGACAGCTTTTGTTACTGTAAAATTTTCACTGCGTTGATATTCATTACCGGATTTTGATCGACCGATAAAACTGGCAACCAGCTGATGATCTCCGGTTTTTATATTACCGGTATAAATGCGCTGCACACCACCCGCCCTCAATGCCTCGATCTCTTTGTAGGTATAGAGGTGATGCGCTACGACCTTGTTATCCATCTTGATCTGCACAGAATCCAGTACGAAACCTTCATCGCCTGCGACCGAGACGAACAGTGATACCTGGGTATTAGAGGGAAATAATAATTTTTCTTCCAGTCGTGACAGTTCCGAGGTCAGATCCAGCACATCTTTTTTGATATCCTGCACCTGCTCATCGAGCCCCTTGATCTGTTCCTGGGTGACTTCAGCCGCATGCAATGATAATGGAACAGTGTTTATTAATAACAAAACTGGAACAAAAAATCTGGCGAATAAATTTTTCAGCATAGCGTAAATCTCAATGGGCTACTCGGCTAACAGGTAGCTGTTATACATAATATTTATAATGTATGTTTCTGTTTAATATTCGACAAGTATATGAAAGTATCGCGAAAAGTCTGTAAAAAACGGTTTAAAAAAACAGATTCTTCTATAACAAAATTCATCTAATGCCGTCATCAAAATATGTTATATGTTCAGCATACCGGCAAACTGATATATACTGATAAATCAATGACTAAGAAAATTCAGGCACACTGAAATCAAACATGGCTAAAACAGGCGCAACAGGATTCACCCGTATTATCAATGCCGCAGGTTATTCGTGGGCAGGATTGAAAGCAGCTTATACTAACGAGGCGGCGTTTCGGCAGGAGCTCTGGCTGGTTATCGTACTGTCACCCGTCGCTGTAATCTTTGGACCGAGTTATGCGGATAAAGCCGTCTTATTAGCAAGCCTGATATTCATTCTCCTTATCGAGATTCTCAATTCAGCGCTGGAAGCAGTGGTCGACCGCTTCGGCGATGAGATACATCCATTGTCGGGACGTGCCAAGGACATGGGGTCAGCAGCAGTATTACTGGCTTTCTTTATCACTGGCCTGATCTGGTTTTCAGTTTTTAGTGAAACACTCGGGTTTTAATATAACCAGGAAACGTTACTAGTCCTTACCAGTAGAATACCTGACCGGATCAAACCATCACTTCTTAATCACAAATATTTTCATGCTTATCACCCTCAGGGTCATTCACAATAAGCAGGCGAACAATTTATATACTCTACCCAGGCACACTGATTTAATTACAAAAAAGTGCGATTTAGTCCTTCTTAAGTTTTTTCAGTTTTTTCTTCTATACTTTGCTTATTACACTGATTCAATCCGATGAACTTTTTAATATAAAACACCGTTATTATGAAAATCAAACAACTACTCTGTCTCGTAGCACTATCAACGCCGTTAACAAGTAATGCCGACACACTGGCGATTTCAGCCGGTGGCGGTGTATGGAACACCTCATCCAGCGGTACCTTTGGTAAAACTAGTGATCCTGCCCAGGTCGATGTTAAAGATAACCTGTTCTGGGGTGACGAATCACAGGGCTACCTGTTTGCCACCCTGGAACACCCTATACCTATCATCCCTAACGTCAAGTTGATGTACACCAAGGTCGACCAGTCTGGCAGTGGTAACACAAACTTTGACTATGATGGAATCAATTATAGTGGCGATGTCTCTAATGATTTCTCATTGGAAACCATGGACCTGATCGCTTACTACGAAGTATTAGACAATGTCGTCAGTCTTGATATCGGTCTTAATATACGTAAATTAGACACTGACTTTTCGATTACCAGTACAGGCAACAGCACAACTGACTCGCTCAGTGAAACGGTACCGATGTTATATGCACTGGTCGGCGGCTCACCTATACCGGATCTGATCATCAGTGGTGAAATAAGTTATGTAGCGTTTTCTGGTAGCAGTGTTTCTGATATCACCGCAAAAATCGCCTACACCACCAACTTTTTTGTTGGTTTCGAAGCAGGTTACCGTAGCCAGAAATATGAGTTCGATGATGTTTCAGGCAATGACGCTAACCTGACCATAGACGGTTTATTCGCAGGCGCTTACGTAAAATTCTAATTCAAAGAGTGCTGTAACTATTCAGACATGCCGCTGCAGATTATCGAGCAATCTGCAGCGGCATTTTAATTTATGTCAGTTATTATTTATCGCAGGCAGCTGTGCTTGATGTGACTGCAGGAACCATTTGTCTGTCACGATATGCTTTGTGAACCAGTGCGTCTTCATCAGCTGGCTGGCGAAGATTCGTTTCACGAACATCGGCAACCGTTCCATCATGTCCGGCCCTGGCAAACGTTCGCCAAAACGTCGCTCCATCACATGGTTATAAGCCTGCAGTTTTTCTTTACTGTAATCACCCGCACAGTCACGTATCACATCTGCTGCTAACATGGCTGATTCGACCGCAGGTCGAATACCTTCCCCGCTCTGCGGATAGGCCAGCCCTGCCGAATCACCGATCAACAGAACATTCTCTGCGACCATCTCGCGTACGGCATGGTTGTACAGCAGGTATGCGTGGCCATTATATTTCGCCGTGATGTCCTCAGGAATCTTCCCCTGTGCTGCAAGGTAACTACAGAAGTCTTTAACATGGCTGGATAGCTTGCTCTTATCTTCGCGGCCCAGGCCGATATTCAGATAATCACCTTTACGGAACACCCAGCCGTAACCCATCAGGTCAGGCGTAAAAAACAGTTCAGGCACTTCCTCTTTTACAGTACAGCTCTGCTTTTGTTCAGCGCTCATCTCGAACTCAGCCTCCTGCGCGACAACCGCCAGTTCGCTGATACCTTTTGAGTCGATTGCCCGCGCCACAGGACAGTAATGCCCACCGGCACCTATCACGAGCCTGGCCTGGTATTCACCGTTAACCAGCCAGCCGTCATCATTTTTTTCCATCTTCTTGAAGGGCTGCTCGAGGATGAATTCAGCGCCACAGCGCTGCAGCAGATAATCATCGAATTCGATCCGCCGGATACCATAACTTACCGGATTACCCGGATAACTGGATTCGACCTGCTTCTGCCCCAGCATGCCTATTTTAAAGCCGCTGATCCTCTGCAGCACGCGTCCTTTAGCGTAATCATCAAGATCAACGTTTAATACACGCATCACTTCAGGTGTGACCCAGCCTGCACAGATCTTTTGCCGCGGGAAAGACTGTTTATCCAGGATTCCGATTGTTAGCCCCGAGTCTTTTAAACTATATGCCAGTGTCGAACCTGCCGGACCGCCACCAACGATTAGGACATCGTAAGATCTCATGTGTTATTCTGCTTCTGAAGAGATGACTGTCAGCTTTGCTTTACCTGCCGATTTACTCTTATCAGTATCATAGATGTAATGACGTGACCATGGCACATGGTTGCTGTCAGCATGATGGAATACCACCTGGAACAATTGCAGTTCACCCGTATTGAATGCAGCTATTGAACCATAGAGATATAAACCCCACGCCTTGACGAACTCCTCATCCATCATCTCGGTGATCTGCTCTTTATGCTCTTCAAAACGTTGCGCCCATAATTCGAGCGTACGTGAATAATGCAGACGGATGTTTTCGACATCGTATACTGCAAGGCGGTTTGCCTCGAAGATATTCATCATCTGGCTCAATGCAGGAGGACGTGCGCCAGGAAAAATCCTTCGTTCTATCCAGGCATTCATCGGACCTTCAACCGTTCTACCGATAGTATGGATCAGTCCGCGACCATCAGGTTTTAAAAAGCGCCTGACGATATCACCCAGCTCTTCATAGTCATGTATAGCGACATGCTCCAGCATACCGACCGAAACAAAGACATCATAAGTGCCCTTAATATTTCGATAGTCATCCAGCACATACTCGATCTGCCGGGACAGGCCCTCTTCCTCGGCACGCTGCTTCGCATATTTGACCTGTTGTTTCGAGATGTTGTAGGCAGTAACATTCACACCATAATGTTTTGCCATGAAACGTGCGAGACCACCCCAGCCACATCCGGCTTCAACGACTTTATCTCCGGGCTTCAGGTCAAGTTTACGGCAGACGTGATGCAGTTTGGCCACCTGCGCTTCTTCCAGCGTCATACCTTCGTGGGGAAAATACGCACAGGTATACTGCATCTCTTCCTTATCTAACCATAGTTTGTAAAAGTCGTTACCGATATCATAGTGATGGTGGATATTTTCTTTCGCTTTATCGAACGAGTTGAAGATACGGCGATGCCCCAGCCATATAACGAAACGCCTCAGCAGACCCGGCTTACCTACACCGCTGATACCTTTATAGATGACCTGCATAAATTCAGCCATATGGCCTTCAAATACCACACGCCCCGAGCAGTAAAGATCTCCCCAGTGAAGCTCGGGATTAATGATGGTTTTTAACAGGGCGGCACGGTCACGATAGACCAGGACAGCGATCGGATAATCACAGGGCAGTGTTACTTCGACACCATCCCATAAACTGATGCGAACAGGCGGGTTACCCACCACATCAAGCATCTTTGTTACCAGCCAGCGATCCAGCCAGGTCACGCCTGAGTGAAACATCGGCGAATTCTTACGATGAAATTTTATAGAAGAAGGCTGCTGGATTGCATCAGCACCAGCGTCCCTAGCGTCCGGTGCTCCATGGATAATATTATTCTCTTTTAGAGCCATTTTCTTTCTCGTCGCAACACCGAAATAATATAGTAATACATCATTTCAGACTTGATACAATCATTCTTTAATACTAAATGATTCATATACATAAACAAAGCCCTCTTTTTGATAAAGATCAATGATTTAGTATGTATTTACCTATGTGTACCACCGGAGCATGTTGTAAAAGAGTCCACCTCAACACTGCCACATGAAGCGTCATCGGGGTACAATGCCCGCCCATGTTACAAGCAAAAAATCTGGGCGTCAGGCGGGGCGTCAAACTGTTATTCGACGACACCAGCTTCCAGATCCATCCCGGACAAAAAGTCGGCATTACGGGAGCCAATGGCACGGGTAAATCCAGCCTGTTCTCACTGATCTTAAAACAGCTGCATGCTGATTCCGGTGAGTGCAGCTACCCGGACAACTGGGTGATCGCACATGTCTCCCAGGAATTGGCCGATAGCGATCGACAGGCGATCGAATTTGTACTCGATGGCGATACTGAGCTAAGACAGGTACAGCAGGCCATCGATAAAGCAGAAAAAGCTGACGATGGCATACAGGTCGCCACCCTGCATGGTCAGCTAGATAACATCGACGGTTACACTGCAAACTCACGAGCCAGCCAGCTACTCGCTGGCCTGGGCTTTAAGGCCAGTGATGAATCACGCGCCTTCAACGAATTTTCAGGCGGCTGGCAGATGCGCCTCAACCTGGCGAAAGCACTCATGTGCCGGTCCGATCTGTTACTGCTGGATGAACCGACCAACCACCTCGATCTGGACACCATCATCTGGCTCGAATCCTGGCTATCTGCCTATCGTGGCACACTGTTACTAATCTCCCATGATCGTGATTTTTTAAATAATATCTGCACTCATATCGGACACCTGGAACAGCAGAAGATACAGCTCTATGTGGGCAATTATTCAGCATTCGAACGCATACGCGCAGAGAGATTAGCCAACCAGCAGTCAGAGTATGTCAAACAGCAACGTCATATCGCGCATATAGAATCCTACATCGAACGATTTCGCGCCAAGGCGACCAAGGCCAAACAGGCACAGAGCCGACTGAAAGCACTCGAGCGGATGCAGACTATCGCGCCGGCACATGTAGACTCCCCTTTTCACTTCTCCCTGTTTGAACCGGAGAAAATCCCCAACAGCCTGCTGCACATGGAATCTGTAGACGCAGGCTACGACGACACGCTCATATTGAAGGGGATTGACTTCCAGTTGCTGCCCGGTGACAGGATCGGATTACTCGGGCCGAATGGGGCGGGTAAGTCTACATTCATAAAAGTACTGGCGAACCAGATTTCAATATCCAGCGGTGAATACCGGCTGGCGAAAGAGACCAGGATCGGTTATTTCGCGCAACACCAGCTAGAACAGTTACATAATGAGCACACCCCTGTTGAACATCTTCAACAGATAGACAGGAATAGTCGCGAGGCAGAGTTAAGAGATTATCTCGGTCGTTTTGGTTTTTCAAATGACATGGCATTATCAAAGATACAGAATTTTTCCGGAGGCGAAAAATCTCGTCTGGTGCTATCGATGATCATATACCAGAGACCCAACCTGTTATTACTCGATGAGCCGACCAATCACCTCGACCTTGAGATGCGTGAAGCACTTGCAGAAGCCCTGCAGGAATTTTCCGGCGCCATGGTCATCGTCTCGCATGACAGGCACCTGCTCAATTCGACATGTGATCAACTGTTATTAGTAAACCAGCAAACTATCAGCGAATTTCCACTCGGACTTGACGAATACCCCAGATGGTTAAGTGAACACAACAACAGTCTCCCGGTCAGCACATCAGGTGCTGAAGGCGCCGACGCTCAAGGTATATCCAACAAAGAAAGGAAACGACGGGAAGCCGAACAGAGAAAAAAGACACTGCCGTTAAGAAAAAAGATAAAACAGCTCGAAGACGACATGCAGAAACTCTCGAAAAAACTGACCGAGATAGACCAGCAGTTATCTGATAGCGACATCTACACCGATCAGAACAAACAGAAACTACAGGAACTGTTATTAAAAAAAGCCGAGTTCGATAAAACACATGGAGCGGCGGAGACCGAATGGTTTGAGATCAATGAAGAACTCGAAGATATGTCCCTCGACACACACTAACCAGCGAGCACGATAGATGAACAAAAAATGTTTAGCAACAACCGTCATACTGTTATTAATTATCACAGCGGGCTTTTATAAATTCATAGTTCAGGGAAGTACGACAGAAAGCAGCGATGGTCGAATAACGATCTTATTAAATGATAACGAAAGAAACCTGGTGCTGGCCGAGATGCGTGCTTTTTTAGTAAGTATCCAGCAGATAAACCAGGGACTAGCTGAAGATGATATGGAGCGGGTCGCAATGTCTGCTCGTAGATCAGGCAATGCAGCACAGGGTAGCATGCCAGGCAGCCTGGTCGGGAAACTGCCGATCGAATTCAAGAAGCTCGGCAGGGATACACACACCAGGTTTGATCAGCTGGCCATGGACGCAGAAGACCTGGAAGACAACAGCCATACCATGGAGCAACTATCGACATTGATGCAGAACTGCGTTACCTGCCATGCAACCTATCGAATAGATATCTAGTTTCTGGTATCGACGTTAGAAGTATAGTTACACCAGAACCATTTCATCGCAGGAAGATTCTCCTACGAGGGAATGGTATTGTATTTAATTATTACTCATAACTTCTGTTTGATCATAAGCAATCCGATCGATATTTATGCATCTTATGTTCCGCATCGTCGTAACACATAATAATATCTTTCACGATATCACTTCGCACGATGTCGGCATATTCAAATTCATGGACATAGACACCCTTCACCGCATGCGTACGACAGATAGCGTCGTGCAAACCGGAATAACAGCGGATATCTGACTGGCTCAGGTCGCCGCTGATCACCACGGTAGACTGTTCTCCGATGCGTGTCATAAACATCTTTATCTCGTCAGGCGTACAGTTCTGCGCTTCATCCAGAACCACGAACGCACGGTTGAACGTTTTACCTCGCATATAAGCCAGCGGTTCCACCGTGATATTGCCATTTTTGAGTGCACATTCGATCACCCCTTTTCCAGCATTGCTTATCAGGCATGATTTAAAAGCACTGAAATAAGGATCAAACTTTTCATCAAGTTTGCCAGGCAGGAACCCCATGCTATTGCCGGCCTCTACTGCAGGACGGGTAAAGATTATACGATCGATATCACCTGAGATCAGCGCCTGCGCAGCCATAGCTGCAGCACAATAGCTCTTTCCCGTACCAGCGGGACCTAATCCGAATATCAGTGTATGTGTTTTGATCGCAGCCATAAACATATCCTGAGATTTGTTTTTTGGCTGGATAGGTTTTATCTGTGTGGTCTGATGTTGATACTGGTGTGACGGGGATTTTCGAGAGAGGGAGTGAGGGTAAGGATCATTATGCGGAGAGGAGTGGAAATCGATGACTACGTTATCCTCCGACATGTAATCTTGTTGTTGTAATTTATTTTTTTGTCTTTTCGCTCGACCATGCTTTCTCGACATGCACACACCTCGGAAGTTGGTTAATAAAGTTGTTAAATAAATTAAATATCAAAATAATATTTTATATAAATACCCGCCTGTCCTGTTACCAAGTATTATTACTACTTTATAATGACAATGTAAACAACTTTTTTGAAAAAAGTTTTTTTATTTTGAACAAGCCTGAAAAAAATAACGCACACCTTAACTACTTTTAAAATATACTTATCGAATGGGCGAAGAAATACAATACAGTCGTTTTACTAAAACTGACTATCAGAAATTTACTTCTCGTCTCAAAGAAGAAACTGTACTAGTAAAAAACTGGTTTGAAACCAATCGCTTCTCATCTGCACCACTGATGGCCGGTTACGAACTCGAAGCATGGTTGATAAACAAGACAGGTCATCCTGTCGCCATCAATGAGTCATTCCTGGAAAAAGCAAACAATGATCTGTTGAGTCCTGAACTCGCAAAGTTTAATGTCGAACTCAACGTTGCCCCCGGTAACTTATCTCAGAACATCCTGTCTACTTTCGAAAGTGAACTCGACAGGTTATGGCAACAATGTTCAGCTACCGCGGCATCTCTGGATAGTGCTTTTCTTGGCATAGGGATCCTGCCTACATTGCAGGACAGCGACCTCACGCTTGAGAATATATCGCTGATGGATCGTTACAAAGCGCTCAACGAACAGGTACTGAGGCAACGCAACGGCCTGGAGATAACACTAAACATCAATGGCAGAGACAACCTGCAGGTAAGCCATAAAGACGTGATGCTGGAGGCAGCTGCGACATCACTGCAGATCCACATACAGGTACCCCAGGAAGCGGCCGCCCGCTATTACAATGCATCGATAATATTATCAGCTCCGATGGTAGCCATAAGCGCCAACTCCCCCTGTTTATTCGGCCGACGCCTCTGGCAGGAGACACGTATCCCCGTCTTCGAACAGGCCGTACCTACCGGGGGTTATGGCGGCGCAGCAGCCGGCCCGGTACACCGTGTCAGCTTTGGCTCTGACTATGTGCGCGACTCACTCTTCGAATGCTTCCAGGAAAACTTTGACCATTTTCCCATATTACTGCCGGTACAGTATGAAACAGCATTAGAAAAAGTCAGGCACCTGCGGCTACACAATGGCACCATCTGGCGCTGGAATCGACCCTTGATCGGGTTCGATGAAGACCAGACACCACATCTGCGTATCGAGCATCGCGTCTGTGCTGCTGCGCCCAGTACTATAGACAATATTGCCAATATCGCTTTTTATTATGGACTGGCACATTATTATGCGACGGCAGATAAACCACCTGAATACACTATGCCATTCGCCGATGCTAAAAATAATTTTTATCGTGCTGCACAACTAGGTATAAAACATAAGACCAGCTGGTTCAGTAAAAATACCGAATCATTACAAAAGATCATACTGGACAGGTTACTGGTCGAAGCCGAAACTGGCCTTTACCGCATGGGTATAGACGAACGGGACAGCCGGCGTTATCTCTCTGTCATCGAGCAACGCGTGGAAAAAAACCGCACCGGCAGCGAATGGCAGTTAAATTTCCTTAACGCACATCAAGATGACAGGACCTTGCTCACGTTAAACTATCTGAAGAACCAGAAATCTGGTCGTCCAGTACATGAATGGGATTTCGAGACGACCACATAGTCAACACATGAGACATTAACATGTTAAATGAAATGAACCACATCCCTGACGCTTTTCTAGAGACGAAAGCAGAAGAACTGCACGAAATACTGAAAGCACCGACACTGTTTCACCTTGAAGGAATAAATCCACAGCCATTATTCATATGCACTCTTTTGCATGGCGACGAGACCACTGGCCTATATGCCATTCAACGACTGTTGAAAAAATACAGAAACAAACCATTGCCAAGGGCCATCTCACTTTTCATTGGTAACATAGCGGCCGCCAGGGAGAATCAACGCAACCTCGACACACAGGATGACTACAACCGCATCTGGCCGGGAAGCTACCATAGCGATTCGCCCGAAAAAGATATGATGCAGATCGTCACCAATATAATGCAGAAGAAGAAACCTTTCGCCAGCATCGACATACACAATAATACGGGAAAGAATCCGCATTACGGCTGCATCAACATCCTCAACCCGCATGGCCTTGTACTGGTCTCTGCGTTCAGCGACATCGCCGTGTATTTCACCGACCCCAAGGGCGTACAGTCCTCAGCATTCTCAGACTTTTGTCCTTCTGTCGTACTGGAGTGTGGCCAGGCAAGTGACAGGTCTGGTGAAGACCATGCATTATCATATATCGAAAAAATACTGCAGATGGACAGCCTCTCAGCGGGAGACAGCGACAACCTGATGCTCTATCACACCATCGCACGTGTTACGGTACCCAAGACAGTAAGCATCGGTGACAGCACGAAAGACATCTGCCTGAACCCGCAGCTTGAAGAAAAAAACTTTCACCAGATCCTGCCGGGCACCGAATTTGCCTCGGTTAACTCAGCAAAAGACAAACTGATCATCGTCAACAGCGAAAGTCATGAAGACATCACTGACGAATACATGGAGTTAAAAGACGACAGGATACTATTCAAAAAACCGATAACACTATCCATGTTCACCACCAGCGAGAGAGCGATAAGGCAGGACTGTGTATGTTACTTGATGGAAGAGCTACGTATCGGCTAACAGCCCAAAGCTCTATTTCAACTGGACTTCAAAAAACACGTTACCTGCATCGATATCACGTACCGCGAACATCCTGCCATCTTTCTCATAGAGGGTATAATGATAGGTCCGTACCCCATCGGTCGAGACAAGTTCGTCACCGACCACTTTACGCTCTATCCTGCCTTCCAGTGGCGGCGCCCTGGCAATAAGACGTGAGTCGAGGAAAATGGACGCCTTGTCACTCTTTGTTTCTTTGAACTCCCGTTCCATTCCGGCTTTGCTATCATCATTCTTAGAGATAGAGACCGCTTCAGTCTCGATATCGACGACCTTGATTTTATTATTGCTCATTATCTCCAGGATCTTCTGTCCTGACAGCTGGATGTAACCATGTTCGATAAGCTCATCTACCGTTAAAAACTCTTTCTCATCAGCATAGGAACTTACAGAAAATAACACTAATAAAACAACGACACAACTCTTCATAATATTCATCTCATCAATTCTCTAAGAATCTTTTTCAATTTCACTAATAACATCAAGTAAAGCGTCTGCATTGACTGCGGCAGAAAAATAAAACCCCTGCACCACGTTGCAGCCGAGCAGTTCCAGTTGAGTCAACGTATCCTCGGTTTCGACACCTTCTGCAACGACCCTGTGCCCCAGGTTATGTGCCAACTCTATCACTGATCGCACGATACTCGTCTCTTCGGCATTACCCTTCATCTCAAGCACTAAACTCTTATCGATCTTCACTTCATTGATGGGTAATTTTTTTAAGTAGCTCAACGATGAATACCCGGTACCAAAATCATCTATCGCATAATTAAGCTGTTTCAGAACCGGGTTATTGATAACCTCTATCACTTGCTCGGGATTCGACATGATAACGCTTTCCGAGATCTCTATCATTAACATGGAAGGATCAACATCATACTTACTACATAAGCTGGCGATGTGATCAGCCAGCTCCGAATTCAACAGGTCTCGTGATGACAGGTTTATGGAAACCATGATATCCGCCCCCTGTTGCTTCCACCTGGCGATCTGGCTGACTGACTTTTCCAGAGCCCAGAAACTGATCACCCCGATCAGGTTACTGGTTTCGGCCAGTGGTATAAATTCTTCCGGCAAGATATTTCCACGTTCAGGGTGTTCCCATCGTGAAAGCGCTTCGACCGCGTGAACCTTTTTTGTACTCAGTTCTACCATCGGCTGATAATAGAGCTGCAGTTCATCATTCTCCACCGCCTCACGCAGATCGTTCATCAGGGCAAGACGTGCCGTGGTGTAATGATCCGCATCGGGATCATATAAACAGGGATCGCCTTTGCTGCTCTTGGCTTCATACATTGCGATATCGGCATAGCGTATCAAAGACGCTTCATCTTCACCATGCTCAGGGAATAACGCTATGCCGATGCTCGCACCGATAGACAGGACCTGGCCATCGAGTTCGAAGCTGGGTTGCAGACTATCCATGATCTTCTTCGCAACCTCTATCGCCTGCCCGGCATCTGTCTCCGGCAGGACGATGCCGAACTCGTCACCCCCAAGGCGTCCGACGGTATCACTCTGTCTAAGGGCAGTCGGCAGGCGGCTGGCAACATCCACTAACAGACGGTCACCCTGAGGATGACCCAGGGTATCATTCACTTCTTTGAAGTTATTCAAATCTAGCATCAGGAACGCGACATGTTTATCCTTCCTCTTCGCAAGATAGATATTCTGTTTCAGCCTCTCCACCAGAAGTGTCCGGTTGGGCAGTTCTGTCAGCGGGTCGTGCATCGCCTGTCTTGCGATCTCCACATTTAATGCCTGCAGTTCTATCGTCCGTTCCTGGACACGTTTTTCCAGGTCTCTGTTAAGATAACCAAGATCTTCTAGAGCAGAATCTCGGTCAGCGATCAGCAGTTCTAAATTTTCAGACATCTGGTTAAAGTCCGCCGCCAGGTCTGTTAACTCGGTATCACCCTGGACACGTATCTCATCACCGAATATCTCATTAGCGATCCTGTTTGCGCCGGCAGATAGTGCCATGATAGGCCGCAGGATATAGCGGCTGAATACGAAGTAGATCCCCATACCGACGAATAAACCGATCAACAGGGTAATCAAAACTTTTTCTTCGAACTTGGAAACAGAGGCTGCCACATAATCACTGTTATCCAGTACTACCACGGCCTGGGCCAGCATCACGTCTTCAAACATCACCGGGACTTTGTATGAGACAAGTTCAGGAATTTTTTCCAGCTCGTGAACGATCAATGCAGAATCGACATTGTTCAGAGTGTCCAGCGTGTTCTGGATATAGATATCGTTCAGGTCGAGATAGGTCGTCAGGGAATTATCCTGCGCATCGATGATGACTGCATGCACCACCTGCGCCTGCGTGGTCACATCCTGTATATACTTGTTTAATTTATTGACATCGTATTCGATCAGGGCATCGATGCTGACGGATGACAGCACCTGCCCCAGGGATTGCGCACGAACCTTCAGCACCTGCTCCATGGTGAAAACTTCATCACGGAACTGCATGTAGGCGTTGGTGATCATGGCTACCAGCAGGATGCCTGACATCAGCAGAACCATCTGCCCGCCAAGGCTGTTTAAGATCCGCCTTCTTTTTATGACTGTATATTTGATCGAATCACCACTTATTGCTTACAACAAGTTGGATCAGTCTTTTTATCAGTCAGGTTTGACAGCATGTCTGCCGCTTCCTAAAAACACAACGGCGACAGAAGTAAGCAGGTAGAACATCTGCAACTCAACCGACCAGCCTCCGTGCTCAGACAAGCTGAAGAGATCACCGGTATGCGCAAGCACGATAGCAAACAGCATGTTTACAGCCATCAGTAGAGCACCTAGCCTTGCCTTGTAGCCAACGATGACCATCAGTGGTGCAACCACCTCGCCCACATAGACACCGTAAGCAAGTATCGAAGGCAGCCCATAACCACCGAGCATTCCGCCGATGAAATCCAGGGACCCCGGATGCAATATCTTGGCCACACCATGGAACAGCATTAATCCAGCCACGGTTAACCGAAGTACCAGCTTGCCCGCATCATCATTTAACGATGTTAAATTCACTACACACCTCCCCCACAAAGTTGTTAGCTATCTACAGGCAACCATCGGCCTATAAACAATACTAATCGGTAATAAGCTAAATACAAGTATAACTTTTGTTTTTAGTGAGCTATGCTAGCAACAACAGAAACAATAATAAAAATAAATATGAATAATATCTCACTGTTACTCCCAAAAAACCGACGACCTGTGTGGACGCCATCACTCGAAGCCATTGACGAAACGATGGAAGATGAACTGTCTAGCTATGTCGAGATTCCATTATTAGGTAAGATTACAGCGGGCAACCCGATCGAACGTATCGAGCACGATGAAAAGATAAAGGTGCCGGCGAACATGGTGCGCAAGGACACTTACGCGCTAAAGGTGTCTGGCCATTCGATGATCGATGACAATATCCAGGACGGCGACATCGTCATCATCGAGAAAAAACTTTCTGCCGAAAATGGTCAGTCGGTGGTCGCCCTGATCAACAACGAGCAGGTCACCCTGAAAAAGTTTTATATCGAGGCTGACGGCATTCGCCTGCAGCCAGCCAATCCTGACATGGAACCCATCCTCCTCAAAAATGAAGAGGTACAGGTACTCGGAGTAGTAACCGGTGTGATCCGAAAATTTGACTAAGCACGAAAACAAACACCAGATTCAACTCAAGGGCCTGTACTTAACAGGCCCTTTTTCGTTTCCTGGTATTTAACTTCTGCGCGTTACTGCATAAATCTTAGGGAGATAGTCATGTCATCTAATGGTAATATTCGCCGTCAGAACAGGATATTGGTCGTATCGAGCCAGCACACGTCGGTGACCAGTCAGGCAATGTACCGATAAGCATATGATTTTCAAGATAATATATGAAAGTTCAAGTAAGTGAATTAATTGTCAGATACATGGAACGCCTGGGCATCGACACCATCTTTGGCATGCCTGGTGCGCATATCCTGCCGGTTTATGACAAGCTGTATGATTCATCGATTCAATCGGTACTGGCAAAACATGAACAGGGCGCGGCATTCATGGCCTGTGGTTACACCCGCGCTTCTGGAAACATCGGTGCCTGTATCACTACTGCCGGGCCCGGTGCGACGAACCTCGTTACCGGTATCGCCAATGCCTATGCAGACAAACAGGCGATCCTCCTCATTACCGGTGAAACCCCGACATACATTTTTGGTAAGGGCGGCCTGCAGGAGAGCTCCGGAGAAGGCGGTAGCATAAACCAGTGCGCCCTGTTTGACAGCATCACCCGGTACAGCCGCGTTATCGAGCGCACCGACTACCTGGAGAACGTGCTCAACCAGGCATCGAAGATCCTGCTATCCGATAATTCCGGACCGGTGTTACTCAGCCTGCCATTCAACGTTCAGAAAGAGATGGTCGATATCGATATACTCGAGAACATCATCACCAGCAGAAAAGCGCCTGCGTCCAGACCAGCTGAGGCACCATCCAGGATGCAGTCATCGCACCAGATCGAGCACTTCGTCGATCTGCTTCGTGACAGCAAACAGCCGGTCATCGTCTCCGGTTATGGCTGCATCCGATCGGGCGCACAGGCACAGGTCACCGAACTCAGTCAGTCACTCAACATTCCAGTCACCTCAAGCCTTAAGGGTAAAGGTACGATCAATGAATGTTCAGAATTATCACTTGGCAGCCTGGGGGTCACCTCCAGTGGCTATGCCTATGACTACATCATCAACAAATCCGACCTGGTCATCGTGCTCGGTGCCAGCTTCAACGAACGCACTAGCTACCTGTGGAACGACAAACTACTCGGTGATAAAAACGTCGTTCAAGTCGATATCGACGATGACCAGTTAAATAAAGTGTACCAGGCCGACCTCACCATCCATGCCGATATCAAACAGACATTAAGTAATGTGATCGATAGACTGCAAGACGAGACCTTCGGTAAGAAACAACTGGAAAACATCAGCGAATACAAGAGCAATATCGAAGACAGGGCGACAAGCAAAGGCAACTCTATCTTCCAGGCCGAGTTCTCGCTGGTAAAAGCTTTCTTCGAAAAGATGAACACGGTCTTCCCCGAAGGCATCTCAGTGTTTGATGACAACATCATCTTCGCGCAGAACCTGCTGCAGGTCTCGACCAAGAACAACTTCTACCCCAACGCTGGCATCTCCTCGTTAGGCCATGCTATCCCCGCAGCTATCGGTGCGCAATTTTCTGAACGGACGACCATGTTTGCCATCATCGGTGATGGTGGTTTCCAGATGTGCTGCATGGAGATCATGACAGCGGTAAATTACGAGATTCCACTTAACATCATCCTGTTCAACAACAGCAGCATGGGGCTGATAAGGAAGAACCAGATCCAGAGTTATGACAACCGTTTCATCGACTGCGACTTCATCAACCCGGACTATGCCAAACTCGCACAGTCTTTTGGCATCAACCACATACTCATCGAATCAGAAAACAAGCT
Organism: uncultured Gammaproteobacteria bacterium; assembly: GCA_963807625.1. Classification (GTDB taxonomy): domain Bacteria; phylum Pseudomonadota; class Gammaproteobacteria; order SZUA-229; family SZUA-229. The sequence continues at coordinate 32,937 of CAWECN010000013.1, forward strand.
GGATACGCTGTTCGAAGAAACAGACTTTGATAATGGCATCAATCTAATCGAAATAATTATCGATAAGAATGCGTTTCCAAATTATTCATCCAGACGTTAACGCAACAGAAAAGTATTAAGCGATGAACCCCGTTCTTGACACCTCACTACTACACCAGGGAAAACAGCTCAATGAGAGTTCAGCAGAGCTCGATAAATTACTAAAACAGTTGTCACGGTCTGCCGATGACAACGCCATCGACCGTGTCATCTCTCTCTACAAAGATGAGATAGTGAAACTGGAAAAGAACACCTGGAAACAGGCTCCCTCGAAAAAGGACATCGAGCAATATCAAAATGCATTCAGCGTACTGGAAAAACTGCACGAATTGAAATCCATCGACACACGACATAGTTTCAAAATCGTCATCCCCGTTGCCGACCGGCCGCAACACCTGAAACACTGCCTGGATAGCCTTCTTACACTCTGTGAGAGTTATAGCTATGGCGGTTTGAAAGATAGCCGATACCATAAGATATCCGCACTGGTCGCCGATGACTCCAAAGAACCCGGGAACATCGAGCAACACAAAGAGTACTGCAGAGCACTCAGTGACAAGGGAATAACCACCGATTACTTCGGCTTACAGGAACAGCTGGAACTGGCCCGTGCCACTTCTGCTGAACATGTTCATCTACAGAACATCATATCGGGTACCGACGAAGTAGATGATCCTGCCGATTTTTCGCATAAGGGCGCATCGATCATGCGCAATATTACCTACCTAAAGATCGACCAGTTACTAAGCCTGGATAAAAAGCGAGATAACACGTTAATCTATTTCATCGACAGTGACCAGGAGTTCTGCATCAACGCAACAAACTCCGAAAATAATTTTTACGCGATCAACTACTTCCACTACCTGGACGAGATCTTCAGCACGAATGATGTCTCTGTTCTTACCGGAAAAGTCGTGGGTGACCCACCCGTCTCACCATCGGTAATGGCTGGTAATTTTCAACAGGACGTTTACAACTTCCTTAACGCCATCGATAAAACTGAGCCAGCAGAACCATGCCAGTTCCATCAGCATGAAGCTGATACTACCGATGATGCCGCTTATCATGATATGGCCAATCTTTTCGGCTTTTCACAACATGAACAGGCCTTCGATTACCACTGCACACTCCATGGCAAACACGACAACAGCGACTGCTTCAGCGACTTCGCCAACAAGCTTGGACACTTCTTCTATGGTGAGCACCCCACGCGAAAAACATTTTTTAATTATGGCGATGGCTTCTCGGCTGCGACTCCTGCACGAACTGTCTACACGGGTAACTATGTCATAACAACAGAATGCCTGAACTATTTTATCCCCTTCGCCACACTGAAATTACGCATGGCTGGCCCGGTACTCGGCCGCATATTAAAAAGCCGTCTCCAGGATAAATTTGTTTCTGCAAACCTGCCTATGCTGCATAACCGCACGGTCGAATCCACCGGCAGGTCCGAGTTTCGTGCCGGGGTGATTAACACTAACCAGTCTATCGATCTAAGCAATGAATTCATCCGCCAGTTCTATGGTGATGTCATGCTGTTCTCTATAAAGAATCTGACAGAACAGGATCAATTTGATGAAGAGCTTGATGCTGACACGGTACAGGCTGTTCTCGACAGCACCTATCGAGAGATAAGAGATAGCTATATCGAAAAACACGACACCGTATTACAACTCAGATCGAAGATTGAAAACCAGCTAAACGACCAGGTTCACTGGTGGCATAAACCTTCAACGAAGGCAGATGAAACGACTCAGGCCGTCTCATACTTCGAAACGTTCCTGAGTAACATCCAGTCGAATTTTGCTGAAGACAGTTATGCATTCCAGCAGATCACTTCGACGACAAGTGCAAACAAACACCTGCAGGAAATCCTTCATGCCATCCTGCAGTACGACAAAGACATGAAAAACTGGCAACAGGCACTCGGAGCGTAAATGAATGTCTTCGTCTTAAATACCGGTCGCTGCGGTTCCGCAACTTTCATAAAAGCGTGCCAGCACATTAGCAACTACACATCATCACACGAATCATTACTCGACAGGACAGGTGATCAGCGGCTTGCTTACCCGAAAAACCATATCGAGGCAGACAATCGCCTGAGCTGGTTCCTGGGACAACTCGATAAAAAATATGCAGACGATGCCATCTACGTCCACCTGAAACGGGAACGAGAGGCAGTCGCGGCAAGTTTTTCGAAACGTATCGACTTCGGAATTTTAAAGGCCTACGAACAGGGCATTCTAATGCATCAAGAACACCGCTACCCGGCATCTGATATCGCCCTCGACTATATCGATACGGTCAACGCCAATATAGCGTTATTCCTCAAGGACAAGACAAATAAGATAGATGTTTCTATCGAAACCGTGAACACTGACTTCGTTGGTTTCTGGGAATTGATCGGTGCCGAAGGCAACCTGGAAGAAGCATTGAATGAATGGACGATCAACTATAACGCATCGTGAACCTTGCAGTGATTGGTTTACCTTCTCAGGATACTGCATCCACGTTCGTTATCAATAAATTCATAACTGAACTCGGGATGTATCTTTAACCAGATCTTTACCAGTTCCAGCTCATCATCACGCGCAGCATCATCAAGAAAAACAATGCAGTGCTCGGCCAGCCTGTCACTCAACATGGGTAATGCCGGGTAACGAGAATGTTTCTGTAAAAACCCTGGTGGACCATCGATCACCAGCATATCAATCGTTTTTTCAGGAAGCCTGGTTATGTCGTACCATTGAAAACCCTTATCTTCCAGTACGATCTCCCGTAGTGGTGCATGGATGACATCGCAATATCCAGATAAAGAAAAATCACTTAACTGGCCCCTGGTCTTGTTGAGAAACTCTTCGCCATTCTCCAGGCTATAAACATGACCCGACCGGTTTATCCGGCAACACTGAGATATCACCAGGCTACTGGTACCGCTACTGCATTCGACGATAACCTTCGGTTTATTCTCCAGGCAATAATCACTGATCAGTTTTAGAAAATCGGGTGCGGCCGACCAGGTCTCTGTGACTGGCAATGTACGCTTAAAACCAAGAGATTTTTCCAGCAACTGATATGACATCATCGACGAAGTGTTAACACGGATAAGACTACAGGTAACCGAAGACGATAGAGCCTGCCATGAACAGACTCATACCGATAAGGCCGATACTCCACACCACCATCCATAACTGTTTCCCTTTTTTACCGAGGTAGATTAGAACGCTTCCGATGATAACTGACAAAAATACGGTGAATAACAACATATCGTTATGCGAATTTTTTGTTAGCATTTCCGGCGGGATGGCATCATTCGGATTCATAGATCAGGGATACCGTCTTAATATTTCTTAATCATAAAATAAAAAAGCAGCCATATAGCTGCCTCTTTATTAAGCTGTGATCACCAGATCACGCCTGATAAGTCATGTCCTGTCCACAGCACATCGGTGATTTCACCATACCGTGATCATCAGGACATTTTGATACATACACGATAGTGCCATCATCAGTCGTGATCGAGTCATGCACCAGCTCTTTACCACATGTAGCACATGTCATCGAGCCGATTCCCATACCGCATACTTCGCATTTATAAGCCATTTATTACCACCTTCTATAGAGTCGCATAGTTTTTAATTAACGGAACTCTATTGTATTCAAAGTTACTGAATTGTAAATAGCACTTATCATGTGTGTATTAATAATTGTATGATTTCATACAGGCAATTACTGGTTTACGATCATGCAGCTAACGGTTGTGCCAGTGAATCCAGTATCTGCTGACGTCTATGTAAAACCGTCTCCACGACCTTCTGGTAATCAGCGCCGACCGCACTGAACATCGCGGGCACATCGATACCCAGTCCATGCAAAGTATCATCAAGGAAGTCCAGCCGCGTCTCTATCGATTGCAGATAGGCATGACTTTCAGCTTCAGGTAATTTTTCCAGCTCAGCATGCAAGCTATTCAGGCCAAAAGCCACATGGTCGATTTCGTCCTCGAGCGGTGTTTTTAGCGAATCACGCGTTCCCGGATCTGCCATCGGCACGATCTGTTCGACCGCCTCACTGCCTAGCGCCTCAACGCAGACATACATGTCGGTCAGAAAATCCAGCCAGTTCAATGAACGAAAATGCGCTAAAAACATCTCCTGCTGCAGCTCATCGAATACAGGCGTGGTATCTGTACCAAACCGCTCGATCCACTCCTGCTGAATCTTTACATGCCGGCTCTCATCGCCCACCTGTTTCGCCATAAATAACCGGCTCTCATCATCCGGTGCATCAGCGATACGTTCCGCCACCGCACGCATGATCAGGTAATCCACCTGGGTATACATCACCAGCAAGCGTCCCATGGCCACTTTGTACCCCGCATCACTTACCGTTTGATTTTTGTTCATTTCATCCCCTCCTTAACAGTTGATAGCATCTATGCCGACAGTGATTCCATCGCCGGGTTCAGTAATTGCTCAAAATACTGAAATAATTAGGTATATTTTTTGATAGGCGTTTATTTTAGAATATGCCTCCAAATTTTCATCTGTCACTATTATCACCCATGAAAAAACCTGAACTGCTGTCACCCGCCGGATTGATCAAGAACATGCGCTATGCCTTCGCCTATGGCGCTGATGCAGTATACGCCGGTTTACCGCGTTACAGTTTAAGGGTGCGCAACAATGATTTTCGCCTGCCCAACCTCGAGGCCGGTATCAACGAAGCACACGAGCTGGGCAAGAAGTTTTTCGTCGCCACAAATATCCTGCCGCATACAGCAAAGATCAAAACATTTATGGATGATATGGAACCGATCATTGCGCTTAACCCGGATGCACTGATCATGGCTGACCCCGGGCTGATCATGATGATACGGGAGAAGTGGCCGGAGACGCCGATCCATCTCTCGGTACAGGCAAACACGCTGAATTCACCCTCCGTTAAATTCTGGCAATCGGTCGGCGTCGAACGGATCATCCTGTCACGAGAGCTGTCACTGGAAGAGATCGCACAGATCCGTGATGATTGCCCGGACGTAGAGCTCGAAGTATTCGTTCATGGCTCGTTATGCATCGCCTACTCCGGGCGCTGCCTGCTCTCAGGTTACTTCAACCACCGCGATCCCAACCAGGGCACCTGTACAAACTCCTGTCGCTGGAACTACAAAGTAAAGAACAATGATGCCGATCAATCGATCGAAAACACCGGCGTATGGAAACCGGAATCTGACGACATAGCTTCTCAGCAGTACGTCATCGAAGAAGAAGGCCGCCATGGCGAATACATGCCGATCGAAGAAGATGAGCATGGCACCTATATCATGAACTCGAGAGATCTACGTGCCGTCGAACATATCCATCGCCTGGTCGATATCGGCGTCGACTGCCTGAAGATCGAAGGTCGTACCAAGTCCTATTACTATACCGCGAGGGCAACACAGATCTACAGACAGGCCATCGATGATGCTGTCAGCGGTAAAAAGTTTGACCCGCAGCTGATGAACGAACTGGAGAACCTCGCACACCGCGGTTACACCGACGGTTTCTTCGAACGTCATGCGCCTGAAGAGATGCAGCGATACCGTGACAGCAGTTCACGCAGTCAGCGGCAGATCTTTGCTGGCGAAGTCATCGACTTTAACTCACAGGACAAACGCATCCTGGTCGACATCAAGAACAAGATAAGTGTGGGCGATGAAATGGAACTACTGACCTCATCCGGCAATCACCACTTCACCCTTGCGACGATGCAGGACAAAAAAGGCAACAGCGTCGATTGCGCCCCCGGTAGCGGCCACCAGGTATGGGTAGATGTCGACAAGAACATCGACGAAGTCAACCTCGGCCTATTATGCCGCAGCGTACCCGAGGAATTATCCCGTATAGATCTGGACTAAGAGCCTGTCTAATAATAGTTAGTTTAATTTATCGTTATATTAAGTATTAATGATGTACACCATTAATACTTGAAAAAATTCTGCGACTTTATGGAAATTGCCGAAACACCGTACCATACTCAATATTCACTGTCTTTTGAGAGGTTTGCATAAATGGTTACGGTAGATGAAGAAGTCATTCTTGCCAACGCGATACTCGAGGTGCCCGCGGATAATTATGAAGATTTTGAGCAGGAGATCGACCCTGCAAAACTGGGCGAAAAACTGGTACAGACGAACACCCTCAAAGGCACTCGCAGACAATATCAGCTATACGGCTCCAACTACCTCTTGCTCGACTTTAAAGAAAAAAAACGAGCACAAGAAAAACAGTTCTGTGTCAATCTCGCCTGGCTCTCATCCGAGCCTGAACGCAATAAAGTCATCGTCTGGAAGTGGTTATACGCAGCCCTGGGTGCTGCAGCGCTAGCAGCTTTATTCGTCTACCTCGGAGTCTCGGAAATCGTCGCCCCCGAATATTGCATGATAGTCGGCAGCATTACCGTCGCTGCCACCCTGATCTGCGCATTGATCTTTGTTTACCTGATGCGAGATGAATTCATAATCAAAAGCCATTATGGCGATGCCAGGCTGTTTTTGATCGATAATAAAAAACCCTCTCAGCAGGAATTTGACCGCTATTTCATCAGCCTGCAACAGGCTATCGATAGAGCACAGACCAATATCACTGTCTCAGACAGGCTGGTCGGCGAGCTCAAGATGTGCCGCCGACTTAGGGATGAAGGCATCATCGATGATGAAGCCTATACCATCGCAAGAACCGCTATCTTCAAACACGAACAATATAAATCCTGAAAACTCGATATTTTTAAACAAGAAGTTAAAGCGGACGCGGGGTTAGTATTTATCCATATTGAGGGACAGGTCATTACCTGATCTCTCCGTCCCTCTTTATCGATCCATTAAGATCGTTCACTTACTGCAGTGTTTGCCCATTTGACTGATTCTGCACCAGCGATGCATGATGCTCGACCATTAACCAGCCGCAATCAAACTTCCGGTATACATTCGTCGCCAGAACAACCGCTGCGACCTGGCCTGAGTTGAGCATTTCCTCCGCCACGACATATACCGCCAGCTCATCTGATAGCACACGCCTGATTACTGTGATCTTCATTTCGGCACTATCGACATTACTGAATATGTTCGCCCAACTGCGGATAATCGCATCATATTCCACGATAACACCCGCCCCGGGATGCACGCAGACCACATCCTCGTCGGCCCATAAACCAGCCATCACATCCGGATCACAGCGCATGAACGATTCGTAGAAAACGGCCTCAGCTTCGTCAGGAGTCTTAAACTGTAGTTTTGATTTTTTCATTACCCGGTTTAGTGTTCAGCCGAAAGCAATCGTTCATAATCTTGCCGGTATCGACCATCAATTCCGTTAATAAAACAATAAGTCAAAAATCAATTGGCAGGTAAAAGAAGATGAAACGTCCATCTTCGATATCGATTTTTAGAGTAGCTCCATGATAAAGCGCGTAATCGATATAACCGGGAATAGCGCTGTTAACGTGGCATTCACTGGCATGCTGCGGGGATTCGAAGTCACGATCCCGGTCATACCAGGCCAGTAACATGTTATCACCGACACGTCTTTCAGCTTCCTCGTTGGCAACCTGCATCGCCTGCAGGTAATCATCTAGCACAGGGTCGGGCGATAACTCGACGATGGTGACACCGGTGTAATCCGGTTCAAGTGGCATATTACATTTAGATTCGATAGTCATGGCTCGATTTAAGGTTCTACTAAGATCAGGGTTATTGATTGTAATGCATATTTATCGACAAAGTGGATAGCTCATAATTACCCTTTAATAAGAATACATTAATAACCACCTGAATTATTATAAAAAAATTCTAAATGCTGACTTCATATTTAATGTGAGATATTATTCTGAATCAAGCTAATCAGCGACAAGCTTCACCCAGCATCAAACTGTTAAATTCACTAATACAAGGAGTATGAAGATGACCCAGAGAAACAGAAAGTTGAATGCTAATCCAGATGTACCCGATTTTCGTGACTACATCTACGAACCTGCTTTGATCCAACTGCAACAGACCATTGATCCACCGCAAGACCAGAAGATCCTCGACCAGTTCAGTGAGGGTGCATGCACCGGATTTTCTCTCGCAGCCTGTATCAACCATCTATATAAGAATGCAGACCAGAACACACAGGTCAGTGCACGCATGCTTTACGAGATGGCAAAACGAAGTGATGAGTGGCCCGGAGAAGATTACGATGGATCCAGCTTACGTGGTGCCATCCAGGGCTGGAAGAACATGGGCGTATGTAAAGATACCATGTGGCAATATAAGACGACCAACCCTGGTGAGCTGACCATCGATCGTGCAAAAGATGCCCGCAACCACACCATCGGCGCCTATTACCGGATAAAACCTGAAATAACACATTTTCATGCCGCATTAAACGAAGTCGGCATCATCGCAGTATCAGCTTATGTTCATAGAGGCTGGAACAATCCGCGTGATGGAATCATCGAATACCACGAAAAGAAAGATGGCGGGCATGCTTTCGCTGTCGTCGGTTATAACGATAAAGGCTTCTGGGTACAGAATTCATGGGGCAATACATGGGGCGAAAATGGCCTGGCACTCTGGTCGTATGAAGACTGGAATGCAAACGTTATGGATGCATGGGTCTTTCTACTAGCACTGCCTACTCCACAATTGTTTGGTATGCGCCCTGCAGTTACAGAGAAGACTCCTGATGCTGGGAAAACCAGTAAACCGACCACAGACAGGAGCAAGATAGCTGGTCACTTCGTACACATCGACGACGGTCGTTATAAAGAAAGCGGACGTTACTGGAGCTGCGCAAGCGATACAGAACAGACGGCGAAACTTGTAGCCGAGAATGGCAAGTACAAACACCTGCTCATATATGCACATGGCGGCCTCAATTCACCTGCAGATTCCGCAAACCGGATTGCAGCGATGAAAGATGTTTTCAAAGCTAACAAGATCTATCCGTTACATATCATGTACGACACCGGCGTGATGGAAGAATTAAAAGACCTGATCTGGCGAAAAGACTTAGAGGCAGAAGACAGAGTCGGTGGTTTTACCGACTGGACCGACCGTTTCCTTGAAGGCCTGCTGCGCAGACCCGGCACCATGTTATGGAATGAGATGAAACGCGATGCCAATGATGCATTCATGCAAAATGGTGCTGGTACCGATGCATTAAATCGTTTCCTTAGCCATTTCAAACGAACCGGCGCAAACATCAAGATACACATCGCAGGACACAGTACCGGCGCCATCGTGCTGGCACACCTGTTAAATGTAATGAAACGCAAAAAACTGACTTTCTCAAGTTGTTCACTGCTCGCACCGGCATGCTCTATCGATCTATATAAATCGAATTATTTCCCCATACTACAGAACAAACATGCAGTGAAAATAAATGACATGGCTATTTATAATCTAAAAGACAAGCTGGAACTGGATGACGACGTAGCAAGCGCCTATCGTAAATCACTGCTCTACCTGGTCTCTAATGCATTTGAGAACACAAAAGAGAAACCGATTCTAGGCATGGAGAAATTCAAGAACGATATCGTGTTCAGTAGAAAAAAACCGACCATGATCTATTCAAACGGAATAAATGGCACGACCCGTAGTACTAGTCATGGTGGTTTTGATAATGACACACATACGATGAATCATATCTTGAAGAGAATATTGAAAGATAATCCAGCAAGAGCATTTACAGAAAAAGATTTGGACTTTTAGTACGCGTTAAATAAAAACAGGGGCCAGAGTAAAATACTTAACTGAAATAGTTTTAACTCTGACCCCAAAATATCCCTTAACTTGTTCTATTACAAGATGACCAGGGTTAAAGAATTAAAGAGCCGCGCCTGCTTTAATTACTTATATTTTTCACTCATGTTTTTGAATTGCTTCATAAGGTCATCGCAAGTCTTTTTAGGTGCTTCGCATTGACTAACAGTCCTGGTTTCCAGTTCACTCTTATCACCGGTATAAATTATCTTCTTGAACATAGCGGGAGAAACGTTATCCACTTCCGGAGCCAGGAACCAGTAAACACGGTCTGTGTTTTCCATCTTGGAAACGATCGTCCAGCCGTCCTCTTGAGTAATCTTTGCTGAAGAATCTTTTGCCAGCTCTTCAATCGAATGACCGGCACCCGTTTTACTATCTGTTCCATAACAGGCGGCCAGTAAAAAGAACAGAGCTAGCGTGATAATGAAATGTAAATTTCTCATAATGTTTCTATTAGACCAGCCTGGTTAAAGAGGCCGAGCCCTTTGATTGTATATTAGAAAGAATTGCTCTCTGACCCGGTTTTTCTCCATTGCAAAAACAGCTTATGGATCTCGATGACGACGGTAACAGACAGCGCCAGTAACAGCAGATCTATCCAGTGCTCCAGCGAAACAGGCTGGATGCCAAGCACATCCTTCAGCCATGGTGTATACATCGCGCCGATATGGATCAGCTGCGCGATGATCGTGCCAAACAGCAGGATGCGGTTACGCATTGGATTATGCCTGAATATTGACCGTGTTTCAGAACGGCAGTTGAACACATGCACATTTTCAAACAGCACCATCAGCAGCAGGGTGCCGTTTCGCGCCTCATCAACGGTGAACCCCCAGTCGAGCAAGGCCTTGAAAAGCATGAATGCAACGATACCGATCACCAGCGCAGAGCTGACCACGCGTTCTATCATGATGCGGTTGAAGATGGGTTCTTTGGGGGAGCGCGGTGGATGGGTCAGCTCATCGCCTTCTCCCGGTTCGAAGGCGAGTGCAACATCCTGTATACCGTTAGTCACCAGGTTTAACCAGAGCAGCTGAACAGCCATCAGCGGCAACGGCAATCCGGTAAACAATGCCAGGGTAAACAACACCAGTTCAGCGGCACCGGTCGAAATGAGCAGAAAGATGACCTTGCGCACATTAGCATAGGAGATACGCCCTTCTTCGACACCGGAGACGATGGAATTAAAATTATCATCGGTGATGATTATGTCAGCGGTTTCGCGCGCGACATCCGTTCCGCTCTTACCCATAGCAACGCCAACCTGTGCAGCCCTCAAGGCAGGCGCGTCATTGGCGCCATCACCGCTGACAGCGACGAAATGCCCGTTACGCTGAAGCGAGCGAACGATATCGAGCTTCTGCGATGGTTCGACACGCGCAAACACATGCGCACGATGAGTCATCTCATCGATCTCACCCAGATCGGAAGCCGACCTCAATTCCGGACCGGTCACGATATGCTCCTCGCCATCAGCCATGCCCAGCCCCTGGGCGATGGCCAGCGCAGTCGCCGGGTGGTCACCGGTCACCATCGCCACTTCGATGCCCGCATCACGGCACCGTTGAACAGCCTCTTTCGCTTCCGGCCGCAACGGGTCGATCATACCCACGAGCCCGAGCATGGTAAGACCGCTCATGTGCTGCTCACAAAAAACATCGCTCTCCGGCGGTGCTTTATCACTGCTTGCAACAGCGAGGACACGGTAGCCCTGGCGGGCGAGTTCATTGGCCTGCTTATCAAGCGCCGGAATATCGATAGCCACATCCCCGCCGAGGAACGCCATGGTGTCACACATCGGCAATAACTTTTCGAACGCACCCTTGGCAAACACACAGCGCCGATCGCCCGCCTGGTTCAGGCTGGCCGAAAACAGGCGCTCAGATTCAAAAGGCAGGGTATCGAGTTCGGGGAAGGCGTTGACCGTCTGTGCTTTAACGATACCGGCCTTGTGCGCCATGACCAGCAATGAAACATCGACTGCATCACCATGTTGTGTCCACTCGCCGTCATGCCGGCCAAGATAACCATCATTGGTGAGGATGGCAGCAAGGCAAAGCCGCTCCACTAATGCCGTTTCCGCCTCCGATGGCGAATCATGTGGCGGGATCACCTCACCGACAGGTGCCATACCTTCACCGGTAACATTCCATACATTACCATCCGGAAACTGGATTCGACGTGCCGTGAGCAGATTGACCGTCAGGGTGCCCGTCTTGTCCGTAGCTATGTAGGTACACGAACCCAGCGACTCCACTGCTACCAGGCGCCGGATGATGACATTGCGTTTTGCCATGCGCCGCATACCGATGGCAAGTGCGACCGTTAACGCTACCGGCAAACCCTCCGGAATGACAGACACGGCAAGGGCGACGGCAAGCATGAATATCTCAGCGAAAGGCATGCCGCGGGAAAGTGATATCGCCGCCATCAACAGCGCAGCGATGCCGACGATGATCGCGATCCTCCGCGTAAACCGCTCCATCCGTACCAGCAGTGGCGGCTTCGCGGATGCACCCTGAATAACCTCAGTAGCGATCGCACCCAGTTCTGTTTCCAATGCAGTTGCAACGACCACACCGCTGCCCCTGCCGCGGTTCACCATGGTGCCTGCGAACACCATGTTTTTACGGTCACCCAGAAAGGTATTCTCATCGAGCACATCATCGTCTTTCTTCAATACCGCCTGCGACTCGCCCGTGAGCAGTGATTCATCGATCTCGAGATCATGGCTGGACAGTAAACGGATATCTGCAGGCACCTTCTCGCCAGACTCCAGCAGCAGGATATCGCCCGGCACCAGCTGTTCCGCATCGATCTCACAGGTATCACCATCACGCAACACCCGGCTTTGTGTCGATACCAGCTGTTGCAATGCAGTCGCCGCACGCTGCGCCGAAAACTCCTGCATCGTTCCGATGATCGCATTGATCATCAGCACGCCCGTGATGAATCCCGCATCAGACCATTCCTCGATAACCAGCGCAAAGATTGCCGCAGCCACCAGCACGTAGATCAACGGACTGACGAACTGGCACAGAAAAATCATGAATAAAGAAGGCGGTTCCGCACGCGGCAGGCTGTTAGGCCCGTACTGTTCCAGCCTGGACTGCGCTTCCTGTGAAGAGATACCTTGCCGCGTAGTACGCAACCGCGCAACGATATCGTCGCCATGAATCGCATGCGGAAATTCGGGCAACGATGGAAGCAGTGAATCTTGCAGCTGGTGATTTACCTTGGTTTCAGAACGGCTCATGTAGAAACTACACTCTCAGGGGTAGACTAATGCGAGTATTCTACCGGACGATCTACTCCTGATACATACGTTTTACTAATTGTTGCGAAATTAGAAACAGATAAAAGGACAGAGAGAAAGCTCACACATATCGACTCGAGTTTTTACTCTGACCCCAAGTATTCATCAGTGTAGCGGCAGTACCCGGCACTCACATGTGTCCACTTCAAAAGTGTACGTTGGCCAGAAAAGATTGAGGCTTTTTGCATCCAGCGTGTGTTCACCGGCAGGGACGACGAAGGTAATAACACCAGCAGAACCATCCGTATTACACGAGGGCTCCTCATCAGGGTAGTGAGAAGTCAGGCTGCCAACAGTCCGTCCGTCGATCTTCACATCGATACCCACCTGTGCCTTTCCAGTGGTCGTGTAGATCGTAACAACCGACGTGTTATCTGAATTACATGACTGCATCCTGGCTTCGGCAGAATCATCAAACTGGCCCACCATCGACATAGCCCGCTCATCCAGCATATCACTGATATCTTTAGGCTCAACAGCCCGTGCCTGGGAAATAGAAAGAAGAGAAACAAGAGCAAACGTGCAGAGACTAATTTCTTTATTCATGACTGTAACCATCACTTGTGAGAAAAAAATAGGATGACTTATAACAATTGACACTAAGTTAATAGCAAATAATAGCCAAAAATCGAGTCGAATAGATAAAGCGGAAGATACTTCCTTTTGCATCATGGCATAGTAATTGCTTTGCTATGTTTGCGTTTTGATTAGATTTGATTCTTTTAGCCGATCATGGATTGGTCAAAAAACAATCCCTCCGACCCGTTGGCAAAGTTGGAAGCTGAGGTTGCTCGAAGGGACAGGCTTTAGCGGAACGGCAGTTACAAAACACGTCCTGTGTTTTGCCCTTCGGGCCAGCTATAAGACAGCTGTTCAAATTCGCTCCGGGCGAATTTAGTCTTGGGTACTCTTTTGGGCTGTAGCAAACAAGTACCACGCCCGTGGATGTGACAAATTTGACTGGATCAAATTTGAATGAGCAGAGCGAGCCTGAAAGGTAAAGCACATGGATGTGCCGCATAGAACCCACGACACCCTCTCATAAAAAGAAGAAGCATAGATTGCCGCGTCGCTTTCGCGACTCGCAATGACGGATAAAAAAATAAAAACTACCAACAAAATAATAAAGCCCGCTCAAGGCGGGCTTTAAGGTCCTTCGCATACGCTCAGGATGACAGCTAATTTATTACAGAATAAAAACTAGGCCTTCGAATAAATCTCAGAACCCTTAGATTTAAATTCTTCTGCTTTTTCTTTAAATCCCTCGTCAACCGCAATCTCAACTCCAATTCCACGTTCAGCTGCATAATCCCGCACGTCCTGACTGATCTTCATGCTACAGAACTTCGGTCCACACATAGAACAGAAATGCGCCACCTTATGCGCATCTTTCGGCATGGTCTCATCGTGGTATTCACGCGCACGTTCCGGATCGAGCGCCAGGCGGAACTGGTCTTCCCAGCGGAATTCGAAACGGGCTTTTGACATGGCGTTGTCACGGATCTGTGCGCCGGGATGGCCCTTGGCAAGGTCTGCTGCATGTGCAGCAATCTTGTAGGTGATGATACCGACACGGACATCCTGTTTATTAGGCAAACCGAGATGTTCTTTCGGTGTGACGTAACATAACATTGCACAACCGTACCAGCCGATCTGGGCAGCACCGATTCCGGAAGTAATGTGATCGTAACCCGGTGCGATATCTGTGGTCAGCGGTCCGAGTGTATAGAACGGTGCTTCGTAACAGTCTTCCAGTTCTTTATCCATGTTCTCTTTGATCATCTGCATCGGCACATGACCGGGACCTTCGATCATCACCTGCACGTCGTGCTCCCAGGCAATCTTGGTCAGCTCACCCAGTGTTTCAAGTTCACCGAACTGTGCTTCGTCGTTTGCATCGGCGATAGAACCCGGACGCAGGCCATCACCCAGGGAGAAAGACACGTCATAGGCTTTCATGATCTCGCAGATCTCTTCGAAGTGCGTGTACAGGAAACTTTCTTCATGATGCGCCAGGCACCATTTCGCCATGATGGAACCACCGCGAGAGACGATACCGGTGACACGTTTTGCTGTCATCGGTACATATTTAAGACGCACGCCTGCATGAATGGTGAAATAATCCACACCCTGCTCGGCTTGCTCTATTAATGTATCTTTGAAT
Organism: uncultured Gammaproteobacteria bacterium; assembly: GCA_963807625.1. Taxonomy (GTDB): domain Bacteria; phylum Pseudomonadota; class Gammaproteobacteria; order SZUA-229; family SZUA-229. The sequence goes on from CAWECN010000013.1 coordinate 48,246, forward strand.
ATTTCCCAGGTCAGGTCTTCAGCGACGCCGCCGACTTTTTCCAGTGCCTGGTAGATCGGCACGGTGCCGATCGGTACCGGCGAGTTACGTAAGATCCATTCACGGGTCTCATGGATGTTCTTGCCGGTGGACAGATCCATGATGGTGTCACTACCCCAGCGGATGCCCCATACCATCTTTTCGACTTCTTCAGTAATAGACGATGTGACCGCCGAGTTACCCAGGTTACCGTTGATCTTCACCAGGAAGTTACGACCGATGATCATCGGTTCCAGTTCCGGGTGGTTGATATTCGCGGGAATGATTGCGCGGCCGCTGGCAACTTCGTCACGCACGAATTCTGGTGTGATCTCGTTTGGCAGGTTGGCGCCAAATGATTGCCCCGGATGCTGCATCAGTACCTTTTTGTATTCTGGATCTTTGCGCAGTTGCTGCAGCTTCATGCTCTCGCGGAGAGCGATGTATTCCATCTCCGGCGTGATGATGCCCTGTTTGGCGTAATGCATCTGCGAAACATTTTTGCCGGCTTTGGCACGGCGCGGTGTGCGGATATGCTCAAAGCGCAGGTCCGCCAGTGCCGGGTCATTCTGACGCTGCTGACCGAAATCAGAGGTCGGTCCATCGAGGTTCTCGGTATCCTGACGCTGTTCGATCCAGTTGCTGCGTACATCAGCAAGGCCTTTTAACAGGTCGATTTTTACATCGGGATCGGTATACGGTCCGGAAGTATCGTATACCGGAATTGGCGGGTTAGGCTCTGCGCCGAAGCTAGATGCGGTATCTTCGAGGTGGATCTCTCGCATCGGCACCTGGATATCCGGGCGTGAGCCTTCGACATAGATCTTTTTCGAACCATCCAGGGGTTTGGTGGAATCTGAAGACAGCTCGGCTGCGCGGTCAAGGAACTCTTGCGGGATGGCACTCATAGAATGGACACTCTTAAATTTTTGATCTGGACTAATTGGATTAAAGACTACCATGATACCTGATTCTTCAACGCAATAAAGACACAACAAACATGACATTACCCATTTCAGACAATATTTAGCCTTAACCCTTAATCCATGTATGGAATTATGCCAATAAATCAGCCCTTTACACCTACCCTGAGACTCACTCTCAGGGTAGAATGCGCACTTTAGTTATCGATTAATCATGAAGGCGTTTTATGGACTTCGAAAAAGCTCGTTTTAATATGGTCGAACAGCAGGTTCGCCCATGGGATGTACTCAATCCGCGTGTACTGGCGGTGATCAGCGAGATTCCTCGTGAACAGTTTGCCCCGGATGAATACAAGAACCTGGCTTATGTCGATACCCGCATCCCTTTAGGCAGTTATGAAGACCAGCCATGCACCATGGCCAACCCGACCATCGATGGCCGCATCCTGCAGGAACTGGATATTCAGGATGAAGACCTGATCCTCGAGATAGGTACTGGCAGCGGCTACCTGACTGCCTGCCTGGCAAAACTGGGCCGCCATGTAGACAGCGTTGATATCAACGAAGACATGACCGCGATGGCAGAGAAAAACCTGCAGGCGCTAAATATCAATAATGTAAACCTTTCCACCGGTGATGCATCCAAGACCTGGGAACAGAAGCGGAATTACGATGTTATCGCGATTACTGCTGCCATGAAGAGCATTCCACAGAGCTACAAGAAGATGCTGAAAACCGGTGGCAGGATGTTCGTGGTGACTGGCAAGGCGCCCGCGATGACCGCGCACCGTGTAACCCGCATCGGTAAAAACGAGTGGACCACCGAAGATCTGTTCGAGACATCAATCGAGCCGATAATCGAACCTGTTGAACACAAATTTATATTTTAGAATTATGCTTGAACTTAATGCGCAAGAATTAAAGGCGCATCTTGAAACATGTGTCCAGCAGCCTTTATTGCTCGACGTGCGCCAACCCTGGGAATATGAGGTCTGCAAGATCGAGAACAGTGTATTACTGCCGATGTCACAGATCACAGCCGAATACAACTCACTGGATTTCGATCGCGAGACAGTGGTCATATGCCACCATGGTATCCGCAGCCGTCGCGTCGGTCGTTACCTGGAAGAAGCAGGGTTTAGCAACATTATCAACCTGTCAGGCGGTGTCGCACAGTGGGCACAGACCGTCGATAAAGATATGCCGACATATTAGCAACACTTTTTAACCGTATAATTTAACAACCAAGAGAACATGATGAAAAAGCTTACCCAGGGTGTCTTCAGTTTATTATTCTGTTCTATCGCAGCACCGTCTCTGGCACTTGACCTGAAAGAAGCCATGGATCTCGCTGAACAGTATGATACGACTTTCCAGGCAGCGTTTGCCGGTTACCTGGCAGCGTCTGAAGCATCCACACAGAGCACCTCTGCCGTGTTACCACAAGTCGGTTTCAACGCATATTACCAGCGTGGCGATACCGAGAATGACAGGAACGGCGTCGTCACTAAATCAGAAAATAACAGTGACGGTTACTCCCTCAATCTGAACCAGGTGATCTACGACAAGACCACCTTTGATACTCTCGATCAAGGTGATGCCATCGTCGCCAAGGCTGTCGCCGATCTCGAAGTCGCCAAGCAGGAGACCATCGTGCGTGTCGCCACCGCTTATTTCGATGTACTGACTGCTATCGACACACTGGAGACCGCGACTGCTGAGAGGTTAGCCATCGGTAAGCAGCTGGAACAGAGTACCGAACGTTTTAACGTGGGTCTGTCGGCGATCACCGATGTCAAAGAACAACAGGCCAGTTATGACGTTTCCAAGGCAGATGAGATCATCGCTACCAATGACCTGTCGAATAAACGTGAAGCGCTGCGTTTCATCATCAATACCTACCCGGAAAACCTGAAGGTTGCTGATGAGAATATGCCACTGGTCATACCTGAACCGATGAACATCGATGCATGGGTAGATAAATCACTGCAGAATAATTTTTCGATCATGTCAGCCAACTATTCGCTCAAGGCCGCACAGAGTGCCTATGATGGCAGCAAGGGAGGTCACTATCCGACACTCAGTTTCAACGCGTCCTATGGTGTAAACAGTATCGGTGAGCGCGATTTTGGTATCGGTACCGTGATACCCCCATATGACAATACAGATACCAAGGTCATGTTCAACCTGGATGTACCTATCTACAAAGGCGGCTTGACCAGTTCAACCGTTCGCCAGAGAGCCTCGGAACGCGACCAGGCACAGGCACTGCTCGAACAGGAAAGGCGACGCACCACAGGTCTGGCACGTAGCGCCTACCTGAGCCTGGAAGCAGATATCGCCAACGTGAAAGCCAGGAGACAGGCCATCATCTCTACCCAGACATCACTGGATGCGACACTGGCTGGCTACGATGCCGGCACACGTACCAGTGTTGACGTACTGTTATCACAACGCCTGTTATTTAGTGCCCAGCGTGATTACTCGGTAGCACGTTACACCTACCTTTCCAACAACCTGAGACTGAAACAGGTCGCCGGTATCCTTACCCCGAAAGATATCGATGCAATAAACGAATGGCTCATCGAAAGACCAACCAAAGAAGATCAGAGCAACTAGCAGTAAACACACCGATAAGCCCATCGGATATTCGCTACTGGTGAACAAAACAGTCAACAGATCACTACAGTTAAGCGCCTACCTGGCGCCCAAATACTGGCCAGTATGGTTTGCCATCGGATTATTGCGGTTAGCGACCTTTCTACCGGTGTCGACGCTGCAAGCGATGGGTTCTGCACTGGGCATCTTCATCTATCGTATCGTGCCATCGAGAAGGCGTGCCGCCCGTATCAATCTAAAACAGGCATACCCTGATTTCTCTGATGAAGAAATCGATGTGCTCAATAAAAAATCATTCAGAAGTCTTGGCATCTCGATCTTCGAAACTGGAATCGCCTGGTTCACCAGGAGTGAAGCCTTACAGAATATATGCCAGATCGAAGGCAAGGAACATCTCGACGCGGCGATGGCAAAGGGCAAAGGTGTACTCTTATTGACCGGTCACTTCACCACACTGGAGATGGGCGGACACCTGATCGGTACCTACGTCGATAAATACAACGCCGTGTTCAAACGGGCACACAACCCCCTGTTCAACGCACTGATGGTGCACTACCGCTCAAAGATGGGTGACGACCTTATAGAAACCCGTAACGTTCGCGCCATCATCAAAGGCCTGAAAAGCGGGCACGCGACCTGGTTTGGTCCCGATCAGGATTTTGCCGACCAGGACATCGTATTCACCCCCTTCCTCGGTGGTACCGCCTCTACCTTAACTGCCACCGCCAAGCTGGCGAAGATGACTGGCGCTGCCGTGGTCCCTTTCTATCCGGTACGGCTGGAAAAAGGCAAGGGCTACAAACTCATCGTGAGCCCTGCACTGGAGAACTTTCCTTCCGATGATATCGAGGCCGATAGCGCCAGGGTGAATGAGACCATCGAAGCCATGGTGTACAACCAGCCGGAACAGTACCTGTGGTCACACAAACGCTTCAAGACACAAGCTGATCGTAAAACGAATATTTACGCTTATATAGAATGTTTTTCTATCGCTTGTTAATCGATTGTTCTTAAGCCCAGCTCATCCTGGGCCATATCATCTGGAAATCGGTCAAGTAATAAACACAGCCGTTACTTCTGGCAACGGCTCGGATTTAGTTATTCAAAACTGCCTAAAGAAGTGCCTATGGTTTCATTGCGCATCTGTCGGCGAAGTGAATACCTTGCTACCGCTTTTAAAAAATCTACATTCAAAAAATAATCAATTAAAATTCATTATCACAACAAACACCATTACTGGCAGTAAAATTGTCAAACAGACAGAAACTAAATTACCTGTTTCACAGCTACCTTCCATTTGACTGGCGCTTTAGCGTTAACCGTTTTCTCACCATAACAAACCCTGCTGCACTCTATGTTTTAGAAACTGAAATATGGCCGAATCTGTTTAACCTGTGCTTTAACAAAGGCGTCGCCATACACATCATCAATGCGCGCTTGTCCAGCAAAACCACCTCTGCAAAACCCTGGTTAAAAGCCCTGCTTAAAACTGCCCTGTCGAAAGTTGACACTATTTCTGCCCGCTCTGAACAAGAAGCTTTTGCATATGAGTTACTCGGTGCCGATAAAAACAAAATATCAACTGTCGGCAACTTAAAACTCACCACCGCTCTGAGCAAGCATCAATTTACGGAGGATAGTAATTTTTCAATAGCCCGGGGTTATGTCCTTGTTGCCTCCACCCATGATGATGAAGAATGTCAGATTTATACTATCTGGAAAAAATTAAACCGGGAAGAGCTTCTTATTATTGTGCCAAGACACCCTGAACGAGCAGCATCTATCGCCAAAAAACTCAACTGCGATAACCTGTCCATAAGAAGTAAAAAACAGCCCATAACAGATAAAACTAAAGTATTTTTACTCGACACAGTAGGTGAGTTAAACAACTATTTTAAAAATGCAAAACTTGTCATTATGGGTGGTTCGTTTACACCAATAGGCGGACACAATATTTTAGAACCTGCCAGTTATAATAATGCGGTCATCACCGGGCCTTACATGGAAAACTTTAAAGAAGAACTGGAATTGATGATTGACAAAAATGCGATTATTCAAGTTAGTTCTTTTGATACCTTAGGTCGAGAATTAACAAAGTTGCTGGATAATAAAAATCACAGAACAACATTACAAAAACATACGAAAGAATTAACACATAACGCAGAAGTAATACTCGATAGCTATACCACGCTGATACTTAATCATTTAAGCCAACGTTAATACTTGTTATTCTAGACTAAGCTGACGGTTAACCAGTCGAGCTCATATTTGACACGCCGACTCAGATAAAACTCCATGCAAAACACCACAATCTGACGTCCGTGATTGTGGCTGGCAGGGAAAAAATGCGGCCCAAAAACGGACAATTAGAATCTATTAAATCCCAACCCCTTCGTTACTTTCGATTGCGGACTTGTACACATATATGTGTTATATACCCAGACGCCGTAATAAACGATTTAATTCTTTTTTAAGGCGTTTAGTGAGGCTTATTTTAGGAAATTTGTAATCTGGGAAGAGCTGTATCCCTGTATGTAAATGAACAGGTTCCTCCATAGTTCGCTTTTCAATAACCAGAACGCTATCATAATAATGTAATGAGTGAACCGATTTGGTAAACTCATTCACACTTAAGCGGCTTGTTTTTGAATGCCATGCATTTATGTAGTCAATAAATCGTTTACTATATTCAATATATGAATCACTCTTTTTATAGCCCCCGCCAAATCCATACCAGTATGAAGTGTGTAAATCTTCACAAAGATAGACACCATTTTCCTCGACTTTGTAGAACAGCTCCTCAAAAGTGTTAATTTGTTGCTTCATAGTGTGACCGCCATCATCAATTAAAATATCAATGCGTGGTATTTTTCCGGCTAGCGATTTTAAAAATGTTCGATCTTCCTGGTCACCTATAAAAATTTGAACTTGATCATCTGCAAACTGACTGCAATCTGGATTAATATCGACGCCGTATATTTTACAATCTGGACCAAAATAGTCCTTCCACATTAGTAGAGAACCACCTTGTGATACACCAAACTCAACAATGTGAACATCAGTACCCCTGTAGTGCGAAAAATGTCGATCATAAATTTCAAAATAATGTTGCCATTTGTCAATCAGTCGCCCTGTATTGTTTGTGAAAAATTTTTCTAAATCATTCATAACTGGATACTCAGTTCTAATTGCTTTATTGAATCATTATACAAATACACTGGATTAAGAGTATTGTCGAGTGCCCAAAGTGGGGCGACGCCCCCAATTTTGCCATAATTAATAAGCATCCGTTATGGTTAATCCATATCTATTAATATAGGTAGAAATAAATATTTGAAATGGCCGATTAGGTTTGAACTACTAGCGTTTATTGCTTTTGCTGAAAACTGCCTACTGCCTACTTAAAACTATCTTTTCACATACCCATCTAAAAAAGCAGACCAATCGTCTTCATCGAAGTTAAAACCATCTGTGTTTTTTTTAAACTTTAACAATGATCGCTTCAAACGCGAAATATTATCCATCTTCCAGGAATCTGGACCTATCCGGATATTACTATTATCAAAATCTATCAGGTAAATTTTCATGCTTTCAGTAAGCAGAATATTTCTGGCATTTAAGTCAGCATGATACACATTATTTTGATGAAATAATTTGATGCATGCGCCGATTTTTTTCCATTGTTCAACATCAATGCTGCTTTCACTTAAAACATCAGCAAGCGTTTTTGTATTTTTAATTTCCTCAGTTATTAAATCTGCCCTATACGACACTAATGCTTTTTCAACGTGCGCAGCCACCGCTTGCGGTACGGGCAGACCAAACTCGTTCATTTTTTTTAATAAATGAAACTCTCTAAATGAACGTGACTTTATAATGCTGAAACCAAGGTAACGGTCTTTTAAAATTGATGCCACTGCACCGCCTCGATAATAGTGTTTCAGTACGAATGATTTTTCACCTTGCGAGAAATAGACGACCCGGGCTCTTCCTATTCCACCCTGCTGCCCGACCGGTGTGTGAGATTCCGATTTATTTTGCTGATAACACTGATTAGTGTGATAATCGCGATTAAATAACTGCAATGTCGGTTCAGCTATAATGCTGGCATCATATAGAATATATGAATTACCTGTTTTACTGATTTTTAAATTTTTATCCAATGACATTTAAAAGTTTAATCCAACGATGATTTAATGGCCTCTGCTCAGACATATTCACGCGACAATCCGCCACAAACATTATGTCTGTTACGACTGTCTGCCCTGGGTGATATTACGCATGTTTTACCTACTTTGCGAACATTGCAGAAGCACTGGCCACAGACAAAGATCTCCTGGATCATCGGTAAAACAGAATACCAGCTGGTCAAAGACCTCGAGGACATCCATTTTATTATCTTCGACAAATCAGCTGGTCGCGCGTCTTACCGGGAACTGAAAAGACAGGTTAAGCATCACCTCGATGGCCAGAAGTTTGATGTGCTGCTGCACATGCAGTTATCCATCCGCGCCTCGGTCGCCAGCCTGTTCATACCTGCAAAGATCAAGCTGGGTTTTGACCGGGCCCGCGCCAAGGACATGCAGTCATTATTCTGCAACCGACAGATCAGGCCTGCATCTCTACGCCAGCATGTACTCGACAGCTTCCTCGAGTTCCCTGGTTATTTTGGCCTCGAACCCGTTTTCGAATGGCGGCTGCCGGTGTCTCAGGCTGCTATCGAGAGTATAAAAAAACGACTACCGACGGATAAAAAATTATTTGTCATCAATCCCTGTGCCGTCGCCAAATCAAAGAACTGGCGCAACTGGAGTGCCGAAGGTTATGCCGCTATCGCTGACCTGGTCAGTGACAGCTATGGTATGCAGGTTGTTCTGACTGGCGGCAACAGCCCGCTTGAAACAGAGATGGCTGATAATATTCTTTCGTTATGCCAATCGGCTAAACCGCTTAACTTTATCGGCAGGACCAGTATCGATGAACTGGTCGCAGTACTACAACTGGCCGACATAGTGATCGCCCCCGATACCGGGCCGGTCCATATCGCCAGCGCACTGGGCACCGATACGATCGGCCTGTATGCGGCGACCAACCCTGATCGTGCCGGGCCTTATAACCACATGGGCTATGTCGTCAGCAAATACCCGCAAGCCCTGTTAGAGTACAATAATAAGACCGTTGAACAGGCTTCCTGGGGAGAACGCATAAAAACCGCGGAATGCATGAAACTGATCACTATTGACGATGTAATAATACAGATCGAAAATATTCACAGGCCATCAACTTGAACAGCCACTTGAACAGCAACTCGAATGACAACCTGAACATGAAAACAGCATGACACATAAATACAGAATAATCGGCTGCATTCCAGCCAGATACGCATCGACACGGCTGCCAGGAAAACCGCTATCAGATATCAACGGCAAACCGATGATCCTGCATGTACTCGAGCGGGCATTGCAGGCGGCAACGCTGAGCGATGTCATCGTATTGACAGATGACCAGCGAATATATGACGTGGTAAATAAAGCAGGATACAGCGTCGCTATGACGTCTGAAAACTGTGCATCAGGCACCGACCGCATCGCCGAATACATGCAGGAATCTAATGCTGATATTTTCGTCAATATACAGGGTGACGAAGTAACGCTAGACCCGCTGCACATCAACCACCTGGTACACAGCTTCGTTGATCAGACAAAACCGCAGATGGGTACACTGTCACACTGGTGTGAAGACAAGTCTGTTTTAGCAGCACCGTCAAATGTCAAAGTCGTAACATCTATTAGTGGCAATGCCCTGTATTTTTCCAGGAACATGATACCGGTCACACAGCAGGGTGAGATCGCCGACCGCGGGCAGATCCATATCGGTGTATATATCTACACCCGTGAGACATTGACCCGGTTGATGCAACTGGAACAGACGCCGCTAGAGCAGACCGAAAAGCTGGAACAGCTACGTGCACTGGAAAATGATATCGCCATCAATGTAACGACACTGGAAGATTACCAGGGGCTGGCAGTAGACACGCCGGAAGATCTGGAGAGAGCGCGGGACCTGTTTAAAAACTGACCGTAGCTGTTACTGAAACTTCACTCAACAGCCGAAGATACACCAGTAGCGGCTACTCCTTACAGCCTTTATACTCACTGGTATATTCAGCATCTTTGGTGATACTGAACTCGTCCCTGACCTGCCCTTCATTATTGATAAAACGCGCCGTCAGCTTGTTGTCCACCACATCGATGACCATGGAACCCGCTTCAAGAAAACCGGTATGGTGTGACGGGTGATCGATCGGGCCGCTATCGACATTTGATGACGAGCCGGCGATAGTATAGATCGTGCCCTGATGTGCTTTTGGCTGCAGCGGCTTTTTATATTGCTTATGTTTACCCTCTATACCCTCTGACACGATATTTTCTGCAGAGAACTCGTCGGATGAGCCATAGGCACAATCCATCAGGTAGGAACGCTCGTACATATGGCTATGACCGGAAAGCACCAGGTCGACGCCGGCCTGTTCCAGGATAGGCAGGATATTTTCTCTCATATCCTGCATCCTGCCACGGCTATCATATTCCTCGTCAGAATCATGGCTGCCCTTGGTATAAGGCGGATGATGAAAGGCGACGACGGTCCACGGTTTGTCATTCTCTGCCAGGTCACGCTCTAACCAGCTGGCCATTTCTCCTGTTTTCGAACGATCGCTGGCCTGCGAGTCAAGCATCACAAAATGGACATTCGAATAGTCGATCGCGTAATAATTTTCTGTTCTTGAGGCAACGCCGCCAGCTTCTGCACTTTTTGGCAGGTCGAACACCCTGAAATAGGTCCATCGGCGATCATCATGGTTACCATAAACCGGCCATAACGCGGTGTTGGCCAGCTGATCACCGAATGTATCAAACAGGGCGGCCTGGAACTGTGCATTGGTGCCCGAGGTATACGCGAGGTCACCCAGTGAAATCCAGATATCGACCAGTGGATCAGTATTAGATGTCTCATCTGAGGATTCCTGCCCAGGGTCGATTGGATTACCCTGCATCCAGCTCAGTGCGGAATCACGCACCTGGTTTACTGTTTCACCCGGGTTACCCGAATCACCGATGACCCATATCCGGGTAGACGTCACTGTTTCAGGGTGAGTGTAGAACCACTGCTTCTCGATATTAGTATTATCGTATCCACTGACTCTGCCAGTCTGATAATAGTAACGTGTCCCCGGCTTTAGATTCGTAAGTCTTACCATATGATTTTTGGTAGACGAGCCTTCGATCATGATGCTCGGCATATGCTCCCGGTTCTGACCGTAGCGGACAACACCGAGTTGACTGTCTTCTGTCATCCAGCGGATAACCGCGCTCTCTGAAGTCACCATCTGTATATAAGGTGCGCGATAACCTGTTAACAGGCTCCCCTGGAATACGACTACGAAACGACCGACCGCGTAAACAAGCGCGATGAAAACGAGAAATTTAACAAGCTTTTTTATCAATGACATTAACAACAGTATGACACACCAGAAGGATATATATCTTGTTGATTATGATACAATACACGGCGTTTAGTAATAAATTAGTACATTAATTTTACGAGTTAATTTGATGTACAACAACTAAATATCAAATATGAACACATCGTGATATCCAGACCGATCAACAATAATAAATTCCCTGCATCTGCTCACATTATCATCCGACCATGATGTCATTTATCAACAAGCTTCCGCGTCTGCATCTCTATGTTCTGACAGTTTTATGTCTGTTTCTTGTCATACAGACAGGTCTGCGATTAATCTTCTGGCTGAAGTTTAATAATCCGGAAGACCCGGTATTGACGGGCGACCTTATCTGGTCGTTCTACCTGGGGATGAAATTTGACCTGCAGGCGTCTCTCGGTACCCTGTTGCCGGTACTGATACTGGGCTGGATAAAACCCTTGCACCCGGTGTACAGCAGGTTCGGTAAACGCCTGTGGGCGGTTTATATCAGCCTGGCGTTTATCGTGATGTACCTGGTCTATATCACTGATGCCGGGCATTATGCATACCTGCAACAACGCTTGAATGCCACTGCATTACGTTTTCTCGAGAATCCTTTCATATCGGCCAACATGGTATGGGAGACCTACCCGGTGATCAGCGGCGGGCTGATCTTTATCCTGGTCAATGCGATCACCATCTACCTGTTCCTGAAACTTACCGGCCTGATCAACAGTACTGACGCTGATTCGGCTTACTGGTCTGATAAACGCTGGTATCAAAAAACTGCGCTGGTCTTTGTTACGATCTTTGTCGTATTTTTCGGTCTGATGGCAAAGATCTCCTGGTACCCGTTACGCTGGAGTGACGCTTTTTTCAGCACCCATGCATATAGCGCACAACTGGCCTCGAACCCCGTTATCTATTTTTCAAACACCCTGAAAAACGTCGCCGAAACCTACGACCTGGAAGCGGCAAAACGAGCTTACCCAGTGATGACTGACTACCTGGGTATCCAGCAGCCCCAACGATCAGCCGATGGCCCGCTGAATTACGATCGTTATCATGAGTATGCTCATAGCGCTGGCATGACAAACAGCAAAACCAATGTCATCGTCGTCATCCTCGAATCTTTCGCCTCGTACAAGACCAGCCTGTCCGGCAACCCGCTGCAGCCGACACCTAATATTGAAAGACTGGCCAACGAAGGTTATTTCTTTAAAAACTTCTTTACCCCGAGCACCGGCACTGCACGTTCAATCTGGACCTTTGTTACCGGCCTGCCTGATATCGAAAAGAACAAAACCTCCAGCCGTAATCCGCTTATCGTCGACCAGCACACCATCATCAACGCATTCAAGGATCACAGGAAACTCTACTTCCTGGGCGGCAGCGCAAGCTGGGCTAATGTTCGCGGCCTGTTATCATCAAATCTTCCCAGTCTCAGGCTGTTCGAAGAAGGCAGTTATGACTCGCCGGACATCGACGTCTGGGGCATCTCGGACCTCAGCCTTTTCCGTGAAGCGAATGCGGTCCTCAAAGAAGTGGCCCAGCCTTTTTTCGCGATAATTCAGACCTCTGGCAACCACCGCCCCTACACCATACCGGATGATAACGAAGGTTTTGTCACCTGGTCGGAAGACGACCTGCAGTACGACGTCAGGAAATACGGCTTTCAGTCACTGGAAGAACTTAACTCATTTCGTTTCATGGACCACAGCATCGGGCATTTCATGAAGATCGCAGAAAAAGAACCTTATTTTGAAAACACGCTTTTTGTCTTCTTCGGTGACCATGGAATCCACGCCCCTACCGGCGCGCATATACCTGCCTATGAAGCACAGCTCAACATGCAGGGGCTACGAGTCCCCCTGGTTTTATATGGAAAAAGCGTTATCGGCAACAGCAGAGTCTTTGATACAATAGCCAGCGAAGTCGACGTACTCCCAACCATTGCTGCGATAACCAGGACCAGTTACCTGAATACCACGATCGGCAGGGATCTGACCGATGCTGCATTTGATGACGATCGTTATGCATTCACCATCGAACATGGCAGCGGACGGACTATCGGGTTAATATCGGATGACTATTATCTGCTGATGAGGCCGGATGGCAGCAGCAAACGGCTGCATCATCTGACGGGGGACGATGCACGGACCGACGTATCAGCGAAGGATGCTGAAATTGCAGAATTAATGACTCGAAAATTGACTGCGATCTGGGACACGGTCCGTTATATGCGAGAAAATAATAAACCAGAACAATAAACGAAAGTGATCACACAGGAAATATATACATGAACATCTCAGTCATTGGCACCGGTTATGTAGGGCTTGTAACAGGCACCTGTTTTGCAGAGATGGGACACAATGTCATCTGCGTTGATATCGATGAGACCAAGATCACCAATCTGAAAAATGGCATCATGCCGATCTATGAGCCTGGCCTGGAAGAGATGGTGGTAAAGAACGCCAATGAGAACCGCCTGCACTTCACCACGGATATCAAGGAAGCATCTGAGAAGTCATCCATACACTTCATCGCTGTTGGCACGCCACCGGGCGCCGATGATGCTGCAGACCTGCGTTTTGTACAGGAGGTCGCTCGCCAGTTGGGCCAGACCATGACAGCGAACTATAACGTCGTGGTAGACAAATCGACCGTCCCTGTGGGTACCGCTGATAAAGTCAGAGCGATCATCGATGAAGAGATTAAAACACGAAATCTCGATATCGAATTTGACGTAGTCAGCAACCCGGAATTTCTGAAAGAAGGCACCGCCATCGATGACTTCATGAATCCCGACCGTGTCGTGATCGGTGCTGACAGTGAACGCGGTCGCAAGATCATGCATGGCCTCTACGCACCATTTACACCGAGCCATGAACGCATCCTGATCATGGGCGTGCGTGGCGCCGAGATGACCAAGTACGCATCGAACGCCATGCTGGCAACCAAGATCTCCTTCATGAACGAGATTGCCGAATTATGTGAAAAACTCGATGTCGATATAGAAGACGTCCGCCATGGCATGGGATCTGACTCACGTATCGGTTATGAATTCATCTACCCTGGCTGCGGTTATGGCGGTTCCTGCTTCCCTAAAGACGTCAAAGCACTGGTGAGGATGGCGGCAGAAAATGATGTGCCATACAATGTACTGGATGCCGTCGAAGTACGTAATCAACGTCAGAAAGAACGCATGTTCGTGAAGATCAACGATTTCTACAATGGCGATGTAAGCGGCAAGACATTCTGCATGTGGGGACTGGCGTTCAAACCGGGCACCGATGACATGCGTGAAGCACCATCGCTGCAGATCATAAACGACCTTGTTAATGCTGGCGCTAAGGTTCAAGCGTATGACCCGGTGGCAAAAGAAACCGCAACGATCGATATCCCGAATGAATGGCTCAACGATGGCCGCGTACAGATACTTGACGACCAGTACCAGGCGATGGAATCTACCGATGCCCTGATCCTGGTTACAGAATGGAAGCAGTTCAGAAACCCTGACTTTAATTATATTAAAGAGAAGTTATCCGAACCGGTTATCTTCGACGGCCGTAACCAATATGATCCAGAATTGATGGCCAGCTTCGGCATAACCTATTCCGGCATCGGACGCACCAATAGCGACAACTGACAAATACGGATAAAGATGACTAAAAAACGCATTTTAGTTACCGGTGGCGCTGGCTTCCTCGGTACCAATTTAACCAGACGCCTGCTCGACGATGGGCATCACGTCATCAGCCTGGATAACTATCTATCTGGCCTGAAACAGAATGTAGCGATATTTGAAGATCACCCTGATTATGAGTTCATCGAGCATGACATCATAGAGCCGATAGATCTCCAGGTCGATGAGATATACAACCTGGCCTGCGCAGGTTCACCGCCCAAATATCAGGAAAACCCGATACACACCACTAAGACAAACGTGTATGGCATCATCAATATGCTGGAGCTGGCAAGAAAAAATGATGCCCGGATAATGCAGGCGTCGACTTCAGAGGTTTATGGTAATCCGGATGTACACCCACAGGTCGAAAGCTACCAGGGCAACGTCAACACGCATGGCATCCGCTCCTGCTATGACGAAGGAAAACGCTGTGCTGAGTCATTGTGTTTTGATTACATGCGTCGCTTTGGTGTAAAGATAAAAGTCGCCCGCATATTCAATACCTATGGCCCATACATGGATGCCGAAGATGGCAGGGTAGTATCAAATTTTATCGTACAGGCGATCAACGGAAAATCTCCGACCATATATGGTGATGGCTCGCAGACGCGTTCCTTCTGTTATGTAGATAACCTCATTGAGGCCTTCGTACGCCTGATGGCATCACGCGATGACTTCTATGGCCCGGTGAATACCGGTAACCCGGGCGAATTCACCGTGAAAGAACTGGCAGAGAAAGTCATCGAGATGACTGCTGCCGATGTAGAGGTTACCTACCATCCGCTACCGCAGGATGACCCGACTGTGAGATGCCCGGATATCACCCTGGCACAGAAAGAACTCGGCTGGACACCGGACATACCGTTACAGGAAGGCCTGGTCAAAACCATCGAATATTTCAAGGGCATCAATTGATAGCGAGCCCCGACTCAAACCAAATGGCTACTATCTAATGGCAAAGATCAGCGCCTGCATCATCTCTTTCAATGAAGAGAAAAAAATCGAAGACTGCTTAAAGAGTCTCGTAGGCATCGCTGATGAGATCATCGTCGTTGATTCCAACAGTACCGATAACACCGTAGAGATCGCACGAAAATATACCGACAGGATAATCCTGCAGGACTTTCTCGGCTTCATCGAACAGAAGAACTTCGCCGTACAACAGGCGCAGAACGACTGGATACTCAGCCTGGACTGCGACGAGAGACTGTCGCCCGAATTGCAGAGTGCAATAACTGACATCAAGAGCACTATCGAAAAGGCTGACGCCTACAAGATGCCAAGAAAAACTTTTTATATTTACCGCTGGCTGAACCACTGCTGGTATCCCGACCTCAAGATCAGGTTATTCAATAAGAATAACGCACACTGGGGTGGCACTAACCCGCATGACCACATCGTTACCTCGGCCACCAACATCGTTCAGTTACCCGGCGATCTATATCACTATTCGTTCGACAGCATATCGGACCACCTCAAGACCATAGACAGTTTCACAGAAATCGGCGCAGATGAACTGGTCAGAAAAAATAAACCGGTCACCGTATTTAGCCCACTTACCCATTCGAGCTGGACTTTTTTAAAACTATACATATTCAAACGCGGATTTCTTGATGGTTTTGCAGGACTGATCGTTTCCGTACTGTCTTATATGCATGTATTCATTAAATACAGCAAAGCGTACATAAAATACAAACAGGCAAAACAGAGATGAACGTACTCGAACTGTGCCTCTCAGCCGGACTTGGCGGACTTGAGCTTTATGTTTTTCGTTCGAGTGTCGCCCTGGCTAACAGCCAGTCAACACAAAATACAGTAATTCCTGTTTTAACACATGGCAGTAAACTGAATCATTACTATAAAGACCACGCCAGTTTTAACATTCAATATATAAAACATTTCTTCAGCCCCCTGCCATTGCTAAACGCCAGAAAACTGGCTGCCATCATCGACGATAATAATATCGACGTCATCCACATGCACTGGGGAAAAGATCTGCCGCTAGCTGCATTTGCCAAGGCCTTCTCTAAAAGAAAACCAGCTATCGTCTACACCAGGCAGATGATGATCACCCGTGCAAAAAATGATTTCTACCATAACTTTCTCTATCGCCAGCTGGACCTGATGCTGACGATCACGAATGAACTCGAAGGACTTTGCAAAAAGTTTATTCCTTCATTCGCAGATAAGATTACGACTCTTTATTACGGCGTTAAGAGACCCGAACAGATCCTTGACGATGCAGATATTCGACAGCAGAGAGAGAAGCTAGGCTTATCCAGAAATGATTTCGTCGCCGGATTAATAGGCCGGCTAGAAGAAAGTAAGGGTCAGCACATACTGATAGACGCAATACACAGCGCAAAACAGAATGGTCACGAGATAAAGGCCTTCATCGTCGGTCACGAGATGAACCCGGGTTACCGAGACACTCTCAAAAGCCGGGCGAACGATCTTGGCGTTCTTGATAACATCGTTTTTCAGGATTTTACCAGTGAACCGCAGCAATTAATGCAGCTATGCGACTGTGTCATACTGGCATCTGGCCAGGAAACGTTCGGACTGGTACTGCCCGAAGCCATGCGTGCCGGTGTCGCCGTCATCGGCAGCAATAGCGGTGGCGTCCCGGAGATAATCGATCACGACAAAACAGGGCTGCTGTTCGAAACACAAAACTCAAACAGCCTGTACCAGCAACTCGAGCGGTTATACCTGGATGCCAATTTTAAAGATGACATTGCAAAACAGGGGAAACTTAGTGCAGACCAACGCTTCGATAATGAGACGCATTTTCGAAAACTTGAACAACACCTTATATCAGCGAAAGATTATCGCAATAACACAACATCATGAAACTCTGGGGCAGCAAAGGCGTCTGGAGCCGCAAAAATACAGAACAAAAGATTAAAGATATATCTTTTTCTGATATAAAAAAGATTGCCATACTGCGTCATGCTGCTTTAGGAGATATGGTACTAACACGCAGCTTCATCATAGAAGCACGCAAGGCCTTCCCGAATGCTGTAATAACGATCAGTGTTGTGAGCAACTACACCCGGGGGACACCCGAGGACCTTGTTGACCGTGTTCATGTCGTACATGGCTCTGATAACAGAAACGTTTCAATTATCGAACAATACAAACGGATTAAAGAACTGGGCGAGCAAGATATTATTTTTGACCAGGCATCATCAAGCCGTTCAACCATGACATGCTTGCTGAACCGCGCTACTTTAAAGATAGGTTTCCCCTATAGAAAACTTCAGGCCATGTTCCTCTTTGATATTGCCACACCCAGAAGCAACCTGAGTTTTGAAGGCAGTGACATGATGAATATGCTTAATGTCCTGGGGATAAAGACTGACTACCCTCACCGGTATAATATGCCAGGTGAGACACTCAGAAGAGCGAGGCCATATATCATCTATTTTATTGGCGCTTCGACACCGGACAAAGCCTGGCCAGCTGAACGGTTTACTGAATTATTAACTCTTTTATCAACTGACTATCCGGATCACGACCACCTTGTTCTAGAGGGTATCCAGGAATGGGAAAATGCTGACAAGATCCTGGCGCCGCTGAAGGACAGCAAGAATATTGCAGTAATTAATGCGGACACGATTGACGAAACAGTAACAGTTCTTAAAGGTGCTGACATGGTTGTTTCCAATGATACCGGCATCCGTCACCTTGCCATCGTTTCGGAAACTCCAACCGTAGGGATATTCTTTCAGGACCCGTACCGGTACTGGCCAAGGTTTGAAATACACGATGTGGCGCTGCCGGACGAGGATGGCCCGGCATCTACCGATGAAGTATATCGATGCTGCACCAATATCCTGACTAAAACATTAAAAACCGGTTATTAATACTCTTCGTACGATTTCTCCTCCACGAAATCAGAGCCCAGCTTTACATTTATATCGCGTTTCACTTCACTGCGTTTATCATTGGTAATGTATACCGTCCTTGCCAGCTCTATAAACCTTTCATCAAATTCTTTTCGTGATTCTTTTTCACGAATATAATCTTCTATCACCCAAAGCTCTTCATTGATCCTCTTGAGCTCAGCCACTTCATCTGCGACATCATTCCTAGAAAATGGCAATTTTTGAAGCAGGCCATTGAGACCATCAAGCTCATTATTAATATTCACAAGTTTTTCAGTATTGCTAATACGCTCATTCTTTATCTCGAGAATCGTGATCTTGTCAAAATAATCACCGATAGAAATTTCTACATTTACGTTCATGATATACTTTTCGCTAATTTGAATTAGCGTAATTATACAGAAATGAAAATTCTTGTCGTCAGAGTAGGCCGCGTGGGTGACACTGTCATGCTGACCCCTGCACTCTCAGAGATCATACAATACTATCCAGAAGCCAAGATCACACTGCTGACAAGTCCGGTTGGAAAGCACCTGCTAAACAACTTTCATCCAAACATTACTGACATTTGGTCATGGCAGCGCAGCGGTATATTCAAACCATATATAGATAAGTCCCGGATAATAAAACTACTGCAAAAAGAACATTTTGATAAAATTTTCTGCTTTGACACCAGTCCACGCATTGCTGGTCTATTTTCGGGAGCCACAGGTGACTTTTACTGGAACCAGCCCATGGCCACTTCTGAGATTAAGCATTGCGCAAAATCATACCTGGACTTTGTTGCAAATGCATGTAATAAACCCGTTATACCACTTTACAATACCCTGCCTGTTGATACTAAAGCCAGTAAACAAGCTGAAAACGAACTGGCAAATATAGGTATTAATAAAGATGACATATTAATCATGTTTCACCCGACATTCAGCGGATTTTCGAAATCTAGCTTCAGGAAAAAGCAGGCCAGATTACGAAAACTTTGGCCGGTAAAAAACTATGGTGAATTGGCCAAAAAACTCTCCCAGCTGACATTAGAAGACGGACGCACTCCTAAAACACTCATGGTATTACTACCGGCTGAAATATCATACGGAGAGAAAATTGTTGCAAGTAGCGGCGGCATAATAAAATTACTTAAATCCCAGTCTACCTTTGAACGTTATAAAGCGATTCTCAAACGAGCAGATTTATTAATAACGCCTGACTCTGGGCCAATGCATGTTGCATCAGCATTAGGAACGAGCATTATTGCCTTTTTTTCAATGAAAGACCCCGGTGATTGCGGCCCTTATATGCCAGCAAAAAACTTCACTATTCTTCGTACAGAAGACACAGCGACACCTGATAAAGGTGTTGCTGCAATTGATGTAGATACAGTTTTCAATGCTTGCAAAACGATCCTTTCGAACCAGGAAAAAGTCTAATTTAGACTTGTCAGAAAAATTAATGGCAAACAACAAAAACATACTTGTTATTCGAAACGATAAACTAGGTGACTTTATGCTCGCCTGGCCCGCATTATCATTAATTAAAAAACAGTATCCGGAATCAAAAATAACAGCATTAGTCCCATCTTATACAAAACCAATGGCTGAAATATGTCCGTGGATAGATGACTGCATTACCGATAACCAGCACAAATCAGTACTTTCTGATGCAATATTTTTAAAAAATAAAATAAAAAATAAAAACTTTGACGCATCAATTTCATTGTTTACTGAATCTCGAACAGCGATAGCTACCTTTCTGTCACATATACCTTTGCGCCTTGCACCTGCAACAAAAATAGCTCAAATATTCAGCAACAGGCGACTGCCACAACGGCGTTCACAGTCATCCAGACCTGAACATGAATACAATACTGACCTTATCAGATTTTTTATAACACTACAGGGTGACAGCCCCGTTCCTCTTCAACAACCGCCTTACCTGCAGTTTGATGCAACAATAACGCAGAACATGCGCACTCAGTACTTTACAGAACACAACATAAGCGCTGAATCCATGCTTATTATTGTTCATCCAGGGACAGGCGGATCAGCCATAAATTTTTCAGTCAGACAATATGCAGAACTGATAAAACATATCGCAAAACATATAGACGCACATTTTGTTATCACTGCCGGTCCAGGAGAAGATAACACAGCTCAAACCTTATCTTCACTTATTCTTGGTATAGACCACAGCGTGTATATCTCAAGCGAAGGAATTGTTGAATTTAGCCGGTTTATTGCCATCAGCAATCTTTTTATTAGTGGCTCAACGGGCACTTTACACATCGCAGGGGCACTTGATATACCGACGGCAGCCTTCTATCCTGCACGAAAATCAGCCACAGCTTTACGCTGGCAAACACTTAATCAAACCAGTCGAAGACTCGCTTTTTCACCCGAAAAACACACTGCTGGTGATGATATGGACACGATTGATCCTGTAAGCTGTGCACAACAAATTACAGATTTTCTGAAACAACTATATACAACCACAGACAAGGCCTGACAAGATAATATCTTCTGCTTTAAACTGCTATTGGCGTTTTAACATAAACCATTCAATTAGCGTCATTCTACCTGAATAAAATAGTCACCATCTTTTTGAAAAAAATTATTGATTACAGATAAGATGGCTTAGACTTTTCTAAACAAACCTATCCACGCTTTTGGCTGACCTATCAATCTAAACGATAAGCGATAGATCAGATGAAACAGGCGATTTATCGTTCTCGGAATCCGGTATAACACCGTATGCATTTCAAGTGTTCGATAAAACTTAAGCTGGTAAGCCAGACGAAGATAATAAAGATCTGTCAGCTCCAGCGTATGTTGTGAATGATACTGCACCTGCGTTGCCTTACCACCGAATATACTCAGTATACCAATATGAGTATAAGGTTTGACATGATCAAAGTCATCGTAGAAAGAAGGATTCATTACCGGTGTCGCTACCAACAATAAACCATCCTGCTTCAGGCATCCAAGATAAGACTCCATAAACTTTATTAAATCCTGATACTGGAAATGCTCGATAATATGTGACATCACAAGCACGTCATACAGTTCCCTGTTCTGTTCTATATCGAATGAGTCAACCGCTATTACATCTAATCCCTTATCACGCGCCTTATCTACTAGTGTTTTATTGATTTCAACACCAGAAACATTGGAAAAGCCTAAGGACAGAAGCTCCTCAATTTTATCTCCATAACCACAACCGATATCTAAGATTCTTGAGTCGCCCTCTATATGTTTTGAAAGGAGTTTGCCTATTCTCTGCGACTCATATGACGCCATGCTATTCTCTTATTTATGGTTTATTGGATAATAATATACAGGCAATCAGTCTGGTTAATTTAAATACCAGCTTTACTATTTATGCATTATATTTCATTTCACCGCTGTCCCGTTAACTTTGCTGACCTGCCTACATCCTTTTCACTGTCTGGATGAGGCTATATTTATACTACCCAGATAATGAATTGGAACCCGTTGCCTGAGACACGCTGTAAATACGTCCATGTACGCTCGAATGCCGCGTCCATGCAGCATACGGTCTCAGGCGACGGATCCCATACCATATTTCTAATAGTTAACGGGACAGCTTTATATACATCGCACCATTCTGCCACATTATTATGCTGGCAGACATTGAATATTGAAAATCAGCGAGTATCATACAACTACAGCTTAGCAATTTACCGCAATAAACTCTAACACTCAAAAATTATGAAAAATATACGCATCAGCCTTATTGCAGCATTTTATAAAGATCTCACCGCACTTGAGCTGATTATCGACTCACTAAAGAAGCAAAACTATAATCACTTCGAACTTATAGTGGCCGAAGACAATGATGACCTGGCAATTCGTGAATTCCTTGGTACCATAAAAGATATAGATATCATTCATACCTCACAGGCAGACCAGGGTAATCAGAAAGCGCGTTCACTAAATAATGCAATACTGGCAAGTACCGGTGACTATCTCGTATTCATCGATGCCGACTGCATCCCATGCAATAACTTCTTACAGGCCCATGCAAGTCTGGCAGAAACAGGCAAAGTCCTCAGCGGGCGTCGAGTTAACCTTGGCCCACGAATGAGCAATCTGCTACGTAGCAGAAAACTCAACATTCGAACCATTGAACGCTACTATTTGTTTTTCGCACCACTGTTACAACTTGATGGCGCAACACATGTAGACCAAGGCCTCAATTTCAATCCACAAGGCTGGTTCTACCAAAAGATTATTGCAAAACGAAAAAAGAGCAACCTCAGCCTGCTCGGCTGCAATTATTCCTGTTTTCGTAAAGATATGATAGAAATTGATGGCTATGATGAGTGTTACGGTGGAACTGCTGTAGCGGATGATACCGACCTTCAGTGGCGTTTTGCCAAACTTGGGCTCAAGATGAAATCATGTAAAATGACTGCAAATGTTTACCACCTGCACCATGGAGATGGCCATCGCACGCCTACTACAGCTGTAGAAGCTGCTCTGATGGAATCCAGAAAAGAAGCCGGTAATTACCATGCGCATACCGGGTTAAAATCACACCAGACCTGATATTTTTTCCAGCAAAAATCTCGCTCTAGCTACATCAGTATGATATTGCAGCAAATGCTGCTTGCCCGATAGCGCGATTGCCTCGCGTTGACTTTCGTTTTTCAGATAGTAATCACATAGAACGGTGAGATCAGACAAATCATCACTGCAGTACACGACATCTCTGCCATCAACAAAATCATCAGGTATCTTGATACCGGGTTTTTGCGTCATCATAAAGGTACCCACTGCGGGCACCTCCCAGTAGCGCATCGTATCCCAGCCGCCGCCTCTGAAATTCAGGACGATGCGGCATTGTGATAACTCCTGTAAATAAAACTCACCTTTACGCTTATATTTACTGAACTTCTGATTTCGTACTGTACCATTCTGTCGACAATCATAACGGTCTTCCAGCAATGTTAAGGCACGCGTACGTATGTCAGCAGTCTCTACGGCCCAGAATGATACATCGTATTTGTAGCCTGTCGATATTTGCGGTAAACGATCCATATTAAATGAAATCGGAAATGGAAATACATTAACGCCATATGATTTTTCCAGATTATATTCACGCTTGAAAACAAGGTCGAACGGGCGTTTTTCTATAGCTTCAGTCAGCAATTCAGGACGTCCGTAAACGGTTAGATCCTCACCAATTTTTGAACGGTCGCCTCCATCAACAAATATCACTGGCACCCTCGATGGGATCCGGTCAACAATCTCCAGATAGGTTTCGAAGCAATCCACCTTGGATGCAGCGATAACAACTGCATCATAATTTTGAAGCGGTCTACGCAGTAGTGAAGACAGTATCGTGCCAGATGTATAACCAAGATTTTTAGGATACTTTTTATAAGGTATGTGGAATTTTTTATTCCAGTGATAATCAATTATCTTATTAACACCCAGCTGTTTAACCAAACCACTGTATGTCAGGTCCTGCACATAATCAGCAGAATGACTATTTAAAAACAGTATATTGATAATAGGCCCCTTAACCAGTAAAGCTATCTAAATTTAGACGGTATATAACAGATACATAATCACGTGTCACCTAGATCAGATAATAAGTCAGATTTTAGAACATTAAACAATAAAAGAATATAATTAAAATAACTAACTTATTTGCTAAAAACCAGATGCCTGACAAGGTATACAATAGATTCCTTTAGTAAGAACGCCTCAGGATTTACAGACAGATTTTTACTTTTCTCATCCTCATACATCATGTGAGAGAGGATAAAATGAAAATACGGATGGTATTATACGCCCGAAATCACCAGGGAAACCGGCTTAACTACTATCGCAAATGACGATACAATAAAAACTGTGGATAAATTAATTAACAGGCCAGGAAAAACGCTTAAGATTTTAGATACCAAATAAGATATTATTTAATACCTGCCCTACTACAATTGCACTAGCAGATTGAAGCTGGATTACATAATAATTGTGAATAAAGCATTTTACTTTTTAAAACACAAATACTAAGACCTCAATGATAAAGTCAAAAGCACTTAACACTGAAATATTATTTCAGCTACTAGTTAAATTTATTAGGCCAGAAATCATATGTGATGTAGGCACCATGGACGCATCACACTCCATACTTTTACGTAAAATATCTAGCACAGCTCAAATAATTGCATTTGAGGCAAACCCGTACAACTATCAGAAAATTGTTAACAGAGGCATTACAGAATCAAATAACATCGAAGTCGTTCATAAAGCTGTCAGCAATAATTCTAATCAACTGGTATTTCATGTTCAGAAATGCAGCAACAATAACGAAGACCAATGGAAAGCAGGAACTAGCTCAATCCTCAAGCGTAGTGAAGCCGTAGGCGATACAGAAGAAGTAAGCGTTGAAGCAGTAAGACTTGATGACTTTCTAAATGAAACAGGGGATCTACGCAAAAGCACAGCGCTCTGGATTGATGTAGAAGGCGCAGGATTTGAAGTACTAGAAGGAATAAAAAATATCACTGATAACGTTATTTTTTTACAGGTCGAAGTTGAAAGTGTAGAAGTCTGGCAAGGGCAAAAACTAAAGATCAACGTTCAAAAGCTAATGTCTGGTTACGGCTTCGTAGAAGTTGGCCGTGGCAAACATGATAAACAGCATGACCTTGTCATTGTGCAACAACCACCAGTGCAATTTCTTTAATATAGTCGGCGAGCTTTTTCTCTTGCCATATACCATCATAAAACACCCTTATTAAAATCTATATTTAACAGAATCTTGAGACCTCATGCGATCTGAACGCGACTTAGACCTATTAATGGTACCGCCTTCAACAAAATCTCATAACATAATACTTTACAGACAAATGGTAACGTCATTCTCAAACCAGCAGTACAAAATATTAACCCATAAATAATCAAGAACACTCACTGCTGTCCCGTTAACAACTAGAGATATGGATCGGCAACTACTTGCTGAGACCGTCTCCCGCAAGGCAAGCTTTTTTGCTCCTGCAAAACTCTAAAGCTTGGCAAGAATAAATGCAGCTTGATCTCCATTCATCGTATTATTTAAATAAACACTCATTCTTTTGTATTTCCATTTCTTATACTTGTCTTTTATACGTTGAAACCCTTTCGACTTTGGCACCTCCTGGATGAGTGGAATACCTTTTTGGTAGTTTTCACTATTTATAAACTGTGATGATGTGGAGTCATATTTTATCTTGTCAACTTTTAAACCTGCTTTATCCGCCAAAAACATCATGCTATCCTTTGAGTGCAAAAATAAATGTCTGGGAGCATCCAGTTGATACCAGTTAACGCCATATTTTTCCCAGGCATAGCCAACGACCGGGATGCGAATAACAAGCTTACCATTGACATCGAGAAGCTTTTTGGCGTACTCCAAAACTTCAAGCGGATTCGTCACATGCTCAAATGAATGGTGAAACATTATGAAATCCCATTTTGTATCGGCGGGCATCTGATCGATTGGCTTTTTGTATATCTTTAAACCATTAGCATATTCAATTTCATCATCGATAAATGGGTCTGCTCCAAATACGTTTTGAAAACCGGCTTCCTTCATGACATAGATCAGTCTTCCTGTACCACAGCCAATGTCCAGGATGCGGTCATTTTTCTTCATTTTCAGGTAGGGGATGATATTTAAGCTCAGGTCTTTGAAACTTAGCCTTGATGCTGCAGGACTCGACAAGTACTTATTCAATGACTCGATATTACGCTTTACTTTTCTCTCTTTGACCATCTCTTCAAAATTGATGTTTTTTGAATAATAGTTGTCAGGATAGTACTGAGCCAGATCCCGAGGGAACTCTTTGATTTGAAGGCAACCACACCGGGAACACTGAAAATAATCAAACTTCTCTCTAGTGCCGTAAAGCATTTCCCGAACCACATACTCATTAAAGTTCTCAGCTCTCTTACAAATCTTACATGTAAGGGACATTAAAAAACCTTTTTCATTAAAACTTTATGTTTTAGCCCAAGACTTTCTTTAATAATATTTCGAAGAACTTTTGCTGGGCTCTTTTTAAGGGAATAATAAATTTTATTCCTGTTTTCATAGTGAAAGTTAAACATTTTCCTATCTAAAAAAATATTATCAAACCTCTTTTCGTATAGCTCTATCAAGCCCTCCACCATCGCTTTGTCTTGTGTAGAAATGAAACTAGAGTCTCTCAAAATTTTCAGCCATTTGACTCTGCCTTGATTTTTCGTAATAGAGTCACGTCTCTTTTGGCTGTCTCTTTTTTTGAGAGGGTCGGATACATTGGAATTATGTTGTCGATAGTAAACACCTCCCCACTCCAGATACTTTATTCCATTTTGACCAAGAGCAGCCCAGGTGATCCATAAATCATTGGGAATAAGAGGGTCATAAGGATACATTACATCCAATAAAGAACGTTTGAACATCAAAGAATGTCCGGCAACACAATTACAGAAAAGAAAATATATGAGCTCACTTTCAGTAACCATATTCACTATGCTAGACCTTTTTCGCCCCATATCCTCAAGGGACTCAGTTACAAGAATAGAATCCGTATAAATCATGTCACGGTCCCCAATCTCCGAAATAAGCCTCTCAACCTTATCTTCTTTCCAGACATCATCTTGATCGCATGGAAAAATATATTCACCAGAAGCATGCTTGAAGGCGTTCATAAAATTAAGATTCAGATCTAGAGTTGCCTTGTTTTCTAAAACCTTTACCAAACCGGCATGGGCACTACGAAATTTTTCAATAATTTGACGTGTAGAGTCACTGGAACCATCATCTGAAATAATGATCTCCAGAGGCCTGTAAGTTTGTATCAAAAGGCTATCTAGCTGTTCTTTTAAATAGCGCTCTCCATTGTAGGTACAAACTACAACTGAAGCTAATTCTTCCATTCCAGATACTTATCAAATGAGTTACAAAAGTATATAAAATATAAACACCCTTTCTAACCCAAGTCAAACCAAAGAATGTAATTCAGGTCGAGTATAGAGTTAGGGTAACTCTGATTAAGTCCCATATTCTGGCATAATCAAAGAAAAATCACCAAGCAACAAAGACAGGCTAATGACGCAACAATTATCTTTCTCGGAAGTAGAATACAATCTTAAAAAACGTAAAACGCCTCGAGAAGAATTCCTTGAGCAGATGGATGCGTTGCTTACATATGACGAAAAGACTAACATAGCGCCTGGCTCATACCTACTATGAGACCGGCAAGCAGGCCCGAGATCAACCTACCTGCTTGCCATCCTGGAAAACATCACTGGTAAAAACATTATCAAAGAAGGATACATTTACCCGTAATTTCATTTACATATTATCTAAACAAGAACTTCACACCAGTCAGACCTTTCTCTTTCGACCTGAAAATACTCTTTTGTTAGCCCAATATTAGCTTTGGAGCGTTGTTTTTCATTATCAATATCCATGGCGACATTGATTAATGTCTGAGACAATGCATCCACATCCCCATCCTTAACCAGGTGCACGTAAAACCCCATCTCAACAAATTCTGGAAATACGGTATTATCATAAACAATGCATACCGCCGCATAATGCATAGCCTCAATAAATGCATTCGCCATACCTTCGCCTGAACTTGGAAACAGAAAAATGTCTGTTGTCTGCAAGTATTCACTCACATTAGTTACATGACCTCTTAAATGTACCCGGCTAGAAAAATCATCAATACCTATCTCAGCTTTTAATGATTCCACATATTCGTTACCATCTATCCCGCCCAGTATATCAAACTGAAAATTGATACCTTTATTATACAACCGCTTACAGGCACGCACAGCATCAACCTGGCCTTTACCTGAGGCAACGCGACCAACATGTGTTATAAACAACTTATCTTTACTTTCAGGTTCGTCTAAAGGTTCTTTTACGGAAGTTATTGCGTAAGAAGGGTGAATGATTTTATACGATACATTGTCTGTAACCGGTATGATATATTTTATATTATTCAGTAAATGCTTAGACAGCACGATGTGATAATTTACACGCGAATAAACCAATCTGTGAAACCAGTCCGTTTTTGTTGTGCTTTTAGTTGTTCCGTGCCTTATTAACAGATTAATATTAAACCCTAGAAAAGAAAAATATAATGTCTTTAATTCAGAAGCGCCAAAAAACACCACATTATTGAATGAATATTGTTTGATTAGTGAGCGGACACGTAACAGCATGGACAAACTAAATATCCGGCTTGAGAAAGCTACCGTTTCAAGGCTGTAATCTATATTTACGCCCTGATGTAAATGATGAATATATTCACCTTCTTTACAAAGCAGGACAACTTCCATCTCCTTGCAAAGCAGCCGCGCCAGTTTAATTGCATCCATTTCCATACCTCCAGAACCACTGGAGAAACACATAATGGCAACTTTTTTTTTATGATTTTTCAAGGTTTTCACTAGAGATAAGTTGGTTTTATGGGTATTTTATGCTAATTCGGCTGAATTGTATTTTTCAATACAATACCTTTACTTCATTCCTGAAATTAAAAATATACTAATAGACTGCTACATATCTTTTTTATATGCAGTTTTTGAACTAAATACTTATATATATTTACACCATCATCACATAAAATGATGGCCTTTATATCATGTTGGCATAAATATTAATTTTCATCTATTTTTTATACCCGAACAGAAGAAGTTAATAGCTTACCTGTTGAAAAAAAACACATACAACTATAGCAATACATCAATTATCAAGCATGAAAAAAGTATTATCTAAATCAAATGTGGACTCTATATTCTTTTACATTCTAAGCGTTCTCATTCTAACATTGCCTTACAACATTAGCACATGGTGGGTAGGCACTTTTTCAATTATTCTCTTTTTGATAACATTAAGCAATCCATCAAGAAAAAAGCCAGTCAGTACAATTATTCACGAAAGGCCTTTGCAAATACTCTTTATTTTTATACTTTTCACTTATGCATCAGTTTTATGGTCAGAATCACCAACTCTATTCAATGGTGATTTAAAAACAAATATTGGACGGTTTAAATATTATTTTCTTATTATTCCTGCAATATATCTCTCTAACCTAACAAAAAGAGACATTAACAGTCTTTTCACCATTATCGCGCTCGCCCCATCATTATCGATTTTACTTTATTACACAAATTATTTTGACATAACCGGTATATATGCCGCACAAAATCAAAACAGCGATCTAATCTTACGCCACTATTTAATTCAAAATTTTTTTATACTCTTCTCGATTTTATACCTATACATAAAAACTTTTACAGCTATTGAAGAAGATAATTACAATAAGCTGTTAGCGTATGTGCCAATGCTCTTGATAGCATGCTTTTCACTCGTAATAGATGAAAGAACCGAATCACGATTGATGGATCTTGCTTTAATTCTAATACTTATAACTGTACCTTTTTATTACCTTAAACCAAAAAAATATTTCTTACTTCTTTTTATTCTACTAACAGTAACAATAGTACTTATGACAAATAGCGCTTCATTTCAAAGAGGAATAAATAATTTTAACCAGGCAGTAACTACCGACACGTATACTGAGTCATGGGGCCATAGATTGGGTTACAAGATTATAGGAATAGAAATATTTACAGAAAATCCTGTTATAGGACGTGGAATTAATGATATATCACGCCCAATTTATAAAATGGCAGAAGACAAACCAAAATACTTTACAGGTGAGTATCAACGACATTTTCATAACGAGCATGTCAATATACTTGTTGCTGTTGGAATATTCGGATATATACTTTTAATTTATTTTTTATTTTTTTTATTTAAGCTTAATATTAAAGATAAGAACATTAATGTATTTAAGAATATAACGATTATTATTATGTTTTTTTTAATGATGGGGGAACACTACTTATCATTTAAAAGCACAACAAACTTTTTCTCCATCCTGATTGCACTTTTTATTACATATAAAAACATTGAGAACAGATATACCTAATTTTCGTACATTAAGCCCCACATTCTCAAATGGTAACTCAAACCATAACTGAGCGATCAAAATGTCTTATAGGAAAAAACTCATATGAAATCAAAAATCGCTGCCACCGTTATTTTATATCAGCCAAACACTAGTATATTGGAAAACATCAGGTCTTATATCAACGCGGTTGAAAAACTTTATGTTTATAGATAACTCCATCAATGTGGATGACAATCTTGCCACTCAGATAAAATCTTTAGACTCTAAAATAACTTACCTGAATAATGGCTACAATCAAGGTATTGCGAATGCACTCAATATTGGTGCACAAGAGGCATTTAATGCAGGATATAAATGGCTACTCACCATGGATCAAGACAGTAAATTTGAAGATATAAATAGCTTTTTTGAATGTTGCAAAAAGTATACCAAATCTACCAATGTTGCCATCTTTGCCCCAAGTATTGATGTAAAATCAAGCAATAAAAATTGCGGACACAAACATCCCAAGGTGGTAATCACCTCAGGAAACCTGGTCAGGTTAAAGTATTATCAATGTGTTGGGGGATTTGAATCAAAATTATTTATCGATGAGATTGACCATGATTTTTGTTTAAAGTTAGGCGAACGTCATTTAGTAATTGTGCAGTTTTCACACATAAGCCTACATCACTCTATTGGAGAGGAGATGAAGCTTACCAGCCTTATTTTTCGGCGTCACAAATTTAGAAGAATACACAACTATAAGCGCATATATTATCAAACACGTAACCGATTATACATGGCCAAAAGACATAGTAATAATTATCCTGAAGCTTTCAGCTTTGGCGCTGCTTTATACAAGGTTATCTATAAGAAAGGGATTCGTATTATCCAATGGGAACCTGACAAACTGCGCAAACTAAAAGCCATGTGTCATGGTGTTTACGATTATCTAAATGACAACTATGGGGTCTATGATGCCGATTCTCATCATTAAATCACTTCAGAATCAAAGTTTCAGGTTAAAAATTATTTTAAAATCACTGATTCAGCTTAGAATAAATTTATTATTGACCTCCTATGTATAAATTTCTTTTTATTATTAAAAATAAAAATGAAGCATCATCTCGTTTTAGAGTTCTCGCTTATCTTAATCAATTAAAAAATGATTTTGATATAGATATATTTTATTCAGAGTATCATAATGATAATGCACCAAAAATACTAAGATCAATTATAAAACGTATTCATTATTTATCCTTACTCAGGGATGCAAATAAGTATGATGTTATTTACATGCAGAGACCCATGAGTACTGACAGTTCAAAAAATAATTTTTTTGAAAATCTAATAGTGAAAATCAACCCAAATCTTATATTTGATTTTGATGACGCCCTTTTTATTCAAAATAAAATTAAAATTTCTAATTTAATTTCCATTGCAAAAATATGCATCTGTGGAAACAAATATCTTTATGACTTTTCAAAAAAGTATAATCCGAACATCTATATTATACCTACTGTAGTAGATACGAAAAAGTTCACCCCTAAGAAAAATCGCAATGGAAATCACATTACGATTGGATGGACTGGCACTAGTGGTAACTATCAATTTTTCACAGATACAATGATTAATCAGATTAGCATCATACTAAAAACATACTCTCATGTAGATTTTTTATTTATTTGTGACCACAAACCAGATCAACGATTTACTTTTCCTTACAATTTTATCTACTGGAATGAAACAACGGAGGTTGAAGACCTGCAAAACATAGACATAGGTTTGATGCCGCTCATAAACTCACCATGGAGCAAAGGTAAATGTGGATTTAAATTAATTCAATATGGGGCAATTGGCATTGCGTCTATAGCTTCGGATGTTGGCGTCAATAGCGACATTATCCTGGACAATAAAAGTGGTATATTAATCAAAAATAACAATTCATGGGAAACACCACTTGCTACGCTGATAAATAATACTGCATTACGCCAAAGAATGGGAGAACAGGCAAAGAAGCATATAGAAAAATATTACAGTTTATCCAGTAGCTACCAAAAGTTAAGATCTATTATTCATTCGTTAATCAATGAATAAACCATATCAACATCTATTTTTTTTAAACAATTATAGTGGCCATACTTGCAAACTCTTTCAAAACACGGACTACACTCTAGGCCAAGATAGAATATATTTCTTTTATTTTCCTGAGCCAATGGAGGCGTGTATTCCGGTGTGGACGAACCATAGATCACATTGACCTCGACACCAACAGCAGCTGCCACATGCATTAATCCTGAATCATTCGTCACTACTGACTTTGCACAAGCCAACAGATCGACCGTATCAGCCAGCCGCGTTTTACCACAGAGGTTAAATACATGGTCACTGATACCCGCAGCAATCTTATTACCGGCTACCGAATCTTTCTCAGAACCTAGTATCCAGACCTGCCAACCGCTACCGACCAGTGAAACCGCTAATTTTTCGTAATATTCTATTGGCCATTGCTTCGCAGGACCATATTCCGCACCCGGCATGAAACACATCACCGACCGGACTAAATTTAGCCCATATTGCTTTAATATCTGCTCTTTATTACTGATATCTACCTGTAGTCGAGGATTAGGGATTCCAGGTGCGATGGATGGGTTATCTTCATACGCATGCGCCACATAACGCTGCACCGTCATTTTCAATACCTGCTTATCAAGTATACGAATATCGTTAAGCAGCCCATAACGCAACTCGCCTTTATATCCAGTTCTGACGGGGATGTTCGCAAAATAAGGGATCAGGGCCGATTTCCAGGAGCGAGGTATTACGATGGCATGAGTATATTTTTTTTCTCGCAGACTCACGCCGAGCTTTCGGCGCTTGAAAAATGAAAACTCACCGTGACTGATGTTGACCGCAATACCTTCACTTACTTCAGGCATACGTTTCAGTATCGGTAACGACCATTGCGGTGCAATCACATCGATCACACAGTCGGGATACTGTTTTTTAAGGGTGATAAACAACGACTGTGCCATAACCATATCCCCTATCCATGAGGGACCAACAATCAGATATCGACGTGGCATCTGGCTCATGTCTATCTATCCATGCTCCGGTGTCGACTCATCTTGCAAACTCGTTAACGATTGCAACATTATCCCGTAGATGCTGTTTATTGATGGTGCCGACGATCATACTGCTAACACCTGGCTGACCTAATATATGCTTGAACGCACTATCTACACCGGTACCACCAGAGGCACTGTCGGCATGACCACTTTGTAGCCCTTTTTTAATTATCACACCTTTATTTAACTTTTCAGCCAACTCCAGTACCGGTCGCTCCTCATCGTATTCGAGGTTTGCCGTAGCCATCACGACATCACAGTTCTCTACGACCCAACAACCACCCTCGACGGTCTTACTGGACATGCCATAAGCTTTTATCAAACCTTTGTTTTTAACTGCTTCCAGCGCATCAAACACAGGCTGATTATTGATGATTTCCATATCGTTACCATCAGAGTGCACCAGCACCACATCGAGTACGTCACGTTTTAATTTTTTCAGGCTCTGCTCAATACTGGCAACAGTATAATCATATGAAAAGTCGAAGCGCGATTGATCGTCCTCGAAAATCTCACCGACCTTGGTCACGATCACCCAGTCATGGCGGTCAGGAAGCAGCTCACCTAGACGTTGTTCGCTGCTTCCGTATGCTGGTGCAGTATCAATAAAATTGATACCCAGAGATTGCGCAAGTTCAAATAGCTCTATAACTGACTGGTCATCAGGTAATTCAAAACCACTCGGGTATTTGACCTGCTGGTTGCGGCCGATCTTTACTGTTCCCAGACCCAGCACACTGACATCGATACCCGTTGAACCTAATGCACGCTTCAACATCAGCCATCGATCTCGGATGAAGGAATCCAGCACGCTGCCTCATCCCACGGCAACACAGCATACTCGGGCGACGCCCATACAGGGAAAGATAGATCCGTGCTTCTCTCGACACCACCTGCTTCGATCATATTAACAAGCTCATCAGCTAACACAGGAGCCAGTGCCAGCTTGGTAGGCCACGCTGTTATCATGCCTTCATGCGCTTCGATCGAAAACGTATCTGGTCTTGTCGTACCAAACTTTTTGATCTCGGCGCGATCGATATCCAGCACACCCCACTCAGCACCTTTTAGATCAAGCCAGGGAATAAGCTCGCGCAGTTCTTTTTTTGCAGCCTTAACCAGCGCGACATCTGTTTTATTCACCCCATCCTCTGCCAGTTGACCACCCATATACCAGACGACTTTGTCCTGGGCATCCCGGTGAGACGTAATGGTGATCCTGGGGTTTACCGAAGCACCCAGGCAATGCGCGTAGATCATATCGTTCTGCACACCGCGCATGACTACCATCTTCAGCGGCCGCCGTTGC
Source organism: uncultured Gammaproteobacteria bacterium (assembly GCA_963807625.1). GTDB lineage: Bacteria > Pseudomonadota > Gammaproteobacteria > SZUA-229 > SZUA-229. Next base: position 83,275 of record CAWECN010000013.1, read on the forward strand.
ATCTCTGGCTGATTATTATCGAAGCGTGCGACCAGCTCCTCATTACCTTCGCCGGCATTGAAGATAACTTTTTTATAGTGAAAACAATATTCGACACCCTGGGCCGAAGACACTTTGAGTTTGCCATCCTCATGGGTCAGTGACTCACGGTCGATCATCAGTATCGACTGCTTGCGTGGCTCTGCCAGTGCACGGATAACAGTCATGGTATTGAATACCGGCTCATCGAGACGGTAGAACTGTCCCTTGAAATCCTTGTGCTGAAAAATGGCTGGAAGAGACTTCTTGTCGAGTTCGGTTGAACGGGAGCGCATGACCTTACTGGCAAAGAAACCGGATATGCGAGAGGTCAGGCTGGTCGTCGACCAGAGGTAATGCGCATCGGAAAGCAGTTCTGCCTGTGACAGGTCGAGCTCACCGTTACCTTCGTAACAGTCGCGCCAGCGAGACGGCATGTCAGCCAATGATTCTGAAGATGCGGTAAGCTTGCCAGTTAAAGCGTATTTGGTTCCACCATGAATGATGCCTTGCGCGTAACGCGTCTGACCAGCCCCCAAAGCCTGCGATTCAAGCAATACTGCTTTATAACCTGCCTGTTGCAGACGAGCCAGTGTCCATAATCCAGCGATACCACCACCGAAAACAATCACATCGACCCAAACATCTGTAACCGCATTAACCGGGGCATCAATTGGATCATCCATAGGCTTACCACCAGTATCTGTCATGATTATTTTCTCAGTCGGTTAATCTTTATCTTTGATCGAATCGATGATTTTGGTAGTAGATATACCGTCGACATAAGTCAGCACCATCACCTGGCCACCGGCCTCTCGTACACAATCACCGCCAGGGATTTTATCGGGATCATTATCACCGCCCTTCACCAGGATGTCAGGAGATAAATCACAGATTAATCTTGTCGGTTCATCTTCCTCAAAAGCAACGACCCAGTCGACACATCGTAGTGCCGCCAGCATGCGCATACGGTTTTCTACTTTATTGACCGGGCGATCTTCGCCTTTTAACCGGCGTACCGTTTCATCGACATTAACTGCGACCAGCAGACGGTCACCCAGCTCACTCGCCTGTTCCAGGTAGGTCACATGGCCCGCATGCAGGATATCGAAACAACCATTGGTCATGACGATGGTCTCTCCGCGTGCACGACAACGATCCAGCAACGGATAAAGCTCTGCTTCTTTCAGGATACCATGTTCGGTATTTGACGAGCTCTCTTCGATAGCATGTTCAAGTTCACTCAGGCTGACACTGGCAGTACCAGATTTGGCAACCACCACGCCCGCAGCCAGGTTGGACAGGACCATTGCCCGCTCGAGTGTGACACCGGCACCTAACGCGGCAGCCAATGTAGAGATGACCGTATCGCCCGCACCGGTAACATCGAACACCTCGCGCGCGTGCGTCGGCAAATGCACAGGATCATAATCCTGCTGCATCAGGCTCATGCCGTGCTCGCTTCGCGTTACCAGCAGAGCCTCGATATTGAACTGCTCGGAGAGCGCGTTCGCTTTTTTTACCAGGTCATCTTCCGATTCACAGGTGCCGACGACGGCTTCGAATTCCGACAGGTTGGGGGTGATCAAGCTGGCCCCTGAGTATTTTTCGAAATCACTGCCTTTAGGATCGACCAGTACAGGAATATTTTTTTCATTACATAACTCGATCAGACGCCTGACCTGGCGCAAGCTGCCTTTACCATAATCCGAACAGACGACGATGTTGTGGTCGTCCAGCTGTGCCGCAAAAGCCTGCTCGAGGCCAGACAGATCCTGCCCGATAAAACCATCTTCAAAATCCAGGCGCATCAGCTGCTGGTGCCGGCTCATCACCCGCAGTTTTGTCACCGTGGCATTCTCCGGCATGCGCACGAACTGCGGATTGACGCCGATATCTCTCAACATGTTCTCCAGCGTAGCTGCAGCTTCATCATCACCGCACAAACCCATTACCGTACATTGCGCACCGAGTGTCGAGATGTTCAATGCTACGTTACATGCACCGCCGGCTCGCTCTTCGTTCTGATTGACATGCACCACCGGCACCGGGGCTTCCGGCGAGATCCGTGAGGTGCCGCCATGCCAGTAACGGTCCAGCATCAGGTCACCGACCACCAGTACTCTGGCCTTTTCAAAAGAGGGGATATGCATAGTCATAAGAGTACTTACTCTAAATCAGCGATCAATCGACGAGGTGATATTCACAACCGCAATAAGGACACTTCGCCGAACCAGTCTCTTCCACAGGGATGTATACGCGCGGATGCGAATTCCACAGACTGCTGCCCGGCATCGGGCAGTGGATGGGCAATATGTCACGAGATACTTCATATACCATGGTGTCGTTAGGCGTATCCAGATCTTCCTGTGTCGCGGTGTTAGGGTTAGGCATGCTCAGCTCCAGTTATACGTAGTTTAACCAGTCTGGATGAATTTCCAGACGGCCATGTACCAAATCAAAATACATGGTTTGCAACTTTTCAGTAATCGGACCGCGAGAACCGTTTCCGATGATACTGTCATCGATCTCACGGATTGGTGTCACCTCAGCAGCAGAGCCGGTAAAGAACACCTCATCTGCATCATACAGCTGTTCGATCTTCATGGTAGTCTCGACCACATCGTAACCCTGCTCTTTTGCCAGGGTGATGATGGTATTACGGGTAATACCATTCAACGAGGCGGCCAGTGTCGGCGTATATAACACTCCCTCTTTGACCATAAAGATGTTTTCACCACTGCCTTCGGCGACATTACCCTTGCTGTCCAGCAACAGGGCTTCATCATAACCTTTAGACAGCGCTTCATCGAGCGCCAGCATGGAGTTGATGTAATTACCGTTAGCCTTGGCGAGATACATGCTCGGGTGTGAATCATTTTTCACGAAGGTAGACTTGCGGATACGGATACCATTTTCCAGTGCTTCCTGGCCGAGGTAAGCGCCCCATTCCCAGGCGGCGACCATGACATGTACTTTCAGGTTATCAGCTCGCAATCCCATGCCTTCCGAACCATAGAAGCACATCGGCCGAATGTAGGCTGATTCAAGATTATTATCGCGTACTGCGGCAAGTTGCGCTTCGTTCAGCGTGTCCTTATCAAATGGTATAGCCATATTCATGATCTTTGCTGATTCGAACAGGCGATCGGTGTGAGCCTGCAGACGAAAGATGGCTGTACCCTTTTCAGCTTTGTATGCGCGCAGGCCTTCAAATACGCCCATACCGTAATGTAACGTATGCGTTAAAACATGAATCTTGGCTTCACGCCACTCGACCATCTCACCGTCAAACCAGATTACGCCATCTCTATCGGCCATGGTTTGCATATGCATCTCCTACTATATCTTTACAATTAACATCAAAAAATTTATTCTGTCGTAACAGCAACCGGCATTAACCGCTGCCACACCGAGATCACATTATCGCGATGTTCGGGAACTGCGCTGAGATCAGCTTCACAGCCAAGGTTCTGCCAGTTCTTCAGCTTACGGAAGTACCGGTAGGCATTTGCCAGGCCTTCAGCTTCATCTGTGTTGTACCAGTCGACCCTGGTCAGCTCGTTGATCAACTCCAGTGTCGCAGTATGCCGGATACAGTCCGCATGTTGCTGCGCATAAATTAACACACCTGCCTGAGTCATGAACTCTATATCGACCAGCCCGCCGGCATCCTGTTTGACATCAAAACCTGCCGACCTGTTTGCCAGATGTGTACGCATCTTCTCACGCATATCGGCGACTTCCTGTAACAGGCTTATCACTTCCCTTTGCTGCCTGAGAACTGAACTGCGAATTCTATCAAATTCCTGCTCTATCAGCGCGTTTCCTGTGACAAATCGCGCCCTAATTAATGCCTGATGCTCCCAGGTCCAGGCTTTATCATGCTGATATGTCTCAAATGCCGAAATACTACTGACCATCAGGCCCGATTGCCCGTCCGGACGCAGACGGGTATCGACCTCATACAGGATCCCGGAGTAGGTCCGGGTATTCATAAAATGGATTACCCGCTGCGCGACACGAGCGAAGAAGCTCTGGTTATCGATACACTTCTCACCCGAGGTGTACTGTTTTTCACCGCTGCTGTTGTGCAGGAAAATAATATCCAGATCCGAGCCATAACCCAGCTCGTTGCCACCCATCTTTCCATAAGCGACCACCGACATGGCCGGTTTAAAAACTTCACCGTCGATGATACAGCCCGGTTCACCATATTTTTCAACCATCGCCTGCCAGGAAAACTCCAGTATCTTCTCTAACAGGATATCCGCTAGCTCAGTGAGGTAGTCAGACACCGTCTCTACCGGTTCGGCATAAAAAACATCGAGCATCGCGACGGTGAATACCATCTGTCGTTTAAATTGTCGCAACCGGTCCATCAGCTGTTCGAGATCCGCATCGAGACTCTCGCTATCACTGTCGATACGGGCTAGTTCCAGTGCCAGCAGCTTCTCGACATCGTGTTGCTGACGGAAGGCTTCTGCCGTGCTCATCAGGCTATCCAGCAATATCGGGTACTTGATCAGACGCTCGGTAAACCATTCACTGGCCGAACACAGGGTCAGCATCTGTAACTGCACGGCCGGGTATTCATTGAGCAGGCTGATATAGACTTTACGGCCAGCCAGCGCCTGGATGATACGGCAGACACGGTCGAGTAACTTCGCCTGGTCGGGATAATCAGCAATCTTAACCAGCAAAGATTCCATTAGCTGAGTCAGCAAGCGCGCGGTATCATCGGCCAGGTGCTTGACCCTCGAGCGGGAGCGCAAATGGACCAGCAGGTTGATGATCTCGGCGATATCACTAAAACCTGCGGCCTCCAGATACTGAGCGAGGCTAGCTTTAGCCTCATCACTTGCATCCAGTTCAGACCAGAACATGGTGAAAGGAGTGACCCCGTCCTCCTGTCCATCATTTTCATTCGCGATAAGGTACTGGAAGACATGATCGACCGCGTTCTGCTGAGATGCCAGCTGCTCCAGCAACTCGTCCCAGCTTCGCAACTGCATAGCGAGACACAGACGATGCTGAGATGCTCCATCATCAGGCAGCGTATGCGTCTGCATGTCACGCAACATCTGTAAGCGATTTTCCAGTTTGCGCAGAAACCAGTAAGCCCGGACCAGCTGTTCCGCTTCGCTCTTCTGCAGGTAGTTCTTTTCACCCAGCAGCGTCAAGACCCTGATCAGGCTGCGTTCACGCAACTCCGGCTCTCTACCGGCACGGATCAGCTGCAGGGTCTGGCCGATAAACTCGATCTCGCGGATACCACCCGGACCCAGTTTTATATTATTCTCCATGCCCTTGCTTTTCATCTGCGCATTGATCATCGCTTTCATCTCGCGGATAGATTCGAGCATGCTGAAATCGAGATAGCGGCGATAGACAAAGGGTGTCAGCATAGACTGCAGATGCTGCTTATCGCTGTCACGGCCAGTGATCACGCGAGCTTTGATCATCGCGTAACGCTCCCAGTCACGACCCTGTAACTGGTAATATTGTTCGACCCCGGAAAAACTCATCGCCATCGGCCCGCTCTGGCCGAAAGGACGCAGGCGTATATCTACCCGGTAGACAAAGCCGTCCGCCGTCACTTCATCCAGCACCTTGACCAGGTTACGGATCACTTTCACATAGAATTCATAATGCGAGGTGCGGCGCTTGCCGGTAGTTTCGCCATCATCGGGAAAGGTAAAGATCAGGTCGATATCAGAGGAGAAGTTGAGTTCGCCGCCACCCATCTTACCCATGGCATAGACCAGCAGGGACTGTTCGTTACCATCTGCATCCAGCGGCAGACCAAATATCTCAGCCTGCTGTTTTTCCAGGTAGCTCAGCGTCTCTGCAACAATCGCTTCGGCAAAGTCGGTTAGCTCCTGCAGGATGAGTTCAACATCGGCAAGTCCGTTCAGGTCACGCCAGGCGATGCGTAACATCTCTCGCTGGCGCAACACCCGCAGGCCGGACATCAACCTGCCCTGGTTATTTACGCTGTCCCCATCCACATCAGCGATGACCCGGGTAACCATCTTTCGATAAGCCTCGAGGTCACGTGCAGACTCAAAGCCTTCTGCCAGCAGAGTATAGAAAGTATCAGGATAACGAATACAGTTTCGCGCCACAAAGTCACTACAGGCCCAGCAGTAACCCAGCAGCGACAGTGGCAGGGACGGGGTATGTTCTATATTTTTATGTTCACAGGACTTGCACCAGTCACCCCAGTAATTTTCTACGATTGAATGTAGTGACGGTGGGACAAGGCTAAGGAGTTGAGTCGGTATTTGGGCGTCGTTGCTCATATATCGTTGCTGTATTATCTATCGCAAGCAGGTATCTGCAGACACCGCTACTTTATAACCAATAGTGATAACTAACAATAAAAATGGCGGCAAACTGACGAGCAACCGTCATCTCACAGTACCCCTCACCCGCGACAAGAGGGCAAGGGGTAGCGATCAACTACTTAACTAAAGATACCTTTTAAGGTATAGAAGAACAGGATCGCGAGGAAAGCACCCGCCGGTAACGTAACCACCCACGACATGAAGATGTTACCGACGACCCGCATATCGATCGCACCGATACCGCGAGCAAAACCCACACCCAATATGGCACCAACCAGCGTGTGCGTGGTCGAGATTGGAATACCCGTGAAAGAAGCCAGGACCACTGTGCCAGCAGCTGCAATCTCCGCAGCAAAACCACGGCTCGGCGTCAGTTCGGTTATTTTCTTGCCGACCGTTGCAATCACTTTGTAACCAAAAGTAGCCAGGCCAATGACGATACCGATACCACCAAGTAACAACACCCAGCCAGGCAACGCTGATTGTGAAGCAATCATTCCTGTCTGTGCCGTACTGATGACAGCCGCCATCGGGCCGACGGCATTGGCGACATCATTTGAGCCATGAGCAAAGGCCATTGCCGATGCTGTAAAAATCATTAGTACCGCGAAAATCTTCTCAACATTTGCATAATGGAAATTTTTATCGGCCTTAGGATTAATCTTCACTTTTCTAATCAGGAAAGAACCTGCAATCGCAACAACAATACCTACTAATGAGGCATAGAAGAATGCGTGCTCAGCATCGATATCCATACCAACATGCTTCAGTCCTTTTTTGATGGTTACCAGCGCAATAACAAAACCAACTAAAAACAGATAATAAGGACCGTATTTAATTGCACTCTGAACCGGATTTTCTGCATTCAGTATCAGCTTCTGGATAGTTCTAAAAATGATAAATGCCAGAGTACCAGCTAGTAATGGCGATACTACCCAGCTCATCACGATGGTTCCAACCTTGCCCCAGTTCACCGCATCCATACCGATACCGACGGCAGCAAAACCGACAACAGCACCAACGATCGAATGCGTTGTTGATACCGGCCAGCCTTTGCGCGAGGCTATAGCCAGCCAGGTTCCTGCCGCAAGTAATGCTGCCAGCATGCCCCAGATCAACAGGTTGGGATCCGCAGTAAACGCATCGGGTTCAACGATGCCTTTGCGGATCGTTTTAGTAACTTCACCACCAGCCAGGTAAGCACCGGCAAATTCGAAGATAGCCGCCAGGATTACCGCCTGCTTGATCCTGAGTGCACCGGAACCGACAGATGTTGCCATTGCGTTGGCAACATCATTAGCACCGATACCCCACGCCATAAAAAGGCCGAACACACCCGCGAGTATTAAATATATCGTCATTTGATCCATGATTCTCTACCCCGGGCCTATCGCGCCAGCATCAGCTGTAAACGACTGCCAACATTCTGCGCACGATCTGCGATATCACCGGTTGACTGAATGATCAGGTATAAAAAGATCACTTCAACTGGTGGTAAATCATTTTCAATTGCAAAGATTTTACGGCGGATTTCTGCCTGCAGGTTATCAGTATCGCTTTCGATGGAATCCAGCTTGGTGATCATCTCGGTAACGATATCGATCTCATGACCGCTGAAACCAGTTTCCACCAGCTCATCGAATTCATTGATCGCTTTTCGTGCCTGTTTACAGGCAGCGACACAGCGCTCGACAAAACGGATGTAATCTTCATGGATGACTTCCGGCAACACTATGCGACGACCAGTGATGGTACCGGCAATATCTTTTGCCTTATTTGCGATACGATCCTGCATCAACAAAACTTCCAGCAGATCCTGGCGCGATACCGGCATGAACAGACCTTTTGGCAGATTCAGCCGCAGCTCTTTCTTTAGTACATCGGCTTCTTGTTCAAGACTAGAGATTATCTGCTGAAGCCTGGCGACCTCATCCCAGTCTTCATTGATAACAGCATTAAACAGGGGGACTAATTCGGTTGCACAGGCATAAACTTTTGACATGTGCTTTTGCAGGGGACTGACTGGCGAACTGCCAAAAATCCCACCCATATAACCACCTACGGCCATCTTATTTTCTCCCCCGGCACTATTGCCTGGAATATGTATCAAGTCTCATGTTTGGCGCATTGTAATGATTTCGTTACATTATTGAAACAACTTTGTCATATCTTTTACGCTTTTCATTTTGCTTTATCAGTCGAAACAATTTAACGTATTGAAATGCCTGAACATATATACGCAAAACTTCCAGATTTAAGCGGCCTGATAAAACAGCTTTTAAGCACACCGTCGATCAGCTGCACCTCGGCAGACATCGACCAGGGCAACCTGCATGTCATCCAGCTGCTGGCGGGATGGTTCGAGTCACTGGGTTTCAGCTGTGAGATACAGGTCGTTAACCAGAAGAAGGACAAAGCCAACCTTATCGCCACACTCGGCAGCGGCAATAACGGCCTGGTACTGGCCGGTCATACTGATACTGTGCCTTTTGATGAAGATCGCTGGCAGGTGGAACCCTTCGGACTCACCGAGAAAGACAATCGCTTCTATGGCCTTGGCAGCTGCGATATGAAGTCTTTTTTCGCCATCATCATCGAGGCGTTGAAGACTTTGGATACGGATAGATTCCAGCAACCACTCATCATCCTTGCCACTGCTGATGAAGAGACCAGCATGTCGGGAGCCAAAGCCATCGCCAGTCAGGCCTCACAGTTCGGTATCAATAATGCACGCTACGCCGTGGTCGGTGAACCGACCGATATGCAACCGGTGCGCATGCATAAAGGCATGATGATGGAAGCTATCCAGTTGACCGGTCAGGCAGGTCACTCCAGCAATCCCTCCCTCGGCAATAACGCGCTTGAAGCCATGCATAAAGTCATCGGTGAATTGATGATCTGGCGCGATGAACTGCAGAACAGCTACCACAACCCGATGTTCGAAGTACCGGTGCCGACAATGAACTTCGGCCATATCCACGGCGGTGACAATCCCAACCGCATCTGTGGCAGCTGTGAATTACAGATCGATATCCGGCCGCTACCAGGCATGAAAGTCGACGAGCTCAGGCATGAGATGCAGCGACGCTTAAAAAAAGTATTACATGAGACAGGCATAACTTTTAACACGGTTGCTTTGTTTGATGGTGTCGACGCGATGGAAACAGATAAACAGTCCGCGCTGGTCAAACTGGCAGAGAAGATGACCAACACTGAATCACAGGCAGTGGCGTTCGGCACCGAAGCGCCGTATTACAATGCGCTTGGGTTAGAGACCATTGTGATGGGGCCGGGCAGTATCAATCAGGCACATCAGCCGGATGAGTATATCGAAACGAAAAACTTAAATCCGGCGGTTGATATCATCCGGCGGCTGATCGTGCATTACTGCTGTTATCAGTAATGAAAAGCTATCAGCTAATCTGTCATTGCGAGCGAAGCGCGGCAATCTGGTTGATTTCACGGTCGCTACCAGAGATTGCCGCGCTTCGCTCGCAATGACTTAAATTATCTATTTAATTATCTTGTAACACGGAACATATTCTGTTCCCGGCAGCTTCATGCGCTGCTGCTCGACAAAAGCAGTGAGTAATGCATCCATCGGTTCCATGATCTCACTATCACCGTTTAGTTCGAAATGCCCGTGTTCTTCGATAGCACGGATACCCTCGTCTTTCACATTGCCGGCGACCACACCGGAGAACGCACGACGCAGATTGGCAGCAAGGGCGTGGATCGGCTGGTCTTTGCGCAACTCCAGGTTTCGCATGTTCTCATGCGTCGGAGTGAACGGCCTCTGGAACTCATCGTCGATCGTTAGCGACCAGTTATAATAAAACGCATCATCGAGCTCTTCTCTGAACTTGCGCACCTGGTGCATACCCTCTTTCATTTCCCTGGCGACACGCGCCGGGTCATCGATGATGATCTTATAGCGCTGCTGTGCTTCCAGACCCATGGTATCCACGATGAACTGGTTGATCTGTTTAAAATAATTCTCTGCACATTTAGGCCCGGTAAAGATCAGTGGGAACGGCACCGATACATTATTTGGATGCAACAGGATACCCAGTACGTAAAGTATCTCTTCGGCGGTGCCGGCACCACCCGGGAACACCACGATGCCATGACCGGTACGGACAAAGGCTTCCAGGCGCTTCTCGATATCCGGCATGATGATCAGTGCGTTGACGATCGGGTTCGGTGATTCAGCAGCGATGATGCCAGGCTCGGTAATACCCAGGTAGCGGCCTGAACCGCTGCGCTGCTTGGCATGACCGATAGTCGCGCCTTTCATCGGGCCTTTCATGGCACCCGGGCCGCAGCCGGTACAGATATCCAGGTTGCGCAGGCCCATCTGGTAACCTACTTCCTTGGTGTAGTCATATTCATCACGTCCGATGGAATGACCACCCCAGCAAACCACCATGTTTGGCTCGCGGCGCGCAATGGTACTGTGTGCATTACGAAGGATGTGAAAAACGGCGTTGGTAACATCGACCGAACTGTTCATGTCAAACCGTGGTGAATGCATAATCTTGTAATGTGCATAGATTACATCACGCAATACGGCAAACAGGTGTTCGTTGATACCGGTCATTAACTTGCCATCGACGAAAGCGATAGCCGGGGCATTTTTCATCGCTAGTTTGATGCCACGCTGACGTTGCGTAATCTCTATCTCGAAGTCCGGGTAACGTTCGAGCAGCTCCTTGCCGTCATCAAGCGGGCTGCCACAGTTCAGCACCGCCAGCGAACAGTTTCGGAAGACCTGCGCCAGCTCTCCCTTGTTGGTATCCAGTATCCGGGCAACCTCAAACTGCGATAGCGTTTCCAGCTGGCCCCGGGGTGAGATAACTGCATCTATGACATCAAATTTCATAACGGCTCTTCTTTATCCCAGTCTGCTCATCTAAAATTTATCCGTTACCGCACCTTCCGATGCCGAACTAACTAGCCTGGCGTATTTCGCCAGCACGCCGCGTGTTTCTTTTGGTGCCGGTGCTTTCCATTTAGCCAGCCGTGCGTCGATCTCCTGCTGCGGGATATCCAGGTTCAACACGCGATTCTCCGTATCGATAGTGATCTTGTCACCATTTTCAATGATCGCAATCGGACCGCCAACGGCTGCTTCCGGGGTAACGTGACCGACAACAAAACCGTGGCTGCCACCTGAGAAACGGCCATCCGTGATCAAAGCGACATCTTTGCCCAGGCCTTTACCCATGATAGCCCCGGTCGGACTTAGCATCTCGCGCATACCGGGTCCGCCGACGGGCCCTTCGTGACGGATGACGATGACATCATCTTTCACCACGGTATCATCAAGTATCGCTTCCAGTGCCGATTCTTCCGATTCGAAAACACGTGCATTGCCGGTAAAACTCAGACCTTCCTTACCGGTGATCTTTGCCACTGCACCGGTGGTAGCGATGTTGCCATAGAGAACGACCAGGTGACTGTCTTTCTTGATCGGATTATCCAGTGCATGGATGATGTCCTGCCCGTCCGGGTAAGGTTTCACATCCGCCAGGTTCTCTGCCATGGTCTTGCCGGTCACAGTCATACAGTCACCGTGCAGCAAACCTGCATCGAGCAGTATCTTCATCAACGGCTGGATGCCGCCGATAGCGATCAGTTCAGACATCAGGTATTTACCACTTGGTTTCAGGTCAGCGAGTAAAGGTACGTTGGCACCGATACGGGTAAAGTCATCCAGTTCAAGCTCTACATTCGCGGAATGCGCCATCCCCAGCAAGTGCAAGACCGCGTTGGTCGAACCACCCAGGGTGATGACCACGGTGATGGCATTTTCAAATGCCTTACGCGTCATGATATCGCTGGGTTTGATGCCTTTTTCGATCAGGTTCATTACCGCAGCACCGGCACGGTGACAGTCGTTCTTCTTGTCTTCAGATACCGCTTCCTGTGCAGAACTGTTCGGCAGGCTCATGCCCAGTGCCTCGATAGCAGACGCCATGGTATTGGCTGTGTACATACCACCACAGGAACCGGGACCGGGTATCGCCGTATCTTCAACCACTTTTAACTCTGCTTCTGATACGGTTCCTGCGGCGACGCCACCTACCGCTTCAAACACGGAAACGATATCGGTATGCCCTGCACCGGGCTTAATGGTACCGCCATAAACAAAAACAGAAGGTCGGTTGAGCCTGGCCAGAGCGATCATACAGCCTGGCATATTCTTGTCACAACCACCGATAGCGACCACGCCATCAAAGCCCTGGGCGCCAGTGACGGTCTCGATAGAATCGGCGATCACTTCTCGTGATACCAGCGAGTAACGCATGCCGGGTGTGCCCATCGAAATACCATCGGATACCGTGATAGTGTTGAAAATGATACTTTTACCACCCGCTTCATCCGCACCCTTCGCAGCATCTTCGGCCAGTTTGTTAATGTGCATATTACAGGGAGTCACCATGCTCCAGGTGGATGCGATACCGACCTGCGGCTTTTTGAAATCCGCATCTTCGAAACCAACTGCATGTAACATCGCGCGGCTGGGCGCCTTTGCGATACCATCGACAATTATTGATGAGAATTTACGTGTTTTATCGTTTGCCATGTCATTAACCTTCTACGGAGCCTTCTATAAATACTGAACAAATCTTCAATTACTGATTGAAGACAAAAGAGAATCGCGTATATTACTAGGTAAATTGTTACGAATGTAGTACTGAGATCAATAAGGTGGATAAAATCATAAAAAACAACAGCCATGTGGACTGGTTCAGGCAATCGGCGCCCTATATTCACGCGCATCGCGGCCGTACCTTCGTCATACTGTTTGGTGGCGAAGCCGTCGAAGACAGCCGTTTCGCCAACCTGATACATGATGTCGCACTACTGGGCAGCCTCGGCGTACGTATCGTACTGGTGCATGGCGCCCGTCCCCAGATCGAACGTCAGCTGACCACCTTAAAGATCAAGTCAGAATTTGCTGACAATATGCGCATCACATTGAGTGAGAACATGCCAGCGGTTGAGCAGGCGGTCGGCCAGGTGCGCATGAGCATCGAAGCACAGCTTTCCATGGGGCTGCCAAATACACCGATGGCAGGCGCCTCCTTACGCGTCGTCTCCGGCAACTTCGTAACCGCACAACCGTATGGCATCCATAATGGTATCGATTTCTGCCAGACCGGCAATGTCAGGAACGTCGATGCCAGCGCTATCAAACAGCACCTGCAGAACAATAATGTGGTCCTGGTTTCCCCCATCGGTTACTCACCAACAGGCGAGATATTTAACCTGCATGCGGAAGATGTCGCCACCGAGACAGCCATCGCACTCAATGCCGACAAGTTAATCTTCGTCATGGAGAACAACGAGGTAACGGATAATGAAGGCAAGCTGTTGCAGCAGCTAAACCTGCCGCAGGCGGAAGCATGGCTGAAGAACCATAATGGTGACAACAAGGAGACGCAGACGCATCTGAATAATGCCGCACAGGCATGTCGTGGCGGCGTCAGACGCGTCCACCTGCTCAGCAGGCAGACCGATGGCGCGCTGTTACAGGAACTGTATACACGTGACGGTATCGGCACCCTGGTCACCGCAGAGAACTATGAAGGACTGCGCCATGCACTGATCGACGACATCGGCGGTATCATGGGACTGATCTCTCCGCTGGAAGAACAGGGGGTACTGGTGAAACGCTCCCGTGAACAGCTGGAGCTTGATATCAACAATTTCACCGTCATCGAACGCGACGGCATGATTATCGCCTGCGCCGCACTGTTTACTTTTGCCGAGACCGAAGCGGCCGAACTCGCCTGCCTGGCGGTACATCAGGACTACCAGGTACACGGTCGTGGCGACGACCTGATGCAGCACATAGAATGGCAGGCCAGAAAAAAACACATGAAGAAACTGTTCACCCTGACCACGCAGACCATGCACTGGTTTATCGAACGCGGTTTCGTCGAATGTAATATCGATGACCTGCCGATCGAGAAAAAGTCGCTATACAACTACCAGCGTAATTCTAAAATTTTATGCAAGCAGTTAAATTAACCCCAACCTGGAAATACACTTTAAAGACCTATGGCATTTTTACAGGTACCGCAGAGCATCATCGAAGAAAATGTTTTTAATGCACTCAAGGAAGATGTTGGCGAAGGCGATATCACTGCCGAACTCATCCCTCATGACAACATATCCCTGGCCACGGTCATATGCCGTGACGCCTGTGTGTTCTGCGGCCTCGACTGGTTCGAAGAGACCTATCGCCAGATCGATGACGAGATATTGATCGACTGGTGCGTCGACGATGGCGAGCATATCGAAACCGGCCAGATCATCTGCACCATCAGTGGCTCATCTCAGAATATCGTTACCGGTGAACGTGTCGCACTCAACTTCGTACAGACATTATCAGCAACTGCGACAGTCTCATCCCTTTATGCAGAAAAAGTCAGCAACACTGATACCAAAGTACTGGATACCAGGAAGACCATCCCCGGCCTGCGTATCGCACAAAAATATGCGGTCTCCTGTGGCGGCTGTGAGAACCATCGTATCGGCCTGTTCGATGCATTCCTGATAAAAGAAAACCACATCAATGCCTGTGATGGCATTCAACATGCTGTCAGTGAAGCCCGCTTCCATAACCCCGATTTACAGGTAGAAGTCGAGGTGGAAGACATGGATGAACTGCAGCAGGCGATCGATGCCGGTGCTGACCGTGTATTGCTGGATAATTTTGACATCGAGATGTTGAGACAGGCAGTCAAACTCTGCAGGGGAAAAATAATCAGCGAAGCTTCCGGTAACATCACCATCGACAACATCAACGAAGTCGCGAGAACCGGGGTTGATTACATCTCCACCGGTGCCCTGACCAAGGACATCAAAGCTGTCGACCTGTCGATGCGATTTGACTGAGCTGAATAACCTTAATCGACAGTGATACCATAAATGTCCACAGTCAGAAAACTTTACCGGGTGATACTGCTCGCATTACTGCTAATCATCGGCATCATCCTTACCATCATCTTTTTACGTAACACCGTACCGGCCCGTGGCCTGCGCAGCACCCTCATCACCACCTGGCTCGGCCTGGCAGCACGCACGTTCGGCGCCAGGATAAAAACTTACGGCACCGCTCAAACAGAGAGAACACTGTTTGTCGCCAACCACATATCCTGGCTGGATATCATGGTACTCGGCAACCTGGTACCGATACACTTCCTCTCGAAACTGGAAGTGAAACATATGCCGGTCTTCGGCTGGCTGGCGACCCGAGCCGGCACGCTGTATATACATCGTGGCAACAAAGAGTCTGCCTCAGAGGCGAGCAGTGATATTACCGCCGCTTTAGTACAGGGCCACAACAGCCTTATCTTTGCCGAAGGTACGACCACTGACGGACATATTAAAAAATTTCACAGCCGCATGATGCAGAGCGCGATCGATGCGCATGCCATAGTACAGCCAGTCGCCATTTTCTATCCGAAGCTCAACCCGCAAACCGGTAAGACCGAACTCGACCCGGTGACCCTGTTCCTCGGTGGCATGTCGATCGCCGAATCTTTTGATCTTATCACTCGTGCACCGGGCATCGATGTCGAAGTACATTTCCTCAAGACGATCAGCAGTAAAGGTAAAACCCGGGACGAGATATCACAACATGCATATGACGAAGTCGTCGATGCGATAAAAGTGATAAAAACACGGACCTGACAGGACTTAAGCCATCTTATATGCCCGCTCCCCAGTGGGCGTTCGTAGTTGACGATTTTTTAATACCTCTATCACCTGTATTACAATCTACACTTAATTGTCTCTAACTAATGTAATAATTCACCTATGAACTTAAATACGATGCTAAATAAAAGTCATAGTTTATGGATTATTAGCATTCTTCTTCTGACTGGCTCCATTCTCTTATTCATAGGTGGACCAGACTATTACTCATCGAGATCACTGAAGCATTTCTGGGATATAGGTCATGTCCTTTACTTTGCGCTATTGGCAATCTTGCTATCCCGATGGAGTCTAGTCGCACGGATGCCACTGATATGGCAGTGGACGATAATCCTGACCATTACTTTTCTATTCGGTGTTTCGATTGAGTTCATGCAATATGGCACTAGTCGCACACCAGACATAGGAGATGTGCTACGTGACTTGACGGGTAGTCTTCTGGTACTCGTCTTTGGCCCGTTAGGGTCAAAATTGCTACCAGTCAAGCGGCGGCTGACTCTGCAACTATCCGTGGTAGCACTGACGCTCATGCTGTTATCGCCTTTCGCCAGGAGCCTGATTGACGAAGCTATTTCATGGTATCAGTTCCCGCTTCTATCCGGTTTTGAATCACCATTCGAAATAGATCGCTGGGGAGACGATGATAGATTATCGGTCGAATCCATAACGTCTATCTCAGATGGCAAGCTTCTGAAATTATCACTGACAACGGATAAGTACTCAGGCACATCACTCAAGTACTTTGATGGTGATTGGGCATCAGCCCGCACGTTGAACATTCGCTTTTTTAATCCTGATAAATATCCATTACGAATAGTCTGCAGAATTCATGATCTTCAGCATAACGATGGTCATGAGGAATATGAAGACCGCTATAACAATAGCTTCCTACTGGCACCGGGATGGAATCAGATCGAGATAGACCTGGATGAAGTTAAAAAGAGCCCTGTGGGCCGCGACATGGATATGACTCACATCCGCGGGATTGGAATATTTGCTGTATCACTACCCTCACCAAGAACTCTCTATATCGATGAGATACGACTAACTTATTAATCTAAAAAACAGACACCCAAAGTAAAGTTTTACTAAAGCTACAACAAATGACTATTTTCGGCGGCCTGCTCAACTGACATTTAAGCGATTAAAACGCCTCATCATAAGAAAATTTTTTATACTGGGCGCGAGAAAATTCGTGACACAAAAAAAAGCAGTGATGCTGAGACCACGATGGCCGGACCGGTTGGAAAATCCCAGTTAAGTGACGAGTATAAGCCGAGCACAACAGCAGCAATCGCCATTAATACTGACATCAACACCATCTGTTTCGGTGATTTTGAGAACAGCCTGGCGGTTGCCGCCGGGATGATCAGCAAGGCCGTGATAAGCAGGATACCGACCACCTTCAGCGCTACCGCTATGACCATAGCGAGCAAGATCATGAAGACGAAGCGTACCTTCTCCACCGCCACACCATCGACGCGAGCCAGCTCTTCGTTGACAGACATCGAGATAAGTGGTGACAGTATCTGACTGAACACCAGCAAGATGACCACGACAGTGCCATACATCAATACCAGGTCAGACTGATCAACAGCTAACAGGTCGCCGAACAGGTATGACATCAGATTGATATTAAAACCCTGTGACTGTATAACCGAGAGCACGATCAGACCCAGTGCCAGTGCAGTGTGCGACAGTATGCCCAGCAGCGTATCGGTCGATAGATCGCGCTGTTTCTCCAGCCAGAACAGTACGGCTGCGATCAGCACACCGATGATACCGACGCCCGCCATCGGCAGCTGATCAGCTGCGACCGCAAGCGCCACACCCAAAAGTGCAGCATGTGCCAGCGTGTCACCGAAGTAAGCCATACGCCGCCACACCACGACACTGCCTAGCGGACCAACGACCAGTGCCAACGCTAAACCGGCGGCCAGTGCATATACAATGAAACTGTCATTAAATATGGCAGCCATCACTTATTGCCCTGGTGGTGTTCACAACTATGGCAATGTTCGGAATCAACGATATTACCGCTTAGATCATGTTCATGGTCATGGTGGTGTGAGTACAGTGCCAGGCCTTCGATCGCATCACCAAACAGTTTCAGGTACTCGGGGTGTTCGCTGACATCATCAGGATGCCCGGTACAGCAGATATGAGAGTTAAGGCAGATAACGCGATCGGTCGCCGCCATCACCAGGTGCAGGTCATGAGAGACCATCAGTATGCCGCAGTCATGTTTATCGCGGATATAGCGGATAGTATTATAAAGTGCCTGCTGGCCGATGATATCCATGCCCGATGCAGGTTCATCGAGAACCAGCAACTGCGGTTTTTTTAATAATGCTCGCGCCAGAAGTACCCGCTGCATCTCTCCACCGGAGATATTCTGCATCGGTGAATACAGCAGATAGGCACAACTGACCTCCTCTAACGCTCGTTCACATTGGTCGATATCGTACTGCGCGGTGACATTGAGGAAATCATAAACACGTATCGGCATGACCTTGGGCACATCGATGCGTTGCGGTACGTAACCGATGCGAAGATCATTACCACGTACGACCGCGCCCGTAGTCTCGTGACTCAAACCCAGCAAGATCCGGATCAGGCTGGTCTTACCCGCACCGTTAGGACCGATCAGCGTGATGATCTCCTTGCTGTGCAGCTGCAGGCTGATATCACTGAGTATGATCTTGTCACGTATGACATAACCGACATTATTTGCAGCAAGCAGGACCTTCTTTTCAGGGTCTGTATTACTCTTGTTTTGTTGGTGTGGAGTTGACATAGTGACTTCGGTAGCGATGTGGGTGGATATTACATGGTAATATGGCGATTATAAACAACGATGACTCATAGACTTTACCTGTCTACCGGACCACGTTATTTTAGTGAGCATTCCGTTTCTGTCAGTACATCTTTACCAGCTGAGTCTGGATGCTGTGCACAGATGATACCTTGTTATTCGATATGCGCCAGACATTAAAACACATTCCGATTCTAAGAAGCATTAGCGTGTACCTGCTTTTACTGGTGTTGACCTGCATCGCCCAAGCCTCCAGTCCAAACGGACCAATCGTCGTCACCATAAAACCACTGTACTCGCTGGTAGCACAACTCACCGAGGGTATCGAAGAACCGGTATTGTTGATGAAACAGATGCCCTCACCTCACCATTACAGCATGCGGCCATCGGAGAGGCGGCGGCTTTCAGATGCCCGAGTGATCGTATGGATCGGCCCACAGATGGAAACCTCTCTGAGCAAGACAATCAGTCAGCAGGACTCTCTGGTCATCACCGCGATGCAGGCGGACGGTGTTAAACGGCTTGAGAGACGAACAAAACACGGTCACCAGCATACAAGTGACGAAACTCCGTCCAGCGAAACAAACACGGACCCACATATCTGGTTATCCATAAAAAATACGATTGCTATCAGCAAACACGTTAGCAAGCAATTGATCTCCAGCGATCCTGCAAACACGGCACGTTACCAGGCCAATCTTCAGCAGCTGATAAACAGGATCACGCAGCTCTCCGCGAACATCAATACCGGTCTTGACGGCAACAGGCAGCCATATATCACGTATCACGATGCCTATCAGTATTTCGAAGAGGAGCATCAGCTCAACCATATCGACACGATAAGTTTCGATGAAGAAGCCGGCATCAGCTTAAAACGCCTGCGGCATATCGAAGCCAGCATCAGAAACAACGGAATACGGTGTTTGTTATACCAGCCGCCCAAACCAGATATCGTAGACACTCTGAGCAAGCAGACAGAGATAAAGGCCTTTGCTTTAGACCCGCTCGGGCTTGACCTCGAAGACGAAAAAGAAGCCTGGTTTGAAATAATACAGGCTACCGCAGCAAGCTTTAAGCAATGCCTGGCAAACTGACAAACTAATCAAAACAAACGCCTAAGTTTCACGTTAAATATCAATTTTGAGCTAGACTTTACTTACAGTTTCAGACTCACATAACACAATATTTACAAGGACCAGATTAATGCTACACCAACAGAAACTCCGATTTTCCACGACCGGACGGGGTACCTATAATGTCACCAAGCAGATAACCGGAGTCGTTGAAAAATCAGGAATAAAATCTGGCATCTGTCATATATTCATTCAACATACCAGTGCCTCCCTGATATTATGCGAGAACGCTGACATAACCGTTCGCGAAGACCTGAACGCATACATGGCCAGACTGGTCAAGGACGGCGACAGCATATTCAAACATAAAGACGAGGGTCCCGATGACATGGCTGCCCATATCAGAACGATATTGACGCAAAGCTCATTGTCCATCCCGATACATAAAGGCAAATGCGACCTCGGACTCTGGCAAGGTGTGTTCTTATGGGAGCACCGCACTAATTCACATAAACGCAACATTGCTGTCACCATAATGGGCGAGTAAGGCCGCCAAAGAACGAATTTCGACATGGTTTTCCAGGATACAATCAAACTCGCACCACAGGAAAAAGGCGCCACAGACATCACCGAACTGATCAGCAGCATCGTTCAGGATGCAGATATAAAAACTGGCACCTGCCAGCTTTTCGTGCACAACAGCCTTAGCAGCCTGTTGATCAGTGATACAGCAGACGAATCCACAAAAAATCAGACTGCCGATTTCCTCGCGCAACTCGCTCCCAGCAATGACGAGACGACCAGTATTATCGATAACAGTATGGATGCCATTCCAGAAGCGATGAGCGCGGCTATCACGCAGACCAGCGTCTCTTTCCCGGTAAAAAACGGTAAGCCACTATTAGGTATCTGGCAGGGGATTTACCTGTGGGAAAAGATGTCTCGGCCGACGCACAGAAAGCTCACTATCACTATCGTCGGTGAATAGAAAGATAAAACTTTCCATACTCGAAACTACAGTATGTCCGTGATGGCCAACTAATGTTTCCAGTAGAAGTATAAGTCAGCCTCATGTCTGCAAACAATCAACCATAGTCTTCAAGATTGCCAGCGAATTTTCGGCCATAACGGACTTAATGAATAGTTTTTTTACTCAAAGAAAAACGGCAGCCTTCAAGGCTGCCGTATCTCTGTCTCTTTATCCAGCATCACTGGAAGATCTATAAATTACGGTGTTTCCACTGAAATTGCGAACGCTTCTGTAAACCTCGCATGGATCGTATCACCCACTCTCAAGGTATCGAATAACTCTACTGCTGGATCGACCTCGGTAGTCACTAAATCACCGTCAGCAAGTTTCAGTGTCAGCGCACGTTCAGCCCTGTCAATCGCGACAATCGATGCACTCATATTCATTGCGCTTACAGCAAAAGCACCCGGCTTATCACCCTCTGCAGCCCTGGCCATAACCACTGACGCATCTTTTTCTGGTGGGGCGCCGGCATCACCCAGGTAAATAGTTACGGATTCGAAATATTTGATTGTCACCCGATCACCGACCTTGATCTGGTCAAAATTCCTGGCCTCTTCACCCACCTCGATATCAACCTCATGGTTATCAGGTCCGAGAAGTGTTACCACGCGTTCAGCCTTGTCTATTGCCAGTACTTCGGCAGTGATAACAACAGCATCACCCAGCACAACCCCTTCACCCGCTTGCGGATGATCCTGTATACGTCCTAATACAACGATCTGAACCCGACGGTTACTGGCACGACCTTCCTCAGTATCGTTACTGGCGATAGGCATAGTGTCACCCTTGCCGGCGGTTACCATTTTGCTGGCATCATGACCTTTACTGATCAGGTAGTCACGTACTGATGCTGCACGTTGCTTCGACAGTTCCATATTGTCTTTCTCATCGCCCACATTATCTGTATGCCCGACAATTTCGATATAAGCTGCACGATTCAACAGGTCTACGGCATCCATACGATGCTGCTCAAGTGTGGCCTTGCCCTGCTCACTTAACTCAGCGCTCCTGCGTTCAAATAATGCAGCGCTTGGAAATAACATCGTATCCAGATCACGTATTTCAGCGACCACCAGAATATCTACCCGACGGTTCTGAATCCGTCCTTCCCGTGTCTCATTTGAAGCCCTCGGCTCCCTGGAACCTCGTCCGATAACGCGTATCGCATCTTCGTTGGCTCCGGTAGACACCAGGTAATCCGCGACACTCTGAGCGCGTTTTAACGACAATGCATCGTTAAAACTGGCAGGACCCGAACTATCCGTATGTCCCACAACCAGTACCATGTAGGCATCTGTAAGTTCAGGACCGAGGTTTTTTCTATACTCTTCGATGGTGGCTTTACCTTCATCATTCAGTTCCGCCTGACCAAATTCATACATCGATGCAGCAGAAATAGCGATGGAGGTAAATACACCCGTACCTTCACCTCGGATCACCTCGACCGGAGCAGCAACGGCTGGTTGCTCAACTACCGCCTGTTCGACGACTTGTGGTTCGGCCGCTTCGCTATCTTCACGGGTTTCGGTCTCGGCACAGCCTGCCAACAATGCACTTGCTGACAGCAGACCAAGCAGTCCGTTGAAGATTATCTTGTTTTTAATATTCATGATAAGACCTCGTTCTTTTAATCCATTTTGAAAACTGAACCAGACCATTTGCTTCAGGATAGATGCTTCGCTGAACGATAATAGCCATGGCCCACTTGCAATACTGAGGTTAAATCTGTTACTTAGAATCAGTATTAACATCAATCATGTTATACGCGCATAAGGTTATCTTGACAAGGTTCCGGATATTTAAAATTATATGTTAGAGCTAACTTCTCACGAGGTTACGTGACCTGCCCTGCTGGTAGGCCCGTATATTTTCAGCAATCTCATTGATCAGTCTCTGTCGTGATTCCCTGCTGGCCCAGGCGATATGTGGTGTTACTATAAGTGTTTCTGACTGACAACTTATCAGCGCATTATTGACTGATGGCGGTTCTTCTTCGAGCACGTCGAGGCCGGCGCCTGCGATATGTTTTGCTTCCAGTGCATGCAGCAATGCCTGCTCATCCACTAACCCTCCACGTGCAGTATTGATCAGTATCGCATCGGCTTTCATCCTGGAAAGCTCCTCACTACTTATCATGTGATGATTATCCTTTGTTAACGGACAATGCAATGTCACCACGTCTGACCGGGATAACAATGTCTCTAAATCGACACGACCTTCTCCCTGGTCTACGCCATCACCCGCGTTATGCTTTTTGGCGAGCAATACCTTCATACCAAAGCATCGTGCAACTTTTGCCACTGCCCGTCCCAGTTCGCCATAACCGACTATACCCAGGGTTTTACCTTCCAGTTCGCTTATCGGTTCACCGAAGTAACAGAAATAATCACTATGCGACCAGTCACCGTTAGACGCTGACGTCTTATAGGATAACAGCTTTCGATTGAGCGTCAGGATTAGCGAAAAAACATGCTGCACCACTGAAGATGTCGCATATGCCCGAATATTACAGACCTGTATACCCGCCTGTTCTGCAGCAGCGAGGTCGACATTGTTAACCCCGGTTGCCGCGACACAGATCAATCTTAAACGCGGGCTGTGTTCGATAACTTCGCTATTGATCACGACCTTATTTGACACCAGGATTTCCGCACCTTCCAGGCTTTGCCGTATCACTCCCGGATCAACGTTATCGAACCATTGCCAGGTGGCCACTTCTTCCAGTATCAAAAAATCAAGATCATCCGGATATAAAGAAGCTTTATCCAGAAAAAGGGCTGATGGTTTTTTTATATTCATATATAACACACCTGCATCTCACCGCCATCCCTGGCTCTTTGAGGCATACGACCACCATGGATGGTGGAAGTGCAGATTTTGCATAGTTACATGGACGTAACATATTAGAGCAACGCAGGAGCAGTTGCCGAGGAGCATAATATCTGCCCATCCATCCAGATATCGCCTCACCGTCATCCCTTGCTCCTTGAGGCATACGACCACCATGGATGGTGGAAGTGCAGATTTTGCAGGAGCATAATATCTGCCCATCCATCCATGGATATAAAAAAGGCCGTCACTGCGACAGCCTTTTTCACTATATGCACCAGCAAAAGCTCAGACCTCGGTCATCTCAAAGTCTGATTTACCAGCACCACATTCAGGGCACTCCCAGTCTTCAGGTACATCTTCCCAACGCGTACCCGGCGCAAGGCCATGTTCCTCATCACCCAGCTCCTCATTGTAGACATAACCGCACACGATGCAGGTCAAAACTTTATATGACATACTTACCTCCAGAAATAATGCAGCTATTGTACACACACTTGATTACGTTAGAATAGTACTGCAAAAAAAACATAAAATAAAATTACCAGGTATCACTATGTGGTCGCCGGTATAAAAATCAAGATGGCTGGATAGCTAACAAGGTAAGCGATGACATTAAAAAATCCCCCCGTAGTCCTATGTTTTTCTGGTGCTGACCCGACAGGTGGCGCCGGCATCCAGGCAGATATCGAAACCGTGAGCAGCCACGGCTGTGTCGCGGCATCTATCATCACCGCGGCCACCGTGCAGGATACCGTTGATGTCATCTCATTTGCACCCATGCCGTCCGATATCGTCATCGAACAGGCCAGGGCCATACTCGAAGATATGCCGATATCAGCCATCAAGATCGGCATGGTCGGTAGCGCTGAGATCGCGATGGCGATCCACTCTATCCTGACAGACTACCCTGAGATCCCGGTAATCTATGACCCGGTATTCAGCACCGAAACCGACGGTGCATTGAGCACCGAAGACCTGGTCGATACAGTACGAACACTATTACTACCGATGACCAGGATCCTTACCCCGAACATACATGAAGTGCATGCCCTGTCACCAGGCTCTGACACACCGACTGCTGCGGCAATGGGACTGCTGGAAACAGATGTGGAATACATCCTGCTGACCGGTACCCATGGCAAGACAACAGACGTAGTCCATACCCTGTTCAGTAATAACCGTGAACTGGAGACGTTTCATAATGAGCGTCTGCCACACAAATACCATGGTTCAGGCTGCACACTCGCATCCAGCATCGCTGCACAGATAGCCATGGGCCAGGACGTACTCGGTGCCGTCAGGCAGGGCCTGGAATATACACATAAGACACTGGTGCACGCCAACCGTATAGGCATGGGCCAATACCACCCAAACCGTTTTTTCTGGGACAAGAAGTGACCGCAGCATCCAGCGTCAAGAAAAACAGACTCAAGGGCCTCTATGCAATAACGGATGAAACATTGATCGCTGAAGAGCGCTTCACTGAGGCCATCGAAGCAGCCTTACAGGGCGGCGCCTGCATCATCCAGTACCGTGATAAATCAGCTGACCAGCAGAAAAGATTACAACAGGCACAAACACTGCGTGCGCTCTGCACTAGATATGATGCGACTTGCATCATCAATGATGATATCGAACTTGCCAAAGTGGTAAATGCTGACGGCGTTCACCTGGGCCAGGATGATATGGAAATTGCTCATGCCAGGCAGAGCCTCGGTGATAAAGCCATCATCGGCATCTCCTGTTACAACGATATCGAGCTGGCACTCACCGCTGAAAAAAACTCGGCTGATTATGTCGCGTTTGGCACCATGTTTTCTTCTCCAACCAAACCTGATGCCGTCACCGCAGGTCCGGATATAATCTCACAAGCTAAAAAACAACTCAGCATACCGGTATGTGCTATCGGTGGCATCACTGAGGAAAACATTTATCAGCTAGTACAGCACCAGGGCGATATGGCCGCAGTGATCAGCAGCCTGTTTGCGGCAGACGACATCAAGCACAGGGCGCGGTTACTGAGTCAACATTTCAGTTAATGTTCTGGTGAAAAAACTCCGGCTACAGACAAATGTTCTGATAGTTTCAGTAACTATCTTTTGCTGCTGCAATTCAAATACGGTTAACGCAGAAGAAGCCGGGATACAGAGCAATAAAACCACCGAACAAACTCCTTCACCAGCTTTAGCTGCATCGCAAAACGTAACAGCCGCTGAAGAAGAGGCTGACCAATCAGCCGAACAGCCTGCTACTGTCATTCAGACACCGCAACCGCCACTGATCGATGCACAACCAGAACCGAGTTATGAACCGGCAACGATCGATAATACTGCAGTAGAAAAGACAGGCCAGGCAACTGAACAAGTCATCGAACAAACAATAGAACTAACGCCGCAACCACCGCTGATCGATGCACAACAAGCACCAGGTTATGAAGCTGAAACGAACACTGGTGCCACAGCAGAACAAGACACTGATTCAGCGGCACAACAGACTAGTGCAGAGCCCGATAATATCGATGCATCAGATATAGAAGAAACGTATCAGCAAGCAGATAAAAGCGAGCAGGCAACGGAGTGGTCGGATTTGCGCCCATATCGCGTAGAAGCTGACTGGGTACAACTCAAATCAGGTGAATGGCTGAGGGGCCGGATCATCGCCATGCAGGACTTTAGACTGGAATTCTACAGCGATGAGCTAAAAAAACTTACCCTCAAGTGGCGAAACGTAAAATACATAAAGACCTCTGCGCCATACAGGCTGCGATTTGAAGACCAGACAAGAGCGGTAGGGGCGATCGAGATCACGCCTGAGGAAGTTCACGTTATCACAGACTATGATGACCAAACCTTTGATCGCAGTAAACTCCTGACCATCGCCTCGGGCAAAGAGACAGAGAGCAGCCTCTGGTCTTATAATATTACTATCAGTGTTAACCTGCGTCGTGGTAACACTGACCAGACAGATTTCACCTCGAAGATAGGTACCAAGCGCCGGACCGAATTCTCCCGAGTCACCATTGACTACCTGGGAAACTTTACCGAGGTACGGCAGACTGAGACCATAAACAATCACCGTTTAAACGGTGCATATGATATATTCTTTGGACGACACCTGTTCCTCTCACCCATAGTCGCTGAGATCTACCGCGACCCCTTTCAAAACATAGCTCGCCGAGTCTACGCCGGTGCAGGTTTAGGCTACTGGCTTATCAAGAACATCTATACCGAGTGGGATATAAGTGGCGGCCCGGCATACCAGTCAACAAAGTTTGATAGTGTACAGCCAGGCCAGTCGCCCGATAAGAATACGCTAACATTTGTACTGTCTACCCGGTTCAACTCCAAGTTAAATAGCAAAGTTGACCTGGAGGGCTTTTACATCGCCACACTGGGTGACTCATCGATAGGAAACTATTCTCACCACTCTATGTTCACGGTCAAAACCGAGTTGCAGGACGAACTCTACCTCGATGTGTCTTTCGCATGGGACAGGACCAGGCGGCCAGTAGAAAATGCAGACGGCGTCGTCCCTGAACAGGACGACTATAAGATACTTGTCGGTTTAAGATACGATTACTAACAGAACAGCTCCTGCTACCTGTCCAGCTTTTGCAGTTTCTTCATATAAGTCTCTGAGGCAAACTCATTACCGGCATCGCGGTGAAACGAGACCAGCGCGGACAATATATCTACGTCAGCAGGAAAACGCTCATGCGCCGCATGTAACTGTTTTATCGCCTCGGCTGAATCACCGGTTGAGTTCAATGCTACCGCATAGACATAGACGTATCGCGCATTACCCTGTGCCAGGTTAGCTGCCATCTTTAACTCGCTGACAGCCTCATCGTTTTTTTTCTGGCGAATTAACGATAAGCCCAAAGAGTAATAGACATCTGCATTATCAGGCGATAGCTGTTTTGCTTTTTTGAGGATGGCATTGGCATCCTTGTCATTCTTCTGTAATCGATACAGGTCTGCCATGTTGATATAAGCGGCGATAAAACTTGAGTCCAGCTCCATGGATTTTTGATAAGCCGCTTTCGCCTTGTCGTACTGCTGCTTGGCAACATAGAAGTTGCCGAGATTAAGCTGGGCTTCTGGACGATCAGCATTCACCGTCTGCGAGTAGGCATATTCTTCTGTCGCAAAATCAACAATCTTGCGCTGCTGCTCAGGCAGCTCTCCCAGGGGTATCGATGCCAGTATCCGTGCAGCCTCGATCCGTACCGCCCTGACCTCATCCGATAATAATGGGTAAGCCCACTGCACTTTTATCTGTGCAGGCAGGTTCTCCAGGGCGCTGACAGATGCCAGCCTCACTAGAGCATTTTCATCTTTTAAGCCTGCCTGCAGAACAGCGGCATTTGCCTGGTCCAGATACGACGACAATAATGACAGTGATGTCGCCCTGGCTATATCAGGTGTATCGGCATCTCTAATCTGTGTTGCCAACGACTCACCAGCTCTGCTATCACCCGTTCTGGCAGCATGAATGGCTTCAGTATATTTCTGAAATCCTGCTGCCGATTCACCATACCACTCACTGGTTTTATTCAAAGCCCAGCTGGCATCTTTGTCTTTATGGCAATTGTTACAGGCGTTAGGCACACCGGTTGTAACCGAGAGATCAGGACGCGGGATTCGCATGCTGTGATCATGTCGCGGATCGACCACCATGTAATCTGTTGGCGGCATATGACATTCTGCACAGGACGCACCGCCTGTGTCGCTTTCATGGAAATGGTGCTTTTTACTGTCGAATTTTTCAGCTGCATGGCATTGCAGGCAGACACCATTGCCCTCCTGTCGCAACCGCAGACTATGCGGTTCGTGACAGTCACTGCACGTCACCCCCTTGTGATACATCTTGCTCTGCAGGAATGAACCGTAGACATAGACCTCGTCCTGTATCTGACCATCTGCAAAATACATACCCTCATCGAGCAATCTCGGCATGTAATGATCAAGAAAAGGTTTACCCGGTGAGTAATCATCGGATATCGAACCACGGCGTGAGTGACATTGAGCACAGACTTCGATCTCTTTTTCGGTCTGCCGTTTCTGACTACGGTCTGCGGAGCCTTTTTTCGCATCCATCTGCCATACCACACCATCACGCTCATCAAACAGTAACGCTAATCCTTTGTCAGCTTCAGACCGGGCTTCTGGCTTCTTATTCGCCCAGCTAATATGGTTCGATGCCGGGCCGTGACAGGCTTCGCAGGAGACATTGATCTCAGACCAGCTGGTCTTGAAAGTATCCGTTTTACTGTCGTAGTTTTTTTTCAGGTTCGTCGAGTGACATTCAGCACACATACCGTTCCAGTTGAACGAAACACGCGTCCAGTGCAACTCATCCTTATACGTTACCTTTTCATCTGGATATAGATGAAACCAGCGTTGACCACCTGCAGATTTATCTCGACTATCCCAGGCGATCAAAAGCGCCTGTAATCGTCCGCCTTCCAGCTCGATCAGGTATTGCTGTAACGGAACAACACCAAAAGTGTATTTGATCTCGTAATCCTGCAGCGCACCGTCAGGCCCATCAGTTCGCACCATAAATTTATTATTCTTTTTGTAGAACTTACTGGTGATACCAGCATAGCTGAACTCTGCATCTGAAAAATCACCCAGCACCGTGTTTTCATCAGCATGCTGCATCGCAAGATCATGGTGCGAGCCCTGCCATAGTTTTACCTGCTCGGCATGACACTGTCCACATGAATCACGCCCGACATATTCCGCTGCCGCATTCAACTCTAAAGGCAGCAGGCAAAACACAAGGCCTAAGATAGCTGGAGGTATAGTTAGATAACTAACTCTGAGAAATTTTATTGGTGACATATACTGGTGATGAGGCTAGACGTATTTAGCTGAATTCTACCGCATCACAGCTAGAAATGCCGACGGCCATTCACTGCATAGAAAAAATTAGCGGGAAAGAAACGCTAGAATTACCATCAGTACGCGTGCTGCCTTCGACGACATTAAAATCTATTTACTGATACCCGACAGCAAAATTATTTGCCTTCAGTTAATTCACTGTTCACTTTGATCCTTATCACACGCGCCGTTGCCGTTGCAGAAGCACCGCCGTCAGATAACACGTGTAACTGGAAGCCCTCGTTCAATGCACCTGACGAACCTTCCGCTGCTGCAGTACCTGCTGATGCTTCGACACCTGCCTGAAACTCCCAGGTGCCATTTTCCAACCTGTCCAGTATCTCCTGGGTTTCGATCACCATCAGCACTTTATAAGAACGTGCACCCCAGCCGCCACCGATATCAAGCCGGCTGACCGTAAAATAAGTACGTTTGTTAGTCTTCTTATCCACAAACACACCTTCACCGCCGCCCGCACCAACGATCGGTACCTTTGTCACCTTCATATTGGCAACCGCGTAGCCCAGTGAATTATCAATTTCAGCCAGTAGAGAAACATCTTTTTCGAGCAGACCGGCAATCGCTTTCTCAGCCATCGTATCGAGTTCGTTACGCTTGGTTTCTTTTTCCAGGGTCGTCATACTCGAACAACCGGTCACTAACAACAAGCCTGATATAATAAAACTGACTGCTTTCATATTTATTCACTAATTAAAAAACCGTTAATAACTATATCATCCAGATACTGAACGATAAAGTTTTAGATGACCATCTACGAAGTAGCAGACATGTTAAGCATAATAATCGAAGGTGATATAATAATGTCATGTTGAGCTGTCTGCACACTATTTTTAGTTTCACAAATAGTGCAATATCGTAATTATTTCAGGTTGATACATGAGTATCGCCTGATATTCGAGGATACCCAATAATGAAAAAAGTTCTATTACTGTTAACCGCCTTCATACTCAGCGCTTGTTCATCCATGCAATCGAATGACCCAGATTCGATGTATTTCGATATACCGACAGGCTCGACTCTGTCACTCAATAAAAAACTGACTATCCCGAGTAATGATACCCACGCAGTTATACAACAGGGTAAAGAGATCAAGGATAAAGACAAAAATGAATATGTCATCAATTGCCGCCTGGATGTAAAAGAATTTGGCGTTCGCACCTTAGAACCAGAAGACTTCAAAATAACACGCACAGAGGATGGTACAAACTGGATCTCATATCCATCGATCCTGCGTTTCTATACTGAGGTTTACCTGCGCTCGGACAAAGGTACCGATATAATTAAGATGGTGTGCCAGGAATATGGCGACCAGAAAGATAGAAACTTTACGGTCGCCGAGATGCAACAAGCACTTGGCGACATTATTACATTCAAATTCGCTACTGAAAAATAGTTGCCGATATAACGGAATCCGACCGCTAAAGATTTCTGCGCCGTAATCAGATACCATGGGTAAGATGAAGAACATCGGAAAAAGCTTAATCTTTATCGCCGTCTTGACCTCAGGACCAAGCGGCTGCCTGACTCACTCGAACATGTCGAAACAGATGACCATACTGAATACGGACTGTGATGACATGAAAGATATAACCATTACAGACGAAAGGGAAGACCTGAACTCAACGCTTAACTGGACAGCTGAATGCAATGGCAGGAAGTATCAGTGCAATTCCCACGAAGATGGCTACTCAGCGTGTTATGACATTACCGAGTAGCCTACAGATACATTTCGGCCGACTACCCGTTTCTTGTATATACCAATAGATATATGAAGCTTCGATAGAAGCAAATCTCGGCACATACACCGAATAACTAACGCGGTGGGAACTGCGCCAGAATCTTCTCTACTGTTTCATTAATGTTTGCTGTCGATTCTTCCGGGCTTGAATGATCGGAAACTGACTGCGTAGCGATGCCACGCCAGACCAGTTTATCTCCCAGGGGTATCGTTACATCGATCAATAATGTTCCCTGGTCATATGCACGTACATCTGAACCGCTGCTCATACCGACTCCGCCAAAACCACCGTAACTGGAACGCCCGATCGCTATACCGCCACTCAAGCCGCTACTTTTTATTTTCTGAGAGACATCATAGTGATAGCTAATAAAGAAATCAGGGGTATATGAATCAACCTGGGTATATGATTTTTCCAACAGGATATTTTCTATAGCATTCCGTATACGTTTATCGAGTAGATCATTGTCTGCAACACCGTATCCATTATCCTCATTCGGCTTCCATGCGAATGTTTTCAATCCAGCAAAGTTATATTCCTGCTCGTAGTCCTGACTGATAGTTATACCGGAACATCCCTGCAAAAAAAGCAGTATAAAAGCGAAGCATAAAACACGTTTCACAAACACATTCAAACTAATAACCATAGTTACCAATAATTTTTATCAATCAGATCCTTCAGAGTGTTTGTTAGCAACCCTGTAGACCTCTAAAAGTAGAAGGTGCCAAATATGGTGTAGCCACGATAACTATCTGAAATTTTACCGCTATAGTCATCATCATTAACCTCAACATTAGAACCTATCCTGGCCAGACCTGCACCGATCGCAAAATTTTTGAACAGTTTATACTCGGTATTTAATTCATAATTTATTAAAGCACCCTTGACCGTGTCTTCAAATTCGATAAAAAATGCTTCAGCCACATAGTTAACTGACCATTTCGGCGTAATCGCATAACCCATGCGTAGACCGAACATCGGTAACGGCGCCGTAAAACCTGCTGATTCAGCCTTGTCACCTGTATCGTTAGAAAACTTAAAATCATAGGTGGTAAAATTAAGGCCGGCTGTAATAGTCAACTCTACTTCGGGCGAGTGATAAAAAGAATAGCCATAACCCAACTTGTACAAGGTGTACTTGATATCAGAGTTTAGGGTTCCACCAGAAAAGTCTTCACCATCAATAACTATCGGCGGATCAATTGCTAACGTTCTGCTTCCTTTTCGATCGATACTAAAAGACGTGAAATCGATACGGTGACGCGGGTTAAACCGGTAATAGGCATCGATCCTGGGAATGGTATCACGGCTGTCACCGCCCAGATCGCGCGAATAATCGATCACTGTACCCAAACCACCCTTACTCGCCGAAAACTGCGTATCAGCGCCATCGACGATATAAGCGCCCAACCGAAGCATGTATTTATCAGGAAAGGCTACTGCAGCCTCTTCTTCAGCGGCACTAACACTGCCTGACATCAGCCCTGTAAGGACCAGACCGGCAACTACAGGTACAGCGAATGCTTTGGTTAGTAATTTGAACATCTCATTTATCCTCGTGTTTATTCTAAAAAAATACGATATTCGATCAGTTAAATTGTGCCTGTTATATCTCGATCATCAGTTGAATTTAATCACCCTCATGCACAAGAGCTGCTCAACAGACTAACATCATATACTTGCAGGCTATTTTCAAACTTGATTTCAGTCAAACAGTGATATTGATTGGCCAGTGCTGTTTATTCAGCCAGATTTCTCTTCCGACTTAAAACCAGCCACTTTATGACTGCCATCACAAAACGGTTTGTTTTTTGATGCGCCGCATCGGCATAAGGCTACTTTTTTACCTGACCAGGCTATACGCCCACTGCTAGCCTGTAAAACGACACTTCCATTCAACATGATCGGGCCGTCTTTAATCTGGGTGACTTTCAATTTACCACCCGTTGCATCTAAATCCTCGCCTTTCTCACCGATGGCACCATAATCATTAAAGCCGATTTCTTCGTGGCTGTTGTCGCAGAATGGTTTGTTTTTTGATGCGCCGCATCGGCACAGGGCAGCACGAAATTTCACACCCGGCATATCATCGCTGGCGCCATCGATCTCCAGGTCGCCACGGATAAAGTAAGGCCCATGGTAACTGACGGTAACGCTGTTTTCTGAATCTGCTGTTTCTGACACAGAGTTATCTGTAGACTCAAATGTAATCGCACCTGTCGGACATCGCTTTACTACATCGACCACATCATCGACCGATGTTAGATCAGGATTGCACCAGGGATCACGTCCGCCAACAAAAAGATCGCCCTTGGAATAACCACACTCACCGATATGGATGCAGAGCCGGCCATCCCACTCGACACTGATCGCCTTACCCGGATACTTCGTTATATCTTTACTCATGATCACATCCCCCACCCGTATAACAACTGAAGAGAGTCGATACTATCATTAACCTGTCAGAAAAAAACCCCGCTAACAGCTCTATGATATTTTCATATTCAATGTAAATATGCGGCCCTCTAATTTCCCATAAATATAAAAATGGCAAAAAAATATTGATACCTAAGAAAATACCAGTAGTATGTATCTTCGATAGCGTCATACGATGCGCATAAACCCTATAACTGGTAGTGTTAATGGTATTGGGCCATGCGAAAACATTAAATGTAAAAGGTGAAAGATGAAAGCTACATTTAAAACAGTAACATTCTTATTCTGCACCATTGTAATGGCCGCCTGTGCTGATGCAGACGAGAAAGCCAGTACCACAGCGCAGAAAAAGCCAAACATTCTCGTGGTATGGGGTGATGATATCGGCCGCTCCAATATCTCGCATTTCACTCACGGCATGATGGGATACAAAACCCCCAATATCGACCGTATCGCTGAAGAAGGCATGGCCTTCACCGATTATTACGGTGAGCAGAGTTGTACCGCCGGGCGCTCATCTTTCATCATGGGCCAGAGCGTATTCCGAACCGGCCTGTCCAAAGTCGGTCTGCCCGGTGCTGAACTGGGTATGAGGGAAGAAGAACCCACTATCGCCGGTCTGCTTAAAGCACAGGGTTACGCAACCGGTCAGTTCGGTAAAAACCACCTCGGCGATCAGGACCATCATTTACCGACCAACCACGGCTTCGATGAATTCTTCGGCAACCTTTATCACCTCAACGCTGAGGAAGAACCGGAGAATGAGGACTATCCAGGCGATATGATAGTAGCCAGTGGTAAAACTTTCCGAGAGCAGTTCGGCCCTCGCGGCGTTATCCACTCATGGGCGCAGGCCGATGGTACGCAGAAAATTGAAGATACCGGCCCGTTAACCAAAAAACGCATGGAAACCGTCGATGACGAAACTTCTGACCGTGCCATCGCTTTCATCAAGGAACAGCACAAAGCCGGCAAGCCATGGTTTGTCTGGTGGAGCGGCACCCGCATGCACTTCCGTACCCATGTTAAAGATGAGCTGCGCGGCATCTCGGGACAGGATGAATACTCCGACGGCATGGTCGAACACGACATGCATATCGGTAAGTTCCTCAAGCTGCTCGATGAACTGAAAATCGCTGACAACACCATCGTCATGTACTCCACCGATAACGGCCCGCACATGAACACCTGGCCAGATGCCGCGATGACACCATTCCGCGGTGAAAAGAACACCAACTGGGAAGGCGGCTGGCGCGTCCCCGCTTTCGTGCGCTGGCCCGGCAAGGTCGAAGCCGGCACCTGGAACACCGAGATCGTGCACCATATGGACTGGCTACCGACTTTTGTCGCCGCTGCCGGTGAACCTGAGATCAAGGAAAAACTGAAGAAGGGTGGCGTAGAAGCAATAGGCCGTTCCTATAAAGTACACCTGGATGGTTACAACATCTTGCCGATGCTTACTGGCAAGACAAAAGAGAGTCCACGTAAAGAGATTTTCTATTTTTCAGATGATGGCGACCTGACCGCGCTGCGTTATGATGACTGGAAACTGATATTTATGGAACAACGTGTCGAGGCTACATTCCAGGCATGGCAGGAACCATTTATAGCGCTTCGTCTGCCGTTACTTCTGAACCTGCGTCGCGACCCTTACGAGCGCGCGACGATCACATCCAACACCTATTACGACTGGATGCTTGATCGCGTCTACCTCATGGTACCGGCACAAACCTACGTCGGCAACTTCCTGAAAACATTCCAGGAGTTCCCACCGAGACAGAAAGCTGCCAGCTTCAGCCTCGACCAGGTGATGGAAAAACTAACGCCACAAGGCGGTTAGATCCTCCACAAAAGACAACTTAAAAACAGCAATCATCAAAAAGCCTGTCCGAATATTCGGGCAGGCTTTTTTTCTCATGCCTCACCCGATAAGATACCAGGCCACTTAAACCACCAACTCACTTATACCGTCAAGATCGGTCAATTCAGACAAAATTAGGGTAAAATCTCGCCTTTCAAAAATTGATAACGAAGTAATTACCATGTCAGATGAGTTTCAGTCCGCACAAAATCATATCCCCGGTGGGGTAAATTCACCCGTTCGCGCCTTTGCCGGCGTCGGTGGTGACCCGGTTTTTATCAAGCGCGCGCAGGGCGCCTATATATATGGCGAAGACGGCAAGCAGTATATCGACTATGTCGGTTCCTGGGGCCCGATGATCCTCGGTCATACGCATCCGGAAGTTATTGCCGCAGTAAAAACGGCGGCCGATAACGGCCTGAGTTTTGGTGCACCAACGGTGATCGAAACCATTATGGCCGATAAAGTATGCGAACTGGTGCCATCTAT
This sequence comes from uncultured Gammaproteobacteria bacterium, assembly GCA_963807625.1. Lineage (GTDB taxonomy): Bacteria > Pseudomonadota > Gammaproteobacteria > SZUA-229 > SZUA-229. The sequence continues at coordinate 119,562 of CAWECN010000013.1, forward strand.
GGATATGGTCCGCATGGTCAGTTCGGGCACAGAAGCGACAATGAGCGCCATCCGCCTTGCTCGTGGATACACCGGGCGTGACAAACTGATCAAGTTCGAAGGCTGTTACCATGGCCACGCCGACTCGTTATTAGTAAAAGCAGGTTCAGGTGCACTGACCCTGGGTCAGCCGAGTTCACCAGGTGTACCTGCATCACTGGCGGAACACACGGTTACCCTGCCCTACAATGACCTGGAAGCATTTAATGCTGCCGTCTCTGAGATCGCGGACAGTGTTGCCTGCGTCATCATCGAACCCGTCGCTGGCAACATGAACTGCATCCCGCCAGTCGAAGGTTTCCTGGAAGGTGTACGTGAGACCTGTACCAAATATGGCATCGTGCTTATCTTCGATGAAGTGATGACGGGTTTCCGTGTTGCGCTGGGCGGCGCACAGGGCCACTACGGCATCACACCTGACCTGACCACACTGGGCAAAGTCATCGGTGGCGGCATGCCGGTCGGCGCCTTTGGCGGTAAGCGCGAGATCATGGAACACATCTCACCCCTGGGACCCGTGTACCAGGCCGGCACACTCTCTGGCAACCCGATCGCAATGACCGCTGGCCTGAAAACACTGGAGCTGATCTCAGCACCTCGTTTTTATGACGAACTCGCGAAAAAAGTTGAATTTCTCACCGATGGCATCCTCGCTGCAGCGAAAGAAGCTGGTATCGCGATGACCTGTAACCGCGTCGGCGGCATGTTCGGACTGTTCTTTAGCGATCAGCAGGTAACCAGCTTCGAACAGGCAACAAAATGTAATATCGAGCAGTTCAAAAAGTTCTTCCACGGCATGCTGGATGAAGGCGTGTACCTGGCACCTTCTGCCTATGAGGCAGGGTTCGTCTCCGCCGCCCACACCGAGCAAGACTTGCAGAACACCATCGATGCTGCCGCTAAAGTTTTAAAGACCCTGTAGACCATGGAATGCTTTATCTATCGTTGCAGTTTGAAACCTGACATGTATATCTACCTGGCAGAAGAAGATGTTTTCGAGTGCGTACCCAAAGAGATCTTCAACTCTCTGGGCATCGTGGAGTTCTCCATGGAACTGGATATTACCCCTGATACGAAGCTGGCCCGGGAAGATACTGAGACCGTGATCAGCAACCTGAAAGAGCACGGGTTTCATATACAACTGGCAGGTGATGAGTCGGTAGAGGCAATCATGGCTCGAATAGCAGCAAATAACAAATAAAAACATAAACTTAAATCACTCCAGACCTTCCCGCCACATTTTAGCTCGGTTATAATAAGCCCCTTTCATCAGCTGCACTTTTTTTAGAGCAAAGATGAATCTCGGGAATTTCTTTCATTCCCAGCTTTTACATATTTATTTTCGGAGCACCCTAAATGTCATTTTTAAAAATATTAATAATTAGTCTCATCGTATCTACCATCGCTTCAGTGATAAGCATCCAGGCGCATGCTGCAGCAAGTTTTGGCGAAAGTTTTTCACTTCTGATTACGCCTGCTTATGCAAAACTCTGGCTGATATCTTTCGTTAGCATCTTCATCGCTTCATTTCTTTCTGCCAAAATCGGTACCTCGAAATCTACCGGTTCTGATGTAGTCATATCCGGTGACCAGGAACGCGGCACCGTTAAATGGTTCAACGCTGCCAAAGGTTTTGGATTTATCACCCGCGAGAATGGTGAAGACGTCTTCGTCCACTTCCGTTCTATCCAGGGCAAAGGTCATCGCTCATTGGGTGAAGGCCAGTCAGTCATCTTCTCTGTTACCGAAGGTGACAAAGGCCTGCAAGCCGTTGATGTTAGCAGCGCATAAGTCCTCGTCATCTGCTTGACTAAAAAGGCCGCTAGATCTTCTAGCGGCCTTTTTATTGCAGTAAAAACGGGGACTAATTGCTAGGCGATTTTTATCCTGACTACTTTCATAACCTCCATCTCTATACCGGCGACAGACTCTACCGCCGGATAATATGTCAGGTTTACCCTCTGGCCTTTGATATTTTTATACATCTTTTTACGTTTATATTTAAACGGCACATCACAGTCCTCTACCATCAGGGTATTTAATATCCACTCTTTCGTATCGCGCTGCACATGTGAGACAACTTTCACCATCTCCGAATGTACGAGCTTCTGGTGTGTCTTCAATAATTTATTAACAGGATTACTTTCCATCGATATCAATAACGAAGTCAACCAGCTGATCAGGGTGCACATACTCTTCTGACTGTGCGAACCACTTCGCAGAGAAGCCGGCCTCATGAACTGAGTTTTTATTTTTGCTTAAAAGCGGGTGCCATGATGGTAACGGTTTCCCGGCATACAACCGTTTATAGGCGCAGGTTTCAGGTAACCAGCCCAGTTGCGGGAGATTCTCCAGGGTTAATTGAATACACATAGAGACATCTGCCAACCGGTTCTCATAGTCAGTACAACGACAGGTCTCAATATCGAGCTGCCTACAACTTACCGAGGTATTGAATACCTCATCACTGTCTTCATCTTCCAGCTTCACCAGGCAGCACAAACCACAGCCGTCACATAATGACTCCCATTCATCGGACGTCATCTGCAGCAGAGTTTTTGTTTCCCAGAAGTTATCCATTTTTACATTAGCACCATCGCGGATTACAATCCGCTCCTACATTAGCGCTCTCTTCGTGGCAGCGGATTGTAATCCACGATATGGCCAGAACATCACTCCCCCCACGGCGGCTGGAGCTGATGCGCGACACCTAACTGATCCAGTATCTTGGCCACGATAAAATCGATCAGATCATCGATCGTCTCGGCCCTGTTATAAAAACCCGGATTGGCACAGAGCATGACCGCACCCATACGGGACAGCTTCAACATGTTTTCAAGATGGATATCTGAATACGGTGTTTCCCTGGGCACCAGGATCAACTTGCGGCGTTCTTTCAACATCACATCTGCCGAGCGTTCGATCAGGTTATTACTGGCACCGGTAGCCACCGCTGATAACGCACCCATAGAACAGGGGCACAGCACCATGGCATCGACCAGCCCGGTACCACTCGCTGGTGGTGCCGTCCATTCATCTTCACCAAAGACATGTAATCGATCGCTATTACAGGAATATCTTTTGACGAGGAACTCCCGCATATCCTTACAGCGACCGGGCAATGCGATATCCGTCTCCATGCCGATGACGACCTGCGCTGCTTTGCTCACCATCAGGTAAACCGTATGCTCTGACTGCAACAGCATTTCCAGCAGGCGAAAACCGTATTGCACACCCGAAGCACCGGTAATTGCCAGTGATATGATCTGTTTATTTTCATTTATCATTTAATATAACTCTTTCAGATATACCCGTCATTGCGAGCCCATGCCCGTCAAAACTATGGGCGGCAACCCCGACAAGCGACTGAAGTGTCGGCAGGAAATTGCCGCGCTTCGTTCGCAATGACACTAATTACTGCCTTTCAAGCGCATCGAGCATCCGCTGATGAATACCTTCAAAACCGCCATTACTCATGATCAGGATATGGTCACCACTTTTCGATTTTGTTAGCAGGTGTTCAATTATCTTATCAGTACTCGAATAAACAGCGGCAACAGCCTCAGACTGCGAAACGATCTCATCAAGATTCCAGTCCAGTCCTTCAGGTTGATACAGACAAATCTCATCAGCCTGCTGCCAGGAATTACTCAAACTCTCTTTATGCACACCCATGCGCATGGTGTTGGAACGCGGCTCGAGTATCGCGAACACTCTGCCTTCGCCCTTAACTTCCTTCATCGCTGCCAGCGTTTCTTCGATGGCGGTCGGGTGGTGTGCAAAATCATCGTACACCGTAATCCCGTTGACCACCCCTCTAACTTCGAGACGACGTTTTATACCTTTGAATTCTTTTAATGCTTCACAGGAAGCTTCCACCGGCACGCCTGCATGTTGCGCTGCGGCGATCGCGGCCAGGGCATTCATCCGGTTATATGCACCGTGCAACGACCAGTTGACGTTGGCGACGACTTTGCCATCGAGCAATACTTCAAACTGCCTGCCATCTTCACTGGTCTCTCCGATCGACCAGTCATCATCACTGTGTCCCGGATCATGATCCTTATGGATCGCTGCCGTTTGTGACCAGCAGCCCATCTCAAGAACAGAAGATACATTCTCATCTTCACCATTTTTGATGATCAGGCCGTCTCCGGGTATGGTGCGCACGAAATGATGAAACTGTTTTTTTATGGCATCGAGATCTTCAAAGATATCCGCGTGATCAAATTCGAGGTTATTCAATACTGCTGTCCGGGGATGGTAATGAATAAACTTGGATCGCTTGTCGAAGAATGCCGTATCGTACTCATCGGCCTCGACCACAAAAAATGGCGCGTCACCAGTACGAGCCGACAGTCCGAAATTTGCCGGGATGCCGCCGATCAAAAACCCGGGGTTCAAGCCGGCATACTGCAACATCCAGGCGAGCATACTGGAGGTCGTCGTCTTTCCATGGGTACCAGCCACCGCTAATACCCAGCGCTGATTCAGGATATGCTTTGACAACCACTCCGGTCCGGACGAATAGCTTATATTGTTATTCAACACGTATTCGACAGCAGCATTACCGCGAGACATCGCATTGCCGATGACGACTTCATCGACATCGTCCGGAATATCTTCTGCATTGTATCCTTCACATAGCATAATACCCTGCTCTTCCAGCTGGGTACTCATCGGCGGATAGACATTCGCATCGCAACCGCTGACTTCATGGCCCGCCTGTTTCGCCAGTACGGCGATGCCGCCCATGAACGTACCGCAGATGCCGAGAATATGAATCTTCAAAAATATAACTCCTATAATCCAGTCGCTTTAGCCCGCTGCCTGCACAGGGAACAAGAGTTGCGACAATGTGATCGATATAAAAAACAATGAAAAAGATAATGCAAGCGCACTCAACATCTTCATCTCCAACGCATGTCTGAATATATGCGCCTTCACTAACACTTCCCAGCTGATGATCAGCAAGAACATGAATGACATGGTCGCTTTCAGCCCTTCCGTCGCTGTCGCATCGGCAACCACTATAAATACCGGCCATGACAGCAGGTTGAACAGAATACTTACCACCAGCATCGCGCTGATAGTCTGTACGAAACGGGCCGATCGATTCAGCGCCCGCAATACCAGGTAAGTAAACACCACCTGAACGAAGAGGCCGAGAAGTAATCCACCAAGCATATCATCCGGGCTCAGCGTAGACTGTAATACGACGAGACCCGAAAAAATATAGACGAAGGCCATCTGCACAGCAAACTGCGGTGAATACGGTAAATCTTGTGGCGCTGATTTTAAAATCATCAAAGCCAGTAATTTTTGAAGTACAGACATATCAACTTAGGGCATAATACAGGTTCTGTATTATGACAAAATCTACGATAACAATCACTCAGCCTGACGACTGGCATCTACACCTGCGAGATGGGGATGCACTGAACAGTGTCGCACCTTTTACGGCAAAGCAGTTTGCACGCGCCATCGTCATGCCGAACCTGAGTCCGCCTGTGACCACGGTGGCGCACGCTGTCGAATATCTCGATCATATCCTCGCGGCGGTAGACGGCACCGATTTCGAACCGCTGATGACCCTGTACCTGACCGACAACACCCCGGCAGAAGAGATCATCGCGGCACGTAAAAGCTGTTTTATCAAGGGCTTGAAACTCTATCCCGCCGGAGCAACGACCAACTCAGATGCTGGCGTTACCGATATACGCAACTGTGATGCCGCACTGGAAGAGATGCAGAATTCCGGCCTGCCGTTACTGGTTCATGGTGAAGTCACCGATCCCGAAGTCGATGTTTTTGACCGTGAAAAAGTGTTTATCGAACGCACGATGCAGCCATTAAGCCAGCGCTTCCCCGAGTTAAAGATCGTATTTGAACACATCACCACGAAGGAAGCCGCTGATTTCGTAATGGAATCGGGCGATAATATCGGCGCCACGATCACCCCGCAACACCTGCTATTCAATCGTAACGCCCTATTCCAGGGTGGATTACAGCCACATAACTACTGCCTGCCAGTGCTAAAACGTGACATACATCAGCAGGCATTATTAGAGGTCATCCGCTCCGGACATAATCGGTTCTTCTTAGGCACTGATAGTGCGCCGCACGCCAGACATAAAAAAGAGAGCCCCTGTGGTTGTGCCGGCATCTTTTCAGCACACGCAGCCATCGAGATCTACACCGCTATCTTCGAGCAGCAGGATGCACTGGATAAACTAGAAGCTTTCGCCAGCTTTAATGGTCCGGATTTTTATGGGCTGCCTCGCAACAGTAAAACTATCACGCTGAATAAAGAAGACTGGCAGGTTCCGGAGGAGTATCCTCTTGGCGCCGATAAACTAGTGCCCTTCCTGGCTGGTCAGACACTCCATTGGAAACTCGCCTAAACCCCTAGAGTAAAAAACATATAAAATACCTGATTACGTGCGAAGCGCGACACTGGTCTTAAGAGATTATAAATTACATCCATGTAACTTACCTTACTGGCCGCACAAAACGCGTTCAATTTTTCTCCCGGAAAAATCAGTACCTCGCTTCGCTCGCAATGACAGTTAAAAAGTCATACGAGCATATACCTTCAGAGAATCAACAATGAGTGACGAAGAATTTAAATTGATGTCCCGCCGATTTCGCGGTTTTTACCCCGTTGTGGTCGATGTAGAAACCGGTGGTTTTGACGACAAAAAGGATGCCCTGCTTGAGATCGGCGCTGTCACCTTAAAGATCGACGAAAATGGCAACATGACGACTAACAATGAATACCACTGTCATGTAAACCCGTTTGAAGGCGCGAACATGGAACCGGCTTCACTGGAAGTTAATGGTATCGACCCATACCATCCGTTTCGGGTGGCTGCTGCAAAAGATGAAGAAACCGCAGTTCGGGAGCTGTTTCGCTTCATCCAGAAAGAGATGAAACAGTACAAATGTAAACGCGCGATCATGATAGGCCACAACACCGTGCTCGATCGCAATTTCATATTCGCCGCGGCCGAACGCAACAAGATCTCACGTAATCCTTTCCACCCGTTCAGCACCTTTGATACAGTCAGTCTGGCGGGACTGGCCTATGGCCAGACCGTACTTTCCCGCGCTGCGCAGGCGGCTGGCCTGCCGTGGGACAACAATGAAGCCCACTCCGCACTGTATGATGCCAGCCAGACAGCCAAACTGTTCTGCGCCATCATCAACCGCTGGGCAGAAACCTCAGGTCCGGTATGGAGCGACGCCAATGGTTATGACGAACAGCGTTGATTGATAACGACCACAAACAACAAAAAAAAAGAGAAAAATCAGTATTTATTAGCTATAGTTTCATCATCTATAATTTTTTTCGGCTTATAGGACAATCAAGGGTCCACCATAGGAAGGCACAACAACTACATGAGCAGTACAGACCTCTCGATCATCATCGTTGATGACCTACAATTTAGTCGTATCGTGGTTAAAACCGCCCTGAAAAAGGCCGGTTATAACGGTGTCCGCATGGCAGACAGTGCGACCGAGGCGCTGGCCATGATCGAACAGAAACCTGCCGATGTCGTACTGGCAGACTGGATGATGCCTGAGATGGACGGACTAGAACTTACCCAGCTCATCAGACAACGCGACGAAGAGAAAGGCACATATACCGCCATTATCCTGTTCACCGCCCATGATGGTGTCGATTACCTGGTCAAAGCTTTCGATCACGGTGTTGATGATTATCTTTGTAAACCACCGAATCCACAGGAACTGGCAGCTCGCGTCAATGCAGCCGCCAGGGTCTCTGCGCTACAGAACGACCTGCTGGAGACCTCTCGCCAGCTAGAACAGACTATCAAGAACCTGGAAAAAATGGCACTGGTTGATGAGTTGACCGGTGCTGGCAATGAACGCTTCCTGATGAAGAACCTGAAGGACCACCTGCTGGAAGCATCGACCCGGCGCGGTGGTGTCTGCCTGGCGATCATCGAGTTACGTGAACTCGATGATATTGCCGCAGACCACGGTGATTACATCGTCGATGAAATTCTCATCAGCCAGCAACGCCGCTTACGCCGCGCTGTCAGACCGACTGATATCGTTGCGCGGATGAACGACAACACCTTCGCCATCATCATGCACCATACAAAGGTCAAAGATTACAAGGCCTCTGCGATAGAACGCATCCTGTCTATGATCAATAATCGTGCTTATAAGACTACCGCAGGTAACATGAACCTCACCGGCTGTATCGGCGTACATTATTACCGAGGTGACGAAGCCATTATCTCAGCGGATGTAATGATAAAAGCCGCCAACAACAAGCTTTTACAGGCACGTAATGATCAATCTCTCAGTATCGCCTACTGAACAATCAATAATTTTCACAAACAAAAAAGCCGTTCATTAAGAACGGCTTTTTTGTTTGTGCGATTATCTATCGTTACATCATCTGTATCTTTACATCATCAGGCGAAGCGCCAGGTAAGGCACGATATTCAACATGAAGATGGCGATCTTGTAATTTGCCAGGTACTGGAAATACATGGTTGCAAGATTTTTAGGATCAACACCGAACATCTTGCTATGGACTGCAGATATCGGCCCTTTAAACACCAGAAGTGCAATAGTACTAAATATTAATACCAGGATATTTATCACTGAGCACCAGCCTAAAAAGATCATCACTGAATCCAGTGTTACCATATGCACCTCCAGTTTGTTAGATTAGCTGCCGGCCTGCAGCGTAACTACTGTTTACGCCTCTGATGCCGCGTCGATCATCTTCTTCAGATCACCGCTTTCAAACATCTCCAGCGTGATATCACAACCGCCGATCAGCTCACCATCGACATAGACCTGTGGGAATGTCGGCCAGTCAGCATAACGCGGAAGGTTCTGGAATATCTCAGGGTCGGCCAGCACGTTGCAATAAGCGAACTCTTTTCCCACCTGTTTCAATGCTTCAACGGTACGTCCGGAAAAGCCACATTGCGGGAATTGCGGCGTGCCTTTCATGTAGATCATCACCTTGTTACCCTTAACCTGCTCATCAATTCTTTCTAATACATCAGCCATATCTATACCTGCAAAAATACACTTATAAAGTTACCGGAGGATTATACCTTCGAATATTTAAAATAAACCCTAACAAACACTAGGACTATCAAAAATGGGGATATATTAGGGTAAATCAAGTTCTCCACTCCGGTATTTTATATGGCCGTTAAAATTAACGGCCAATATTTTGCTGCCACCACAATTCCAGCGCCGCCAGATGCCATAATTTACTTCCTTGCAGGCGGGTTAAATAATCTTCGGGTTTATTTAATAATTTTTCAACATAAGCACTATTATACAAACCTCGCTGCTTTGCGCCATCTGATAATAATATCTCTTTCATGAACTCAAGAAACTCACCACGGACATATTTTAACGCCGGCATCGGGAAATAGGCCTTGCTTCGGTTGACCACGCTATCGGGTAAAAACCCGCGCGACAGCTCTTTCAGCACATGTTTACCGCCATTTGGCAGCTTCATCTCTGGCGGCATCGATGCCGCCAGCTCGACTAGTTGCGTATCGAGGAAAGGCACTCGCGCTTCCAGCCCCCATGCCATGGTCATGTTATCGACGCGTTTCACCGGGTCATCGACGATCAGGGTGGTGACATCCACCGCCAGGACCCGATCAAGATATTCATCGGCTTCGACCTCATCGAGCAGGTCCTGCATAAGCTCGGAAGTAACATCTTCGGTGTGGAAGCGCGGATCGACTGTCTGCAGGTATTCCTCATGATCACGGTCAAAATACTCATCAGAAAAACGTTTGATGCCGGGCGTAACTGAATGGTGCATACGAGGATACCAAAAATAACCGCCGAAGACTTCATCGGCCCCCTGCCCGCTCTGCACCACCTTCACTTCTTTAGAGACCACTTCCGATAACAGGTAAAAAGCCACCGCGTCCTGGCCAAACATGGGTTCTGCCATATTTGAAAATGCTTCCGGTAACCGGGGCAGCACCTGGTTATTCGGCACCATCAACTGGTGGTGTTCAGTCTCAAACTTTTCGGCTACCGCATCAGAGTATTCAAACTCATTACCTTTTTCTTCCGGTGCATCTTCAAAACCGACAGAAAACGTTTTCAGACCTTTCTGTCCGGCTTCCGCCAGCAGGCCGACCAGCAGGCTGGAATCGATACCGCCGGACAGTAATACCCCTACCGGAACATCGGCGATCTTCACCCGCTTTTCTACAGCACGCCTTAGCTCATCATGTACCGCAGTAATCCAGTCCTGCTCGCTCATCTTTTTATCGGGACGTTTTGCCGTTAACGACCAGTAACGTTTTTCCTGCACCTTGCCACTGTTATCGATAAGCATGTAATGCGCAGGTTTAACTTTTCTTATACCTTGAACAACGGTGCGCGGCGCAGGCACGACTGCATGCAGTGTGAACAGGTGATGCAGTGCAGTCGAATCGATCGAGGTATCGATCTTGTCATCCGCATGGATCAACGCCTGTGTGTTCGAAGCAAATAACAAACGTTGCGCTGTCTGAGAGAAGTACAAGGGTTTGATACCAGAACGGTCACGCGCCAGCAACATGACCTGTTTATTGCTGTCCCAGATCGCGATCGCGAACATACCCTGTAGACGGGTAACACAGCTCTCACCCCACTCTATATATGAACGCAGGATAACTTCGGTATCACCGGTGGATTTAAAAGTATGACCCAACGCCTGCAGCTCTTTTCTCAGGTCAGGGTAATTATAGATAGTGCCATTAAAAACAAGTGAGACACCTGCTGACTCATCGAGCATCGGCTGTGCCGCTTTATCGCTCAGGTCGATGATCGCTAAGCGGCGATGACCAAGCGCTACCGGTGTCTTGATATATATACCTTCTGAATCAGGTCCTCTTTTCACTAACTTCTGTTTCATGCGCTCGATGACACCCTGCTCTGGCACAGAACCATCAAACCTTAATTCACCGCATAATCCACACATATCTACATTTTTTAAATTAACTTTCGTTATCAGAAACAATAAATACGTTTGATAATAACACCGGTATGGCTAATGCAGAAATAGCCAGGCACCAGACAATTACTGCGCCGCTGGGCAGGTCAAAGAATGCCGACACGATTAGTCCTGAGAAGTACCCGGTAACACCTACGATGAAAGCAATTATAAGTGCAGGCTTTTCTGAATATCTCGAGGCCGCCAGCGCCGGTACGATCAAGCTGGTAAACACAAGATAGACACCGATTAACTGAACCGACGAGGTAATAGAAACCGCAAACAGAATATAGAAACCGATATTCCCTATCTTGTTCCTATACTTGAACCAGGTAAAAACCACTATTAGAGAAATGACCGCTGCGTTTAATACCTGTGACCAGTCTACCCACAAGATCTGACCGACCAGCAGCTCTTTGATATGCTCACCACCATGCGGGTTGTTTGCCAGCAACAGCAGACTCGCAGTAGCGGCCAGCACGAAACTGACGCCGATAAACGCCTCGAGGTGCGCCCCGGCTCTTTTCTCGATAGAGTGCAACAACCACGCACCAAGTAGAGCACTCAATACTGCAGCGACCTGTGCTTCGATACCATGCATATCCCAGCCAAACTGGAACGCCACGATCACCCCTAAACCGGCAATCTGTGCGATGGCCAGATCGATAAAGATGATGCCGCGTTTGAGCACCTCACGACCCAGCGGTATATGGGTCATCAACACGATGACACCCGCGAGGAAAGCCGGTGCCAGAATACTCACATCCAGTCCGTCAAACATGCTATCCACCTCCATCATTTCACATCCACCAGTCGTCTTATCACTTCATCAAACCATTGCGATAAAGTCTGTCCGCCCTGGTAATCAACCGTTGCAGGTAGAGCGACGACAGCTGCACCGGTCTGTTCCGCCAGCCACTGCGATGGCCGGTCGCTGACATATGACACATGTAAGATCATCTTTAGTTCCTGATGGCTCAGCTGTTTTTTAAGCTTCGCCAGATGGCTGCTACTCGGTGAAACACCGGGGACAGGTTCCAGTGTAGCCAGCACATGCATATCTGCCCATTCATTAAGGTATGTCCAGTAGGTATGATGTGTGACGATATTCGCACCACGTAAAACTTCGGCTTTCGCTTTCCATTGCTCGAGCGACTGCTTCCATTGTTTTTCGAACGACTGGTAGCGCCCCAGGTAATCCGCACTGTTCTCCGCATCGATCTCACTGAGTCTTTCGTACAATGCGTCGGCTACCAGCAGGATATTCTCCGGGCTGGTATGGATATGCGGGTTTCCTTCAGCATGCACATCGCCCATACTACGATCTAGTTTTTCTGGCACATCACTTTTTTCTATAAAATCTGCCGCCATGAAATTCCCCGGCTGATTTAACTGGATCCTGGCGTTTCCAGACTTACGCAACAGCAAAGGCAACCAGCCAGATTCGAGCTCAGCACCTGAGCAAACGAGCAGATCCGCACGCCGCGCTTTGGCGATCAGGCTCGGCCTTGCCTGTATGTGATGAGGATCCTGCATCGATGTCGTCGCACTATAAACCGTCAACCTGTCTCCACCGAGCTCCTTTGCCAGTGCCGCCCATTCAGGTTCACAGGCAAACACATTAATATCTGCATGAACATCAACGATGGCGGATAACAGCAATGCTGAAATAATGCCTTTAAATAGTTTCATAAGCCCGCCCACCTAGTACTGGTGTGCGCCATGCGCACCCATCGAAAACGTGTACTGTAAGAAGATCTGGTCATCGGTCAGCTGGTAAGACTCATCACGGTTATATTGTAGACGGATGCGACTGTATTCACTCGGCTGCCATTGCGCCATGATACTGGCGCGCTCTGGTTCATGCCCGGCTGCTGCCAGGCCAGCTTCATCGAGCACCGAGACATCTGAACCTGTATTGTCACTATCGACCATGTCGAGACGAAGACCAACACTCCATGTCCTTACGAATTGCCAGACGGCCTGCGCGTACCAGCCATCCTGCTTGCTGTTAAGCGAGCTGCTCTCTAATGGGCTACTGTTTAGCAGGACCAGATCACCTTCTTCATCTCGAATGAAATATTCAAACTGCAGCTTCAGGTTCTGATCACGGTAGTTGCCATTCGGTGCCCATTTATAGATCGCATTGAACCCGACGATCTCACTATCGCCCATAAATTGCGGCACCTCACCGACACCACCATGGTCATGACCGCCATACTCACGTTCGATATCATTCGCTGCCCAGTAGCTGACACCGCTCTGCCAGCTATGACTGACGCCAATATCCCCGCCCACATTCACAAATGCAGTCCAGCTGCCAACATCGCGATGATTACCGCCAGCCGGGTATTTCCCGCCTGCAAATACTTCGCTGCCAAGCTCGACATATAGATCAGCAGGGACCACATATGATAAACGCAGGCCATCATCGAGGTACTGATTGCCAAACAGGCCACGGTATATCAACGGTGCATCGTAGAAATCCCAGGCATGCTGGTGCTGTTGATTGAGATAACCGATACCGGAATAAAAACGACCACCGCGAACGGTGAAACCGTAACCCAGGGACAGCGTCTCAAAAAATGCTTCTTCGATTTCCAGCTCGGTTTCACCATCATGCTCTGCTAGCGCTAATGTAAACTGGCCGAAAAACTTATCATCGATATTACTGCTCAGTATTATCTCTGAATGCCCGAGTGAAAAACCTTCAGATGCTAATTCCGCTTCACCACCCAGGGCATAACCCGGCAACTGGTAATCTTCCGGATTATTTTTGTAGCTGGCATAGGCGCCTTCGAGAATTACGCTAATAGCTGGGTTAAAACTGTTATCGCTAAACTGACTTTCTGCCTTGTTTGCTTGCTGGCTTGCCGGCTGCTTTTCTATCGCGGACAGTCGCTGTTCAAGCGATTCCACCTTTTTCTCCAGCTCTTCTTCTGTAGCACTGTATGCCACTATCGATTGAGAACAAACCACACATAGGAGTGTGCTTCGTATGATTGATATTTTCATCTATACCCACCGTTAATAGTATTAGATTTAAGACATCATGAAAAAAGATCATGACATAGACTTTAAGCGGCAGTTTCAGGTGGTGCTCTCGATGAATAATAGGGATTGAGGAAAGGAGATATTCTACCCGCATGAGTCACACATGCGACACTGACAATGGCACTGTTAGTGTGTGAGTATGCGGCGGCTTGATAAAAGTGCTGTCCATGCTCGGCACTCTGCAGGGACACACATAAAACATCTTCCTGGTGGAACGGATGGTCCGTGGCATGAACCTGCGCAGAAAACTGCACCAGGATAATCGCTAACACAGCAATAAAGCTAATAATTTTTTTATGCCTGTGTACTATCACTTTATTTGAGTTTCAAAAAAATTAAATAGATGGGATATAAACGACTGTTTCAATATTAATACATTCAGCGGAACAATGATAACTATGCTACATGGCGACCATAACCACCGCCACCCGCAGTGCTTATGCTAAGAATATCACCATGCGACACCTTGAATGACTGTTTGGCTGCCAATATCTTCCCATTTAGCTTATTCTCACCCACTTTAGCATTCTCACCCTCGAGCAATGCCCAGGGATGATGTTTCCTTCTTTCAGATAAGATAGTCACCTGCGCTGGAGCTAGAAACTCATATTCACGGACCAGACCTTCACCACCGTGATACTGGCCGGCGCCCGCTGAACCCTGACGGATCTGATAGCGTGTCACACGAAGCGGGTATTTCATCTCCAGTGACTCGATCGGTGTATTCAATGTGTTTGTCATATGTGTCTGTACTGCATCCTGACCATCCGAGAGTGCACTCGCGCCCATGCCGCCACCGATAGTCTCATAGTAATCCCAGGCCTTTGTTGAAGAAAATTTAGTTTGTTCTTCTCCCGCATGTCCCATCGCCAGGTTATTCATACTGCCATGACTCGCCGCGGGGATCCTATCCGGAATCGCCTGAGATAACGCTCCAAGCACCACATCTACAATTCGCGTACTAGTTTCTACATTACCTGCTGCCACCGCTGCCGGAAAGCTGGCGTTGACCACTGATCCTTCTGGCGCCAGTATATTGATACTTCGAAAACTGCCGGCACAGGCTGGTGTCTGCGCCGGCATCAGGCAACGAAAAACGTAATACACCGCTGCAGCAGTAACCGATAAAGGACAGTTAATGTTACCGGCCACCTGTTTCGAGGTACCGGTAAAATCTAGCGTAATATCCCCTTTTTCGAATTTCACCGCTGCCCGGATCAAAATATCAGTGTTTCCCTGACCGTCGTCGTCTAGCAGATCCTCAAACAGGTACTCACCATCTTCTATTTCACAAAGGCTATCTTTTGCCAGCGTTGCCGCATAATTATTCAATAACTCGAGGCTGAGCAGATAGTTTTGCGTACCCATTTTATTTATCAGTGCTGAAAGTCGCGTTAATCCACGGCGATTTGCAGCCACCTGGGCGATGAAGTCACCGGAAGACTCCTGCCTGTTTCGCATATGTTTCATCAAACTGGCGAAATAATGCTCATCTAAAGCACCTCCTTTTACCAAAAATGACGGCTCAATAACCAGGCCTTCCTCGAATAAACTTGAAGATAAAGGCATTGACCCCGGCGTTTCCGAGCCGATGTCTGCATGATGAGCGCGGTTAGCAACATATCCAATCAACTTATCATCTATAAAAAGTGGCGCGATAACAGTGACATCCGGTAGATGCGTGCCACCTTTGTAAGGATCATTTAGCACGACCATGTCACCGGCAGACCACTTAATAGTAGAAACCACGTCGGACATGGCAAACGCCATGCTGCCGAGGTGCACCGGGATATGCGCGGCCTGGGCACATAGTTCGCCGCCTGCATCAAATATGGCACAGGAATAATCGAGTCGATCTCGAATGTTTGGAGAGAAAGCTGCCTTCTGCAGGGTAGCACCCATCTCACTACAAATCGCGTCGATACGGTTAGCAAAAATACTTAAACTGATGGCATCCATAACTGTTTTTCTACGTATTGATGGCCGAAAATAACACCTCGGAAACTATGGAATATGCTGTTTTCATTGAGATTAACAGTGCTATTTTTGTAAATTAGAGTTGCATTATACACGCGACTGCCCTATCGTTAGCGCCCAGCGGAAAATCTAAAAACTATTGAAACACATCTACATTATTCAGGAGAATATTATGAATCCATTATTAACTATCAAAGGCACTTTAGCCGTTGGTTTAATTCTTGCTCTAGCAGTAGCATTTGGCATAGGCAGTGGCGCTGCCGGTTTAAAAGCTTCAATGATGGTTTGGGTACACGTTATGGCTGGTGTAGTCTGGATCGGTTTACTGTACTACTTCAACTTCGTTCAGGTACCAGGTGTTGGTAAAGCACTGGCAGACACAGACGGTCCTGGACCATCTGCGATCAACAAATACATCGCACCAAATGCACTGTTATGGTTCCGCATGGCGGCTGCTGTAACCTGGTTGACCGGTCTTAGTGCGTTAGTAACAATCGGCGGTGGCATGCAGGGCATCGTTAATGCATTCATGCTTTCCGATGGCATGGCTGTTATCGGTGTCGGCGCATGGTTAGGTACTATCATGTTGTTTAACGTATGGGTTCTGATCTGGCCAAACCAGAAGAAAATTCTTGGTCTTGACGGTAAAGAGCACACTGCTGATGCAATCGCTAGCGCGAAAAAAGTCGCACTATTAGCGTCACGTACAAACACAGCATTATCAATTCCTATGCTGCTGTGTATGGTTGGTTTTGCACACGGTTTGTAGCCAGCAACGCTAACTAGTCGCTTATTGAAAGCGGCTTATTGAAAAGGCGGTTTACTGTTTAGGCAGTGGCCGCCTTTTTTGTTGGTTTTCATTTATTGGTATTTACGATTGGTTTTTTGTTAGGGATTGCGGTTCTCGCACCGCGGGCGAGGCACTCTTTTCTGATTTCATTATCTCTCTTTTTTTAACGCCGCTTAGGTACTTTAGTTTTTAACGTGAGTTTCGCCTTTTACGGCGAGTCACTTTTTTTATGAATAACATCCATGTTATTCACCCTATGGGCCGAGCAGAGCTCGTTCAAATTTGTTCCAAACAAATTTAGTCAGTAGCAAAAGAAAAGTAACCAAAAGAATGCCATCCCAACTTGTCTGCCCCGAGAAAAGCATTCGGGGTGCATGAATTCATCACTGTTGCCAACGAGCCAGCCTTGATGCGCCATCCGGGCGCACAAGGCTAAATTCATCAGGTACACAGTGGCACCTGTTTTGCTTGTGACTTTGACCTTCCTCCCACCTCCACAAGCCATCGAGGCAGTGCCGTTATCATGAGCTTTCTGTGAAAACTGTCTGAGCGTCTTCTGCGAGTTTTTTCACAGCATGATGACGGCATTGAATCGATGGGGACCCCTGTGCTTTTTGCAGGGGCGTAGTGGTAGTGGCGGCCTTTTTTGGGTACTTTTTTGGGCTGTAGCAAAAAAGTGCCTCGCCCGCGGTGCGAGAACCGCAACCCCTAACAAAGAACCAACCGTAAATATTGCTCAGACCACCCCTGACCCACCTTATTTCAGATAAACCTGAATCGCGGAACAAGTTTCCGCTCCTACAGAAAACCAGAGCTTAAAACACCCCATTTCAAGCTATTGCTTTACACAAAAGTCCGAGTATAATCAGGCCTTTAAAAGCGGTGGCCATGGCTGCCGCTTTTGCTTTTTATGCGATTAATTTACCGATACTGAATAAATTCAGTTAAAACAGAAAGATGACGACAAGCGAACACCTGATGAAAACCTACTCCCCTCTCGATGTGACTTTTGAACACGGTGATGGCGCATACCTGTGGGACAGCAACAAGCAGAAGTATCTTGATGCCCTCTGCGGTATCGCTGTTTGTGGACTGGGTCATGCCCACCCTGCGATAACTAAAACTATCACCGAGCAGGCAGCAAAATTACTGCACACATCCAATCTTTACCAGATTGAAAAGCAGCAGCATCTGGCCGATCAGTTAGCTGAGATCTCAGGCATGAGCCGCGTGTTCTTCTCTAACTCAGGCGCCGAAGCCAACGAAGCTGCCATCAAGGTCGCACGCTTATACGGCCATAAGAAAAACATTAAGATTCCCGGAATCATCGTAATGGAAAACAGCTTCCACGGCAGAACCATGGCAACGCTTAGCGCCACCGGTAACCGCAAAGTACAGGCTGGTTTTGAACCATTAGTTCAGGGTTTTATCCGTGCGCCGTATAACAATATCGAAGCGATAAAAAATATTGCTGAAAATAATAATGATGTCGTCGCCATCCTGGTCGAACCGGTTCAAGGCGAAGGCGGCATAAAGATCCCTGACCCGGACTACCTGAATCAATTACGTGACATCTGTGACAAACAGGAATGGTTGCTCATGCTCGACGAGATTCAGACTGGCATGGGCCGTACCGGTGAATGGTTCGCTTTTCAGCACAATGGCATCCAGCCGGATGTGATGACACTAGCTAAGGCACTTGGCAACGGTGTTCCTATCGGCGCCTGCCTTGTAAATGATAAGGCTGGTGAAATCATGCAGCCTGGTAATCATGGTTCTACTTTTGGTGGCAACCCGCTGATGTGTGCAACCGCATCAACCGTCATCGATACCATCAAAAAAGACGAGCTGATTTCTAACGCCAGAAAACTTGGTAAATATATCGTCAACGGATTTAAAGAGAAGCTATCTGATATCGGGGGCGTAAGAGAGGTACGCGGCCTTGGCCTTATGATCGGTATAGAACTCGATAGCGAATGCACTGAACTGGTCAAGCTTGCTCTAGATAAACAACTATTGATCAATGTAACGGCAGGCAATGTCATCCGCTTATTGCCACCGCTGATCCTCGATCAGCAGCAGGCCGACGCGATCATCAATACGGTAAGTGATCTGATCATCGACTCACTGAAAGAAAAAATTGCAGCATAGAAACATGAACACTCCTAATAAGACGCTACGACATTTCTTAACGTTGACCGATCTGAGCTCAGATGAATTCAGACAGATCATCGCTCGTGCCATAGAACTCAAGGCCATACAGCATCGTGGCGAGATATTCGAGCCGCTCAAGAACAAAGTACTGGCTATGATATTTGAAAAGTCATCGACGCGTACCCGCGTATCATTCGAATCAGGTATGGCACAGTTCGGTGGTCACGCCATCTTTCTGTCACCGCGTGATACACAGCTGGGCAGGGGCGAACCCATAGAAGATAGTGCACGCGTACTATCGAGCATGGCCGACTGCCTGATGGTGAGAACCTTCGAACATGAGAAAGCTGAGCTGTTAGCAGAATATTCCTCAGTACCGGTCATCAATGGCCTGACTGATGACGTACACCCATGCCAGCTGCTGGCTGACATGCAGACGTATTTTGAACAGCGTGGAGACATCAGGGGCAAGACTGTCACCTGGGTGGGCGATGGTAACAATATGTGTCACTCTTATATGCACGCTGCAAAACTACTCGAATTCAAATTAAACATCGCCTGCCCCGAAGGTTTTGAACCGCACCAGAAATTTATTGATGAGACGGCTGACTTCATCGAGATCACTAGCGATGCAGGCGCCGCATGTACCAACAGCGACTTGATCGTCACCGACGTCTGGGCCAGCATGGGCCAGGAAGAAGAGCAAAAAGTTCGTGAGCAGGCCTTCAGAAATTTCCAGGTGACGACCAAATTGATGACACTGGCCAATGATGACGCGGTCTTCATGCATTGCCTGCCTGCACATCGCGGCGAAGAAGTTAGCGCCGAGGTCATCGACGGTGAAAACAGCGTAGTGTGGGACGAAGCAGAGAACCGCCTGCACGCTCAGAAATCCCTGCTTGAATTTTTATTGGTAAACTAAGAGCACAGGCACGTAAACTCAAAAAAATCAGCCCTCAGACGAAACGATCGTTGTTTAAATATTCGACTAATAAGTTTTCTTCAGACATGTTCGAAAAGATTTCGCGCTATGTTTGCCTGTCGTTATTAATAATCTCATCTCAAGATGTTTCCGCCGATAACATCGCCGCACAATCCAGCCAGACAGTTCTACCGGATATAACTTTATGTCCGGATAAATACGAGACGGCAATCACACGTATCGCTCCACGAGCGTTCCCGGAAGATGAAAGAGGCAACACAGAGATCAGTGCCGACTTCACCGAGACCAGCAGAGATGGCTCAACTTCACTTGATGGCAACATTGTTATCGAGCGTCACTTGATGAGACTTACCGCTGACCATGCAAACTACAGCAAACAGGATGATGAGATCACCCTCTCAGGCAACATCTATATTGATACGCAGAACATGTCATTAAATGCAGACAGCGGTACTGTCAGCATAAACAACGAGAATGCTGACGAAAACACTCAGGGTAAATTCAACAATATCGTATTCTTCATCGCTGACAGCAATATGAATGGCAAGGCCGAAACCATTCATTCGGGACAACACAGTGACAAAACAAACCACTCAACATTGATCAATGCGAGCATTACCAGCTGCAATTTACACAAGCCAGACTGGCTGATCAGTGCCGATGAGATAGAGCTGGATCACGATGACGAATACGGCTCGGCCGAAGATGTGGTCATCCGCTTCAGAGATGTACCGTTCATGTATGTTCCATACATGGAATTTCCGACCAGCGACAAACGACGAAGCGGATTCCTGTTTCCCCAGGTCGGCACCTCGTCCTCGAGAGGCCTGGAACTGAACGCACCATGGTACTGGAATATCGCCGAGAATCAGGATGCAGTACTCACACCGACCTATATGGAAAAACGCGGACTGGAATTAGGCGCCCAGTATCGATATCTAACACGTTCGACGAAGGGTGAACTAAAAGGCGTCTACTTACCCGACGATGACATAACGATGGAAGACCGCTACCTGTACCGATATACGCAACGTTCACAGATAATACCGAACCTGTCATTCAGTGCGGACATACAGGATATATCTGATTCGGATTATTTTAACGACTTTTCCAATAATCTGGGAACGACGAGTCTGACTCACCTGGACCGTAACGCCACACTACGTTACAACCTGAGTAACTGGCACATGAGAGCCATGGTGCAGGACATAAAAACAATCGATGATAATGCGCCTTTAGATACTCGTCCTTATGAACGCCTTCCACAGGTAACCCTGGTTGGCGATGAAGAGATCAGGAACAGCCCTGTACTATTCTCTCTAGACTCTGAATATGTCGATTTCACACATGAGGATGAGACCAAGACAACGGGGGGGCGCTTAACGGTACGCCCCGGACTCAGCCTGCCACTTTCCGGCGCTGCATGGTTCATCGAACCAGCAGTCAAGTTCAGTCATACCCAATACGATGTAGGCACGGAGTCTGGAGCCACGCAAACGGTAAATGATCGCAACTTACCGATAAGCAGTGTGGATGCCGGCCTGTTTTTCGAGCGCTTCCTCACAAATGGCTACCAGCAGACTCTGGAACCACGGTTATATTATCTGAACGTACCTTTTGAAGACCAGGACAATATACCGCTGTTCGATACCAGCATCCCAAGATTCAGTGTTGCACAATTATTTCGTGATAACCGCTTTGTCGGTGGTGACCGTATCGGTGACACAAATCAGCTGACCCTTGCTCTTACCAGCCGGTTATTGGACCCGAATACGGGTGATGAATTCGTGCGAGCCAGTATCGGACAAATATATTATTTTGAGGACAGAAAAGTATCTCTGACCGGCGGCACTATCGATACAGAGAGACAATCTGATGTGATCGCCGAACTGGATGTTAAATGGCGCCGCTGGCAGAGCAACATCGATCTCCAGTGGGATGTCTCACGCAATGAGTTATCACAGGAGAACTATTTCCTGCATTTCAAGTCAGATGACAGGAATCTATTTAACATCGGCTATCGAAAACGTCTGTTTGATGACAGCGGTCTGGTAGATATCGAACAGACTGATACATCATTTGTCTATGCCTTTAACAAGAATTACAGTGGTATAGCCCGCTGGAACTACTCGATAAAAGACAGTAAAGATATCGACACCATTTTCGGTGTGGCCTACGATAGTTGCTGCTGGTCGATCCAGGTATTGAGTCAGCGGCTGTTACGGAACTCGACCACCAGCAATGACTATGACACAGCAATACTGGTACAATTCGTTTTCAAAGGACTGGGCAGCCTGTCTGGTAACACAGCCCAGAGCACACTCGAACAGTCTATCTATGGTTACAGAGACATCTACCAATGAGTCACACCCACCCAGACACACTATGATCATTAAACGCGTATCTAATCTATTTATATTCCTTCTGGCAGCCAATGTCGGACTGGTAAATGCTGCATTAAAGCCTCTGGACTATATCGTGGTCGTGGTCAATGATGATGTCATCACGCAAAATATGCTGGAAAACCGGGTCAATGATTTTCGTAAGAAGCTGGAACTCAGCCAGCTCTCTCGTATCGACCCTGAGACATTGAAGAAGCAGGTCCTGGAAAGGATGATCCGCGACACCATCCAGATACAACAGGCGAAACAGTTCGGTATCACCGTTGATGACCTGATGTTAAACCGCATGTTAGAACAGCTGGCAAAATCCAATAACATGTCACTGGAGATGTTTCGTGATGCCATCGAGGCAGAAGGACTCAATTACACACGCTTCCGTGAACAGACCCGCGACGAACTTATCATAAACCAGCTCCAACAACGACTCGTGGCGAGCAAGATCAATGTTTCAGATCAGGAGATACAACAGTATATCGAACAGAATGAATCTGGAGATTCTTCAAATGTCAGCTATCAGCTAAAGCACATCCTGATCCCGACACCCGAAACTGCATCGCCAGAAGATATCGCTCAGGCAAGAGAAAAAGCAGAATCGGTTTACATGGAGATCACCCACGGCGCAGAGTTTGAGGACATGGCGATCAAGTACTCAAGTGGCCGTAACGCATTAAAAGGCGGTGACCTTGGTCAACGCAAAGCCAATGAGCTACCACAACTATTCGTCGACGCCGTAAAAGAGCTGAAACAAGGTGAAACATCACAGCCAGTTAAGAGCGCCAGCGGTTTTCACCTGCTGCAATTAACCAGCAGCTCAAATGATCAAATCATGGTACAGCAGACCAATGCCCGCCATATCCTCATCAGGACGAGCAGTGATGTAAGTGATGACCAGGCAAGAAAAACGCTATTAGAACTTAAACAAAAAATTGAAAGCGGCAAGAGCTTTGCAGAGCTCGCCAGTGAATTTTCGGAAGATCCCGGCTCTAAGATCAAGGGCGGTGATCTTGGCTGGTCGAGCCCGGGAGAATTTACACCTGCATTTGAGAGGGTCGCCAACAACCTCGATATAGGACAGATATCGGAACCTTTCAAGACAACTTTTGGCTGGCATATTCTTGAAGTCCTGGAGCGGCGCCAGCATGACCAGGGTAAAACCAACAAAGAAAACCAGGCCCGCAATGCGATTCAAAAGCAGAAGATCGATGAAGAGCTCCGTCTCTGGTTACGACGTATCCGAGATGAAGCCTATGTTGAATTCATCGATGAAGATAGCTGATTCAGTATCAGTTATTTCAGCAAGAAACACAGGCACGAAAAAAATCTCCAATGGTTTCGGTAAAGACTAAAATCGTTATCACCTCCGGTGAACCGGCCGGAATCGGCCCTGATATATGCCTGAACCTTACTGGCCCGATAACAGATGCTCTAGATAATACTGAGCTTTACATAATTGCTGACCCGGCACTATTGACCGAGCGCGCAGAGTTGCTTGGCAAAGAAATTCATCTACACATCCATAACAACACCGACGACCTGTCCGACTCTTACCAGGCTGGTAAGTTGAACGTCATCCCACTACCACTAAACGAACCTGTTCAGGCTGGAAAACTTAACACGAAAAATAGTGTTTATGTTTTAAATATGCTCGATCTTGCACACGACCTGTGCCTGCAGAACCTGGTAGATGCGATGGTCACAGGCCCCATTCAAAAGAGTATCATCAACCAGGCAGGGTTCCCCTTTACCGGCCACACCGAGTATCTGGCTGAGAAGACTGCATCGGCTCCAGTAATGATGCTTGCCACTAACAAGATGCGGGTGGCACTGGCAACGACACACCTGCCATTGAAAAACGTCAGCCAGGCCATCACCCGGGAAACGCTGACCGAAACACTCAACATATTAAACCTGTTTTTAAAACAGAAGGTTGGCATAGAAAAACCCAGGATATTAGTCTGCGGTTTAAACCCACATGCCGGTGAAGACGGTAACCTGGGTGACGAAGAGATAAACACGATCATCCCGGTCATCAAAAAACTACAACAGCAAGACATGAACCTCGTCGGCCCGCTGCCTGCCGATACTCTCTTCACACCAAAATATCTATCAAATGCTGATGCAGTCCTTGCCATGTACCATGATCAGGGACTGCCTGTCCTCAAATACAGCGGCTTCGGAAAAGCTGTAAATATTACTCTCGGTCTGCCTTTTATCCGTACCTCAGTCGATCATGGTACTGCACTGGATCTGGCAGCTACAGGTGACGCCAGCGACAGCAGCATGATAGAAGCCATTAACATGGCTATAGAACTGAACCAGCACGGGTAATGAAATAAATAATGCAACATTATGCAAAAAAACGTTTTGGTCAGAACTTCCTTGTTGACACCTCGGTCATCAACCATATCGTTGACAGCATCCAGCCGCAGGCTGATGATGTGATGATCGAGATCGGCCCGGGACTTGGTGCGATGACGAAGCCCCTGCTATCCCGGTTGAATTATCTCAACGTAATCGAACTGGATCGTGACATCATCCCAAAACTTAAGATGAACTGCGAGATCGCTGATATTGAAAATAAACGCAAGTTGGTCGTTAATGAAACCGATGTATTGAAATTTGATTTTTCTACCTTCCAGTCACAGCAGGCCGAACTACAGCATGATAACGAAGTAAAACTCCGAATCGCAGGTAACCTGCCTTACAATATTTCAACACCGGTACTATTTCACCTGCTGAATTACCGACACCTGATAAAGGACATGCACTTCATGCTTCAAAAAGAGGTGGTCGATCGTATCGTTGCCATACCCGGTGTAAAAAATTACGGCCGCCTCAGCGTCATGTTACAAACATTTTGTGATACGCAGGCTCTATTCGAGGTACCACCTTATGCATTTCAACCTCCGCCTAAAGTCGATTCGGCCATCTTGCGTTTATTACCAAAAATGCAATTTGAAAATCGTATCGACAACTTCTCATTATATGAAAAACTTGTCCGACTAGCTTTTTCTCAACGTCGCAAGACACTAAGAAACACCCTGAAAGAGCTGTGCTCGAGCGAACAGATAGAACAGGCCGGCCTGTTACCCGGGCAGCGCGCCGAGGAATTATCTATTAATGATTTCGTCGAACTGTACCAGAAGATAGAAAAATAGCCTGCCACCCCCTTATCTAAGTATTTGAATATAAACAAGATACCCTTTCATCAATTAGGTTAATGAATTGAACTGACGGTGGTACAATAAATAATCATCCAGCTCTCATATTCACATAGATACCGCTATGAATAAAATTGACATACAAGTACAACCTGCATATATAGCCGAACAATCAGACCCTGCCAATGACCATTATGTATTCTCATATACGGTAACGATTCGAAATAATGGCTCAATGCCTGCCAAGCTATTAACTCGTCACTGGATCATTACCGATGGTGACGGCATGGTGCAGGAAGTAAAAGGTGACGGCGTCATCGGTGAGCAGCCACATCTGCAACCGGGGGAAGGTTTTCAGTACACCTCAGGCACTTTTATGAACACACCGTACGGGACGATGCATGGCAGCTATCTTATGCTCACCGATAATGGTGAAAAATTTAATGCTGATATTCCTGAGTTTCAGCTCACCGTGCCGAATACACTGCATTAACTTTTTGTTTAGCTACACATCTGTTCAGTCATGGCGTTAAAACACAGTTATACACTACTAGCGCCTGTTTACGACTCACTGGTCTCAGGGCCACTTGATGCATATCGTAAAAAAAGCCTTTCACGTATCAAGGATACAGAAAATAAAAAAATACTTATCAATGGTATCGGTAGCGGTCTGGACATGCCCTATCTGTCTGATGATGCAAGTTATGTCGGCACGGACATAACACCCGCTATGCTGGAACGTGCTAAAAATCGTGCAGCCACAGATAAAAGGAATTCTTCACTCGACATCAGTTTCCAGATCGCTGACAGTCAGAACCTGCCATTTGACGATGACAGTTTTGATATCATTGTTATGCATTTGATTCTCGCAGTTGTACCTGACCCCGTACTCGCACTGCAAGAAGCTAACCGTATATTAAAACCTGGCGGGAATATTTTTATTTTCGATAAATTTCTCAGACCGGGACAACTAGCCATCGCTCGTCGACTGCTGAGTATCTTTATCCGGCATATCGCGACAAGGACCGACGTTGTTTTCGAAGATGTTTTGAAATCCTGCCCGAGACTGGAAGTTACCAGTGACGAACCAGCTCTTGCTAAAGGCTGGTTCAGACTGATAGAGTTAAAGAAATATAATTAAAACTATAAAGATTTAAAGGGGATATTAATGGCGATATATGCCATCGGTGATGTTCAGGGATGTTATGACGAGTTAAGAGAACTACTGACTCATATCAATTTTAAAAGTGACCAGGACCAGCTCTGGTTCTGTGGTGATATCGTCAACCGTGGTCCAAAATCACTCAAGACCCTGCGTTTTATTCGATCACTGGAAGATAACGCTGCCACCGTTCTGGGTAATCATGACCTGCATTTACTAGCAACAGCCTATGACCATAAAAAACCCGGGCGAAAAGATACCATCGATAAAATCCTACAGGCTAAGGATGCCGTAGACCTGCTTGACTGGTTACGCCATCGGCCACTTGTTATACACGACAAGGACAAAGATGTAACACTTTTTCACGCGGGACTACACCCGTCCTGGACGATCAAAAAAGCACTGAAGCTGGCCAATGAAGTCGAGCAGATCCTGCAGAGTGATGAGCATGTTAACTTCTACAAGCACATGTACGGTGACAAACCGACTACCTGGAGTGACTCCCTTTCCGGCTGGCCACGTTACCGCTTCATAACCAATATACTCACCCGGTTACGCTACTGCGATAAGCTGGGCAGACCCGCGTTAAACGCAAAAGGTGCTCCAGGCAGCCAGGCCAGGCATCTGATCCCATGGTATGAGGTTCCAAACCGAAAGACGAAAGACGATACTCTCATCTTCGGCCACTGGTCTACCCTGCCTCATGCAGGTCGAAAGGTAGTAAATAACACTTACGCGATCGATTCCGGGTGCCTCTGGGGCGGTTATCTAACAGCCATGGAAATTGGTAAGAAGAAGTTCAAATATACTCGTATGAGCTGCCCGGGAGCACAAAAACCGACAGGAAAATATATAGGCAAATAAAAAAAGAAGAACACCATTACAGTGCTCTTCTTCTAAGGAGTCTACAAATCTATTGCCTGAATTATGACCAGGCAATAGCTTATAAGTTCAAATATTTTTATTTCTTTTCTAACCTTACGAAACGGCAGTCATAGAGATTCTTTTCATCAGCTTTTCTCATCACCGACTCTATCTCGTGCCCATTGATTCACATCAATTTCGGGAAACCATGCATCCCCATCAAATTCAGCATCGACATAGGTAAAGTAGAGGCGATTCACCTGCGGCAACAACATCTCATATATCGTGCTGCCACCGATGACCATAACCTCTTCGACATCCGCCACAAGCGCCAGTGCCTGTTCAAAGCTGCTGACACATTCAACACCTTCAAATTTAATATCAGCATTTCTAGTTAATACTATGTTGGTACGACCGGGTAATGGTTTACCGATTGATTCATAGGTTTTTCTCCCCATGACAACAGGTTTTCCCATGGTGACAGATTTAAAGTGGGCGAAATCTGCGGGCAAGTGCCAGGGCAACTGGTTATTATTGCCAATCAGTCGATTGCGATCCATTGCCGCGATGATTGATATGATCATTAAACAGCAACAACACCTTTGATGTGCGGGTGCGCCTCGTAACCAACCAGTTCAAAATCTTCAAATTTAAAATCAAAGATCGATTTTACTTCAGGATTAATCTTCATCACTGGTAACGGAAACGGTTTACGGCTTAACTGCTCGTTTGTTTGCTCAAGATGGTTGGAGTATAGATGGGCATCACCCAGCGTATGTACAAAATCTCCCGGTGCAAGGTCACAGACCTGCGCCACCATCATGGTCAACAAAGCATAAGACGCAATATTAAATGGTACGCCCAGGAAGATATCAGCACTACGCTGGTATAGCTGGCAAGACAGCTTGCCATCAGCCACATAGAACTGAAACATCATATGACAAGGTGGCAAAGCCATATTTTCGATCTCACCGACATTCCAGGCATTTACAATAATACGGCGAGAATCTGGCGTGTTTTTTATCTGCTCGATGATCTGTTTGATCTGGTCAACGTGACCTCCATTCGCTGCCGGCCAGTTACGCCACTGCGAACCATATACTGGACCGAGGTTGCCGTCTTCATCCGCCCATTCATTCCAGATTCGAACGCCGTTATCCTGCAGATATTTTATATTGGTATCGCCCGTCAAAAACCACAGTAGTTCGTGGATGATAGATTTCAGATGACATTTTTTCGTGGTAACCAGCGGGAAACCTTCACTCAGGTCAAAGCGCATCTGGTAGCCAAACACAGATAAAGTGCCTGTGCCTGTTCTGTCTTCTTTTTTGGTGCCGTTATCACGAACGTGACGCATAAGATCTAAATATTGTTTCATGAACGACTCTTCAGTGTTGACGCTTTAGTGCGATGTAATAAAGAACGATGCCGAATAATATCATAGGCAGCGATAAAATCTGGCCCATGGTCAACCAGTCAAAAGCGATAAATCCAAGGTGCGCATCTGGGATTCTGTAAAACTCTGTAATAAAACGGAAGCTGCCATAACAGAACATAAAGAGTGCAGAAACTGCCATATAAGGACGTGGTTTTGATGAGTACCACCACAAGATTAAAAACAGCAGCAACCCTTCTGTTAACGCCTGGTATAAAGAAGATGGATGGCGTGCTATATGGTCACCATAATCTATTGCCCAGGGCATGACTGTTTCCATCGGCCGACCCCATAATTCCATATTTATAAAGTTGCCGATGCGCCCGGCACCCAGCCCTATCGGAACCCAGGGTGCAATAAAATCAGAGACCTGGAAAAAAGTCATACCGTTTTTCCGTCCAAAAAGATACAGGCCGGTAAACACACCTAACATGCCACCATGAAAAGACATGCCACCCTGCCAGATATAAAAAATTGATATGGGATTAGCGATAAAACCCGAAAAACCATAAAACAGTGTATAACCAAGACGGCCGCCGAGGATGACACCGAGCGCACCATAAAATATGACATCTTCTACCTGTTTACGTGTCCAGTTAAGGTCTTCACGTTTGCTGCGTTGCATGCCATAAAACCATGCACCAACGAAACCGATCAGGTACATCAATCCGTACCAGTGTACTTTTAACTGGCCGAAGGAAAGTGCGACAGGGTCTATATCTGGATAGGTAATCATGGCGCGAAATTGTAACATGACCGGGGTCAGAGACAAGCTTGTCTCTGACCCCTAAGAGAAAAATGACAAAAAAAAACCCGATCATTTCTGATCGGGTTTTCGTATTTAAAGCCTGGCGGTGTCCTACTCTCACATGGGGAGGCCCCACACTACCATCGGCGCTGAGTAGTTTCACTTCTGAGTTCGGGATGGGATCAGGTGGTTCCTACTTGCTATTGCCGCCAGACAAACTGGTCGGATATTTAGTCAATTAATTTGAGTCGATTAAATCAGACCCGCTTAATTAAACTAAGCGTCCTAAACTGGAAAGCCATATTTAGTAAATATATTCATGTGTTACTACCAAATAAGCACCTTCGTGACTTGCTATAAAAGCAAAAACACTTGGGGTTATATGGTCAAGCCTTACGGTCAATTAGTACAGGTTAGCTTCACACATTACTGCGCTTCAACACCCTGCCTATCAACGTCGTAGTCTTCGACGGACCTACAAGGAACTTAAAGTTCCAGTGAGAACTCATCTTTGGGCCCGCTTCCCGCTTAGATGCTTTCAGCGGTTATCGGTTCCGTACGTAGCTACCCGGCAATGCCACTGGCGTGACAACCGGAACACCAGGGGTACGTCCACTCCGGTCCTCTCGTACTAGGAGCAGCTCCCATCAATTCTCAAACGCCCACGGCAGATAGGGACCGAACTGTCTCACGACGTTCTAAACCCAGCTCGCGTACCACTTTAAATGGCGAACAGCCATACCCTTGGGACCTGCTTCAGCCCCAGGATGTGATGAGCCGACATCGAGGTGCCAAACACCGCCGTCGATATGAACTCTTGGGCGGTATCAGCCTGTTATCCCCGGAGTACCTTTTATCCGTTGAGCGATGGCCCTACCACTAAGAACCACCGGATCACTATGACCTACTTTCGTACCTGCTCGACGTGTCTGTCTCGCAGTCAAGCGCACTTCTACCATTATGCTCATTGCGCGATGTCCGACCGCGCTGAGTGCACCTTCGTACTCCTCCGTTACTCTTTTGGAGGAGACCGCCCCAGTCAAACTACCCACCATACACTGTCCCCAACCCGGATAACGGGTCTAGGTTAGAACTCCAAACATACCAGGGTGGTATTTCAAGGTTGACTCCACGATAACTGGCGTTACCGCTTCAAAGTCTCCCACCTATCCTACACAGGTAGGCTCAAAGTTCAGTGCAAAGCTATAGTAAAGGTTCACGGGGTCTTTCCGTCTAGCCGCGGGTAAACTGCATCTTAACAGCTATTTCGATTTCACTGAGTCACTGGTGGAGACAGTGTGGCCATCATTACGCCATTCGTGCAGGTCGGAACTTACCCGACAAGGAATTTCGCTACCTTAGGACCGTTATAGTTACGGCCGCCGTTTACCGGGGCTTCGATCAAGAGCTTCTCCGAAGATAACCCCATCAATTAACCTTCCGGCACCGGGCAGGCGTCACACCCTATACGTCCTCTTGCGAGTTTGCAGAGTGCTATGTTTTTAGTAAACAGTTGCAGCCACCATTTTATTGCAACCCCCAATAGCTTAGAGAGCAAGTCTCATCACCATCAGGGGCGTACCTTCTCCCGAAGTTACGGTACCATTTTGCCTAGTTCCTTCACCAGTGTTCTCTCAAGCGCCTTAGAATTCTCATCCCACCCACCTGTGTCGGTTTGGGGTACGGTCAAACGTAACCTGAAGCTTAGGGGCTTTTCCTGGAAGCATGGCATCAACTACTTGGCTCTCCGAAGAGAGTTGCGACATCGTATCTCAGCATTAAGAACCCGGATTTACCTAAGTTCTCTGCCTACTTACTTGAACCGGGACAACCAACGCCCGGATAGTTTAGCCTACTCCGTCCCCCCATCGCAGTTACGTTCGGTACAGGAATATTAACCTGTTTTCCATCGACTACGCCTTTCGGCCTCGCCTTAGGTACCGACTAACCCTGCGCCGATTAG
This sequence comes from uncultured Gammaproteobacteria bacterium, assembly GCA_963807625.1. Taxonomy (GTDB): domain Bacteria; phylum Pseudomonadota; class Gammaproteobacteria; order SZUA-229; family SZUA-229. The sequence continues at coordinate 151,259 of CAWECN010000013.1, forward strand.
CGTTGCGCAGGAAACCTTGGGTTTTCGGCGTGCGGGTTTCTCACCCGCATTATCGTTACTCACGTCAACATTCGCACTTCTGATACCTCCAGCATTCCTTACAGAACACCTTCAACGGCTTACAGAACGCTCCTCTACCACTCATACATAAGTATGAATCCACAGCTTCGGTATATAGCTTAAGCCCCGTTACATCTTCCGCGCGAGCCGACTCGACCAGTGAGCTATTACGCTTTCTTTAAAGGGTGGCTGCTTCTAAGCCAACCTCCTGGCTGTCTGGGCCTTCTCACATCGTTTCCCACTGAGCTATATTTAGGGACCTTAGCTGGTGGTCTGGGTTGTTTCCCTCTTGACAACGGACGTTAGCACCCGCTGTCTGTCTCCCGTGCTAAAACTTGTCGGTATTCGGAGTTTGCAATGGTTTGGTAAGTCGGGATGACCCCCTAGCCATAACAGTGCTCTACCCCCAACAGTTATACACGAGGCTCTACCTAAATAGATTTCGAGGAGAACCAGCTATCTCCGGGCTTGATTAGCCTTTCACTCCTATCCACAGTTCATCCCCTCATTTTTCAACATAAGTGGGTTCGGTCCTCCAGTAGGTGTTACCCCACCTTCAACCTGACCATGGATAGATCGCCCGGTTTCGGGTCTACTCCTAGCGACTCGACGCCCTATTAAGACTCGATTTCTCTACGCCTCCCCTATACGGTTAAGCTTGCCACTAAAAGTAAGTCGTTGACCCATTATACAAAAGGTACGCAGTCACTCACGAAGAGCTCCTACTGCTTGTATGCACACGGTTTCAGGTTCTATTTCACTCCCCTAAAAGGGGTTCTTTTCGCCTTTCCCTCACGGTACTGGTTCACTATCGGTCGGCAACTAGTATTTAGGCTTGGAGGGTGGGCCCCCCATGTTCAGACAGGATATCACGTGTCCCGCCCTACTCGATTTCATCGAAAACGTCTTTTCGTGTACGGGGCTATCACCCACTATGGCCACACTTTCCAGAGTGTTCCACTAAAACGTTAACAACTTAAGGCCTGGTCCCCGTTCGCTCGCCGCTACTAAGGGAATCTCGGTTGATTTCTTTTCCTCCGGGTACTTAGATGTTTCAGTTCCCCGGGTTCGCCTCGTATACCTATGTATTCAGTATACGATACCTGATAAATCAGGTGGGTTTCCCCATTCGGAAATCCTAGGATCAAAGCGTGTTTATCAGCTCCCCTAGGCTTATCGCAGATTACTACGTCCTTCATCGCCTGTTGCCGCCAAGGCATCCACCATGTGCACTTATTCACTTGACCATATAACCCCAAGCATTCTGAAATCACTGAACTCACGTTTGTATAATTGTGAGATCAGTTAACGATTTCAAACAAGGTTATAGGCTTATTTGTGAGTAACACTTGAATATATAACTACAATCTTTAACGGTAAATAAATGCCGTCAAAAACCGCAGCGTTTTACTAATATACTCAATTAAAGTGTTTCTGCATAAATACAAAAACAACTTTTCATGTTTGTATTACTTTGGCTTTCCAATTTGTAAAAGAACATGTCATAAAGACAGTTAACGCACGCTTAAGAAATACTTCTCAAGTTCACGTTAGGTAAGAACACGCATCGCATGCTCTTATCTAACATGGTGGAGCTACGCGGGATCGAACCGCGGACCCCCTGCTTGCAAAGCAGGTGCTCTCCCAGCTGAGCTATAGCCCCAAATATCTGGGTAATTTTCGGAGGACAAAAAAACCATAACGTTAGCTATGGCCTGGTTTGTAATCCGGAAACTGGTGGGTCTGGGTGGATTTGAACCACCGACCTCACCCTTATCAGGGGTGCGCTCTAACCAACTGAGCTACAGACCCGGTGTTTATGGCAGGGTCTGCACCCAGCCGTCTCCGCTCTATCATCAACTTTAATAAGTTAACGATAACGTTCTCTATATAAGGATCAGATTAGCTTGTGTGGGCACTTGCGCCAACTTAGTCACTCTTTAAGGAGGTGATCCAGCCGCAGGTTCCCCTACGGCTACCTTGTTACGACTTCACCCCAGTCATGAACCACAAAGTGGTGAGCGTTCTCCCGAAGGTTAAACTACCCACTTCTTTTGCAGCCCACTCCCATGGTGTGACGGGCGGTGTGTACAAGGCCCGGGAACGTATTCACCGTGACATTCTGATTCACGATTACTAGCGATTCCAACTTCATGGAGTCGAGTTGCAGACTCCAATCCGGACTACGACCAGCTTTGTGGGATTTGCTTACTCTCGCGAGTTTGCTGCCCTCTGTACTGGCCATTGTAGCACGTGTGTAGCCCTACCCATAAGGGCCATGATGACTTGACGTCATCCCCACCTTCCTCCGGTTTATCACCGGCAGTCTCCTTAGAGTTCCCACCATAACGTGCTGGCAACTAAGGATAAGGGTTGCGCTCGTTGCGGGACTTAACCCAACATCTCACGACACGAGCTGACGACAGCCATGCAGCACCTGTTTTCCAGGCCCGAAGGCACTCCTGTATCTCTACTGGATTCTGTCAATGTCAAGGGTAGGTAAGGTTCTTCGCGTTGCATCGAATTAAACCACATGCTCCACCGCTTGTGCGGGCCCCCGTCAATTCATTTGAGTTTTAGCCTTGCGGCCGTACTCCCCAGGCGGTCAACTTCACGCGTTAGCTGCACCACTGAGACCTCAAGGTCCCAACGGCTAGTTGACATCGTTTACGGCGTGGACTACCAGGGTATCTAATCCTGTTCGCTACCCACGCTTTCGTACCTCAGCGTCAGTATTGGTCCAGGGGGCCGCCTTCGCCACTGGTATTCCTCATAATATCTACGCATTTCACCGCTACACTATGAATTCTACCCCCCTCTACCATACTCTAGCCTACCAGTATCAAATGCAGTTCCCAGGTTAAGCCCGGGGCTTTCACATCTGACTTAGTAAACCGCCTACGTACGCTTTACGCCCAGTAATTCCGATTAACGCTTGCACCCTCCGTATTACCGCGGCTGCTGGCACGGAGTTAGCCGGTGCTTCTTGTATTGCTAATGTCAAGACTCAAGGTTATTAACCAAAAGCTTTTCTTCACAATTGAAAGTGCTTTACAACCCTCAGGCCTTCTTCACACACGCGGTATTGCTGCATCAGGCTTGCGCCCATTGTGCAATATTCCCCACTGCTGCCTCCCGTAGGAGTCTGGGCCGTGTCTCAGTCCCAGTGTGGCTGATCGTCCTCTCAGACCAGCTATAGATCGTTGCCTTGGTAGGCCATTACCCCACCAACTAGCTAATCTAACGCGGGCTCATCTAATAGCGTCAGGTCCGAAGATCCCCAACTTTCCCCCGTAGGGCGTATGCGGTATTAATCCGGATTTCTCCGGGCTATCCCCCACTATAAGGCAGATTCCCACGCGTTACTCACCCGTCCGCCACTCGTCAGCCAGAAGCAAGCTCCTGCTGTTACCGTTCGACTTGCATGTGTTAAGCATACCGCCAGCGTTCAATCTGAGCCATGATCAAACTCTTCAGTTTAATACTCAAATTTTATTTCTTTCAGGTAACTTGTTCTTTGAGAAACAAGAAACGCTGTTGCTAGTTTAAAATCAGAGCGAATAAATTCACCCTTCAATTGCCTAGCTTGTTTCTTGACCTCGCCAACGCAAGCACCCACACAAACTATCTGATCCAAATTGTAAAAGAACATTTGCTTTCGCAAAAAAAATCGCCGTGTTTGACGATAAATAATTCTGCTCAACAAAGAAGCGGAAGTTTAGCAGTTATTTCAACTAGCTGGCAAGCACTTTTTAAATCTTTTTTAAGTTTCTTTGCTGTCTTCACAAACAGCTGCAGAATCTTAAATGTGCTCCCTTCACGCCGGGCCGGCATATTACACATTATTGTTAACTGTGTACATCTTTTTTTCAAAAATGCGGGAAGTTTTTTCTTTCGCTAAAAGCTTGGAAACCCCCTTCCCCACGCCGGGAGCGGCATAATACATAAAAACATTAATGGTGTATATAAATTATTACAAAAATATGAAAATAGTTTTATAAAAGCTTAAAACCAGCTCATTTTGATTACTCTGTAATCAATTAAGCATGACATTATGATTAACTTACAGGTCTCGTGAAGCAACTCACCCCGCTTACCTGTTTTAAAGAGCATACATATGGCATCAAATAATTCTGAAAGCACCCACTCGTCTAAAAATTTACTAGGTAATGAAAGTAGTCCCTACTTACTGCAACATGCCGATAACCCGGTGCACTGGATGGCATGGAACAGCGCTTCACTGTCTCTCGCCAGGGAACTTGGTAAGCCCATATTATTATCTATCGGTTATTCAGCATGTCACTGGTGCCATGTAATGGCTCATGAGTCTTTCGAGGATACTGAAACGGCCGATGTGATGAATCGACTCTTCGTTAATATCAAGGTAGATAAAGAAGAACGCCCCGATCTCGATAAAATATATCAAACAGCGCACTCACTACTGACGGAGCGTCCCGGCGGCTGGCCGCTAACCGTGTTTTTAACACCGGACACACATATGCCTATTTTTGCTGGCACCTACTTCCCTGCAAAAGCAAAACACGGTCTACCCGCGTTTACAAACCTGATGCGACAGATTAATGATATCTGGCAGTCACGAAAAACTGATATCGAACAGCAATCAGATGCACTGCAATCAACCTATCAACGCATATACCAGGCATCCAAACCTGATCACAGCGAACTGAATCGCGCACCCATCGATATCGCTCGCAACCAGATTGAGAAACAGTTCGACAGCACCAATGGCGGGTTTAGCGGCGCACCGAAATTTCCGCACCCATCAATCATCGATTTCGCGCTAAAACACTGGAGCCATACCAGACGATCTAACCGCGCCGACCCGCGGATACTACACAGCGCTATTTTCAGCCTGGAGAAAATGGCTGATGGCGGTATTTTCGATCACCTTGGCGGCGGCTTTTGCCGTTACTCAACTGATACGCTATGGATAATTCCGCATTTTGAAAAGATGCTATACGACAATGGTCCATTACTATCTCTATATAGTCAGGCATGGAAGATAAACGCCGACGTATTATTTTATGATGCTGCCTGCGAGACTGCCAACTGGGTGATGCGCGAGATGCAGTCAACATATGGTGGTTATTACTCTGCACAGGATGCCGACTCTGAGGGCAGCGAAGGCAAGTTTTTTGTCTGGCAGAAAGAAGAAATCTCTACCCTTCTCAATGAGCACATACAAAACAGCGAGATCAACCCTGAAGTGATCGATCTATTCAAGCAACGATTTGGTCTTAATAAGAGTGAAAATTTTGAAGGCGACTGGCACCTGCATGGCTACGAGCGGACACCAGCATTAGCCCTAAAGCATGGACTGGACGCAGAAGAGCTGCACCAGCAATTTAAGTCGATCAGGAATTATCTGTTCAATATCCGGGAAAAACGGGTTCACCCAGAAACAGATACTAAAGTACTATGCGCCTGGAACGGGCTGATGATCCATGGCATGTCAGTCACAGGTAGACTGCTAGACAAACCCGAGTACATAGCGTCAGCATCTCGAGCCGCTCACTTTTTAAAAGATCATTGCTGGCAGGACAATCACCTGTTTGCGAATTACAAAAATGGCAAAGCCACGCTCAATGCCTATATCGATGATTATGCTTTTCTTATTTATGGCTTACTGGAGTTACTCCAGAGTCAATGGGACAACACTCTATATGAGTGGATGCTTGAACTGGCAGATAAACTACTGTCAGACTTCGAAGACACCGAATACGGTGGCTTTTACTTTACCAGCCACGATCACGAGTCGCTCATTCAACGACTAAAAAGCTTCAGCGATGACGCCATCCCCTCAGGCAACGCAATCGCCGTTTACGCGCTAAACCGCCTTGGTTATCTTTCAGGTCAGCAGAAATATATCGACGCAGCTGAAAATTGCCTAAAATCAGCCTGGACCTCTATCAACCACAGTCCCGTCTCGCATTGCGCATTACTAACCGCTCTCAACGAATTCCTGACACCACCTGACATAATTATAGTCCGAAACCACACAACAGAAGGAGAAGACTGGTCCGCGACCACGCAACAGTACTTCTTACCCTTCACCCTGGTTTACAATATTCCCGCAGACCAAACACCGCATGCCTCACTGGGCAGCAAAGCTCCTTCAGACAATAACATCGCGTATCCATGCAGTGGCATGCTATGCCACACTGCCATAAATGATCACTCAAAGCTGGAAACCTACTTACGGAATAACAGTTATCGCGTTTTGGAATAAATACCTCAAAAGCGCCTAAAAGCGGTTAACTCACGACATTATTTAGAATTAATACAAATTTAAACAGTAAAAAACAACACTTTAGAGACTTGCAATAGTTAATACTTTAGGAGTATGGTTATACCCTATGAATTACACATAGTCAGAAGACTGTCTTAAAAACAATATATCGAGGATAAAAACATGGCTGATCGCAAACTAACCATTATCGCTACTAAGGGTACCCTGGACTGGGCTTATCCTCCGTTCATTCTTGCATCTACTGCTGCTGCTTTAGGTATGGAAGTATCAATATTCTTTACTTTCTACGGTCTGAACCTGTTATTGAAAGATACCAGCGCTTTAAAGATTACTCCAATGGCTGCACCTGATATGCCAATGAAAATGCCATTTGGTCCTAAATGGTTACAGAACATCGACTTCGGTCCTAAAGTACCAAACATTATGTGGAACATGCCTTTCATGGATCCAATCTGCACGAGCCTGATGAAGAAAACTATCAGCAACTGCGGTGTAGCATCTATCGACGAGCTGCGTGAACTTTGCCAGGAAGCGGAATGTAAATTCCTTGCCTGCCAGATGACTGTTGAACTGTTCGGTCACGATGCTAGCAAGTTCATCGACGGTTGTGAGTTCGTTGGTGCCGCTACATACTTCGAAGAATCAGCTGACGCTACACAGTCACTGTTCATCTAGTAGCAAAAACGCATTACAAAAAAGGCCGCATTCATTGCGGCCTTTTTTATGCCCATCATAAAAAGATTGGACCGCAGAGGCGCTGAGTTTTACTTTGATAACGGCGCCTGCGGCGCAGTTAACAATACTAAGCTTCTCTCTGCGCCTCAGCGCCTCTGCGGTTCATCATTTGCTTTGCTTTTTCCCAGTATTCTTCAAGCTCAGCAACATTGCAATCTTCCATCTGCCTGCCATCCTCATGCAATAGTTGCTCAACGATTTCGAAGCGTGAGATAAACTTGCGATTTGAATCACGCAATGCCTGTTCAGGATTGACACCCAGATGGCGCGCCAGATTTACACTGGCGAACAGGATATCACCCATCTCATCAGCTATCCTCTGCTGGTTATCCTGATGGATGATCTCGGCTTTCAGTTCACCGATCTCTTCATTGAGCTTGTCGAATACAGGCGCTATATCATCCCAGTCAAAACCATGATGCGCCGCTCTTTTTTGCAGTTTTTCTGACCAGCGTAATGCAGGCATCGCACTGGCAACACCTTCTAAACAACTATTTCTGCCCAAAATTTTGCCTTTCTCCGCACGTTCTTTTTTCTTATGCTTTTCCCAGTCGCGATTTAGCTCAGTTTCACTTTTACTACTTTTTTCTGCAAAGACGTGCGGATGGCGACGAACGAGTTTATCGTTTATCTCCTTAACCACATCGACAAAATCGAACTGGTTCAATTCTGAAGCCATCTGAGAATGGAACACCACCTGGAACAAAAGGTCACCTAACTCATTTTTAAGATCGTCCATGTTTTTACGCTCGATTGCATCAGCAACTTCATAAGCTTCTTCCACCGTATATGCAGCAATCGTTTCGAAGGTCTGCTTTATGTCCCACGGACAACCACTCTCAGGATCTCGCAGGTCCACCATGATCTTTAATAACTTTTGTAGTTCTTGCATGGTTAAAGCACCCTGTGGTACCTGTTTATGTCAGGCAAACACAATAAATGACAGATTCCAGCCTGGAACTGACTATTTAGAATGGAGTCAAAATCTTTTAAAAGCTTGAACCGCAGAGACGCGGAGTTTATTTTGTTAGTAACGCCGTCGGCGCTCTTAACAAGAAAAGATGTTTCTCTGCGTCTCTGCGGTGAGATGCTTTTAACCTTGTTTTAAAACGCCCGTTAAAACTCAAAACGTACGCCGATATTCGCTGAGTCGTCGACTTCATAATCAACGCCTGTACCAGCAGTATCGAACTTAACCTCCATCATACGGTAACCGATATAGGCACGCGCACTCGGTGTCACTTCCAGCTCCAGCGCGACACGATATTCAAGCAGGCGATTCCACTCCGAGATACTGGTTACTTCAGGCGCATAGAAGATCTCTCCCAGCACAGCTAATGGTGCATTACCTGGAAAAACGTAACGCAGCTGGCCACCGATGGCGACCGCACCACCCTGAATATCGACTGATGCATTATCTGGACCGTTTATGTCGCCGCCATATAACTTCGCGCCGACACCAAAATGCAAGGCTTTAACATCACCTGCAGGACTACCACTGACCAGTATGGAACCGTTTGCGATGACATCATTATATTCGTTGAATAAAACCCCGACTCCGATATCAGCTCCGCCATACCCGAATGATGCATTCTGTGTAAAAAAAGTAAGCTCAGCCATGTCCTGTCCTATACGAAAATCGATGGCCCCGGCTGAAACGTTATTAAATGGAATAAGTAATGTCGTTATTATCAATGCCTTACGTAGCATGTGGAAAGATACCTCTATTATATTTAAGCTTTATTATGTGGATATTCTGGATCGAATTCTAACATGCTCTTTATCTTGCACCCGGATAAAAAAAGACCTGCAATCTGCAGGAATAATTCATGTTGAGAAGTAGACGTTATTCGCGGCATTCAGTTCAAAAAATTTTATGATGAATATATAACGACAAGCTCTACGTTCCCATTATGCCGGTTGTGATCTTCCCCGGCAATGTGGGTGATGAGAACGCACTGGCAACGGTACTGCAACGTCTCAGGCCAGAACTCGGGCCTGAGCACGACAAAACACTGCAGGTAAGACAGTTAAATCAAGCTGTATGAATTCAGTTTATGAGATAACATCCCGCATGTATCAAATACATGTGAAATATTGATGTGGCATAGAAATGTACATTCCCGAAAAAACTGAATCGACACTAAGCAATAGCGCATTGATCGATGCCTTGCAGCAGATCACTCCCGCCGGCTCGCTGCTGTTCGCAGAGGAAGATCTCAAGCCATACGAATGTGACGGCCTGTCGGCCTATCGTGCAATACCGCTGGCCGTGGTATTACCAGAGACCATCGAACAGGTTCAACAGGTCTTGATCCTGTGCCACGAACACCGGGTCCCCGTGGTCGCACGTGGTGCCGGCACCGGTCTTTCTGGCGGCGCCCTGCCCCACGAACAGGGCGTGCTGCTCAGCCTCGCAAAATTCAAAAACATCATCGATATCAACCCGAAAAGGCGCATCGCAAGAGTACAGCCCGGCGTGCGAAATCTCGCTATATCAGAGGCGGCCGATAAATACGGCCTGTATTATGCACCCGACCCTTCGTCACAGATCGCCTGCACCATCGGTGGCAATGTAGCAGAAAACTCCGGCGGAGTGCATTGTTTGAAGTACGGCTTGACCGTACATAACATCCAGCAGCTCAAGATCATCACCATCAATGGCGAACTGCTGACCATCGGCGGCAGCGGACTCGATAGTGCGGGTTTTGACCTGCTGGCACTGATGACTGGCTCCGAAGGTATGCTGGGTGTCATCGTCGAAGTCACGGTAAAGCTGTTGCCCAAGCCGGAACGCGCGCAGGTCCTGCTGGCGGCTTTCGATGACGTGGTCAAAGCGGGTGAAGCAGTGGGTAATATCATTGCCGCAGGCATCATCCCCGGCGGACTGGAGATGATGGACCGGCTGGCGATCAATGCTGCCGAAGATTTTGTACACGCCGGTTACCCCTTAGACGCCGAGGCGATTTTACTGTGCGAACTCGACGGTACCAATGAAGAAGTGTCGGTACATGTTTTAAAGGTGCGTGAAGTTTTAAAACAGAGCGGTGCTACCGAGGTACGCACCGCCAAAGATGAAGCCGAGCGCCAGGTTTTCTGGCAGGGCCGCAAGGCAGCCTTCCCGGCGGTGGGCAGACTGTCCCCTGACTATTACTGCATGGATGGTACTATCCCACGTAAACAGCTGCCACAGGTATTAAAGGCCATGGCAGATCTTTCTGCCGAGTATGAGCTGCCGGTAGCCAATGTATTCCATGCTGGCGACGGCAACCTGCATCCGCTAATCCTGTACGATGCAAACATACCCGGAGAACTGGAACGTACCGAGGAGTTCGGTGGCAGGATCCTCGAGTTATGCGTCGAGGTCGGCGGCACCATCACCGGCGAACATGGTGTCGGCATGGAAAAGCTCAACCAGATGTGTGTACAGTTCAACAGCCTCGAACTGCAGCAGTTCCATGCCGTGAAAGCCGCATTTGACCCACAGGGACTATTGAACCCGGGCAAGGCTGTACCAACACTGCACCGCTGTGCTGAATTCGGTGCCATGCACGTACATAAAGGCGAACTGCCATTTCCCGAACTGGAAAGATTTTAGACAGACCGGCTTTAACTACACATCCCTGAGACGAAGACAACAATACGGTAACGAATAGATTCTGGAAATGGAAATGAACTCTGATATAAGCCAGCAACTACAAAAAAAGGTACAGAATGCCTTTGAGAAGAAGACGGCCCTGTCTATCATCGGCGGTAACAGCAAGTCCTTCTATGGCCGTGCCGATGCACGCTCTGCTTCAGCTCAAGCCCTCGATGTATCGGGCCATCTCGGTGTACTCAACTACGAACCCACAGAACTGGTGATCACTGCCCGTACCGGCACCCCGTTGCAAGATATAGAGAATCTGCTCGAAGAAAACGGCCAGATGCTGCCGTTCGAACCACCGGCTTTTACCGATAACGCAACCATCGGCGGCACCATCGCCTGCAATCTATCAGGCCCGCGCCGTGCTTATACCGGCGCGGCGAGAGACTTCCTCTTAGGCTGCAAGATCATCAACGGCAAGGGCGAGATACTTAGTTTCGGTGGCGAGGTGATGAAAAACGTTGCCGGTTATGATGTTTCCCGGCTGATGGCCGGCGCCATGGGTACCTTAGGCGTATTGCTGGAAGTATCATTAAAGGTCCTGCCGAAACCAGAGATGGAAAGCACACAATTATTTCAATGTTCAGCTGTCGAAGCACTCGAAAAGATACATGACTGGTCACAAACGCCGCTACCACTGTCTGCGAGCAGCTATCACGATTCGATATTGCGCATTCGCCTGTCAGGCGCAACAGAAGCGGTAAAGGCTGCCGTCAATACCGTCGGTGGCGAGACCATGGCAGAAGCCGAGCAGTACTGGCAACAGCTGAAAGAACAACGGCTGGACTTCTTCACTGGGGAGAAACCGTTATGGCGAATCTCCCTGGCCTCGGATATCGAATCACTGGGACTGCCTGCTGAGCATGACAAGGATGACTGCCTGTATGAATGGGGCGGCGCCTTACGCTGGTTAAAAAGTGACATCGCTGCAGAGGTGATCCAGTGTGCCGCCGCTGATATGGATGGCCAGGCAAGTCTATTTAGACATGATGGACAGAGCAGCATTTTTCAGCCGCTGCCGCCAGGACTATTGCGTATCCATCAAAATCTGAAGCAGGCATTTGACCCTGAAAACATTTTAAATCCCGGCAGGCTTTACCCGGAGCTGTAATGCAGACCAATATCAGCGAACAATTACTGAACAACCCGGACATCAAGGATGCGGAAAGCATTTTACGTTCGTGTGTGCATTGCGGTTTTTGTACCGCCACCTGCCCGACCTACCAGCTGCTCGGCGACGAACTGGACGGGCCCCGCGGCCGTATCTACCTGATCAAGCAGGTACTGGAAGGCAACGAGATCAGCAGCAAAACACAGAGTCATCTGGATCGCTGCCTGACCTGCCGCTCCTGCGAGACCACCTGCCCCTCCGGTGTTCGTTATGGCAGGCTGGTAGAGATCGGCCGAGAGATCGTCGATCAGCAAGTGCCTCGCAGAATAATGCAGAGGATACCAAGAATCCTGATACGCAAGATCGTGCCGTATCCTCAACGTTTTGCCCCGATATACAAGCTTGGCCTGCTGTTCCGGCCACTATTACCGGCAACACTGAAACGCAAACTGCCGCTACCTATAATATCGGAGCATATGCCAGCGATCACAAAAGAACGCAAGATGCTGGTACTGCAGGGTTGTGTACAATCAGTCGTGACCCCGCAGACAAACCAGTCCGCATCACGCATTTTGCAGAAACTGGATATCGAACTGATCACTGCACCAGATGCAGGCTGCTGTGGCGCCGTCAGCCACCATCTATCGGCCGCGGAAGAAGGCCTGGATTTCATGCGTCGTAACATTGATGCCTGGTGGCCCCATATCGAATCCGAGGTCGAACAGGGTATCGAAGCCATCATCATCACCGCCAGCGGCTGCGGTACCGTGGTCAAAGACTACGCTGAATTACTCAAACATGATCGGCAGTATGCAGATAAGGCGAAAAAAGTCAGCGCCCTGGCGAAAGATGTCAGTGAGATATTACGTGATGAAGACCTTAGCGGCCTGGCCACCAATCGGGCAGATAACCGGTCAGACATCAAAGTCGCTTTCCATAGTCCCTGCACCCTGCAGCACGGCCAGAAACTGAATGGCGTGGTTGAGAATATTCTAAGGAACGCAGGTTTCACTTTGACTGAAGTACAGGACCCACACATGTGTTGTGGCTCGGCAGGTACCTATTCGATATTGCAGGCAAAGCTATCGCAGCAGCTGCTGGACAATAAATTAACCGCCCTGCAAAACGGCCAGCCAGACCTCATCGCCACAGCTAATATCGGCTGCCAGATGCATATGGCGAGTAAAACACAACTGCCGGTAAAACACTGGCTCGAAGTTATCGATGAATATCTCGCTTGACGGCTCAACTTACTAAAATGACAAGTCGAGCCTGAGACTATCGACATCTAATTTAACGCTCACACTACCGCCTACAACTGACTGTCATGTAACACTGCTTATTACAGGTAGTTGCAAGAAGCTATTTCTGGCAAAATAGCGCCTTTTTCATATCCGAATATAAAAAGGCCATCAACATGAGCATCACATCATTCAATCCACCTGTTCGCACATTAATGGGCCCCGGCCCCTCTGACGTACATCCACGCGTTACCGGTGCCATGGCTCGTCCCTGCATCGGTCACCTCGATCCTGCGTTCGTCGGCATGATGGATGAAGTGAAACAGATGCTGCAATACGCTTTCCAGACCAAAAACCAGCTGACTATTCCAGTGTCTGCGCCTGGGTCAGCCGGTATGGAAGCCACATTCCAGAATATCCTCGAGCATGGAGATAAAGTAATCATCTGTCAAAACGGTGTTTTTGGCGGCCGTATGAAAGAAGTCGCTGAACGTTGCGGCGCTGTGCCTGTCATGGTGGAAGACGACTGGGGCAAACCGGTCGACCCACAAAAAGTCGAAGACGCATTCAAAGCCAACCCTGATGCTAAGGTACTGGCATTCGTGCATGCGGAAACATCAACCGGCGCCCGCTCTGATGCTGAAACATTAAGCGCCATCGCCCATCATCATGATGCCCTGGTACTGGTGGATGCTGTTACCTCACTGGGCGGCAGTGAATTGAGAGTAGATGACTGGCAGATCGATGCTATCTATTCGGGCACCCAGAAATGCATCTCATGCACACCGGGCATCTCACCGGTAAGCTTCAGCGACCGTGCAGTCGAAGTCATCACCACCCGAAAGACAAAAGTACAGAGCTGGTTCCTCGATACCAACCTGGTGATGGGCTACTGGGGAGCAAATGCGAAGCGTGCCTACCACCACACCGCACCGGTCAATGCACTTTATGCATTGCATGAATCACTGGTGATGTTGCAGGATGAAGGCCTGGAAAATTCCTGGGCACGTCACGCTAAAAATCACGAGATCTTGCGAGCAGGCCTTGAAGCCATGGGACTCTCATTCATCGTCGATAAGGAATACCGTCTGCCACAACTCAATTCGGTCACTATTCCTGATGGCATCGATGAAGCCGAAGTTCGTTCACGACTGCTCAATGAATTCAACCTGGAGATCGGTGCTGGTCTTGGTGCACTGGCAGGTAAAGTATGGCGTATCGGCCTGATGGGTCATAGCTCACGCGCCGAAAACATCTTCCTCTGCCTGTCCGCTCTGGAAGCAGTGATGGCTGATATGGGTGCTGATATCAATACCGGCGCTGCCATCTCTGCAGCCCAGGCAGCGATGAAATAATCCAGCCAATACATCAAAACGGTTAAATTGCTGTAGACAAAAAGCTTCCCAGGTTCTCCTGCGGAAGCTTTTTTACTGGTTGTTATAGATGATCAAGCCTGCACCGACCAGGATCATCAGGCCACCGAAAATCACCGAGGTATTGACATGCACCTGCCTGAAGAAAAGGTATGCAAAAAGCACAACAAATACCGGGTAAGTAATCTCTATCAGACTCGCTAATGTCGCATTTTTACTGTTCACAGAAAGATAGAGCAGCACCGCGCCCAGCGTACTGGTTAAACCTATTGCTGCCACCAGCCACTGTTCGTTCGTCGGTAAAAGCTTAAAAACTTCAACATCCCTGGCCAGATCACGTAAAAACACCGGCATCAAAAACAACACAGGCAATACGCTGATCAGTAAAACACTATAGACCGAGAGACGCTTCATCGCAAAATCGATCAATGGATAATGTATTCCCCCAAACGATCGCTGCACCTAATGCTGTTATATACCAGGGTAAATGCATAACTGCCTCACAGTAAAGTTGCCCTTATCATATTCAATTGATGATTATGTTTTATCACTTATGCTAGTTTACGGGTAAGATAACGACATGAAAACATATCTCGTCGGTGGCGCAGTTCGTGATGAAATACTGGGTTACCCGTTCACAGAAAAAGACTGGGTCGTTGTCGGCGCCACCGTTGACGATATGCTGACTGCCGGCTACCAGCAGGTAGGCAAGGATTTTCCAGTTTTCCTGCACCCTGAGACCAAAGAAGAACACGCACTGGCGCGCACCGAAAGAAAAACCGCTGCCGGTTACAAAGGTTTCGAAGTTCACGCCTCACCCGATGTAACGCTGGAAGACGACCTCGTTCGCCGCGACCTGACCATCAATGCTATCGCCAAAGATGAGCATGGAGAATACGTCGATCCATACAATGGCATCGCCGACATAGAAAATAAAATTTTACGCCACGTATCCGATGCGTTTTTGGAAGACCCGGTTAGGATATTACGTATCGCCCGCTTCCAGGCACGCTATGCGCACCTGGGTTTTAGCATCGCCGAAGAGACCATGGACTTAATGAAAGACATGGTAACCGCCGGCGAGGTCGATGCCCTTGTACCCGAACGCGTCTGGCAGGAGATGAAAAAAGCACTGTCAGAAAGAACACCGGGGGCTTTCATCACCAGCTTACGAGACTGCGGTGCATTGCAGCGCATATTGCCAGAACTGGACTGCCTTTTTGGTGTTCCGCAACCCGAAGAACACCACCCTGAAATCGACACCGGCATCCATACCCTGATGGTACTGGAACAGGCCTGCCTGTTAAGCAAAGAAGCCGATGTCAGGTTTGCCGCTTTACTTCACGACCTCGGTAAAGGCACTACACCCAAAGCAGAGTGGCCTCGACATATAGCACATGAAGCACGCGGCGCCGATATAGTAAAAAAAGTTTGCCAGCGCTTACGCATACCAAATGAATACCGTGACCTGGCAGAGCGCACAGCACGGTTTCACTTACATTACCACCGGGCACTGGAACTAAAACCTGCGACAGTGATAAAAACCCTCGAGCAGCTTGATGCCTTTCGAAAACCTGAACGCTTCGAAAAATTTTTACTTGCCAGTGAAGCCGATGCCCGTGGCAGACCGGGGTATGAAAATAAAAAGTTTCCCCAGGGAGATTTTTTCAGGCAGGCATTTAACGTCAGTAGAGAAGTTGATATCGCTGGCTTACGTGAGCTTGGCTATGAAAACATGGCGCTTGCCAATATGATAAAAGAAACTCGAATTAGCGCTGTTACAAAACTGAAAGAAAAATTTAGCGAATAACTTTCTCAAACTTTATCAAATAGTTTTTCGCGCCGGTCAAAGTAACGAGCAACCCCAGTACGACCCCCGTCGAATTTGCAAACATATCAGCATATTCATAAAAACGATTCGGATCGAAGCTTTGCAGATACTCTAGCGTTACACCCATGATCACAAGCATTACTGCGATTAAATTTCGCTGAAACCTGCCATGGTAGATCTGAGCAAACCAGGTCATCAGAACAAAGTAGGCAAACGCGTGAAGGACCTTGTCCTGATAAGGAAAGCTTAATCCAATATCGACCGGGTTACTTGCTAGTGATAAATAAACAATGAGAGCTACCATGACACAACCGAGGCTTAGCCACAGGAAACTCAGTTTTAAATCTGGGTGAGCATTTGCCAGCAGCATCAGCGACTACTCCTATACATACAATAACAGCAGCACAATACCTAGTCCTAACCTGTAGACTACAAACGGTGTCATTCCGATACGTTCCAGCAGGATCAGAAAATAGTGTATACACATGTAGGCACTGACCGCTGAAATCAATGCACCGATGATCAGATCTCCCATATCACTGATATCAGCGACTTTCAGGTAGTCCATGGTTTCGACACCACCGGCAAGAACGATTACCGGTATGGATAACAGAAAAGAAAAGCGCGCTGCAGCTGGCGCTGTCAGCCCCAGCATCAAGCCTGCTGTGATGGTTATACCCGACCGTGATGTTCCTGGTATCAACGCGATCGCCTGCGCACAACCGATAACGATGATATCCTTCCATGATAATGAATGCTCATCTCTCGTTCGTTTACCCGAGCAATGAGAATAACCGAGCAACAGACCGAAGATTATCGTTGTCGCAGCGATGACCAGCGGCGTGCGCAGGTGTTCACTGATGACATCTTTAAACAGTAGACCTGCAAGCCCGACTGGAATGGTACCTATGAGCACCGCCCATGCCAGTTTGCTGTCTTCTGAATGCCTACCTTTCAACGAAGCGATCCAGGCAAAGAACATCACCTTGATCTCCTTCCTGAAATAAAGGACTACCGCCGTTAATGTGCCAACATGTACCGCGACATCAAACGCCAGCCCCTGGTCAGCCCAGTCTGTTAAATACGGTACCAGGATCAGGTGCGCAGAACTTGAAATCGGAAGGAACTCGGTTAATCCCTGTACCAGGGCTAAAACGATAATCTGTAATATATCCACTTTTAAAACTTACCTAAATAATATGTTTTAACCTGTAGGGGCGGAATATATTTCGCTCCTACATCTCGATTAAAGCCGGTTACGTAGATCCAGCATCGCGAATCCGCTCAGTGGCTCATCATAATTTTTTGTCAGCGCCATCACCTTGAAACGGTCTCCCATCTCTGACGGTAATGTTAAGGTTTTAATCTGTTGCGATAATTTAATCTGCTGTTGCACATCATCAGTCACCTGAGACGCGTGCAATTCGGACAACCCGTTGCCCAGTAAAAATGCTGCCTGCGTAGTATACCCTGATACCTGCATTCCCAGGTCTACCGCGCCATAAGCGACATCGGTAAAATTCACAAAAGCCGTTATATCCTGTAAACCCGGCCACCAGAAATAATCACTATGCGCCTTGTGCTGGGAATAACACATCAGTGTACCGGTCACCCTGTCAGGGTGATAATACTCTGCTTCATTGTAACCATAGTCGATCAGTAAGATGACAGCACGATCTAATGCTTTTTCGATCGCAGATAACCAGCCAGTAATTGCCGGATTCGATTCAGAGCAATATCCATCGGCCAGTTCGATTTCACTGCGTTGCTGAATCGCTTTAACTCTCTCATCTATATCACCTTCAACGACGCGATACTGTGAGATGAGTCTTTCGTCCTCGACTGCGACCATCAATGTCTCTATCTCTGCACTGCCCTCATTATCAGAAACCCTGAAGCAGTCAACCGGCATCGCATCGAGCACTTCATTAGCGATAACCACGGCATTCGGTAGATCAGGCGGTATATGATCAAGCCATTCGACACGATCGTACAGCTGTGGCGCTTTTGACCTGATGGTCTGTTTCTGTCTATGCTGCAGTTCAGCACTAAGCTCCAGGATAAAATATTTCTCTGGCAAGGCACCCAGCTTTTCCAGCTGTAATAATATATCAAGCGCCAGCACACCACTGCCGGCACCAAACTCTATGATAAATAACTGGTCTTCAGATAACTGCCTGAAATTATGAAATAACTCATTCAGCTGGTTAGCAAGACATTGACCAAAAAGTGCTGATACTTCCGGCGAGGTGATAAAATCGCCTTTCTGGCCGAACTTTTGCAGACCACCGCTGTAATAACCGAGACCCGGCTCATACAGAGCGATATTCATGAACTCGGAAAACGGGATCCAGCCACCTGCCTGGTCGCAAGCTTTTTTTATGCATTCGGTTAACAGCCGGCTGCGTTTTTTTGCTTCGTTGCCAGGTTCTGCTAAAGCTTGAATATCACTATTCTTCAAAGGTTCAACCACATCGTAATATATGAGAGTATAGGCGCAACATAATAGATAAGCGCGCAGACCAATGGACAATTCTAACGTAAATAACACGGCTAAAGACACGCACACTGTAAAAACCGCATTGATCACCGGCGGTGCGAAACGTATTGGCGCTGTCACCACGCAGACGCTTCACCAGGCTGGTTACAACGTCATTATACATTGCCGACTGTCTCGACAGGCCGCAGATGAGCTAGCCTCGGAGCTCAATGATAAACGTGCAGACTCGGCCCGGGTTATCCAGGGAGACCTGAATATTGAGACCATCTATAACCACCTGATCGATGAGGCATACCATTGCTGGGATCGACTCGACGTCCTGGTCAATAATGCTTCCAGTTTTTATCCTACACCGATCGGCAGCATCACCCTGGATGACTGGAACAACCTGGTCAACAGCAACATGAAAGCACCCCTGTTCCTGGCACAGGCAGCCGCACCCTATCTAAAACAGAGCAACGGCAATATCATCAACATGGTCGATGTACATGCTCAGCGCCCGATGAAAGAGCACCCGGTATACTGTGCCGCCAAAGCCGGACTGGTCATGTTGACCATGTCTTTAGCAAAAGAGCTCGGGCCTGATGTGCGCGTCAACGGGGTCGCCCCCGGCGCGATCTTATGGCCTGAAAATGACATGCCAGAACACACTAAAAATCTTATTCTGGAGCGCACATCTTTAAAAAGGCCGGGAGAACCCATAGATATAGCGAAGACCATCCTGTTCTTAGTCAGGGATGGCGACTACATCACCGGCCAGATAATAGCGGTTGATGGTGGACGAAGCATCAATATATGAATACGAGTTACCAGGAGAATGAGATGAAGAATATCTATAGATCAGATACACGATTACAGCTAACCGCTATCGTATTATTTTCAGCGTTTGCACTAAGTGCATGCTTCGATAAGAGTAACGAAGTTGATATCTCGCTATCAGAAGTACCCGCTAATATCATTACTATCGTACAGAACGCCTTGCCCGGTATCTCACTGACAGAAGCCGAGAAAGAAACCAGAGATGAAACCGTGATCTATGAGCTGGAAGGGAAGCTGATAAACGGCAAGGAATACGAGATCAAGATAGCGGCTGACGGCACCATCATCAAGATCAAACTGGAAGACTGATCACAGCCCTTTCGCCGATCGATGCAAGAAAAAGATAAACAGCGCGATTTCATCTCACGTGCCGGTATGGGCATGACCGTTATCGCCTGGATTATTTTCCTGGCGATGCTGTTCGGGGTTTTTGACTACCTGATATCTCAGCGAACCAACCCAAACCAGAACATCGTCACCGCGATAGATGGATACCAGAAAGAAATCGTGCTGCAGCGCAACGTCTACGGTCATTATGTATCCAATGGCACCATAAATGGAAATACCGTCGTTTTTCTACTCGATACCGGCGCCAGCGATATCGCCATTCCTGAATCGGTTGCAGATGAGATAGGCCTTGAAAGAGGTAGAGATGTTTTCGTGAAGACAGCCAACGGAAATACCCGCGCTTACCGTACGCGTCTGGACAGTGTCGCTATCGGTGATATCGTGCTCCACGACTTGAATGCGACGATCCTGACCAACATAACCGGCCATGAGATATTACTCGGTATGAACTTCCTGAAACATTTCGAGATCATTCAGAAAGGACAGACTTTAACGATCCGCCAGTAGCTAAACAGTGTAACTATTCACCAGCTGAAAGATGGCCTACTCTGTCACTTTAAATGTTTGAAACATCTCTGCCAGCACACGCTCGATACGTTGCTTTCGCTCATCAGCCGGCATATCAAATTTCACACTGACCTGTGCTGCAGAACGCCAGGCGACATCATTTGTCTTATTCTCGAACACATAGATGATCAGTGAACCTTTTTCGATATTAGAGTCATCTTGCGGCACCTGCGAATTACCCGGCAATAATCCGAATCGACGGATGATCGCGGTATCATCAAGAGAAGATTCCAGGGCTGCCGTATAGGCGATAGCATACTTTGCCCCGTTTGCCGACTCGACCATCACCATCTCCTTGGCGAGCATGTTCTTGATGATCTCTTTTTCGATCAATGACTTTACCGGGGCATTAGCCAGGCGCTCATCTTCATAGAAGTGGATAGCTTCAGGCAGCCAGGCAAAAGTCGACCCCTTGATAACGAATATATTTGGATCCTGGACAGCGATCACAGCTGCATCAGAAAATCTCATAGAATTAGGTGAGTCAACAGTTTCTGTCACACATGATACAGCCACTATCGAGATAAGTACGATACCCACCAACTTGGCAGATAGATTTAAAAAACCAGTAACCATTTCACCCTCTCATTATTTATCGTTATTTTTTTTAAAGTTATCAGGCAAGCTCTTAACATGCAAATCACGCTGCGGGAACGGTATCTCTATACCTGCTTCCCTGAACGCTTTATCGATCGCGAAATTCAGATCACTTATGACACTCAAGCGGCTATCTACATTAAGCAGGAAGACACGCAGTTCGAAGTTTAAAGAACTGTCACCAAACTCACGGAACAGTACTCTTGGTTCGGGAAGATATTGCGTCTTCGCGACATCATCATTTTCTTCTGCGACCGACAGCAGGACGTCACGTACTTTTTCAGTGTCCGTACCATAAGCGACACCGACAGGAACAATGGCACGACCACTGCTGCTCGATAATACCCAGTTAGTCACCTGGTTTGATATCAGCTCTGAATTCGGCACGATGACATCGGAACGATCAAACGTCTCTATTCGTGTAGAACGTATCTGGATATCTTTCACCACACCTTCGGTTCCATTGACCACGATCCAGTCACCTTTTCGCACAGGCCGCTCGAACAAAAGGATCAGACCAGACACAAAGTTGTTGACGATGTTTTGCAGACCAAAACCGATACCGACCGATAACGCACCAGCTATGATAGCGATATTACCAAAATCAAATCCTGCTGCTGACATTCCCGCCAGCAGGGCTATAAGAAACATGATGTAACCGGTAATAGTCACCATGGCATCCCTTGCACCCTGACCCATGGTCGTCATCTTCAGCCACTGGTTTTCCATCTGTGAACGTACCCAGCTGGAAAGGATAACGATCGTTCCAAAAATCAATAATGCCCACAAGATACGGCTTGGTACGATGCGAAAATCACCGATATCAAAACCGTTAACCACGTAACTTCTGATATTTTCGATCAGGCCACCACTATAATCCCATGCGTTAATCAGCAGAACAGCAAACGTACCCCATACCAGGATCGTCGTAGACAACCTTATCCAGATCAGGCCAGGAACTTTTTCACCAGCTTCCACACCCAGCGTCTTGTGAAGACGGCGACACCACGAATAGCTGCCATCATCTACCGCGTTGAACAGGTCTCTGAATATTTTCGCGATACCGATGAACAACATGAATGCGACGAAAGACAGGACGATGATTCGTCTGCTGCTAAAAGCAAGGTTTCTATACCCCATCCATTCCGCTGCCAGCGTCGCGAGCACGGCTAATATAACCAGCACCGACAGATAACGTAGTTTTGGCAACTTGGGTGACGCGATGATCACCTGCAGCGTCCATACCAGATTTAACACAAAAAATAATGAATATATATTTCGCATCAACAGCAAATTCGACTCGATGATACTCTCTGAAAATACGGTATAAAAAGCCAGGTAACCGACCAGTCCCAGGATCGCCAGCACCTTAAGTCGTTTTGCTAATGCTTCTGCGATATGCGGTGAAAAAGGTATGAATAGTTTAGCCGGTGGATATGGCGAAAAAAGTAGACGGATTGTCGTTGTCGCCAGGAAGAAGATCAGCAAACCGATAAAGAACTCTGTTACGAAAGGAACCTCTTCTACTTCCAGCGTAATAACGACCGATATGATCGCCGCGACTGCAGAGCCTATCAGGTATGGTGCTGAGAAGGACAGCGTAGTCAGGATAGCTCTTACCAGGTTTTCAGAAAAATCATCATGCCAATGCCGTCCACTTTCTAGCTGCAATAACTTTTTACGAAGCCAGATACCAAAGAATATTGAGATAAGAACCGCCGCGATACTCAGACCGACATCTAACGCATCGATCTCGCGGATACCAGATTTTTTGAATATGAATTCACCCGAATCCTGCAGGATCGCGACCGGGTTTTTCAGGTAAGTTATTGCCAGATCGACAATATGCGGGCTCCTGACGAGATACTTCTGCTTGAAGTAGGATTTTTCCGCATCATTTATTAGCTGGGCTAGCTCAGCACTGCTGACGATGAATAAATTACACTTTGCCAGAGTCTTATCCAGCTCTTCTTTCTCTTTCTCATAAACTTTTCTTTTTTTCGTGACCTCTGCATCTTCGCCCTTTACGGCTTCACCGAGGCCATCGGTTATCGATTTAAGGTCAAGCAAAGCTGCTTCACTATTTGACACACACAGCGAGGCTGAGCTTTTCATCTTGATAGTCAACTTGGTCCATGCTGTCAGATCCTTACCTTCGAACTCGCCCCGACTCAGTTTCTTGTTCACCTGTTTAAGTTCGGATGACATCTTCTCCATATCCGCCATATCATCAGCCATGACCTGTACGGACAGAAATACAGTAAATATCATCAGGATTAGGGGAAGTAATTTTTTCATCACATTTATCACAGTGTAATTAGCTATCAGTTTTCAGCGATTATACAGCATGTCCCAGTCTGCATACCCTGTTCAGTATGCCCTGGAAAACACGATACCAGCCCATGCGGCGCTCCTCGCATTCGGTCCCTTGAACTCTTCAGTATGACCACGTATGAAAAAACTAGCATAGTATTTTTTAGTAAACTCCATGGTTGCACCAAACCAGTATTCTGCCACCAGTCGCTCAATGTCACCGCTACTCACTGTCACCTCACTGTGACGAAACTGCCCCTGTAAAAAGGCATTATAAATGCGCAGGTTGAGCCTGGCTCCCGCCCAAAGGTAAAACTCATCTTTACTCTCGGTGCTGCTGCTTGAGAATATCGGCATCGACTGCTGCATGTATCTGGATTGATATGGATTGAACGCCCACCATGGTGAGTTTATCCTGCCCCAGCGCCAGCTAAACCCTGCATTCACATCGGTGATAAAACCAAGGTTACCTTCATACTCCAGTTTCAGCTGCTGCTGTTTTGATGAGTAGATATTATTCTGTACACCGTAGGTAAGCATCGCCGTTGGTTCACCGCCGGAGGATACCTGGTATTGCCATCCGTTGGGCACATCCGAGTCGGTGAGGCTATGCAGACCACTCTGAACGTCTTCGGCCAGATTCAGCCCTAAGAAACCTATACTGAGAACAGACACGTAGGCCCTGTCTCTAGCTGGAACGACGGTGAACTCTGTATTGGACATGAAAAACAGACTGGCATAAGGCCGGTCATCGTACACTGGCGCCATACTTTCGATATCATCAGGAGTAAATAAGGTCATACCATATTGCTGACTATGGAATGACATATATGACGACGTCTTGTATAGATCAGGGAATGTCAGCAGACCATCGATGCCCGCCCGCAAGAAATCAATCGATACCAGGTAATCCTGCGCACGCTTACCGGACAAGGTCACAGCCAGGCCACCGGTATAATCCCTGTCGATGCTCTGTCCTGTCCATAGATCATTATCAATATTGATCTGCCAGCCGGAATTATATAACTCGCTACCATACTGTTCTGCACATACAGAACTGGCAGATATATATAAGAGTATATAGAGAAAACGCTGGAACATACCGGGCAGTGTACCTGATGGTGCTGTAAGTTTTAAGTTTCCGGTTGCTTGATTTCTATTCACTTTACAAACACCATGGACTAATCTTATACAGTAACCAGATGGTTAACCTGAGACCTTATTCATTCCAGAATGGAATAAATACTCCAGGTAACTGAAAAGGCTCATCCAACGGGGGATCAGCATGGATGTAATGCATAGCATGGCCGTGTTTCGACGTGTCGTAGAGGCCAAGAATTTTTCGGCCGTGGCACGTGAAACCAACATGTCTCAATCGACCGTGAGCAAACATATCGCCGCGCTGGAAGAACGTCTTGGCACCAAATTGCTCAATCGCAGTACACGGTCGATAAAGCTGACCGAGGCTGGCAAAGAGTATTACCACCATTGCATCCGCATCCTCAATGACTTTCAGGAAGCTGAAGCCAGTATCGGCAAGGGCAAGATCAAACCGACCGGCAATTTGCGGATGTCCACCAGTGCCGCATTTGGCCGTAGCTGTATGCTGCCCCATCTGAATGAATTCTTTAAAAAGTACCCGGATATCAAGATCGACATGCTGTTCGATGATGACTATATCGACCTGGTGAAAGAAGGCATCGATCTGGCCATCCGCATCGGTCCGCTGGAGGATTCGACACTGATCGCCAGGAAGATCGGCACCACACAACGCATCGTCGTCGCCAGTTCGGATTACCTGGTAAAACACGGCCGGCCGAGAAAACCGGCTGACCTGGTAAAGCATAACTGTCTGATCCACTCACTACAGAAATCGCCCGACCTGTGGTATTTCAACAGCACACAGAAAGGCGATGAATCGGTTCGTGTCAACGGTTGCCTGAAAGCTAACAGTCCGGATGCGGTCAGAGATGCGCTTATTGAAGGTCTGGGTATATCGGTGGTCTGTGAATGGTTTGTACGTGATGACATCCGGCAGGGACGCCTAAAAGTTATCCTGCCCGAATACAGACCAACCGCCTACGACATTCACGCGGTTTACCCTGAGCGCAAGTTCGTACCGCAGAAGGTCAAACATATGATCGAATTTCTTGCTGAAAAACTGAAGCAGCAGTGATTTAGTTAATGTAGAGACTTCGTTAACAATGTCATATCATCGAGATAACAGAAGATTCCGCTAAAATATTATTCAGCTTGCTGCTTGATCAAAAAATAAAACATATCATCCATCTCCCCCTGATCGAGCAACTGCAGGCTCCGCTGTCGGCAAAAAGCAGGAATATCACTGACTAACGCCTGCTTTCCCGATACCGCCATCAGGGTCTGCCCCGGTAACAGGACCTCCAGTGCATCGCTGAGTTTCGAGAAAGGCAGCGCACAGTCAGTGCCGGATATATCGACAAACAGGTCACAGGGGATTGAATCCAGGCTCATAATTTGCAAAGACGCCAGGTTAAAAAGAGAAATCGATGGGTTTCAGGCCTTGTTTCGTCTTATCGAACGCAGACCACATGTCCGCGTAACTAACACCTGTTTCAGGGTGTTTCAGATGGGGTGCTATCTCTGCTAATGGCCACAATACAAAAGCATTTTTCAATATCTCACCACGCGGTAATTTTATGCCATTCTCATCAAGCACCAGGTCATCGTATAACAACAGGTCAAGATCCAGCGTCCTCGATGAGAATTTCGGACCGCTGCGGTCACGGTCATTCGCATCTTCGATGTCTCGCAGAATCTGGTTGGTCTCATGAACCGGCATATCGACCTCACAGGCGATCACCATATTATAAAATGCATCTCCCTCAAAACCGACCGCTTCGCTCTCGTAGACCGAAGACAGGTTCAGGTCACCAAACGCGCGCTTCAACGCATCGACACCTGCACGGGTATTTTGTTCACGATCGATATTGCTGCCCAGACTGATATAGATAGTAGCCATTGCTTAGATACTCACCGCTGACCACGTTCGATAATAACACCGACCGATTTGGAACCGGTCACCGCACCCAGTTTGCTCAGCTTCATACGGCACCAGGGCACGTTAAATTCGTTGATGATGATTCCGGCCAGGCGCTCGGCCAGCGTTTCCACCAGCTGAAACTGGCTTTCTTCAGTAAAGGCGATGAGGCGCTTGGCCACCGCTTTATAATTCAACGCGTCATCTATATCTTCCGTGGCCGCCGCTTTTGTATTATCTGCCGCCATCTCGATATCCAGCGCAATGGTCTGTTTTACTTCACGTTCCCAGTCATATATACCTATAATAGTATCGATGCGTAAATCTTCTATAAATACGATATCTGACATCATTGTTATCATTCTCTAGCCTGTTAATTAGCCCCTGTCATCGTCTTAGCGGCCGAATTTCACCACTATTCGGGCGGGTCAAGGGCCCCGCCGGGGCTTTGATAAGGTATTATACATGGCAAAGGATACTGGTATGAGTACCTGATACCGCTAAATTTACACACTATTTCACTTGTCAGCGCCGTTATTCTCCGCTAGAATTGCCGGCTCAATTTTTCAGAGGTCTCGCATTACTTCGAGGCCTTATTTATGTTTTGGAGTAATTACAATGTCTAGAGTATGTCAGGTAACTGGAAAACGCCCAGTATCCGGTAACAACGTATCCCATGCTCATAATAAAACAAGACGTCGTTTCTTACCGAATCTGCACAGCCATCGTTTCTGGGTAGAGAGTGAGAACCGTCACGTAAAACTGCGCGTATCTGCTAACGGTATGCGCATTATCGATAAAAAAGGTATCGATACAGTTTTAGCTGAAATGCGCTCTCGTGGCGAAAAAGTTTAACTCTCGGGCTTAGGAGAATATCATGCGCGATAAAATTAAAATGGTCTCATCTGCGAAAACCGGTCACTTTTACACAACGACCAAGAACAAACGCACTATGCCTGAAAAACTGGAAATGAAGAAATTCGATCCAGTGGTACGTAAATATGTCATGTACAAGGAAGCCAAGATTAAATAATATAATCAGCTGACTTACACATTTAAAAAAACCCGGTCCTGCCGGGTTTTTTTATTGCCTGCGAATAACAGACGGGGCAATGTGTCGCCTGTCAGTTGATTTCAGTTACACGAAGCAAGCCAACATCGACAGATACCACCTTGACCCGATCACCCTTCACTAAAGTGCCGGCATCACTGCTACCATCGATTTCGACCACCCAGTCGATACCAGAATAACGGTAGCTACCCGGTGAGTTAACAGCGATGTCATCCATCAATACGAACTCCAGTCCGACAATATCGCTGGTCGGTGTTTTCACTGGCTCTGATTTATCCTGCATCGACTTCAGCGGCTTCCATAAAATCGCACTGCTGACCCCCGTAGCGATGCCAAAACAGGCTGTACCGGCAATCCAGGTTTCCGGTATCACGCCTATACTCATCAGCAGGCCGGAAGCCAAAGCGCCCAGGCCGGCAAATAAGAAGATAATAGTAGTAAAACCGAACACCAGCACTTCTGCCGCCAGCAAGGCAAATCCCAGGGCGATCCAGAAGCCCGACAGATTATCATTGATATACTCGATCACGACTAAGCCACCCCGGTACTTTTATCACTATTTTTATTGATAGCGTTAATGATGGTCATTGCCTCGGCGACCACATTCGAGGCACTGGTCTTATCATCACTCAACAACACGATGGAGGACTTTCTGGCTATCGCTTCTTTCGCCTGGATGGCACTTTCCGCCAGCTCCAGCTGGATAGCCTTCTGGCCTTTTTCTTCGACAGCCACCGTCCCGATCACTTCCAGTGCCTTTGCTTTTGCATCAGCCACTGCAATGATCGCCTGAGCCTCACCTTGCGCACGCAGGATCTGCTGCTCCTTATCGGCTTCTGCGGCCAGGACGATGGAACGCTTTTGCCCTTCTGCCACATTGATCGCAGACTGCCGCTCACCTTCCGACTCAAGGATAACGGCCCGCTTCTCACGTTCGGCCTTCATCTGCCGCTCCATCGCTTCCAGTACGGTGCGTGGTGGTTCGATATCCTTGATCTCATAGCGTAATACCTGAACACCCCAGGGGCCTGAGGCTTCATTTATCGAGGCCACGATGTTGGTATTTAAAACTTCACGCTCTTCAAAGGTCTTATCCAGCTCAATCTTGCCGATCTCACTGCGCATCGTTGTCTGTGCCAGCTGGGTCACTGCGTATACATAATTATCGACACCGTACGATGCCTTATACGGATCGAGCACTTTGAGATATAGAACACCGTCGACTACGAGGGAGATATTATCGCGAGTAATCGCTGCCTGACTTGGCACGTCATAAGCGTGTTCTTTCAATGAACGGTCATAACCGACCCTGTCGATAAAAGGCAGCAGGAAATTCAGACCGGCCTCCATAGTTTTATTGTATTTACCGAATCGTTCGACGACAAAAGCCCGATTTTGAGGCACGAACTTGATCGAGGATTTCACCAGTACGATCGACAGTACCGCAAAACCCACCCAGAAATTAAAGATCAGGTCAAAAACATCAGTCATGAAAAAGCTCCTTTCAATATTGAATGCTGATAATGACTACTATCCTGAAAATGTTCAAGCATTCAGCACCATATAATGGCCAAGTTCAGATGGATTCATTCTGAAACCGAGATTTTCATGACCCTTGTCAATGAAAAAGCGTATAGTAATTTGTTACAATTTTAGTTTCGTTCACACTCAACATAGCGTAGTTATCATGGATACCAAAAACACAGAGATAAAAAACCCGGCCAAGGCGAAAAGCGAGCCAAAAAAACGTACCAAAAAAGACCTGAAGGATATCCTTGCCGACATGTCTGATCCTGAAAAAGTTCTGGCATCGCCGGATATCATCTCTGCCAGCGACCTGATGCAGGTCAGTTACGAGCTGGGCGAGTATCCTTATCCTGAAAAGATTAGTACCAAAGAGTATGAACGGGAAAAACAGATGCTTCAGGCCGAATTACTTAAAGTTCAGGTCTGGGTAAAAGA
Organism: uncultured Gammaproteobacteria bacterium; assembly: GCA_963807625.1. Taxonomy (GTDB): domain Bacteria; phylum Pseudomonadota; class Gammaproteobacteria; order SZUA-229; family SZUA-229. The sequence goes on from CAWECN010000013.1 coordinate 180,724, forward strand.
GGAAAAAAAACGTATCTGCGGTTTTTTTGAAGGTCGTGATGCAGCAGGTAAAGGCGGCACCATCAAGCGCTTTATGGAACACCTGAACCCCCGCTCTGCACATGTTGTGGCACTGGAAAAACCCTCAGATAAAGAGCTGGGACAATGGTATTTTCAGCGTTATATCGAGCAGATGCCAACAAATGGCGAGATCGTATTGTTCGACCGTTCCTGGTATAACCGCGCAGGTGTCGAGCGCGTCATGCATTTCTGCACACCAGAAGAACACCTGGAATTTTTACGCACCGTCCCCGAACTGGAACGTATGCTGGTCCACTCAGGCATGATCATGCGCAAATACTGGTTCTCGGTAAGTCGCCACGAACAGCTACGCCGCTTTCATTCGCGTTCGCACGATCCATTGAAACACTGGAAACTCAGCCCGATCGACCTGCAGTCTCTGGACAAGTGGGATGATTACACCGAGGCCAGACGCACGATGTTCTTCCATACCGATACTGCAGATGCGCCATGGGTAGTGGTCAAATCAGACGACAAGAAACGCGCCAGGATCAACTGCATGCGCCACTTCCTGTACAGCCTGGATTATCCAGCCAAGGATCCAACCATCGCCTATAAGCCTGATGAGAAGATCGTCGGCACGGTGGATTCACTATACCCGAAGAAGTTGGCGAAATACGTGTAATAAACTGCCGTCATTGCGAGCGAAGCGCGGCAATCTCTTTAAAGCATCGGATATCGAAAGGAGATTGCTTCGTTCCTCGCAATGACGTTATTTATACCGCGTAACTCTGCGAGAGCGCGGCGTATACATCATCCTGAAACGTCTGGCTGTCTCCATTGAGCTGTTTCATAATATCAGCCAGGTATTCATTATCTTCACGGCCATTCCAGATCTTGTTATAAGTGCCTTCCTTATAACCATTATCCTGGCGGAACATGTTTAATACATTCTTGCCGACATAGATCTCGTATAGCTCATCGAAAGGCATATCAAGATACTTCATGATGCCGGCGATGAAAGTGAAATGTGCCCCCTGATCAGTCAGCGTCAACAGCGCCAGGCATTCGATCGTCTTGCGGATATCTTCTGCCTGCATCGAATTTTCAAAGTCAGTAGCGATCAGTTCGGCGGTATCGTCCAGAGACTGCCCCTGCTCGAGACGGATACTCAGTGCAAAATGGACGATATCGACCACTTCCAGCTTCACCTGCATGGTGTCAGGCTCCTGCTTCTTCCACCATTTCCAGCCGTAATGCTCCAACATCTCGGATGATTCCATCCAGATAGCTCGGTACCACTCGTTGCCTGCATTTCGCCAGTCCGGATTTACTTTTGAATTCATCGAGTCCTGCAACTCGAGCATGTTCATTATCTTTTGTTTCATCTATTTCCTTCTACCTGTAAATTATTGAGCAATAGTAATGAGAATATCTAAATCAATCAAATACAAATAAGGCAGGCAATAAAAAAAGCCTGCATAAAAGCAGGCTTTTTCACATAGAAGCAACTCGTCTATTAAACAGTTCGACGGCGAACTAAAGCTATACCAATCAAACCCATAGCTAATAAACCGGCGACACCCGGCTCTGGTACATCATAAGATATATCCTGTGAGATTAAATCACCAATTTTGTCACCGTCCTCATCTACCCAACGTACTTTAAAGTGGGTGAAATCAGGAAAAACATCATCTACTGTAATATCAAAAGAGATTACAAAATCGTTAGCAGTAGATGGACCATTAAGAACATCATTATTAGTAAAACATAAAGCATCACCTGTTGTTTTAGACTTGCAGCCTTTTCCACTGAGACCAGCATTAGTCACAGTCCAACCTGTAGCAGAAGCTGATGCATCAGAGCCAAAGTTCTTAAGACTAAATTCAGATAGGTAGCCTGTAGTGCCAATATCCCAATCAGATACATCAGCAGTTAAATAAAACGTTCCAGTATTATCAACGCCTGGCTCTACATCACTACTGAGTGTCCAACTGATGCCATTAGTAGACCAGTCCTCACCATCAGTCGTACAAGTACCTAGGCAGTACACAGTAGACGGTATAGCATATGCGGAAACATTCACCATAAGTGCAACCGCAAACAGAAGAACACTTAATAAACGTTTTTTTAGATTTAAAATATTCATAGCAATATTCTATTAATTTTTACTTGTAGACTTACTAAAGACAAAGCATATTATGTGCCACTTTATTAATCCTTTCAGAATTCAATACGTTACAAATACACCCGCGCCGCGCCTTCGTTTTTTTGTAAATTTTTGTGACACAAAGACATGGAAAGACTCAAAAGAACTATACAAATCAGTTAGATAAGATGAATTCAGATTTCATCATTTATTTACTGATTTACGCCATTTGTAAATTTAAATGACACCTAAAGATTTAATCAGAAGCAAAAAAGCCAGTAATAATTTTTGGGGCAGGGAAAACACCAGTAAGTTAAGGGTAACGGGACAAAGTCTTACCTTTTTGCATTCTCTGAGGTAAACGGGACCGAGTAAAATGCCAGCAAATTAATTACTCTGTCCATGGTCTTAGCTAGTAGCGACAAGCCCATAATTGCTATCAGTATAAGAACGACAACTCCGGTGACGATACCGAGTGCAACACATATGCCTTGTATAAAACCTTAGGAAGATACACGTCCATAATTAACTGTAAAAAAATGTGACGAATAATCACTTATTATCAAATATTTCATTTACTTACATCCCTAATAACCGTGCAATCAAATCTTCAACACAGTTTACAGGTTTACCTATTTAATAATTCATCATACACACTACTTCAACGCAACAGCTGCCGCTTACTTCGAAACGGCTTTCTGATCACTGACCTCCACCAGGTACCCTGCTTTTTTCCAGTCTACGATTCCACCACGAAAATAGTGAACTTTTGTAAATCCCCAGGACACTGCCATCTCTGAAGCACGGTAACTACGACTACATTTTACGCCACTACAGTAGATAACAATTGGCTGATCTTTTTTGGCGAGCGCATCAAGTTTTGCTTCATCATAATTATTTTTTAGATCAAGGTGAAATGCACCTGGTATATGTTTTTTTGCATAGAGACGAGGATTACGCACATCGACAAAAGCAGCGCCCTGGTCAAACATCACCTTGGCTTGCTGTGCAGAAGTATGAATTGCACCCTCGACCTGCTCAGGTGAACGATATTCATTTTTATCCGCATACCCCGTACCAATAACTAAAATACTAACGATCAAAACGAAGCTGCTTTTTATTAAAGTTTTTAAATTCATAACAGGCCCTGCAAAAACCAAGATTAATATTTGTTCAATAATAACTATTTAAAAGTAAAAATTCTATTTATGCACCAGTTACCACGAACAAACCAATCGCCAGCATCAGACTACCCGCAACAACATTGAGCCCCCGTTGTGAGCGATGACTAAATAATGAGGCAGCACTGTTTGCCATAAAAGCATAAGCAACCTTTACGCCACCAACCGTAAAAAAAGCGATCAGCAAGATCACGCCTGTATCAGCTAGCGTCAACGCTGATAGATTTATAAAAGCTGGAAAGAAACCGAGGTAAAACAAGATTGCTTTCTGATCTGCCAGGGTAAATAGTAGCCCACTAAAGAAACTGGAGCACATTGAAGCATCAGTATCCTTGTGTGTTTGAAACTCACCTACCCCTGTACGCCACATGCTGAACCCCATCCATATAAGGTAAGCACCACCCAGGTATTTCACCAGGACGAACAGGTCACCCATGGTCTCAGCGAGTAGCGACAGGCCCAGGATAGCAATCAGGATAAAAATGATATCGCTGGTAACTATACCCAGCGCTGCCAGGACCCCGTGTAAAAATCCTGATGTAGCCGATCGACTAACAACGATGAGTACACTACTACTCGGCACTGCTGCCAGCACGAGCATGGTGCCAAACAAAGCAATCATACTGCTTAGCGTCATAGTTAGCTGCATCGGACTAAGCCATCAGGGAATCAGGCTTTTTTAACAAACTCTGACTTCAGTTTCATGGCACCGATGCCATCGATCTTGCAGTCGATATCGTGATCACCATCGACCAGCCGTATATTCTTCACCCTGGTGCCCACTTTGATTACCGATGACGAACCTTTCACTTTCAGGTCCTTGATCACTGTGACCGTATCCCCATCCCCCAGGATATTGCCGACACTGTCCTTGATAATGACTGCATCTTCAGCCGCTTCCTCAACAGCCTGCTGTGACCATTCGTGAGCACATTCTGGACAAATATACATATTCCCATCTTCATAGGTATAGATAGAATCGCATTTCGGACAGTTAGGTAGATCACTCATATTATTTCCTGACAATAGACTGGAGTATTGATTACGCTATATACATATACCCGAATTATGCCATATATAACGATATATCCTGACGATCAAACAGCCGTGCCCCCACTTTTATACCCACATATACCCCTTACGTAGAATACAAATACTTAACTGTCTCATCTAATATCTACAGATTATTATCACACTTTTCCTTTCTGCTTTACTCTTCCGCTGCAATGACAAAATATAACCCTGTTACCCCATCTCTCTTCAAGCTGTTATTCGTGCTCTGCCTGACTGGTATGCTAGTCATCTCTGACTCCCCATCGGTAAAAGCCAGCACACGAACGATTACCAGCGTTTCGTCTACCGGTTACAGCGTTCTAAAATTACTCCTCGAAGATGAGCAGCATCTGACGATCATCCGTCGCACCCAGATGATCGTCACATTCGACGGTATCAGCGATCATTCGACCAGCCTGATAGACAAGATCAGCGATTCTTCTGAACAGGACCTGGAGGCACTCAAAAAACTCGCCGGGAACAGACCAATCATCCAGTTCGAAGAGTTCTCTGATGATGCCATCGGCAAAGCAACGCTTGACTCATTACGCATGACGACGGCGAAAGAGTTTTTCTTCGAGGCTGATGATTTTGAAAAAAACCTGTTACTGAGCCAGCTGAAAGTTCTACGCCTGATAAGCCATCTTGCACAACAGCTGGAGCTAAAGGAAACCAATAAAGAGCGAAAAGTCTTACTGCAGAAGATGTCTAACAGGTATGAAAATTATTACCAGCAGATCAATGCACTTATAACAATAACGACTGTAAACAGGTCATAGTAATGAGTGATAAGTAGCAGGCACTCATACATAACCGAATAGACAGCGCCCGGTTAACTCACACTACTACAATACAAACAGCGCTTTCATTTTAAACCCAGTCTAAGGCAGAGACCGCCTCGAAAACTTGCTGCACCGAGACCATGACGGGTATACTTCTGCCTCTATCATCGAACGAATGATAAATACCACCGGGAGTATCGATGAGCAGTGAACTTAATGACCTGCACGATGCTATTGCTCACTTAGCGCTGGAGTATAGTGTCAAGCAGATACCCCAGGCTTACTTCGAAAAGATGATAGAAACCTGGCATGATATGAAATCAAAAGGTCATGACTGGGACCAGTCAAATGCTGCGGCCGCCCTGCTACATACCTGTGTCACCGCTGGCATCATCCATATAAGCCAGTTAACACCTCAAGGCTACCGAGCCTTAAGGTGGGCTGAGCAGTTCATCAAAGCCAAGAACAACCAAACACCTCCGCACTGAAATAATTTAGACAGATGTGATTTAAGCTCCAGCACTTTAAAATTAAAGATCTTGTTAAAACCTAACGTCGCCTGGAATCTCGATAGTCATGATTCTCCAGTTCGACATCGGCCGCAACCTGGTCACGACTGCGTTCGTAGACGATCTCACGACCCATCGCAGAACCGACATAAGCACTACCATTTGCAGTGGGCAGCATCTCGCACTTGACGCTGTGGACACCTTCGCCCAAAACAACTTCGATTTTATCCGGGCGCTTACTGAAGACAGCAACCTCCATCGTCATATCGGTTTCGGTCACACGAATTTTTATCTTTTGCTCATCCATAGTTTTCCGCCCTTCTGTCTTTATTATTATGTAACCGAATTAATAAGTGACTGCATCAATACCGGCCGTGCTCTCTCATGATGTAGTTGTTCATCTGCACGAACTGCTGGTCCATCCTCAGTAGTGTCTGGTGGACGGAACGTACGATCATCCTCATCACTTTATATACCAACTGCGGATGCTCATCGAGCATACCCTCCAGGGTATCGCGGTGAAGCATCAGGACATGCGAGTCCTTACTTGCCGTCAGTGTAGCCGAGTGGCTGTTACCATCGATAAAACCCATAGCACCGGCAACATCGCCAGCGTGTAGATGGCTCAGGACGACCTGCTCATCACCACCGGCCTCACGGCTCACGGTGATATCACCATCGACGACTATATATAATGCATCATCCTGTTCACCTTCTCGTAACAGGACTTCATTGGCAGACAATTTCTGCAACTTGAATACGCTGGCGAGTATCTCGCATTCTTTATCGTCGATATCCTCACTTAGCAGTGTGCCACAAGCAGTAACGGTTTTTTCGACATCATTCATAATCATTCCCCCGCGTTTTTATTAAAATTATTATATGGTCTATAAATCTCTTGCTTCAAAATATAATATCACCTTTATCGAGCAATCATAAACATACAGCCAGGCATGCGCTGTAACAAACCACTGTCTAGCCAAATGCATCCATGGTAATACTGTCATACCAGCCTCTTGCATATCGCGCTTCCTGCAAACGGTATGCATCATCGGCTACGATGGGACTGACACCGCCACCCGTTTTATAGATCCCCCTGTTTTTATCATAACGATATACCGCTGCGACAGATATGCCGTATTCGGGTGACAACAGGCTGTAACAGGTATTCACGTATGATGGATCCGGCATTTCCACACCCCTAAGTGAAGACACGATAGCAGCAGCACACACTTTGCCCTGGCTATTGGCAGCAAAACCTGACTTGGGCATTTTCCCTGCAATACAGGCATCGCCTATAACATAAACATCCTTATGCATTTCAGACTCAAAAGTCCGCTGGTCAACAGGGCACCAGCCATCCTCATTGGAAAAACCGGATGTGATAGCAACCTCTCCCGCTTTTTGTGGCGGAATAAGATTCACCACATCAGCTTTATGATTATCACCCGACTCTGTGTACAGGGTACGCGTAGCAACATCCACCTCATCGATACGTCCCCCCGTACTGCCGCTTACCCATTCGATCATGCCAGGGTATAGATCGTCCCACCCCTGCTGGAATAATGCCTGCTTGGAGAATTTGTCTTTGGCATCGAGAACGAGGACCTTGGATTTAGGCTTGTGCTGTTTCAGGTAGTGTGCGATCAGGCTAACCCGCTCATAGGGACCGGGCGGGCAACGATACGGATTTTCTGGCGGCGCCACGATGACAACACCGCCATCGTCCATCGATTTCAGCTGGTCACGCAATATCGTGCTCTGCCTGCCAGCGCGCCAGGCATGCGGGATGACTTCAGCATCAGGGGCATTCATCCCTTCGACTGCTTCCCACTTAAAGTCGATACCGGGTGATAGAACCAGCTTGTCATAATGGATAACCTTGCCATTATCTAGCGCGACCATCCTGACCATCGCATCCACCGCCTGCACTTTTGCATGAACCACCTGCACGCCACGCTCCTTTTGCGCCGAGTAATCATGACTGATACTGTCCATCGTCTGCATATCGCCAATAACCATGTTACTGAACGGACAGGTAATAAAGTTTTCGGATGGCTCCACCAAAGTTATCTGTAGACTGCTGTCAAACCGCAGCAGATACTTTGCACATGTCGCTCCGCCAAAACCACCACCGACAATCACCACCCGGGCCGACGTTCCTTTACTGCATGAAGACAAAAAACCGGCGACCGAGACCGGAGCACCAGATAACCCCAGTAGTTTTAAAAATTTTCTGCGATTGAAACGATTCATATCCTGATATCCCTTTAGACGCTATGGCCGGCTTGAAAAATAATCGGCGATGAGCTCGATTTCTTCATCGGTGTAACCACCAGCATGCCGGCCCATCACCGTCGCTGGACGTGTACCTTCTCTAAAATCATGCAGTGCCTGCGATATAAACTCGGCAGATTTGCCGTCGATACTGGGAATTGCACCGGGACTTCTACCGTCGGTGCCATGACATGCTGCACAGGAGTTGCTCAGCATCACGCCTCGTGTAATCTCTGTAGACGAGGCCGCTTTAGCAACTGCCATGGTACAGAGCATAATAATAGTTAGAAAAAAATATCGCTGCATAGGCTAAACCAGTAAAAATGACCAGTATCAGTACAAGTTTGCAGATTGTGCGTCCAAAAATGTTGACCAATGTCAACCAAGCGTAAGAAATTCAGGAAAATACATCAGGCGCTACAGCCAAATCTCTTAAACTATACAGACTATAATCATTTCCTTTATTTTCGGAATGTATTCATGCGACAGCTTATCAGCACACTCCTGTTAACCTTCGGCCTGCTGGTTGCCGCTTCCCCGATACAGGCTTTCGATGACGACTTTGATATCAACGACATCAATCTTGATGATGAAAACTTCCTCGATATCAATGCTCACCGCTTTCGCAAATCCCTCGAGTACCAGTGGTATGACAACACCACGGCATGGCGAATCACCGGAGCCAGCCTGGACTCGGATTTCGCTTTTATACAGAGCGAGCTCAAGTTGCAGAGTGAGCTATCAGAATACCTTAACGTACGTTTCGAGATAGAACAGGAAGTGTTTTATGCCGATAAAGATTTCCCGTTCCCAACGGCTGAAATCGAGTTTTACCCATGGGCCGGAAACCTCGGTATCGCCCTGCTCGGTACCCCGGCCTATGAAAAACGGGAAATGGACCTCGGTATCGCAGTGATCTGGGGAAGACGTCCATGGAACTATACGCGTTTTGAGTACCTCGACGTCGATGCACTTTATAACCAGAAAAATGTTAGCGATAACACTTTCTACAAAGAAGATCCCAGAGCCATGAAGCTGGAAGGCGCCTATCTTTTAGGCGAACAATACAAACTGCGCTTCAGCGTCAGCCGTGAGAGCCAGCTGGAACTTATCGATCCGGATAATAACGGCACATTCAAACACGAGAGCAGTGATTACTTCCTGTTATTCGACTACCTGCCTGCGCCCGACTCGGTAATAGGCATTACTATCGATGGCTTCAGCATCGATAAATCTAACTCGCAGACAGGTCAGAACCAGCAGCAGGCGACCGATTACCTGTCTGCCGATATTTACTGGGTAAAAGGCATGGGCAAGTCATACGAGATCCGGCTAGGCACACAGTATGATCACATCACCAATGACATCCGCGACTTCTTCGATGCCAGTGAAAATCTTGATTACCATATGAAAACCTTGCAGGTCTACAGCTCCGCCTATCACCCCTTCAATGAGCATATGGCATGGGACCTTGGATTATATGTCGGCCAGGTAGAAGAAGAGCAGGTCTACCTGCAGGACAGTAGTAAAAACACGTTAAATGATAGCCTGGAAGCCAAATTCCGCATGGGTTTTGAGTATTCTTCATCCGACGGACGAAATTCACTGCAGTTAAATATCAGCCTCAATCTCGATGATGTGTTTAAAGACCCGGGTGACGGCGGCGGATTGAGCTTCCAGTCCGTGTTTTGATAACACACCCGCCGTCCATGACACAGTGCTGCTAGAGCACCTCATCGACTTCTGGCAGGTCGATATCATCCATCTCCGGCTCGGACTCGATATCCATCATAGCCTCTTCTTCAGACACCTCAGCCTGCTCGATCAGGTTGATAGCGATATCGATAAAATCACTGTCGGTAATAATACCGACCAGACGATCATCGAGTACAACGGGTAAGCAACCATATTTATGTGACTGTAGATACAGAGCTGCCTTGCGTAAAGAATCTTGTTTATGAATCACGGTGACATCACGAATCATAATTTCTGATAACGTAACATCAGATTTAACTTCATGCGACGCACTCTTCGCTTCTCTGATTGCCCCTGGATCTGTTGCTGCGAGAACATCCCTCTGGGTAACAAGCCCGAGCACGTGATCATCGTCATCGGTTATCGGGATATGACGCACATGTTTACCAATCATGATTTCCCAGGCATCATTTATAGAGTCAGTCTCTCGCAATGTATAGGGATCAGGGGTCATGAATTCTTCTATAGTGATCATTTGCTTTTCTTCCGCATTCATTTAACGATACCCTTACAGTTTGCAGATAGTAGAGATCAGTATGTTGACTGACATCAATCAATTTGAAGATAAATGCTGAATTGATTCAAGTAGCGACAGCCAACTGTTTGCCATGTTAATTTTCAGATATATATTCGACAGCTTTAGCTTAATACAATCGATTAAGACCATTGAGTAAAACACTGACAACAACTCAAATTGCCAATATGGCAGCCTTTTCTGCACTTCATCGGTTTATTTATACCGCTCACACTCAATTTATTAGAATTTTAATAATATTAGAATATACTTATCCCTCGGTGGCAAAGGACGGTCACTCAGGGTTCCAGCAACCAGCCAAAACAGGCTGATAACGAACCCGGACAAGGTCGCTGAAATCGCTTCCATGCTGGTTATACCGGCACAAATTCAAATGTTTAAAAACCTACAAACAGATACTGGCGCTGATGCCAGTACACTAATTTTTTATATCTTTTAGGAGAAACCCGTATGTTTATGAAACTGAGAATTCTGTCCGTCTTACTTTTGATGTCTGTTAGTAATGCTGCATTTGCTGATCTTGCAATTATCGGCCATCCTGATTCTGAAACCGGCGAACTCGATGCACAGAACGTGAGAAAACTGTTCCTGGGTGAACGCAAAGCTTTCCCGAACGGTCATCACGCCACACCGATCAACCATACTGCAGGAAGCCCAGATCGAAAAGAATTCTTTTCATTAGTGCTGAACATGCCCGAGTCAACACATAAACGCCACTGGAAACGTAAGATAGCTGTTGGCGCCGGTAGCTCACCAACCGAATTAAGCTCACATTCTGCTGTCCTGAAATCAATCGCCAACACACCTGGCAGTATCGGTTATATCGATGCTAGCAAAGTTGATGACACGGTTAAAGTACTGTTCACCGTGCAAGACTTCAATGAAGTTTAATCATTTCTGACCTATACTCAAAAAAGCAGGGTAGTGAAATTACCCTGCTTTTTGACATCTAAAAAGTGTTAAAAACTTACGGAGATGGGCTTTTCATAGATCAGCTGCACCAGTCCTAACCGTCTTAAATTTATAAAAACTGCCAAAATTTATCTCTGCACTTCTGGAGAACGATCAGCATGTTTAAGACATTACGAGCATTACTCACACTACTAATAGTTGCAGGATATAGTTCAGCCCATGCTGACCTGGCCATAATTGCTCACCCGGATTATCAGGGCGGCGATCTCACGAAAGAGATGGTCAAGGAACTGTTTCTCGGAACGCAACAAACTTTCCCGAGCGGCCATAAAGCGATTCCTGCCAATCATGCATCCGGCAGCCCGGATAGAAAAGCTTTCTTTGAATATGTACTGGAGATGAGTGAAACCAGGCACAAGCGGTACTGGGCACGAAAAGTATCTGTCGGCAAAAAAGGCGCAGCCAAAGAACTCGTCAGCAATAAAGAAGTACTTACCTGGATAAAAAGCACCCCGCTGGGCATCACTTATATAGACAAGAGCAAAGCGGACGACTCCGTAAAGGTCCTGCTGACTGTCACCGTTTTTGATGACCTCTGATACATCGTAGTCTGGAGTATTGGCTGGAGACTCGATAGGCAAGCCGATCCCTCCCGCATTCATTTCAGATTTTCTCACAAACGAATGTCGCAATTCGTCAAGAAACCACAAGCCTTGACCACTAAACTTGTTTTCAATCAATATAGAACAGGTCGACGGACAGATGATCAGGTATGGCGAACTACACAAAGCATTATCGGCATATACCCGGGAAGACATACATGAAGAAATCCCTATCGATTACTATCGCAGGGTGATCAAAGCCTGTCTCCGGGCAAACAACCATAACCTTGGTTGGGAAGTACAACAGGCGGCGTGCATCTTGTTATACCTCGCATTCAATGAAGGACACCTTGAGCCCAGTCAGCTCAATGCGGACGGACTGAGAGTGCTGGACTGGTCTGAGCAGTTCCTTGAACAGGTCGAGGCCGACACACATCAAAGTGTGATCAATGCGCTAACCTCGGCATGATTCTGCGGCTGGTCATAGGCTAAAACCACCGGGCATTGAAGAAACTAACCGTGCACGGTGTTATCTACATTACAGGGTAAAGTCCAAATCGAGACTCTCTTTCTCGATGATTTTCAGATTAACTTTTACCTTACCCTGCTTGATTATAAGCATGTACTTGCCATGCTGACCTTGCCTTATGAGATGTTCGCCTGCTACATACCGGTGCAGGTTCATACGCTTTGCAATATCACTGATGATATTGTTATCAAGTTTTATAAAAAGTTGCACACCCGGTAAAAAAATCAGGGCATCTTCGATATCGATATTGACTTGTTTTAGCATGTCGTTATTTTGAATTAATCATTATTAAGTAGGGATACTTTAATATCACTCTGTAATCGCTACTGATTTTAAATACGAGAAATTAATTTTATCTAACAAAAATTTAATAATTATTTCATATCATTTCTCACATATATAAGTTTTTTATAATATACTTATTAATAACTTTGAACTATTAGGATTCGCACTATGAAATCAGGTTCTTTAATCTCTACCTTAAGCATGCTTATTGTGCTTTCTGGTTCAGCCTTAGCAGCAAATACTGACCTCGTGTATACAGTCGAACAACACAGATACATAGAAAAACTGGATAAGATTAATTTTTTACCCAGTCTGCTACCAGTGATTATCGAGAATAGCGATGTTATCGAATTAACTGACGATCAGTTGCATACACTGCTTGAATGGCGAAAGTTCAACAGAGAAGATGTGATCGCTACCATGAATGAGGTCGCACGCAAACGTGTTGAGATCAAAGAAGCCGCATTATCACCCGGCATCTCATCTGCAAGACTGATACAGATGCAAAATGATGTGTTCAGGCTACAGAGAGAGATTCTCGAATACAAACTGTCATGTCGGGACCTGGTAATAGATACTTTTACCCAGCACAACTGGGAGGGATTTTTTCTCGTCCTTGCTGAAGAGGAGATGGGTGTAACCCTGCCTGAACTACAGGCTTCGAAATAGCCTGAGCGCCGGCCTTCCGAACAAGCAATACTATACAGAACAGGTAAACGGCTGTTCTGTAGAGACATATTCGAACAACAGTTCTTCACAAGAATATAAGCTAACTATTATATAATAACAACTCCTTTCGAAATAAAGACTATCACTCGACTATGCCAAAAAGCACAGAAAAAACACCAGCAAAAACAAAGCCATCAAACAGCAAGGTAGTAAAAAAAGCCAGCAGCCCTAAAAAAGTTGTGAAAAAAACTGCTAGTAAAACTACCACTAAAACCACCCGTAAAACGGCCACCTCGGATCCATCTCTGCAATCACTCATCGAAGAGATGACCAGCCAGCGACAGGCAAGGGACAAACAGATATCTTCTTTGATCGAAGAGGTCCGCGATGGCTTTAGCACCTTATCCAGCCGTGCCAGCAAACAGGGTCAGGAACATCAAAAAGAAATGACAGGGCTGTACCAGTCACTTCAGACCACATTCGGCCAGATCAAAGATAACAGTGTAAAAAAAGAAGAGAGTAACCAGAATATATTCAAGAGCCTGTCAGATTCCATGATGCATGATCATGAACTGACCCTGAAAGAGATTAATGAACAGGGAAAACTGCAGGATAAAAAAATTGAATACATGACAAGAATGCTGGAGCAACGGACAAGCAGGAATCGCCTGATCGCGATTCCCGGCATGATCATCGCAATCGTGGGTGTCATCTACATGTTTTACGTGGTATCGGTCATGGAAACGGCGATGACCAATATGTCAGCGAATATGCAGATGATGCAAACCGACGTAAACAGCATGTCTGGAAACATGGGGTCCATGAGCACTGACACGGCATCGATCAATAACAACATGCAGCAACTCAATGGCAATATGGGCCGGGTCAGCCAGGATCTTAACGTTTTAACTCACAATGTCGCACCGGCAATGAAAGGTATGAGAGACGTGATGCCATGGGCCCCCTGACCTGCCTGGAACCAGCAATCACTAGTCATAAATTTCTACCACCCGGGTCTTGAAATCGCGACTTAATGTTATTAATTTTATTGTATGATTTACAGCCATATAAACTATAAGGTTAATACCGGGAGTGAAGACGATGCAAGATTCAAGTCAGGGCCCGTCAAAACAGGGCCGTTCAAACCAGATAATATTTACAGTGATGATCCTGCTGCTGATCGTGATAGCCGGCATGCAGACATGGTACATCGTCGGAATAAAAAAGCAGCTGAATTCGATACAGGACGAACAGTCCTCTATCCGGTCTGCCATACCTGAAACCGAGCAAAATATAGATCAGGCTGCAGAACCTCAAGAGGCCTCAGCGCCAACTCAGCCAGAACCCACGAGCGAGCTTGAAAAACAGGCAGCCCAACAACTGCCGTCTATCGATAAAGATTTAACACCCGTTAACCCGAACTACGTATCGCCACCCCCTTCTCGTTTCCCGCCATATCATGCACAGAGATGGGACCCCTACCAGGAGATCGAACGGATGCAGCGTGAGATGGAAAGAGCATTCAATCACCCATATACCCCATATAATCGCCCGGATTTTCGCCGGCATTTCAGAGCAGACATATCTGAACCGAAGATGGATGTGAGGGAAGATAATAACCAGTATACCGTTCTCGTTAATATACCCGGCGCAGATGCGAAGAGCCTTTCTGTCGACCTGGATGGACAACGGCTTAGTGTCAGGGGGAAACAGGAGTATCAAAAACAGGATAGAGACGCGTCTGGCCAAATCATTTTTAGCGAACGGCGATCTGGAAGGTTTCAGCGTAGTATCACTCTTCGCGAACCAGTCGAACAGAAAGGTATGCAGACGAAGATCGATAATGGTGTATTGACGATAATAATACCGAAAATGAAATAACCAGTTGAGTTTATTGATAACAGTCAATGTTTTTGTTAATTACGCATGTTACATATTACGAGTAAGCTAATTAAACAGGAGGTTAACGAGATGAATGACAAAGACATATCAAAAACTGAAAACAATGGTCAGAATAGTTATTTGAGTTCATTAAAAGAACTTGAAAGTAAGGTAGAGCATATGTTTCAAAGTATGTGGCACAATCCTTTCAATCGTGAAAAGCTTCCTGACTTCACCTCATACAGCCCTTTTGGCAAATTGCCCAAGATAGATGTTATCGACAGGGATAAGGAGATTTTTGTTAAAGCTGAACTGCCCGGTTTCGATAAAGAAGATCTCGATATATCGATAGCGAACAACCAGCTTGTTATCAAGGCAAAAGCCTGCCATGAAGAAAAAGAGGAAAAAGGTGACTACCTGAAACAGGAGATAAGTAAAAGTGAAATCTATCGTTCACTTTTACTGCCCGCTGAAGTCGTAGATGAAAACGTCAAAACCTCATTCAAAAAAGGCGTGCTAAAACTGACGATACCTAAACAGAAGAAGTCTCAGCGCAAGCAGATCAAGGTTGAGTAACAGCATCGCACAGCACTGCAGTAATAAATGTAGTACTGTGCATCACACAGGCTTTTAATTTGTATATTTCACCCCACTATTAAGCGATGGAATTTAAAGATTACTACCAGATAATTGGCGTCGACCGCGATGCAACACAGGATGAGATAAAACGTGCCTACCGAAAACTTGCACGTAAATATCATCCCGACGTCAGCAAAGAAGCGAATGCTGAGCAGCACTTCAAAGAAGTTGGTGAAGCCTACGAGGTATTGAAGGACCCAGAAAAGCGTACCGCTTATGACCAGCTGGGTGCCAACTGGAAAGCCGGACAGGATTTCAACGCACCGCCAGACTGGGATGCAGGATTTGAATTTGGCGGTGGCCCCGGCGGTGGCAATACACAGTATGGCGGCTTCGAAGGTGCCGATGCCTACAGTGACTTTTTTGAATCTTTGTTTCGCCAGACTGGCGGCCGATCTCAAGGCGGTTACCAGCAGCAGTCCGGTTTCCAATCAGCCGGCAACGATCACCATGCAAAAATATTGATCGATCTTGAAGACTCGATGAAGGGCGCGACACGGTCGATCAGCCTGCGTGTGCCCGAGGTCGATGGCAGTGGACACGTAACGTCGAAAGAACGCGTGCTCAACATCAATATCCCAAAAGGCATCAAACAGGGCCAGCATATTCGTCTTGCCGGTCAGGGCAACCCGGGCATGGGCCAGGGTAAAGCCGGAGACCTGTATCTCGAGATAGAATTTAATCCGCACAGTATCTACCGGGTCGATGGACGTGATGTTTACCTGGATCTGCCCGTCACACCATGGGAAGCCGCCCTCGGTGCCAGTATTAAAGTACCGACACCTGGCGGATTGGTCGACATGACGATAAAGCCCGGTTCTGCCAACGGTAGTAAGATGCGGCTCAAAGGCCGGGGTATTCCGGCAAGTTCGGCTAACAATACCGCGGGAGACCTGTACCTGGTTTTACGGGTAGAATCACCACCAGCAAATACTGCCGATGAGAAAGCCGCATACGAAAACATGAAGAAGATATTCAGTTTTAACCCGCGCTCGAAATTAGGGGTATAACACATGATCAAGCAGACAACCGATATCCTGAGCGGTGACATAGTAGAAAATGAGACCCGCCTGACGTTGCGGCAACTATGTGAAACCTGCTCGGTGGAAACGGAATATATCATCTCACTGGTCAACCAGGGATGCATCGAACCCATCGGCATAGAGCAATCTCACTGGCGTTTCAGCGGGATCAGTATAAGGCGCGTGCAAAAAGCAAAGAGACTTCAAAGAGACCTGGGAGTAAACCCTGCTGGCGTTGCGCTGGTAATTGACCTGATCGAAGAGATCGAACGGTTACGCTGCAAGATAGAAAGGACGTGATGCCACCGTCTGCACGAGCGTCAAATATTCCATACGAAATAAAGTGCCTTCCCTGACACATAACGAATTAAACGTAAAAGACAGTCCTTAGCGTGTTCGAAGATATCTCTAAATCGAAACAACAGGAGATAAAAGATCTAACACGATATACCAGAACCCTGGATGCACTCGACCTGGAGTGCCGCTTAACCTTTTAAGCATCCGATAGATCGTTCCAGAATTTTCTCAGCCTTTTATCGGATACCGGAAACCTGGTCTTAAGTTCCTGGGCGAACAGCGAGATACGATACTCTTCGAGCATCCAGCGGTAATAGCCGAGTTGCGCTGAATCGATATGCTGCTTCTCCAGAAGCTTCTGCCGCTTGATGTATTCATCCCACAGCCTGGAAAACTCGATCTTTAGCTGCCGGTCACGTGTCATATTCGTTTTAGATTTTTCAATGCGCTTGTTGATACCCATCAGGTAACGCGGGTACTGCTCCAGCCACTCTCTCTCGATAACCGTGATAAAGTTATCCGGGAACAGGTAAGCAAGCTGTTGCTGTATATCTGTCACCATCTCCAGTTGAGCGAGCGTCGGATTTTTCATTATCTTTTTTAACGCGCGATATTCATCAAGGATACTGGTTAACAGCCGACTCCATTGCTCGGCGTTCTCATGTAGCCGGCTCCTGCCCTGCTCGAGCCTCACCTCAAAGTCACTAGCCGTCCGTACGTCATCGTATAGAAAAACATCGTCGATGGTTTTATCGATGATATCCTGCTTCAGGTCATCACACCTGCCGAAGTCGGTATACTTCAGGCACAGGTTCTGGATATCCGGGATAGAGCGCTTTAGATGCTTTACCTGTTCAGGCAATGCATTGATGACCAGCTGTCGTAATGCCAGTCTGGTCTCATCAGTGGCAGCTTTTTTGTTCTGCAACGCCCTCAGGTTTACCTGCCTGCCATCCTTTACCAGAGCGGGATAGGCTTTGATCAAAACACCCTGTAGCTCGAGTTCGACAGTCTCTGGTAATGAATCGAGAATGGCGGGGGTAACATCATCCTGATGGTAGGCGGTATCCTGCTCAGCTTCATCGCTCATCTCAGAGACACCGTCCAGGTCATCCGCTAGAACATCCTTGATCGCTTGCAGGTCTCGACCCTGCTCGATCACCGAACCATCATGGTCGATCACCCGAAAATTCATCAGCAGGTGCAGATTGATATCATTTACATTCCATGCATCGTATGGAACCAGCACACCTGTCATCTTTTTAAGATGGTTTGCCACTGCTGTAGACAGCGAATCATCTGATGGCTCAAGCGCTTCTATGCAGGCATCGGCAAAGTTCGGTGCCGGTACAAAATTTTTCCTTAACTGTTTTGGCAATGACTTGATCAGTGCGACTATCTTTTCCTGCAGCAGGCCGGGGATAAGCCACTCACACCGTTGTGCATTGATCGCATTCAGTCCGGCGACCGGTGTGATCAGCGTTATACCATCACAATGATTACGCGGATCAAAATGGTACTCGATGGGAAAACGTGAGCCGTTCATTTCCAGGTGATCGGGGAACATGGTGTCAGACACCAGCGTGGCATCCTTACGCATCAGGTCATCCGTGGAAAGAAAAAGTTTCTTTGCTTTATCAGGATTATTCCGCAGCCATTTATCCAGCGTTGCACCATTGTTTATAGCATCAGGAAGCTGTTGCTGATAAAAATCATATAAGACATTTTCATCGACGATGATGTCACGGCGCCGCGACTTTGCTTCCAGTGCTTCGAGTTCAGCCAGCAGATGCTGATTATGTATAAAGAACTTTGCCCGGCACTCAAAGTCACCCTGAATCAATGCACAGCGGATAAATATCTCTTTGGCTTCGGACGGATCGATCCTGCCATAACTGACTTTTTTATCGGCATGAATAACCAGGCCGTAAAGCGTTGCCTGTTCGAGGGCGACGACCTGTGAACGTTTTTTCTCCCAGTGCGGATTACTGTAATGATACTTGAGCAGGTGCCTGGCTTTATCCTCTACCCAGGCAACATCGATCTTTGCATTGGTACGTGCATAGACACGTGATGTCTCTACGATCTCTGCAGCCATTATCCACTTCGGTGGCGATCTATATAACGCCGAACCAGGGAACACGTGAAACTTTTTGCTGCGCGCACCGAGGTATTCTTTGCCTTCATCTTTAAAACCGATATTCGCCAGCAACCCGATCAACAGCGCCTGGTGTATCTGCTCGTATGATGCCACCGTCGAGTTAAGTGATAATTTCAGGTTCGACAACATCTGCTTTATCTGGTTACGGGTATCGATCCATTCACGCATCCGCAGCCACGAGATAAAGTTTTTCTTACACCACTTGCGTAACTGGTTTCCTGACAGCTCTTTTTTCTCTGCATGGTAGGCATCCCACAGGTTGATGTAGAAAATGAAGTCCGAAGTTTTATCGATAAACGTCGCATGTTTCTCGTCGGCCGCCTGCTGCTTATCGAGCGGCCGTTCACGCGGATCCTGCGTAGCGAGCGCCGAGACGATGACCAGCACCTCTCTCAGCGCGTTTTCATTTTTTGCCTGCAGTAACATGCGGGCGAGTTTAGGATCGATCGGAAAATGGCCGAGGTGTTTTCCAATCTTTGTGATCTTATGCTGAGCATCTATTGCACCCAGTTCAAATAAGAGCTTATAACCGTCATTGATCAACCTGTCTTCAGGGGGCTCCACGAAAGGAAAATCATCGATGTGCCCCAGCCTGAGGTTCTCCATCTGCAGGATAACCGCTGCCAGGTTGGTCCGCTGTATTTCTGGTGCGGTGAATTCATCACGCAGTTCAAAGTCATCTTCTTCGTACAGACGGATACATATACCTGCCGACACGCGACCACAACGACCCTTACGCTGATCAGCTGAAGCCCGTGAGATCCTCTCTATCGGCAGGCGTTGAATCTTGCTGCGCCATGAATACCGTGATATCCGGGCGACACCAGAGTCGATGACATATTTAATACCAGGCACGGTTAACGACGTTTCAGCAACATTGGTCGCCAGCACGATACGCCGCTTGTTCGACGGGTGAAAGATCCGGTTCTGTTCAGCATTGGATAGCCTCGCAAGCAAGGGCAAGACTTCCGTATTATCCAGCGCCCGGTTACCCGTTTCTTTCGCCAGTGCATCCGCCGTCTCACGGATATCTCTTTCACCACTAAGAAAGACCAGGATGTCACCACGGTCAATTCTAGACAGCTCATTGACCGCATCGATGATGCCATCCTGTAATGTCCTGCCACTTTCATCTTCAGCGCTTTGCCAGGGACGATATCGTACCTCGACAGGATAAGTACGGCCGGAAACATTTATCACCGGTGCGTTATAAAAGTGTTTTGAGAAACGGTCGGGGTCGATGGTGGCCGAAGTGATGATGATCTTCAGGTCTTTACGCTTTTTGATCAGACGTTTCAGATAACCGAGCAAAAAATCGATGTTCAGGCTTCGCTCGTGCGCCTCATCGATGATGATGGTGTCATACTGGTTCAGGTACGGATCATGATTACATTCCGCCAGCAGGATGCCGTCCGTCATCAGCTTGATATAACTTTTCTCATTCGACCTGTCAGAGAAACGAACTTTGAAACCGACCTCATTGCCCAGCTCGGTATTGAGTTCATCTGCGATACGCTGCGACACTGCGCGTGCCGCCAGCCGACGTGGTTGAGTGTGGCCGATTTTTCCGCGTATCCCCAGACCGATATCAAGACATATCTTGGGCAGCTGCGTGGTCTTGCCTGAGCCGGTCTCTCCACATAAGACCGTTACCTGGTTCTCCATGATGGTCTTTTTGATGAGGTCACTCTTCTGAGCGATCGGCAAGTCTTCGGGATAAGTAATAACCGGCAGGTTCTGTTTTCTCGTCTGCGCTCTCGTAACCGACAGCTCGATTTCTTCTGCCAACTGCACAAGTGACTGATTATCAGCTGGCCTGGATTTTCTTATTTTTTGCAGGCAACGACGAAAACGCTGCACGTCACTTAACATGCATTTTTTCAATCGATTATTGAGAGCCTGTGTGTCCAAACGAAGAATTGCTGGGGAAGAATAAAAGGCTAATTATATCAGCCCTTTAGCAACATAATGTCGCAATTGATAGATTTATAACCTTAATCATGCCCTATTATTACTCTCAATAAGCCGTCATATTTTCAACACTGTCTATACTTGGATAAATCAAAAAATACTTATTTAATTTTATACGGGATAAGGATTATGACTACAATTCTGGTTGTCGACGACTCGCCGACAATGCTATCAGGCACCACCAAGATATTAGCCTCTGCAGGTTACGATGTTATCCAAGCCGAGAGCGGTGAAAGCGGTATCGAAAAGGCAGCCACAGACAATCCTGACCTCATCCTTATGGACGTCGTAATGCCCGATCTCAATGGATTCCAGGCAACTCGAAAGCTGACCAGCAGTGTCGACACCAAACACATACCGGTCATCATGTTGACCACAAAGGATCAGGAAACTGATAAAGTCTGGGCTCAGCGGCAGGGCGCCAGTGATTACATAGTAAAGCCGCCGAATACAAAAGAATTACTATCCAAGATAGAAAATCTGATTAATAAATAAGATCTGTTCTCTTTGATCGGGCCTACAAATTTATATCCGTAGCTTGAAGGCTCGATATCACCTTTAGTCTTCTGCAGAAAAACCGAAAGCCCTGTCGTGCACGTACACCAGTTTGCATTCTTCGATGTAACTTGCATCGTGAATTCGGCCGGCTTTGATATACCCGGTATCCCCCTTGTTGAGGATTAGCTTCTCACCATCCGCGACCAGACCGCCTGCTGATTTAATATAGAACTGGATAGACATCCTGCCTTCGACGACGACCGTCATGTCATCGCCCGGATGAGAGTGCGGAGGTTCGCAGCTACCCGCCAGCCAGCGCTCGAGCATCACTTCAGCGCCATCAGGGTTGGCAGGGTACGTCGTCCTCACGGTAAAACCTTCGGGCGTATCCGGAACAGAGATATGGTTATCCCAAACCGCACTAGTTTCAGCTGTCACTTCTTTTACATCATCACTCATTATAGAAACTCGAATATAAATTTAAAAAAGGAACCCTACTACTAAACGGCCGCTATGTTCCTCTAATTTCTATATGGGATTAATCCAGATCATACCGCCTCGACTTCTCTCAACAAATCCCCTAACTTCTCCAGGATATTTGTCCAGCCACCTTCATGATCCGAACGTGCCTCCTCATCGCTAAACCGTACATGTGTCAGCTCGATATCTGTGGTGCCGTCATCAAGCCCTCTAAAATCGATCGTCACCGTGCTACCGTCAGTCGAGAAAGGTGATACCCAAGAGAAGACCAGTTTGGTTGGGCGGCTTATCTCCAGGTACTCACCGGTATGCGGGATTTCATTATCACCAACATGCATGATGATCGTGAAACTACCTCCTTGCTCTGGCTTGTTTTCAACCTGTGGCCTGGGCATACCAGGCATAGGCAGGATAAACTGTGCCAGCATCGATGGATCAAGCCATGCATCAAATACTTTTTCTATGGGCGCGTTGATGTTTCTACTTACATTTAATGTTAGATCACTCATGATTCGTCTCCTGAACTTATTAGCTCATCAAGTTTTTCAAGGCGTAATGCCCAGATCGATTTAAGCTGGTTAAACCAGCTTTCAACCACTGCCACCTGCTTCAGATCGGCCTCTATCCAATGGGTTCTGCCGATCGTTTTACGCGTGACCAGACCGGCTTTTTCCAGTACTTTTATGTGCTTGGAAATGGCGTTCAATGACATATCGTAAACTTCAGCAAGGTCTGTTACACGACCAGCCCCCTGCTGACAGAGCTGAACCAGTAACTCCCTCCGTGTTTTATCACTCACTGCTTTTAGTAGCACCGAGATGACTTCGCTATCTTCACATTCAACCATATGGTTTATTATATTCATGCGCAATCAATTGTCAACCATTCAGTTGAATATTAGAATAACCAACGACCAGTAACGAACAAGGCTCGAGATTTGTGAAAGCGAGGGTGTCATATTCAGTGATTTTAATATTGTCCCTGATTCCTCTGACTGTGTTGACGGTTTTGTTATTTATAGATATAGAAAAACTAAAACCCAAAAAGGTCAGCGCTATATCAACAGGCAGCCAATCTGACGATTTGGCAACCTGGTAACCTGGCTTTATCACTACACAAATAGTGTGGAATTAGTTTAATATGATCCCGTTAAATATACTCGGGGTCATATATGCCATATTCCTATAACTTGAGAGCTGTTTTAATGCGGCTGTTCGTGTACGCCATTATTTCACTGACGCCCTACCCGGTTACTGCTGCTGAAGACCCTGTCGTAACAACGAAAATAGAGGGTGATTTTCATGATGTCGCTAATAGTGTTCGTATGGCAATCATCGGTAAGGGCATCAACATAGCTCACGAACTGCCAGCCAGTGAGATGTTAAACCGTACTGGCCCTGCATACGGTTACACTAACAACACCTATAACAAGGCCAGAACGTTTGAGTTCTGCAGCGCTGAGATCTCTCAAAAACTGGCTCGCCAGCACCCGGATAATATCGTCCTGTGCCCGTTTACGATCAGTGTATACACGCTATCATCCGACCCGAAATTTGTGCGCCTCTCCTATCGCAAACCCAGCGGACGACCCGGTTCAGAAGAGATAGTCGAGGAAGTCATCGAATTGATAAACAGCATAATAGAAGATGCTACCTGGTAAAAAGGGCGACTATCTGTGACCAGTTACATCTGAGACTCTCAGATCACTTTCTCCATCCTGTAGTCATCCATGACGAAGCCATCACCGATATCCTGGATCAACGATTCAGTAATTTCGAATCCTAACTTTTTATATATTTCTATCGTCTGCAAATTATATTTGTTTACAGTCAAGGAGATCCTGATCGCACCCTTTTCGGCTGCCAGGCTCTCGATAAACATCAGCACTTTTCGCCCCAGACCATTACCACGCTCTGCCGACCTTATATAAAATTTACTCAACAGCAGATCATCACCTGTTGGCAGCACGCCGAAATAGCCGACATCGCTGTTATTACTTTTGATCAGATAATATAAAAATCCATTTCTTAACTGTTCACAGATAGCCTGCTCTGACTGGAGATTCTCCAGCATATAATCAACCTGGGATTTGCCGATGATCGATGTGAAATGCTCTCGCCATATTTCTTCAGCAAGCGTTGCAACGACCTCTATCTGTTCTTTATCTGTGGCAGACTCTATACACATTTTTCTATTTTATCTCGTAATAAAGATTGCATCTCGTCGTTCGATTATCTGATGGTCTAACGAGAAGTTACTATATTGGAAAGCTGTCAACATTACCCGCTCCCCCCAGTTTGGTGCGTAATCCACTTTTTGCACAATATTAGCGCACACTTCATACACCTGTAACAATTCGGAACTACTATTAGCCTAGTAAATTCAACAATCTAACCTGTTATTTTATGATTAATTTAATGGCATAAAAATTGAATGGATTTTTACAGGTATCTTAACTAACTCACAGGTTGTAACTGAACAATGCTCAATATCTCAGGCGTTCCCCGCCGCCCCGTCGTGCTAGTTATACTCGACGGTTATGGCGTCAATCCGAGCAGACTCAATAACGGTGTAGCTGAAGCACTGACCCCTAATCTTGATAAATACTTCAGCCGCTATCCTCATACGACATTGAATGCTTCGGGGCATGCGGTTGGACTGCCCGATGGACAGATGGGTAACTCCGAGGTCGGTCACCTGACTTTAGGTGCGGGTAATATCATCCATCAGGACGTCATGAAGATCAGCGAGTCGATCAAAGACGGCTCTTTCAACATCAATACAGCGCTGCTTGATGCTATCGAGAAAGCATCCGTTACTAAACGACCGCTACACCTGATGGGGCTGGTTTCAGATGGTGGCGTGCATAGCCAGCTGGATCATCTGAAAGCCATAATCAGCCTGGCAAAAGACTGTGGCGTAAGGCCGCTGTTGCACATGATAACCGATGGTCGTGATACGCCACCAAAGTCCGTGCTGAATTACCTGCCTGAGATCGAATCCCCGCTACACGAGTGTGGCGGGGCAATTGCAAGCATCTGTGGACGTTTCTACGCGATGGATCGCGATAGCCGCTGGGAACGAACCGAGCTCGCATGGCGGGCACTGGTCCTCGGTAAAGCACAGCAGGTAAAATCGGCGAAGACCGCTATATCAAGCGCCTATGCGGCTGGCGATACAGATGAATTCATCCATCCGATGTTACTGCCATCATTCACCCCGATCGCCGATGGTGATCCCCTGGTCTTTTTCAACTTTCGCAAAGACCGTCCCCGCCAGATGGTCGCTGCCCTGGGCGATCCCAAATTCAAAGGCTTCGATAGAGGAGAAGCGCCACTCGCGGCCGTTACCTGCATGATGCCATACGACAGGAGACTGGATCTACCCTACGCTTTCGAACCTGAAAAACCGGACATGACGCTTGGCCAGGTTATCAGCTCTTTAGGTCTCGCCCAGTTCCATTGTGCAGAAACAGAAAAATACGCGCACGTCACGTATTTTTTCAATGGCGGTCGAACCACACCATACGCAGGTGAAAATCAGATCCTTATTCCTTCACCCGGTGTAACCACCTATGACCAGAAACCATCGATGAGCGCTAAAGAAGTCGCCGATGCTGTCGTCGGTGCCATCAGCAAAGGTCGATATGCCTTTATCGTGGTTAATTTTGCTAACGGCGACATGGTCGGACATACTGCGAAGAGGGACGCCGTGATAGAAGCCGTGGAAACGCTCGACCGTGAGGCATCAAGGGTAATAGAAGCTGCCGAGACCGCTGGTTATTCAGTCATAGTAACGGCTGACCACGGTAATTGTGAAGAACTGATCGATCCGTTTACCGGTGAGCCGCATACACAGCACACGACTTATCCGGTCCCCTGCCTGGTGCTCGATGAAGCCAACTGGCATCTTTCCAGTGCCGGCAGCCTGGCCAACGTTGCGCCGACCGTATTGCAATTGATGGGCATCGCACCGGCGGTAGACATGACGAATTCCTTATTACTCAGAAAACTGCCGGGGAAACGCTCCGAAGAGAGACATCATCCACAAAAGCTGCGTGTTGCATAGTCCGGAGCTTCTTGCTGTAATATAAACATAGATTCGCTCTGTGAAAGAATAACATCTGCCGCCCTGACTGCCGGAAATGTTATTACTTCTTCATACTCGAAACATTCACAGCAAGATCTTGAGAGACTTATGTCAGACAGCAAGTATGACCTGTTAATTATTGGTGCCGGTGTATCAGGTAGCGCATTACTCTACCTGGGTACGAAATACACCGATATCAAAAATATAGCGGTCATCGAAAAATACGCGGCACCCGCCCGGGTCAACTCGTTATCGAGTAATAACAGCCAGACACTGCACTGTGGCGATATCGAGACCAACTACACGCTCGATAAAGCGCTTAAAGTTCAACGAGCTGCCAGGATGCTGCGCAACTATGCAGTGGTACAGCCTGACGCGCATCACATCATCTTCAAATACCCAAAGATGGTGCTCGGTGTCGGCAAAGCAGAATGCGATCTACTCACAGAGCGTTTCCAGGTCTTCAGCCCGCATTACCCCAAACTACAACTGCTGGATAAAAAGGCGATCGCCCGTATCGAAGTAAACGTTGCCATGAATGGCGACAGGTTTCGTGATGATGAGATCATCGCGCTGGGTTCGACGGATGAATACACGGCGGTCAACTTTGAAGCATTATCACGATCTTTTGTCCGCCAGGCACAGATAGAAGCCGAAAAGACGCCGGATAAGACTGTCGATATTCACTATAACGAATACGTCGACCAGATAAGGATCGAAGGTGATGAGTTCATCGTTGAGACACAGGATGTATGTTACCGGGCACGGTCACTGGTCGCCTGTGCCGGCGGCCATAGCCTCAAGCTGGCACATGATATGGGTGTTGGCCACAACTACTCGGTACTGCCGATCGCCGGCAGTTATTATTTCACACCGCATGTCTTGAATGGCAAGGTCTATACCGTGCAGAACGACGCACTGCCGTTTGCTGCCATTCACGGTGACCCTGACGTACTGGTACCCGGAGAGACCCGTTTCGGTCCGACCGCACTGGTACTGCCGATACTGGAACGATACAACTTCAAGACCCTGCCCGACTTCTTCCAGGTATTCCGTTTCGATCGCCGCGTGGCGAAAGTCCTGTGGGACCTGCTCCGCGTCAAGGACATCCGTAATTACATGTTCAAGAACATGCTGTTCGAGATACCGCTTATCCGCAAATGGCTGTTCCTGAAAGATGTCCGCAAGATCATTCCCTCGCTTAAATTTGGTGACCTGAAGTTTGCTAATAAAGTCGGCGGTATCCGTCCACAGCTCATCGATAAAGATAACTGCAAGCTGCTAATGGGTGAAGCGAAGATCGATACTGGCATCGGCAGCATATTCAATATGACCCCATCACCCGGTGGTACCTCGTGCCTGGAAAATGCAGAGCTAGACCTGCGCACCATCACACAGCACCTCGGTGCTAACATCGATGAAGCGGCATTGCAGGAAGACCTGCTGGTCGATAACCAGAAACATGACAGTGATGATTTCTCCGGTGTTGTCATCACAGGTAACGATGCGTCTTGAGCCAGGTAAAACGCTACGCTAAACGTCTGTTAAATCCCTTTCATGGTGTCATGCAGGTCATCGCCATCGAACACGCCGAAGCCGAGAGCACAGATGGCATCAACTGGATCTTATATGTAAGCCACGAGGATATCGTCTCACATACCGGCATGTCCGAGATCCGTTACGGTAGCTGGAACCGGCAGGATGGCCTGCAACTATCCATGGTACGCGGCACTGAGACCAGCAATATCATCGATACCGTCGGTGAGAAAATAGCTGCTGCTGTTGAAAAGTATGCCAGACACCATACCTTTCGCACTGAACGATCGTTATGAATGCTGGTTATTGAGCGAAGACGGTGAACCTCTCGCACTGCTGGACACCGTCGATAGCCACGATAAAAGACAGTCATTTGATCAGACCACCTGGCACCCCGGCACAAAAGCCTACGAAGAATTTCATTCTGACTTTGGTGATGCTGCACGGCTGAAGCAACTGATAAACCAACGTGCAGGCGATCGTTCACGTACGCTATGGATAGAACGTAAGATGACAGACTTCGGTTACAGCGGCGATGCTATAAAAGATAACGGTGAAATTATCGCGGCGGCTGATATACCACAACGACTATTGCTGGAAGACTGGCAGACGACTGAAGACAGCCGGCTGGTTTCAGACTACATTGCATGGCTGGCCCCATGGTTGCTACAACTGAACAACTATGATGACGATACCCGCCAGTCGATAGAAAAACAGGCCTGGCAGCGTCCTGTTCTGTGCGCCAAACAATATCACCTGTTCGCAAAGGTCCTGGATGAAAAACAGCTCAAAGTCGTTCGCGTTCAGGCCAGGCTGATGGGTTACGACGGCCAGGGCCAGAGAGTTATCGAAACCTTTATCCACACCGGGGATAAAGACATCTACAGTCCATAGAAGAAATCAGACCGAGCTTTTTCATCACCAAAAAGACCGGCCCTTTTTACTTTCATTTACTCTCGATGGCTTCCCGGTAGATGTGCACATCCTGTTGTGGGAACGGTATAGAAACACCCTCCGCATCAAAACGTTGCTTCACTGCACGCGTGATATCCCAGTACACATCCCAGTAGTCGTCAGGCCGCACCCATGGCCGGCAAACAAAGTTGACCGATGAATCTGCAAGTTCATGTAACTTAACTACGGCTTCAGGGTCCTTGAGTACCAGCTCATGTCCTAATACGATATCTTCCAGGATCTTCTGCGCCTTATCGATATCATCACTGTAACCGATACCGAACGTCATATCGATACGACGACGGGTAATGCCGGTGACATTGATGATGACATCACCCCATACCGAGTTATTCGGAACCACAACGAGCTGGTTATCAGGCGTTCTCAACTGTGTAGACAACAGATTCATCGATTCGACCTTACCGAGCACACCCGCCACGTTGATCATGTCACCTATATCAAACGGACGGTAGATCAACATCAGGATGCCACTGGCAAAGTTACTGAGTGAGTTCTGTAATGCGAATGCGATAACAAAACCGGCAGCACCGATGATGGCGAGGACCGGTCCGATATTAACTTCCAGCGCAGAAAGGCCAACAAATAGCCCGATGAACAAAACGAGTCGACGAGCGGACATGACCAGGAAGTCACGCAACAACGTCGAGAAGTGTTTCGATTTCGAAAACGCCTTTCTGGCCGCTTTACCAGCAACGATAGAGAGGAAATAAAACACGATGATGATAACGACGAACTGGACCAGGTTGACCGCCCAGCGAAAACCGCCTTCTGCTGACATCAACCAGCCGGTAATCGTAGTCCAGGTTGCACTTGCATCGGTGACATCAACCTTGATACCTGACACTGCTTTTATATAAGTATCATATTCAACAGTATCACCGCCTTTTGCGGACAGCTCAGCCAGTACCACTTTAAAGCGGTCTATCAATGCTGTCCGCTCTGCCATCAGGCCGGTTATATGTTTGATCAAGGCGGTTTTAAGATCGGCCTTGCCTTCTGTTGATTCGTCAGATGCAGTGATCGACTCACCTTCTTCCCTGGCCTTGCTCTTTGCCGCTTCTACCGCCTTCTGTAAAGTCTTATCCTTTGCCAGCTTACTTTCCGCTTCCCTGGCTTCCGCCAGTGCTTCGTTTGCCTCTGCTGAAGCTTCTTTTGTCTCTTCCTGATCAGACTCCTGTTTTGCTTCCTTTACATCTTCCAGCGCATCTTCAACTTCTTCTGCTTTCTTTATCTCGTCTTTCTTATATATGGCGGCAACTTCTGCATTACTGATTTCCGATACCTTTGCCTGCAGCAATAAAACCCAGGCCTGCGCCTCCGCTTCGAGCTCACATTTGGTCAGCGGTTTAACCTGGTGCGACAGCACTTCCACCGACACCTCGGCATCCTTATCTGTTTTCGCTTTTATATCTGCAGGGCAGTCAGCAGCAAAGGCTGTGTTAGCGCCCATGACCATGAAAACAGCAGACATTAACAGTCCGTTTAAGACATTAGTATTTCTTTTCATTTGCTTTCGATCTCTATAGAAGAATTAATCATACATGTTCGCATGCTGCCAGGCATGCATTAAACTGGTTTTAAGTTATATAGCGACACAATGAAAAACAGGTTATCACTGCCACAGGAAAAAACCTTGCCGGAAGTCAAATACAGGATAATATGAGAAAGGTTAACTGGTTAGCCAGGCAGATATTTTCCTCATAGATTAATGCGTGGTCGAACTTCGCTCCTATGTCACTCGCAGCGCTTGGGTAATTTGTATTCTTCACGTATAACCATCAGCTTATCCTGTAGCTGGAGCAGGTTTGCCCTCGCGTTAGATTCACTACTGACGTCCCAGTCTTTTTCTACTACTGCAGGCAACAGCTCACTGGTCTTATCATTTTTTCCCTGGTCGGCATAACTCAGTACTTCCAGCCAGTAACCGGCAACCGAAAAATTTGGATTGGCTGACTGCTTCGATGCGGCGGCAAACTGCAGGGAGTCAGCATGGTCACATGTCACCAGGGCACTCAGACCTTTAAACGCATCATCGCCGATTTCGGCACGGATCTTATCCGCCCTCGCCTCACGCTGCTGCTCTATCTTCGTGTCGACCTTGCTACCACTCATCGCGCCCGCGGTTGCACCGACGGCACCACCATAGACGGCACCTCTTGCCGCCGCTTCTGCCGGGTCACCACCGAAGATAAGCGCACTGACAAGACCGCCGACCGCACCAGAGGCCGCCCCCATCGTGGCGCCTTCACCAGCACCTTTTGCAGCATACTCACCACAACCCGCCAGTAATAAACTAAAAGCTATAGCTAATATCGGAAATTTCATCATTTTATCTCTCAGCAAAGTACGTAATCATAATGGATTTATTATAAGCCAACTTCTCATGGCAAGGACCACTAAATTAAATACACTTACCCCATGCATGTAAAGGTATAAGTTTATAATGGACACACTGATCACCTGACAACGCATAAACAGCCGGACTTTTCGACATGCATATCCTGCTCATAAAACTTGACCTGAAGATACCTCTTGCGCATTCATTAAAGGACAAACGCCGCCAGATAAAGAGCCTCAAAGATCGAATTAGCAGCAGGTTCAATGCCTCTGTTGCAGAAATCGATGCCCTTGATAACTGGCAACAAGCCATATTAGGTATTTGTATCATCAGTAATGACCGGTCCTACCTGGACAAACAATACAGCCTGCTAGAAACACTGGTGCTCGAATATACTGAACTGGAGCTGATCAACATGACTCGAGAGTGGTTATGAATATATTAACCGTTCAGGTAACCATATTCACATTTGTCACTGAGCACATTTATTGATATTGTCATAAAAAAGAAGATTGAAGGTTTGACCGTTAATCAGAAAAGGAATATAGATGACAAATCTGGAACAGCCGACAGTTAGTGATGCTTTTCACCTGCTCGCCAAAAACACCGAACTATCACTGAGCGAATACAATTCGATCACGCATAGCCAGGCAGATATCGAGCGTCACCTGATGCAGCAGCTTGGTACCATCAGCTCCGTGCTGTTCGGCGCTTTCTCTCGTAAGACCATCGTTTCACCTCTCCAGGGTAGCATCGTAGATATGCTGGTTTTGTTCAGAGGCACTGACGTTAAACGAATGCTGCCATCACGGATTTTCTCCGAGTTAAAAGATGCCTTACTCAAAGAATATCCGGATGCCTATGCCTTAGAGAACCGAAGTATCCTGATGCTTCCGATGAACAGTTTCTATTTCAAGATACAGCCTGCCTACCCGGTCTCGGGCCATGTTTATATGCTGCCCGACGAAAATTTTAATGAATGGGCAAAATACGACATCACCTCTTATAACGACATTTTCATGAAAGAGAACGTTCGCCATAAGGGCAAGCTGATAGAGATTATCAGGATGATCAAAACATGGAACCGCGTATCTGGAAACATATTCAATGGTTACTACCTGGAACTGATGGTAACCGCTGTATTATCGTCATACGAGATGACAGAACATTCACATACACTGCGCCAGATATTCAGATCTGCAGTCGCAGAAGTCGTTTTCCAGAAACATGACCCTGCAAACATGGATATCCAGGTGGAAGGCCTGAATGAGATAGACGATCTTATTAAAGCCATGAAGCTACTGCAAAGATCTTACGCGCTTGCTGACGAAGCCATCATGCACGAGCAGGATGGCAACACTAAAAGGGCCCTGGAGTGCTGGAACAGTTTATTACCACAGGTATTTCCCAGCCAGTTAGACATGATGGTAGGTAAAGCCCGAGGTTCTGGCATCAAGGGGGCAGACGCATTGAGGATGATGATCAATAAACAGTAACCACTTAAACCGGAGGTCATCCATTAAACTTATCAAACAGACCTCTCCGCATTTTCATTTATCATTAACAACTTCAATATTTAGATATACAATTAGTTTTCAAGAAAGCCCGCATTTCAGCAAGAATAGATTCCGGAGATTTTAATGAGTGACAATCTGATGATACTGCCCGCAGACAAACATGAGAAGATTCGCCTGGTACAGATTCCCGATGACTTCGAAGCACACGAGGCATATCGCTATGTTACCGGCATGATCGCTAAAGTAGAAGAAGACCCAGAATACACATCTGAAGACATCATGGACCTGCTGGAAGACAGGGGATTTATGCCTGTTGATTTCGTATTGGGACCTGAGCTGGATTAACCACCCACCGGTGAGTGGCTCAGGGCGTTATATCGCTGTGTTCTTTTGCCTACCACAACGCTGGCACTGAAACACCGTCACCAGCTTTCCCTGTTTAACATCAAACTTTCTTTCGCTAAGTATCTTCCATTTATGGAATCCGCTACGGCACAGCGTCTTCCCTTTGTGCTTTTCAGCAGGTGTCTTTTTCTTAAATTTCAGGATATCAGCCATACGGGATAAGCGAAGTGAATCAATCAAGCTAACGCCTGAGGTTCAAGTTTTTCAATTCTGCAGTTTACTTAGCATCGAATCTGATGAGTCTACCCTACGCGCATTGATACTCATATAGAGATTTACATCGTCGCTGACGACCGGCAACAGTGCATGTATACCGAATTGAGATCGCCTGATCGTCGTTGACGCCTTCACAGTAATAATATCTGAGCCCGGCATGTCAACATCGCTATCGACCAGCTCTACATAAAAAGCGACTGGACGGGTAACATTCTGCACGGTCAGTTCCCCCTTCAGAATAGCACGCCTGTCTCCGTACCACTCGAAACCGCTACCTACGAAACGCATCGATGGAAACTGCTCAACATCGAAGAAACTCTCACTTTTGAGCATCATGCCGATAAATCCAGCTTCAGTATCCAGGCTCTCAGCATTGATATCGACGATGACCGGAGCACTGTGAACATCCTGCCTGATCATTGCAAAATGACCATTAAAGTCATCGAAACTGACCCAGATATCCCCCAAAGGGCTATCTACGCGGAATTCTACTTTTGAAGTGTTCTGCTGAATCTCGTAAAGATATTCACTCAGCCGAACTGTCATATTCGTTACCTTACGATCATATTCAGTATCGTAATTTTCGCTCTCACTAGATGCATAAACAACAGTACCGTTAAAAATCGCCACCAGCATCAGTAAAGCGCCTAACCTTACAGACATGATAATTATCCCCTATTACAATAATAATTTTATAAAGACAGATTCTTCACATTTTGGATAAATATGTAGCGCTTACTCGATGTAAGCCTACACACAGGGAATTATTGAACATTTGAGGTCGTATCACGGAACCTGGACAACCTGGACACGTGAATTACAATTTAATAATAGTCTAATATTATGTTAATGCAACATTTCAGGATAAAAGGTATGTATTTCGGTATGGGTAACACTTTCAGTCCCTGTTCTAGCTATACGCCAGGCGGATACTCAGAATAGGTCGGCATGTCATCAGAACATGACCACGCGGCACGTGAATCATAGAAGATACGCCCCTGTGGAGTAACCGGCGGTTCGGTATCAAGTGAGCCCGCAGGGATAAGCACGGCATCCAGTTCAGGCGTTACCCGCGGCATCGGGCTACCACACTTCTGGCAAAAACAGTTATAAAAACGTTCAGCCTCCGGCACCTTGTAACGTGACAATAAATCTTCACCTCTGAGCCAGGTGATACTGGTCTGTGGAGTGATCAATATATTACTCGCATGACCTGTGCCTGTGGCCTTACGACAGCGCTGGCAGTGACAGTGATAAAAACGTTTAGACTCACCTGTTACCTCGTATTCTACCGAGCCACATAAACAGCTGCCTTTAACCGTTATTTCTGTCATGGTATCTCCTTGCTTGCATGAATTAGTATGTGAAAAAAGGATAACATGTGATCATTAACCATACCTATCTCTAAATTTATCGCCCGGGTTTGATTACCCATGTTTTCCTCAGCAGGTATTTCTAAACAGGTATTGCTCTTAAGGCATTAATTTGATCGAATGCTCCCATCAAGTCAATGTAATACAAAAAATATAACCTTTTCAAGGTTTCATCATTCAGAATAATTGGTTTTAAATGAAAAAAATCACGATAATCGGTGCCGGATTTGCTGGATTAACCGCAGTTAAACAGTTACGAAAACGTGACAAAAACTGCAAGATCACCCTGATCTCTCCGCGTGCCGAACTGCAATACCTGCCCAGCCTTATCTGGGTACCCAGCGGCCTGCGCAAACGCGAAGACATTATCATCCCGCTGCACAATTTTTTTAAACGGATGAACGTTGATTTCCACCAGGCCAGTGTCACCGGTTTGCGAGATGGCGGCCGTACCGTCGAAACTGATGCAGGTGACGTCAGCAACGATGGTCTGATCATCGCCTCTGGCGGCAGGTTCATAAAAAAACTACCGGGCATTGAACATGCGATCACTCCCTGTGAAGGCATCGATGCCGCAGAAAAGATTCGAGACCGACTGGACTCGATGGCAGGCGGCACCATCGCATTTGGTTTTGCCGGCAATCCAAAAGAACCTTCAGCGATGCGTGGCGGTCCCATGTTCGAGTTCCTGTTCGGCACCGACACCCTGCTGAGAAGACGCGGCACGCGTAAAAACTTTGATCTGGTCTTTTTTAGCCCGGCACCGAAACCGGGTAATCGCCTGGGACCCAAAGCTGTCGGCCGACTACTTGACGAGATGAAAAATCGTGATATCCAGACACATCTCGGCCACAAGATGAAAGCCTTTGAAAACAATAAGGTAGTTACCGAAGGCGGTGAGTTTAAAACTGACCTGATCATCTTCATGCCGGGCATGACCGGTAACCAGTGGTTTGATAACTCTGAATTACCGCGTTCAGAAGGCGGTCTGATCAAAGCTGATAAACACTGTAAAGTCGAATCGATGGCTGCGGTTTATGTTGCGGGAGATTCGGGCAGTTTCCCTGGTCCCGAATGGATGCCAAAACAGGCTCATATGGCAGACCTGCAGGCCGAGGCTGCAGCGAAAAACCTGCTCGCCGAACTCAACGGAGAGACCGTCGATGCTGTCTTCAAGATCGAACTGATTTGTATCGTCGACAGCAATGATAAAGGCATGATGGTCTCACGTACTGAGAACAGAAACTTTATGCTGCCGGCAACGATCCTGCTGCACTGGACTAAGCGGTTATTCGAATGGTGGTATCTACTCCAGTACAGGTAGATAAAGACTCATGACATCGAATCCAGCACATATTCGATCTCGGGTAGCTTTCTCTGCACACATCGCTCACCTTCGCTAATTGCTTCTTTGGCCCGGTACAGTTCTAAAAGGCCGATATCAGATAGCTTGGGTGAGAAAATAATATCTGGTGGGTCGCCCGCCATCCGGCTGCGGGTGATCCTGTCCTGGGTAATATTGACCGAGGCTGCGATCGCATTCAGCAAGCCAGGTGGCTGCTCCTCATCTTCATCACCATTTAAAAATGACAGGTTGGTATATTCTTTAACCAGGTCTGTTATCTTTTTAGTGATGCCAGAATTCGGTTTTTTCTCTATACCTTTAGTGCCTGTTTTTCCAAGATGTTTTCCGACAATATCGCCGTTCAAGTTGACAGCGATGACGATGTCAGCTCCCAGTGCACGGCAGACCGAAACCGGGACCGGGTTGACCAGTCCACCATCGATCAGCCAGCTGTCGTTATACCTAATCGCAGGAAAAAGTCCCGGTAGCGACATAGATGCCCAGACGGCCTGTATCAGAGAACCTTCTGTCAACCAGATCTCTCTTCCACTTTCAAGGTCTGTTGAGACCGCCGCATAAACCTTTGAGAGGTTTTCGATAATATCTTCATCGCTGGCAATATATTCATTTAAGAAATCATGAAATCTTTCTGTATGAACAAATCCCGTCATCGAGCTATTGATATCGAGAAATTTTGCCACATCAAACTTGGTCAGCGAACACGCCCACGCTTCCAGTTTATCGATATTACCCTTCGCATAGGCAGCACCGACCATTGCACCGACAGATGTACCGCAGACGATATCGGGCGTCACACCAAGCCTGGACAGCTCGTTGATGATGCCGATATGTGCCCAGCCACGAGACGAGCCGCTGCCCAGTGCTAAGCCAATTTTCAGGTCACTACTCATAACGCTCCCCCTGGAATGGTACGAAGGCAACACCCAGTATATCTTTGATACTGATATCTCCGTCTCTATTTTTCTCAACCAGTTTCAGCTCCTGGTGAGAATAAGGCCGGCCGACGGGTATCACCATGCGTCCACCAGGTTTGAGCTGCTCGATCAGTGGCCGTGGAATCTGTGTCGCTGCCGCCGTGACGATTATGCCATCGTAAGGTGCGTGCTCCGGCCAGCCGTCAAACCCGTTACCCGCCATGATCTCGATATTGTCATAACCGAGTTTCTCGAATCGGGCTCTGGCCGTAGCAGCCAGCGCTTCCACGTATTCGATGCTATAGACCTGGTTACACAGCTGCGAGAGGACGGCCGCCTGGTACCCCGAACCTGTACCGATCTCCAGCACTATATCATCAGCCTCGAGCGCAAGCAGGTCTGTCATTAACGCCACGATATAGGGCTGTGAGATAGTCTGACCGTATCCGATGGACAGTGGATTATTGTCAAATGCGCTATCGATACTGCCCTGCGGCACGAACTTATCCCGTGGCGTGTCTGAGAGGGCGGCCTTAACCCGCGGATCAAGCGAGGTTTTTCCGGTCATACCACTGGTGTACCTGTATTCACTCTCTATCTCATCGAGGAGGCGCTGTATCTTCTTTTTCATAACCCTGAACCAGAACCCCGCTGACAGAAACCATTAATACTATTGTTAAACAGCATATTACCGTATGAATAAATAGTGTTCATCACTTCTGCTCATAATGCATGTTATCCAGCCTGCCGATATTGACCTATATCATCACGCTCATCTAACATCCGGTGTATAAAAACATATCTATAATTTCAAGCGAGCACAAGATGAGCGGTTTCACTTTTCAAATGCTACTGCAATGCCAGTACACCGGTGATAAGAACACTGTCGATAAACTACATGTCGAACACCTGGTCGATGACGAATGGCAGGATTTTAAACTCGATACCTATAGCCCGGGCTTCGATGTTTTCATCTATTCCATCCTGTCCTGTCAACACATGTTCTTCAGACATAATGCCACCGAATACGGCCTGGCGATGAATTCAGCCGAAGCACTGATCACCATCGTCACCGACGAACACAGGAGTATCGAATCACTGCATTCAGAGTTCACCGGCAAGCTAAAAAATGGGACGGCAGACATAGAAAAGGTGAAATCTATCACCGCAAGGGTGGGACTCTGTCCGGCTACTATCAACCTGAAAGAGATTGCAGATAAAAATATAGCAGTGAATTTCGAACCAGCGTGAGCCCTAATTCAGGCAATAAACTGCTGCTATCGACTAGACAGCCCAGTCGATCTCCGCCTGCCCCTGTGCTTTCAGGAAAGCATTAATCTTTGAGAACGGTCGGCTCCCCAGGAAACCACGATACGCGGATAGCGGCGATGGATGAGGTGCGCGGATGACAAGGTGACGCGTTTCATCGATCACCGCGCCTTTTTTCTGCGCATAGGCACCCCACAGCACAAAGACTACAGGGCGCTCAAGACCGTTGACCACCGAGATGACTTTATCGGTAAAGATCTCCCAGCCCTTGCCCTGGTGAGAGTTCGCCAGACCCCGTTCGACAGTCAGCACACTGTTCAACAGCAGCACACCCTGGTCAGCCCAGTGCTGCAGGTTACCATTCTGATTTTTTATGCCAAGATCATCATCCAGTTCCTGGAAGATATTGACCAGTGATTTCGGAATCGGGCGAACTTCAGGCATCACCGAAAAACACAGGCCATGCGCGTGCCCCGGTGTCGGGTAAGGGTCCTGCCCCAGTATCACCACCCTGACCTGATCCAGTGGTGTACTGTTCAGCGCATTAAACCAGAGTGACGAATGCGGAAAGATGACCTTGCCTTTATCTTTTTCCGTGCGCAGGAATTCTCTGAGTGATCGCATGTAGTCTTTATCGAACTCCGGCAGTAACACCTCTGCCCAGCTTTCATCGAATGGTAGTTGATCTGTTTTTATCATTTTTTTCTTTATGAACCTGTCAGCCGTTAACGGTCATTCAATCACACTATCAAGCAGCCAATCAATCTCACAAAAGATCTTATACAATCTATAATTTACATATCTTAAAGCAACTTCTAAAAAAGCGACGTCGTGCAAAGACATAGACAACTCCCTCAATGAGCTCGATTAAAAACCTTATCCCTATCCTGGTCCTGTTAGCACTGTCTATCTATAGCTATCAAAAATATGACCATTTACCACAGGTCATCCTGAACGGGATCATCTTTCTTCCTATCGTGCTTGCCGTTCTGGTCGCCAGCTTATCCATCCATTTCAACCGCAGTTCGGTATTTTTCTATGTTCTACTCGCTGCAACAGCGAATATCGTTCTCGGCCTGGAACTTGCACCGACGAGCCTGAGCCATGCGCTGCTGTCCAGCCTTTTGCCGCTATTATTGCTGGTATTCACAGTACTGCCGGACCGGGGGATCATCAGCATCAGGGCGATTCCGGCATACGCGATATTATTTTCAGCCATCGTGTTTGCAGTAATAACGACGAACATGTCACCTGAATGGCTGAGCCATATGCTGCTGACCGACTGGCTGCCTGGCCGTTATTTTGACTGGACACAACAGTCACAGACAGTGTTATTCATTTCTATGACGGTCTTCATGTCGATGCTCGTGCTTTACTTTCTTCGACCATCTCCCCACATGTCAGCAGGGCTGGGCGTTCTGGTCATGCTGATCGCCCAGCTTCACTTTGGTGATGCCAACCGCAGTCTCAACGTATTCAGCAGCACTGCCCTGCTGATGTGCCTGTATGCCGTGCTGCAGGAATCCTGGCGCATGGCCTATCTCGATGAACTGACCGAACTGCCGGCACGACGCGCCCTGCGTGAAAAATTTCAAAAGATGGGCGGCACATATACCGTTGCCATGCTGGATGTCGATCACTTCAAGAAATTTAACGATACCTACGGACACGATACCGGTGATGCGGTGCTGCGCATGATCGCAACAAAGATGAACAGGGTGACCGGCGGCGGCACATCCTACCGCTATGGCGGTGAAGAGTTTTCCGTGATATTCAATGGCAAAGACAGTGAAGATGCCAAACCCCACCTGGAAGAACTCCGGGAAACTATCGCTAACACGCCTTTTATCATCAACCGCGCGAGCAGAAGAAAGGCTGACAAGAAATTCAGGAAAAAGAAAAACAAAGCAGTAAAGGTAACCGTATCTATCGGTGTAGCTGACTCAAAGGCTGATGTCTCATCCCCGTGGGACGTTTTAAAACTGTCAGACAAGGCTCTGTACCGAGCGAAAGCGAAAGGACGAAATCGTGTATGTGATTAACACTGCGAGCATCAGCATTCAACATGGAATGCTAAAGTGCTGGGAATATCATCCTGACTTGTTAAACTAAAAAAAATAATAGATTGATAATAGAGAAACTTGTATGCCTGGCATCTTGAAACTTGTGATAATCGGCATCGGTGTTTATGCCGCAATAAGCTTCTATGTCTATTATATGCAGGCAAATCTTATCTTTTACCCTAACATGCCTGGCAGAGACCTCGTTGCGACACCAGAAAACATCCGTCTCAGTTACCAGGATGTAGAACTAGTTACTGAAGATAATATCAAACTGCACGGCTGGTTCATCCCTAACCATGACGCAAAAGCAACGCTTCTTTTTTTTCATGGTAATGCTGGCAATATTTCTCACCGCCTTGAGTCCATCGAAATATTCAACCGGCTCGGTCTCAATGTTTTCATTATCGACTACCGGGGGTATGGCCAGAGCGAAGGCAAGATAACGGAAAAAGGCAGCTACCGTGATGCTGAAGCCGCCTGGAAATATCTGAAACAAACACAGGGTGAACAGCCAATCTTTATATTCGGCCGTTCACTGGGCGCAGCGATCGCCGCCTGGCTTTCCAGCAAACATTCACCGGCCGCGCTTATCGTCGAATCCGGTTTCACCTCCATACCCTCCATGGCTCAGCGAATATATCCTTTTTTACCCGTACGCTGGCTAACTCACTTTAAATACGACACTAAAAAATATGTAAAAAACGTTTCCTGCCCTGTTATGGTTGCACACAGTAAGAACGATGAGATCATACCTTATGATGAAGGCCGTCAAATTTTCGATGCAGCTCCTGAACCGAAACAGTTCCTGGAGATGCAGGGCGGACATAATGATGGATTCATGGTCAGCGGTTCTGCATATATCGAGGGACTCAGATCATTTACCGATGACGTAATAAAAAATGAACCGCTAAAATAAAAATGCAGCCCAGGACATTAGCATTCATCATCACCGTTTTACCTTTCCTGGTTTCCAATGCGGTGTACCTGCTGAGCGCCTACGAAGGCTCAGTCCCCTGGTGCATACCTTACATAGACGGCTGCACTACCATCAGCCAGGCCGCTCGCAGCGGCAGCTCAATATTCGTATATCGTGCAACCATGATGGCATACAGCGTCTTAATGATATGGTTCTGGATATACACCAAACACTGGCTAAAAGATCTTTACGGGTATACCACAAAGGCAGCTCACATCATCGTATGGCTGGGCATAATCGGTGCGATCTTTCTGATCGTCTATATCGATTTTTTAGGGACCAGCGGGGAAGTTAACCGCTTTATGCGCCGCTATGGCATATTGATATTTTTCACCTTCACTCCGCTGGCGCAATTAATATTGCTGCAGCAACATTATAAAATCTTGCCGTCACTGCCAGACGCCACCATAAATCCACGGCTACTCAAGTATCAGCTCTTCACTCTGATATCGATGTTAATCATCGGTATAGTCGGCATCGTTTTAGATATCACCCAATACAAAACATATCAGAGTGAAAACGTCGTGGAATGGAATTTCGCCCTGTTACTGAACCTGTATTTTTTAGGCATGATATTTATATGGAAAGACTACAGATGTTATTTAAAGGTTAGCCCTGAAAAAGATTAGAAATTAAAACGCCCTCTCCCCCTGGGAGACTGTTACATGGATGTAACTGGTAGAACGACGCATGAAGCTAAAGCCCAGGGATGGAGTGAGGATCGAGTGTAGTAGTAACCAAAAGCCCCCCCATCCCAACCTACTCTGAAACACTCCTGGGCGACCCCAATAATCGTCAAAACCTATCGTTATGTTAGATATAAACGATTTTAACTATAGTTAAAATTAACAGATAATTCTCCCCGTGGCCAGTTTACATACCGGCTAAAAGATAACTTTTTTAGATAGTACGTTAATAAATATGCGGAGAAATACAATGTTTAACAATTTAGAAGGCAAAAAATTACCACAGGTTACTTTCCATACTCGTAACAACCATGAATGGGTTGATATAACGACCGATGAGATATTCAAAGGCAAAACCGTCGTCGTGTTTTCACTGCCGGGTGCTTTCACACCAACATGCTCATCGACACACGTGCCTCGTTACAACCAGCTGACACCGACTTTGAAACAGTACGGTGTTGACGAAGTGGTCTGTATCTCGGTGAACGATGCTTTCGTCATGAATGAATGGCGCAGCGAGCAGAAAGCCGACAATGTCACCTTCATCCCTGATGGCAACGGTGATTTCAGCAGGGGCATGGGTATGCTGGTACCTAAAAATGATATCGGCTTCGGTGATCGCTCATGGCGCTACTCTATGCTGGTCAAAAACGGCGTAATCGAGAAGATGTTCATCGAGCCAGATCTGCCTGGCGACCCGTTCGAAGTTTCGGATGCTGACACCATGCTGGCGCATATCGCACCGGACGCTGTGGCACCACTGGACATAACAGTATTTAGCCGCGAAGGCTGCCCATACTGCGTTCGAGCCAAAGGCATGTTGCACGATGCAGGCATCGAGTTTGAAGAACTGGTTCTGAACCGTGACTTCAGCGAATCCACCATACGTGCTGTTTCAGCGACCTCATCAGTACCACAGGTATTTATCAATGGTGAGCGCATCGGCGGTTCTGAAGAACTGGAAACTTACCTTGCAGAGAAGCTGCAGAACGCAGCGTAACAACCCGGCAGCAAATGCCAGCTGATCTCGATCAGCTGGCAGTTATTAAAACACCTCATTCAGACTGATTTCACATCGATGCGTCATGCGCTAAAAGCTGTTGGTCAGACGACGGCGATGAAACTGGTATGTGCGGGTGCTGATGAAAAGATCGTCGGTATACACATCATCGGTGATAACAGCGACGAGATGCTGCAGGGTTTTGCTGTAGCGGTGAAGATGGGTGCGACCAAGGCAGATTTCGACAGTACCATGGCGATCCACCCGACCAGTGCCGAAGAACTGGTAACGATGAAAGTGGCGAATGACTCGCAACAGTACCATAGCATCGATGACGGCCTGGAGTGGCTACAGGCGAGCTGAACAGCTTGTACCTTTTTTAACAGGAGCCGATTTTTCCGCTTTTTAAAAAAGATCGGCTCCCCTACTGCCCATAACTCTTGATCACATGCATGTAGTTGCTGTGTTCGAGCGCTGCCGGATTGATGGCACAGGAGTGGCTGACACTGCCTTTCATCTGTTCGACAGATTCATACTCATGTTCCTGCAACCAGTGTTCCAATTCCTGTTTGAGCACTGCAATATGATCAGGTCCTTTCTTTAAGAGCACGCTGCACAGGTGTGTGACATCTGCGCCGACAAGTAAAGCCTTAACGATATCTTCGCTCTGATGAAAACCACCGGTCGCCGCGATAGACAAATCGACACGGCCGCGGATCAAGGCGATCCAGCGGATCCTCAATAATGACTCCATCGAACTGGAAAGCTCGAGCGACGGTTTTATATGCAGGGTTTCCAGATCGATATCGGGCTGATAAAAACGATTGAATAATGACACTCCCTGCGCACCGGCCTGCTGCAGTTTAGACACCATGTTGGCCACCGACGAAAACTGGGAAGACAGTTTCATGGTCACCGGGATGCTTATGTGTTCGCGCAGATCCGCCAGTAACTGCAGGTAACGGTTCTCAACATCGATACCACTGATCTCGGGATCACCCGCGATGTAATATACGTTCAGCTCCAGCGCATCCGCACCTGCCTGCTGCAATTCCTTGCTGGTATCTATCCAGCCGCTAGTCGAGATACCATTCAGGCTGGCGATAACTGGAATATCCAGTGATGATTTAAACTGCTCTATACGCGACAGGTAATTATCAAGTTCACTGTCATATTCTTCCGGTATCGGCTGATAGGACTGTGCCTCATAACTGCCAAGCGCCTGTGAATGCACGAAGCGTTCGAGCTCTTTCTGTTCATGCTCGATGGCTTCTTCAAACAGTGAAGGCAGCACCAATGCCGAGGCACCGGCATCTTCCAGTTTCCTCGCAGAATCGAGCTCACCGGTCAGCGGCGATGAAGAAGGCACCAGTGGGTTAGCCAGTTTTAGTCCCAGGTATTCCGTGCTCAGATCGATCATGATGTCTGCTCCTCTTTACTTGGCACTGCCGCTTTGCTTTCGGCGGCTTTCAGTTTTCTATGTGGCGGTTCGAGGTCACCCTCTTCCGGCCATTCCAGGCTCGCCAGCTGTTCATAATAATGGTAACGGTGCAGCACCTCCTGCTGTGACTGCGCGAGGAATCTCTCGGCGTCTTCCGGGTGTGTCCGCCACAACATATTGAAACGG
Source organism: uncultured Gammaproteobacteria bacterium (assembly GCA_963807625.1). GTDB lineage: Bacteria > Pseudomonadota > Gammaproteobacteria > SZUA-229 > SZUA-229. The sequence continues at coordinate 225,261 of CAWECN010000013.1, forward strand.
ATCTCTGTCTCGACGAAATCCCGGTAAGGAATAGACGGCGCTTTCGAATCCAGGTGTAACGGATTCTTTCCTGCTGCTGCATGTAGCGGGTTGTAACGGAACAGCGGCCAGTGACCGCTATCGACGGCCAGCTGCTGATGCAGGTGATTATTTTTCAGATCGATGCCATGTGCGATACAGGGTGAATAAGCGATGATGATCGACGGCCCGGGATAAGCTTCGGCTTCGTGGAAGGCATGCATGGTCTGGATATCCTTGGCACCGTAGGCAACGCGTGCGATATAGACGTTCTCATAATCCATGGCCAGCAGTGCAAGATCTTTTTTCGGCGTACCTTTACCGCCGGCAGAAAATTTTGCGACTGCGCCACGTGGTGTCGCTTTCGATGTCTGCCCGCCGGTATTGGAATACACCTCGGTATCCAGTACCAGGATATTGACGTTCTCACCGGAGGCCAGGACGTGGTCGAGTCCACCGTAACCGATGTCGTATGCCCAGCCATCACCGCCGATGATCCACACGCTCTTGCGGCTCAGATTTTCAGCCACACTCTCGAGTTCGCGTGCCGCTGGCGCGTCGACCTGCTTCAACCTGTCACGCAAAGCCTGTACCTGTGAGCGTTGTTGCGCGATACCCGTTTCTGTCGACTCATCGGTATCGAGTATCTGTGTCACCAGTTCATCACCGACCTCGGATTTTAGCTGCTGTAATAATTCACGGGCATATTCACCCTGCTTGTCGATAGCCAGGCGCATACCCAGGCCGAACTCTGCATTATCTTCGAACAGTGAGTTCGACCAGGCAGGACCGCGGCCTTCAGGATTTTTTGCCCACGGTGTGGTTGGCAGGTTTCCACCATAGATGGATGAACAGCCGGTTGCATTCGCCACCACCATCCGGTCACCGAACAGCTGGCTGACCAGTTTCACATAAGGGGTTTCGCCACAACCGACACAGGCACCTGAAAATTCAAATAGCGGCTGCAATATCATCGCGCCTTTGATGGTGCCGGTTTTTACCGCCGTGCGATCATATTCCGGCAGGGTTAGAAAATAGTCCCAGTTTACTTTTTCCTGCTGCCGCAGCTCGGGGGTGTAAGGCACCATGTTTAATGCTTTATGGCTGGCGTTAGACTTATCGCGTATCGGGCAGATGTCGACACACAGTCCGCAACCGGTGCAGTCTTCCGGTGCTACCTGGTAACTCATGCGCAGACCCTGTGGAAAATCTTTGCCTTTGATCACCATCGATTTAAAAGTATCAGAAGCTCCGCTAAGCAGACTTTCGTCATACACCTTGCTCCTGATCACACCATGCGGACACACCAGTGGGCACTTGCCGCACTGGGTGCAGAGGTTCTCGTCCAGCACGGGAATCTCCTGTGCGATATTGCGTTTCTCAAACGCTGCCGTGCCGAGTGGATAGGTTCCGTCATCCGGAAACAGGCTAACCGGTATCTGGTCACCGCGACCGGCGATGATCTCGCCGGTAACTTTTCTAACAAATTCTGGCGCTGTATCAGCGATAACATTAGTCAGGTCAAAGCTGGCATCGACCTTCTGCGGAATGATCACCTGGTGCAGGTTAGCCAGTGTCTCATCGATGGCTTTGAAGTTTAGTTCTACCAGGCGTTTGCCTTTTCTGCCATAGGTTTTTTCTACCGCATCTTTGATGGCTTTTATCGCGATATCACCGGGCAGAACACCGGAGATAGAGAAGAAGCAGGTCTGCATGATGGTATTGATGCGGTTGCCCATACCGGTAAGCGTCGCGATGTTATAAGCATCGATGCAATAGAGACGAATATTTTTATCGATGACCTGCCGCTGCATGTTCTCCGGCAGGCTCTGCCAGACATCTTCCGGGGCCAGCGAAGTATTCAGCAGGAACACGGCATTATCGGTCGCTTTATCGAGCATCGGATAACGCTCCAGGAACACCGGCTGATGGCAGGCGACAAAATCAGCATCACCGCTGTCGATCAGGTATGAAGAACGTATGGGGTTGTCACCGAAGCGCAGGTGGGAGACGGTGACCGCGCCGGATTTTTTCGAGTCATAGACAAAATAACCCTGTGCATATTTATCGGTGGACTCGCCGATGATCTTGATGCTGTTCTTGTTTGCACCGACCGTACCATCGCTGCCCAGCCCATAGAATACCGCCTGAAAACTATCCTTGTGCGCATCGGTTCGAAAATCAACATCCCAGTCAAGGCTGCTGTGAGTGACATCATCATGGATACCGATGGTGAAATGATTTTTAGCTTGCTCTGCAGATAACTCATCAAAGACCGCTTTAATCATGGCCGGCGTAAACTCTTTCGATGACAGGCCATAGCGGCCGCCGATCACTTTTGGTTGCTGCTCGAATTCGATGTCGGCGGAATCAGACTGCGCCAGCGCGGTAACGATATCTTTGTATAGCGGTTCACCGTCAGCGCCCGGCTCCTTGGTGCGATCTAGCACAGCGATAGCCCGTGTTGTTGCAGGCAATGCCTGCAGCAGAGCTGCCGCATCAAAGGGCCGAAACAGACGCACCTTGAGCAGGCCGGTCTTTTCACCCTGCCGGTTGAGATAATCGACTGTCTCCTCGGCGGTCTCTGCACCAGAACCCATCAGCACGATCACTCTTTCAGCATCGGCCGTGCCGACATAATCAAACAGGTGGTAAGCACGGCCGGTGAGTTCTGCAAACTGGTCCATGACCTTCTGCACGATGCCTGGCATAGCCTGGTAATACTTATTAACACTCTCACGTGCCTGAAAGAAAACATCCGGGTTCTGAGAAGTACCACGGATGACCGGGTGTTCGGGTGATAACGCACGAGAACGGTGTGCCACGATGCTCTCATGGCTGATCATCTGCCTGACGATCTCAGTGTCGATAGCTCGAATCTTTGCTACTTCATGCGAGGTTCGAAAGCCATCGAAGAAATGAACGATCGGAATACGCGACTCTAATGTTGCTGCCTGCGCGATCAATGCCATATCCAGTACTTCCTGCGGACTACCCGACGCCAGGAAGGCAAAACCGGTCGTGCGTGCGGCCATGACATCACTATGATCACCGAAGATCGACAGCGCCTGTGCCGCGATCGAACGCGCAGCGACATGAAACACGGTGGGTGAGAGTTCACCGGCGATCTTGAACATATTCGGGATCATCAATAACAGACCCTGGGATGCGGTAAATGTCGTCGTCAGAGCGCCAGTCTGCAGCGCACCATGAATGGTACCGGCAGCACCGCCTTCACTCTGCATCTCGATGATCCGTGGTACCGTGCCCCAGAGGTTGGGACGCTTACGCGAAGACCATTCATCGGCCCATTCGCCCATGGGCGATGCCGGTGTGATCGGGTAAATCGCGATCACTTCATTGGTCAGGTGAGCAATCTCGGCGGCAGCCTGGTTACCATCAATCGTCAGGGTTTCAGTTTGATCCATTTGACTCTCCCGCTCAGAGAAAATTAACAACTATGCATACATCGTACTTATTGAATGATAACGCTAATTAGCCACTAAATTCTTGATATAAAGCTAATAAAATGTGTTGACTTACGCCAGCAGACCCCTGTAAAAGACCCGTCACCACATGATCACATTCACCACTGAAAAACCTTGCCTGTAACAGACAGTGTACTTTCACGGATGTGTCCCGGGCATTTTAAAACGACGTGGACGAATCCAGAACCAGCTATAAACGACGGCAGCAGCGAATAACGTATAGCAGATGGTAAAGACCCAGGGAGAGAATTGATAGTAGAGAATCTTTTCTAACCAGTAGGAGATGAATGAACCTGTATAAACCGTGTCGGCGGCCTGGGCACGCAGTTCCATCTCGAGCATGGTGAGCGGGCAGATGATACCAAACCATGCCTGAATCACGACCACCCCGATAGCAACCAGGTGTAATAGCCTGAACCAGGGGTTTCGTATCCATGACCATGAAAGAAGCTTACCGATAAAAACAAATACCAGCCCGATAACGATAAAAGCCACGAACAGTACGTGCAATATCAGGACTATATCTGCGGCCAGTAAGAAGTCTTTTGAAGTGTCTATCTGTATCATCTGATCATATATCGTTTAACCAGCATCTATTCTAACGTGTTTGAAAATACCGCAACGAGGAAACCCAGCAAGGTCGACATACCGACGACCGAGCCGCCTTTAAAATATGCCTCCAGCATCATGGTCTCTGCCGCCCCCATAGGCAATGAAAGAGCACTGATCAGGCCGATGACAAAAGCAGTCAGGATGATAGATTCAAACATAAAATATAAACAGGGTCAGGATAGTTTCTTTTTAATATCGCCTCTTAGCTGGTAGTTGAATACACTATTACCAGATAAACTTTGCAATCCTATTACATGGCGAAATTAAATGTCCTGTCATAGAGCAAGTAACCGCCAGTTAAGTTTGCAGCCGAGCACAGCCAGTTGCTGTCTGCACAGAGAATCTATAGAGTCTGTAACTGGCAACAGTGAACCTGGCAGTGACTTTCTTCAATTTTAATAAAGAGAATACCGACGAATGAGATGTAGCGCTGAACGCCTTATCGAAGCCATAATCGCAACGGAAGTGATGAAGATGCAACAACGTGCGGCTGAAGAAAAACAAAAGCTTCGGCAAAAGACCGAGGTCTACGTGGTCACGGTATCGCGAGGTTTTGGCTCGTTGGGAAAAAAAGTTGCGCAGCTGCTTGCTGACACGCTAGAGGTCCGTTGTTGTGACCGCTTCATATTGCAGGAGGTGGCACACCAGGCCCATGTCGATGAGGCGTTGGTAAAAGCGCTTGATGAACATGTCAGCAAGATCGATGGCCACTGGTGGCAGCACCTGCTGCACAAAGATACCTTTTCATACGAAGACTATTACCACTACCTGGTCAAGACCGTATTATCGATATCGCGTACCGGCGGTGTCATCATCGGCCGCGGTGCCAACCAGATACTCGGTCCGCAAAAAGCTTTCCATGTACGCATCACGGGTAGTATTGATAAGTGTGCAGAGCGTGTCGCCAGCCGCGATCATATCGACACAAAAGACAGCATCGACCTGGTACGCAAGGTTAACAAGGAACGTGCAGATTATATAAAAATGCTATACCAGGCGGACATCAACGACGATTCTCAATATGACCTGATACTGAATTCCGACCGTTATGATCTGGTACAGATGGTCGAGCTGATACTGGACGCCATGGAAAAAGCCGGTTACGACCTGCCTGCTGATGCACGAAGCTCACTCAGTCAGACACACTAATACTGATTTGTTTAAATTCTGTTCAGGCCTTCTCTTCTGAGCCTTTATCAGCGTTAACAAGTTTTATGGTGCGTATGGGCGGCAGCATCTCAACCCTGTTGCGTCCATTTTTCTTCGCTTTATATAAGGCGTCATCGGCGCGGTTGATCAGACTGGCCTCGGTATCACCCTCGATATACTGGGTTACGCCAAAACTGGCCGTAATGTGGCCCACATGAGGGACATCGAATTGCTCGGTTTCCTTGCGTAATTTTTCAGCAGTACCGGCAGCAATCATTATACTGGTCTCTGGCAGCAGCAAAGCAAACTCTTCACCGCCCCAACGTGCAACCACATCTGTTTTCCTGATGTTTTCAGAAACCATTCGCGTGAAAGCTTTTAGAACATCATCTCCAATCTTATGGCCATGCTCATCATTAATCTTCTTAAAATAGTCCAGGTCACAGAAGACCAGTGATAGTTCATTTTTGTAACGTGCATCACGATTCATCTCGTACTCGAGAACTTCATCGAATTTCCTCCGGTTGGGAATCGATGTCAGTGGATCGATGGTAGCAAGCTGGATAAGTTTCTCCTCGATCTTTTGCCGCTCCTGGATCTCTTCTTTTAACAGGGTGTTGGTCAGGTGCATATCCACCGTGCGCTGATCGACGATATTCTCAAAATCACTCTTATATTTTTTTAATTTATTTCTTACCCGGTGATGCCGGTTCAACATGAGCATGGTGAGTAACGAAAAAGCCATCAGCAACAACACGAACTGTACTCGCATCCATAGCTCGCCCGCATCCGGAGCCAGCAGGTCTTCGAGGTACAGCCTGTGGGCTTTAAAGACAAAAGTATCAACCGCAGAATCTATGAACCAGAACAGACAGGCGAGCACACTTCCAATGACTGGCATCGATTCAGGTCTTAGTGTCATCAACTTAAACATATACAACTGCCTAACATGATCTCTATAGTAATGTTACAAACACAGAATGTTCCCCCGGTGTATTAGCTCAACTGTGTTTGCGGCGATGCCTGCTGACCTGATCCTGAGTCCAGGGCCAGGTATTCAGTTATATTGGTAGCATTTATTGTCAGAACATTGAAGAAACAGAATTTCTGACGGAAGTTTTTGCACATTTGGCAGCATCATTTACCTGAAGACGCTGCATGATTCATGCATCAGATACACACCTGTAAATATGCATACATGGTGCCAACATAAAAAAATCATTAACAATCAATTAGTTATTAAAAATCAGTCTTCCTGATAAATAAAAATGTAAAAATCGTCGACATTTTTTTAAGATAAAATGAGTGCTTTATAACTGCTTATTAATTAATAAAATCAGAACAGCTTCACTAAGTATTTGATAATATGATAATTAAGTCAAAAGTACGCATTTATAAATCATAATTATTGTAAATTTATTCGACAAGGAACGGCACGCTGGAGACTGGAGAATATCTGGCAGGGCTAGGCATATGGCTCGAAATTAATCTTTATAAAATACTGCTTCATGTTTTTCAAACAACTGCTAAACAGCGTGTTGAAATGCGCCAGGGGATATGAGAGCTGCCATCGTATCAGGTCATGATACTCACCCTTATTGTCGGGATAGTAGTTCGGGCGGGCATATTGAAAGGACTCCATCATACCGCCAGACTCTTTCAGTGTGTTCATCTTGAAGTTCCTGTACTCATAGAACAGAGAGTAATGCTGGCTTTTCAAAATCAGCTGTTCCTCATATTCTGTCGTTGCAAGTTCGAATAACTCGGCAGCCATCACATCCACATCTTCGATGAGCAGGATGGTGCCTTTTTTAGTCTGCTGAAAACTGGAAAGCCTGGTATACAAGAAATCATATAACTCGGATCCCTTTAGATCCCTTATAGCCAGCTGTTCGAACAGGTAAGGAACACTTATCAGCGGGCCATTTTTCCATTCGCCGAACTCGGCGATAAACCTTACGAAGCGTTTTTTATTAAGCCTGTTCAGTTCCCTGTAATTTTCTTTAGTAAAACGATACCCGGCAAGTGTATCGATAGCGGACATGACCAGGGATTTTTTGTACAGCTGGATGCGGTTTATATCTTTTTCTGGAATCGACTCGGGCTTCAGATACTCTATTGCCGAGACCTGCGCCTCGAAAGCATCACAGAATCTTGAAATGTCATAAAGGATCGTCATTGATCTTTATTTCGTGGCAACATCAATACCATCTATTCACGCCTTAATTCCCGGTGGTGGAACATAGTAGAGTCAGGGCAATCATACCTCTATTATTTTGATTACTCCAGATTAAATACTTCTTCATAATAGCGTAAACTGAACGCCATCCCGCGATAACCACAGAATTTCCGACAAACGGTGATACACCGATAAACTATGCAGACCATCGTTTCGATATCAGATTTGTCCAAGACCTATGGCAGCGGTCACCAGGCACTCAAGAGTATGAGCCTCGATATCACTCGCGGTGAAATCCTGGCGCTGCTCGGCCCCAACGGGGCGGGCAAGACCACTCTGATCTCGATCATCTGCGGTATCGTCAACGCGAGCACAGGAACGGTAAGAGTAGATAATCATGACATCGTTACCGACTTTCGCACCACCAGAGCCATGATCGGGCTAGTTCCCCAGGAGCTGACCCTCGGTGCCTTCGACAAGGTGATCAATACACTCCGCTTCAGCCGAGGCCTGTTTGGCAAGAAACCCGATGAAGCCTACCTGGAACAACTGCTCAAAAAACTGTCGCTCTGGGACAAAAGAAACAGCGAGATTCTGACCCTGTCGGGTGGCATGAAACGCCGCGTGCTCATCGGTAAAGCACTGGCACATGAACCTAAAGTGCTTTTCCTGGACGAGCCCACCGCGGGGGTCGACGTTGAGCTGAGAAAAGACATGTGGGCGCTGGTAAGAGACCTGCGCGAATCGGGGGTCACCATCATCCTCACCACGCATTATATCGAAGAGGCTGAGGAGATTGCAGACCGGGTAGGCGTTATCAATAAAGGTGAATTATTACTGGTCGATGACAAGCAGAACATGATGCATATGCTGGGCAAGAAACAGATGGTTATAGAACTCAAGCAGGCGATAACCTCGGCACCCGAAGTCCTGTCCGCGTGGGCACTGGAGTTATCGACTGATGGCACTCAGCTCACCTATACCTATGACCCGTACAATCAGAGAACCGGTATTACCGGTCTGCTGGATGCGGTTCGCGATTCAGGCCTGTCGCTGCAGGACGTCAATACTTCGCAGAGCTCTCTTGAAGATATCTTTGTCAGTCTGGTAAAAGAAAGATCATGAATAACCATACCAGACATAACCCGGTCATCAACTTGCAGGCCGTCAAAGTGATCTACAAATACGAGATGTTACGCGCCTGGGAAACACTGCTGCAGAGTTTCGCCTCCCCGGTCATTTCTACGGCACTTTACTTCGTCGTCTTTGGTTCTGCGATAGGATCACGCATACAGACGATCGAGGGTGTACCGTACGGAACATTCATCGTTCCCGGACTGATGATGCTGGCACTGCTGACCCAGAGTATCGCCAATGCCTCGTTCGGCATCTTCTTTCCCAAATTTACCGGTACCATCTACGAGGTGATGTCGGCACCGATATCCTTCGTAGAGATCCTGATCGGGTATGTCGGCGCAGCGGCGACCAAGTCCTTCATCATCGGCCTCATCATCCTCGTTACGGCCGGTTTTTTCGTAGAACTGGATATCGCGCACCCGGTGTGGATGATGAGCTTCCTGGTACTCACCTGCATCACCTTCAGCCTGTTCGGATTCATCATCGGCTTATGGGCCGACAATTTCGAAAAACTGCAGCTCATCCCGATGCTGGTGATCACGCCGCTGGTATTCCTCGGCGGCAGCTTTTACTCGGTCAGTATGCTGCCACCGGCATGGCAGACCGTCACCCTGTTCAACCCGGTGGTCTACCTGATCAGCGGTTTCCGCTGGAGCTTTTTTGAAGTTGCCGATGTCAGCGTCGGCCTGAGCCTCACTATGATACTGATGTTCCTGGCTGCCTGTCTGCTCGTGGTCTGGTGGATGTTTAAAACCGGCTATCGCCTGAAGCAATAGCCCTGAAACAATAGACCCGAAGCACAGTAACTACTTCATCGCTTCTTTTGTTGCAAACAGGCCGGCAGCACATGTCATATACTTTGTATATTGATTGGCCCCCTGCTCAGCAGGTACTTCGGGATTACTCAGCAATACGTTTGCCACAGATTCAACCATCGGGCGACTGACTTCAGCTTCAGGGTATTTGGCCCATTGTTCATTAATTCGCTGCTCAGCCTGACCACCGACCATAGCGCCACAAACCGTAACCACCTCGCTGACCAATACCGTGCCCTGCTGCATGGTGGGACTACCTGTCGTATTCAGACAACCAGTTAAAGACAGGGGAAGAGATACTGCAGCCAGTAGGGTGCGGGTAGTATTTTTCATAACAAACCTTTAATTATTAGTAATTTGGAAACTGATTAAGAGGACCGAATGATAGCGTTATTTCGCATATATACCACATCTATTATTTGAATCATCAGTCTATCTATAATGCTAGATATCAATCCTGTGCGCATTGTTAGAAAATGCACGTAATTATAATTTTTGATTACTCAACAGGTATTAACCCATGAAAAATTTGATCTTAGCTCTAAGCATTGCCAGCGTAATGGTACTTAGCAGTTGCACAACTTACGACCCATACACGGGTGAAGAAAAAACCACTAATGCAGCCAAAGGTGCAGGCATCGGGGCTGGCGCGGCACTGGTCATCTCATACATGGCGAACAAGGATAAAACTTCAGCTGAGCGCAACAAACGTATGCTGCGCGATGCAGGCATCGGCGCTATCGCCGGCGGCGGTGTCGGATACTACATGGATACACAGGAAGCCAAGTTAAGAAAACAACTGCGCGGCTCAGGTGTCAGTGTTGTACGTGATGGTGACAACATCAACCTCGTCATGCCAGGCAATATCACTTTCCCTAGCAACCAGCATGATCTAAAGACAGACTTTTATGATGTGCTCGATTCAGTAGCACTGGTACTGGAAGAGTTTGATAAGACGATCATCGTCGTTGCCGGTTATACCGATAATGTTGGGTCAGACGAATATAACCAGTCGTTATCAGAACAACGTGCGAAGTCAGTTGCCAGTTACCTGAAAGGCAAGAAAGTCGTCGAAGCCCGTTTTGAAACTGTTGGTTTCGGCGAGAAGAATCCGATAGCTGATAACGGTACAGCAGAGGGTCGCGCATTGAACCGTCGTGTTGAACTGACGCTGCTACCTATTACTGAAGAAGCAGAGTAATCTGTCACCGGGCCCAGGATCACCTGGTCCCGGCGCTTCACCATTTCTGATATCGGCCGGATCCCGCCTATCTCTCAAGGGCTGGGCGGCTATCAGCCATCAACATATCCAGCTTCTTCTGCGCCTGCTTTGGATTGAGAAGATCCTTCGCTTCCAGCATCTCACACCCATCCTCTATCATCTGCTCGATGGTAACCGGATAATATCTGCAGTCGCCGGGGCGGTCGTGATAGATATCACATGTGTACTTTTTCTGATCAGACAGTTTTTGATCGAGCAGTCTCTGATCAGGCAATTCTCTCAACCATGGGCACAACTCTAATTGCCTAGCCGTATCAGGACTCATCCAGATATCCCCGCCACCAACATATCTGTATATATCAGGCCTGAAAGCATCCCATGACTCTATCTCAGCAGCCGTAGCCGACAGGCCGCCGTTACTATAATTCTTGCAACACTTCCCACACTGGTTACATTCTTTCACGAGATCGTTTTATCTGAAATCATTCCAGCTCGATATTTCCACTGACAGTCACAGTTACTGTCTGCTCACCCGCAGAGATAGCCGGTGAACTCTCCGCATCCATAGCCATGGCGCGCATCTGATATTGCGGACGAACACCTCTCGCACCTGATGTAGAGATATTGATATCGACGATCTTGTAGTTTCGACGTTCCAGTTTTTTAACGACCTGTTGCGCGCGTTTTGAAAAGGCTTCCAACGCTTCGTCGATGAGTTTTTCATCCTGCGTATTTTTACTGGCAGGCGACACCGTAAACTGCATAGACTTTAACGCCAGGTCAGCCTGTAATTTACCCAGCACATCACTCATCAATGTCATGTTCGTGCTTTCAAGACGAAGGCTCTGGCTCACGCGCCAGCCACTGATCTTATTGTTGTTATAGATAGGGTTACTGGAATAAGCATTGGTCTGGTGTTTTATCTGGGGATGTTTTTTCACCAGTTCCAAAGCATTACGTATTCGCTGGTTAACCAAAGTCGAAAGTGCTGCTGCCTGGCTCCCCTCTTCCTGCGCGGATACAGTTGCCACCATGGTATCGTTTTCGAGTTGCGCACTTGCGCTGACACTCAAGTGGATACGGTCATAGTGCGTTTCATCTTCATGTGCCATGGCATTATTGACACCAATACTGGCAAACAGAAGTACTGCCATAAGTGTACGTTGAAGTTTTATCATAGTCGGTCTCTCTGAACAGTTTGTCTAAATGAAGCATAAAATAATGTGCAACTTGAGACATTCTAACAATTTTAACGTTCAGGAAACTTTTTAAAAGTAGAACCTCCTCAACATGCACGCAAACGGGAAATAACAAGACAGGAGAAGAGGGGGAGAAACAAACGGTGCATGGTTAGAAGCACCCACACAGATTGAACTTAAGGTTGACTCAGAAAGGGTCAGCGAATCTCATCGGTGGAAAATCTTTTCTCCATGACCACAGGAGTCATTAATGCATACCCCTGTTGCTGCCAATGAACGAGCTCGGTAATAGCTGACGGCACCACTTCGATAAACTCGTAAAAGTCCTTATCGCTATAGCCATAATCTTCCGCTGCCAGCCCACAGACCTTGAACTTCACTCCCAGTTCGGCGTAATACTTCATACGCCCTACCGCTTCTGTATACTTCTCATAATTTTTGCTGGCAACCGTCACGATTTCAGTTCCGTGTATAACCACGACGATACCCATAAATTCTGGATCAAAACCATAAGGGTCATCCATCAGTGGATTCATCAGCGAACGGATCCAGTAGAGTGCAGAATTTATTTTTGCAGGTTCGTCAAAATAGAAGTCGTAAACCACCTTTGGTTCTTCATAGGGTGTTTCGACACGGCTAGCCCCTTCAGCCAGACATGCACTGGAAAAAATAAATAAGAAAAAAACTATAGATATACGCATGATCACACCTCCTTTATATGTCAGCTTAACTATAGTCGTCAAAAAAGAAAACATCAAAAACGTATGGATATATTCAACCCGGAAACCAGGGATCAATAAGACCTAAGCCACGATACCTCTGTTAATCTCAGCCACCCACGATCAGGCAATAGGGATGCAGGACATGCTTCGCATAACGTCCATACTTCTCCCGGGCTTGCATGCAATATTCAGGCTTAACGGGACAGCTAAAATCAGCATCGATATTTTTTATCCGTGCCATCACCTTGTTTTCAATTATCGGATCAGCGTAACTATTACAGTTGTTACCTTCATCCCAGGCGCCATCGATATAATCTGACAGATCAAAACGGGCATTGCTCTCCCATTCATTGACCACTTTCATATTTTTTATTGAATCGATGATCTGGATATCACACGTTACATACGGCCTGTTAAAAAGATTAGCGAGACCACCTTTCAAAGGGTCACCCTCATCGAGCAGCACCTTATTCCAGAATCGCCAGCCATTGAGGTTTGCCGCAAGATCGGAGAAAGAAAAAATACCTGTTGTGATATAGCCATATTTGCCCGCTTCCTGCTGTCGCCCCCACTCGACCGCCTGCTCTATACTCTGTCCATCATATCGGGTTAACTCAAAATATTGCCAGCCTTCAGCAAAGAAGTGACCCATCTTGTCCAGCCCGATCAGGTGACCGTCGATATTAACGACATCACTCAGCTCTTTAAGCTTCAGTGAAAAACCTTCCAGGTAGTCGATATCACGATAGATGGAATCATTTAATGACAGCGAGTAGCTCTGCCTTGAGAGAAGGCTGCGTAACTGCAGGTCTAACTCATACCCCTTTAGGCCCCAGGCTATAGTATAAGACTGAAAGATAGCCTTCCTTAATTCCGAATATAGAACATCCTCGTCACAGGCATTGTCTGTTTCCAGATATTCATCGATCTCCTCGATATATTCCCGGTATGCATTAGCGTTTTTTATCCCCTCCTGCATACGCTGATTAATAATCTCGTTTATCATAGCGAGACCATCATCAAGTTTAAGTTTCCTCGGGGTCACGCTATCGATCTCGGCTGCGATACCAGCCTGCGATAAAAATACAGTTATCAATAGAGCTAAAAAATATAACTTCTGCATAACAGGCCGTATCAGGATCCAGTTGCGAACCAGGTGGAATTGCGGGACGTGGGAAAGATAATAATAGCTCTCATTTCGATCTAATATATATCCAATGATATCTTGTCAGCATATGATTTTATTTGTAACTTTGAACATCAGTTTATTACATTAAAAAAGGTATCGATCATGTCAGGCTCATGGGGCTGCCCGCACGAGGTCAAGGGGCTCTGCTCAAAGGTGAAAAATATCCCCTGTGATCCAGGCATGAAAGGATGTGTACTCTATGGTCGCTTTGCATTCTCCGACCCGGACAAGAACAGCCCCTCGATCAAACGCAGGCTAAAGGACCGGGCAACCGATAAAAAAGATTAACATTCCTCAGCACGAAACCATGACAGCGCCTAACCTGCTATCATGTAACGCTACCCTACACACTAATAAGACTAATCCCTCGTGACTGAAACAGCCTTCTCATCACTGCCATTATCGCCTGAATTCATAGCCAACCTGGTATCTCTGGACTATCAGTCGATGACCCCGATCCAGCAACAGAGCCTGCCCATAATATTACAGGGCAAAGATGTACATGCACAGGCCAAAACCGGCAGTGGTAAAACAGCCGCTTTTGCTATCGGTCTGCTGCATCACCTGGACGTACAGACTTACCAGGCACAAGCACTGGTACTGTGCCCTACCCGGGAACTCGCTGACCAGGTAAGCAAGGAAGTCAGACGGCTGGCACGCGCTATCCCCAACACTAAAATACTGACTCTTTGCGGCGGCACACCGTTAGGGCCTCAATTAGCATCACTTGAACACCAGCCACACATCGTGGTCGGAACACCGGGAAGAATCTTAAAACATCTGAACAAGGACACTTTAAAACTCGACAGTATAAAAACACTGGTACTGGATGAAGCCGACCGTATGTTAGACATGGGTTTTTATGATGACATCATGCAGATAATCGAGAAAACGCCTGAACAGAGACAGACATTATTGTTCTCTGCGACTTACCCGGATGAGATAAAAACCATCAGTGACAACATCCAGAAAAGCCCTGAAAGCATCCAGGTGGAGAGCCTGCATGATGATTCAAATATAAAACAGCTCTTCTTTGAGATACAGCGAGGCGAAAGAACTGCAGCCCTGATTGCTCTACTAGAGCACTATCAGCCACGGTCCAGCGTGGTGTTCTGCAACCGCAAGGAACAATGTAAGGAACTGGCAAAAGAACTGAAACAGCAGGGGTTTCATGCGCTTGCGCTGCATGGAGATCTCGAACAGAAAGAACGTGATGAAGCACTGGTACAGTTCGCCAACAAGAGCAGCTCCATTCTGATAGCGACCGATGTTGCAGCACGCGGACTCGATATCAAGGATCTCGACGCCGTGATCATATATGAGTTATCCCCCGATCCTGAGATACATATCCACCGTATCGGGCGCACCGGTCGTGCAGGAAATGCAGGCCTTGCTCTAAGTCTGATCACCGCATCTGAAACACCTAAAGTCAATGCTATCGAAGATTATCAGGGGCAAGCGATCAACTTCGAAGAAATATCATCACTCAAGGCACAGGACAGCTTTAAACTCAATCCAGCGATGGTTACACTGCGTATCAGCGCGGGCCGTAAAAACAAAGTCCGCGCTGGCGATATATTAGGTGCATTAACCAAAAACACGAACCTGCCCGGCAAACAGATCGGCAAGATCGATATCTTCGATATCGTCTCATACGTGGCCGTCGAACACGCTATTGCCAAACAGGCTTTAACCATTCTCTCTGAAGGCAAGATCAAAGGACGCAAGTTCAGGGTTCGCAAACTTTAAGATTGGATAAATACCCAAACAGGAACTGACTTCCGTAACATTTAGGAGTTACACTTAAACCTTATACATTCGAGTATTTAAGTTTTGAGATATTACCTGGCCATCGATCAGGGCACCCATGCCAGTCGCGCTTGCCTGTTCGACGAAACCGGCTTACTGGTTAGCGAGCACTGCAAAAGCATACAGCTCTGGCGAGTTAGCAATACACATGTCGAACAAGATGCCAACGAGATCGTAAACTCTGTTAAGGATGTCGTTGCCAAAGTGCTGCATGAGGCCAATGCCGAAAAAAACATTATTGCATGCGGCATTGCCATACAACGCTCATCTGTGCTGGCCTGGCATAACGATGGTAGCGCAGTCAGCCCGGTGCTGAGCTGGCAGGACACGCGCGGCTCAAAACAGCTAGAAGACCTGAAAGAATTCGAAGACGAGATAAAGCAGATTTCTGGTCTACCCTTATCTGCACACTATGGTGCCAGTAAATTAAACTATCTGCTGCAGCAGATGCCAAGTGATACCAGGGATCAAACCATTACGGCTGATACGCTTCGACTGTCACCTTTGATCAGTTATCTACTGTTCCATCTCCTGGAAGAACACCCCTATATTGTTGACCACACAAATGCTCAGCGTACGCAGCTGTTTAGCATCGAAGATCTTGCCTGGTCGCCACGCCTGGCCGAGCTATTCGACGTGCCGTTGCAAACATTACCTGACTGCATACCCGTATTGAACAGCACTTCAGTGGCACACGGCAAACTGGCAGGCACCGAAATACCAGTTACCGCTATAAGCGGTGACCAGAATGCGGCGATTTTTGGCAGCGGAGTCTTCACCGGCGATACCGTGTTAGTCAACTTTGGCAGCGGTGCATTTGTACTCAGCCTGTTACCTCATCACCGTGTAAGTAAATATCAGCTGAGTAGCATCGCGTGCTCTGCAGGTGACAATGTACAGTATGCGCGTGAAGCCACCATCAATGGTGCTGGCAGCGCACTGACATGGCTGGAAAAAAGACATGCGGCGCATGACCTGTGGAAACAGTTACCCGCATGGCTGAACGAAATCGGCATTGATGGAAAACAGCAGCCCCCGCTATTTTTTAACGCTGTTGGTGGGCTCGGGTCACCCTGGTGGAATAGTAGTATCGAGTCTGAATTTATCTATCCTGCTAACTCGACCACTGATACTGAAGCAGAACTTGCAGCACAGGCCGTTGCTGTTATCGAAAGTGTAGTATTTATGGTCTGTATCAACCTGGAAATAATGCGTTCCGAACAGACATTGAACCGGCTGCGCGTCTGCGGTGGTCTGTCCCAGCTCGATGGTTTGTGTCAGCGCCTGGCAGACCTGTCTACCCTGCCGGTAGAACGTTTGAACCTCACCGAAGCAACCTCACGCGGTATTGCCTGGCTGGCAGCAGGTAGACCAGGCGACTGGTCGAATGTCGAAGTTGAAACCTTTAAACCTGCTAGCAATACAGGCCTTAACGAACGTTATGCCATATTCAGTATGGCAATGAATAATATAGAACCCGGTGACCAGACATTTTAGCTGTGTGATTCATAAAACCATATCAGCTCTCTCCCCGTCGCTTTTACATATTCCTCATTAGATAACCTTTATATTTTTAATCAATAAACAATATAACCAGTCTAACAAGGATGAAGTGAAAGGTGGGCTGCAGTTGATAATAATGAAGCTGCAAAAAAGCAAGATAAAAAGGGCCAGCTCCCTTTAATCTGATATATCTGATACTGTCTATTCTGTTGCTATAGAACAAACCATCGCCCTTCACGCCTTAAAGTATTGTCCGAAGGTAAAATTAAGGGCAGAATATTTAAGGTTCGTAAACTTTGATACCGTACTCGTAACGCTAAATCTTCAGACAACATTGACCCATGCTTTCAACAGCCATACTTACTTTTCTATTCTTCATCACCTGTATACAGAGCAGTCTTGCAGATAATGCTGAAGCCCAACATTTCGATCTGCAGTTGAATGATGACACCGAAGTAAGTATTACAAAATTCGGCAACGACGGCGACAGGATACTATGGATCCCTTCAGAATATGGTATCAGGAAGCAGAAGCATTACAGCATACTGAGCGCTTTAGCTGACCTCCGGCATGAAGTCTGGCTGGCAGAATTACATGAGAGTTACTTCATTCCAGCGGGACGTAGCAGTTATACAAAAATCCCTGTGGATGACATAACCTCGCTCATCGAAAAAAGCCTGCCCACAGATGATCGCAAATTATTCATCGTCAGCACAGGCCGCGCAGCCGTACTCTCGGTACTGGCACTAAACAGATGGCAAGCTGAAACCGGTGGCAGCGAACGCTTCGGCGGCATCGTAATGATCCACCCCAGCTTCCAGGCCGACACGCCGGCACCGGGAACGGCGATGGAATACTTAGCGCTGGTCGACACCACCCAGCTACCGATCTTCATCATCCAGCCAAAAAAGTCGAACAAATACTGGTATCTAAACAACCTGGTATCGAGATTGTCTGATAGTGGCAGCAAGGTCTATACCCAGATCATCGAACAGGCAAGTGATGGCTACCATGCCAGGCCCCAGACCAGTGATGCCGAAAAACAGATGGCAAAAAAATTGCCGGGTCATATCGCAAGGGCCACACAGCTACTCTCGAAAACAGAAGTAGAAGCGCAGGGACAACACTCGACAGATAAACCATGGAAAGTCTCAAGTATCGCTGAATCACTACAGCCCTACCCTGGCAATACCCGAGCGCACCCATTAGAACTTAGAGATATCGATGGCAATACCCACCGTCTACAGGACTATCGAGGCAAGGTAGTCTTACTGAACTTCTGGGCCACATGGTGCCCACCCTGTGTTGAAGAGATCCCTTCACTGGGTCGATTACAACAGGCTTTTTCAGAAGATGACCTGGTAGTGCTAAGCGTCGATATCGGTGAGAGCAAGAAAGAGGTGCAGGTTTTTTTACAGCAGGTACCTGCTGACTTCCCCGTACTGCTCGATCCGGATGGCACCACGGTCAAACAATGGAAGGTCATCGCATTCCCCACGACGTTTGTTATCAGCAGAGATGGCATCATCAAACTGGCTTATTTCGGCGCACTGGAGTGGGACAACCCAAACGTCGTACGACAATTACAGGAACTGGTTGATCAATAAAACGTCCTAACAACCAATAATTAACACTGGTGCTTTACATGCAGCTGATAGAAATAGACAAGACAAAATATAGAAAACATCTCAGGATAGTATTTGCGGCTATTGCTGCCGCACTGGCAATTATCGCACTTGGTTCTTCAACACTGATCATCCAGCTTTTTAGCACCCCCGATGTAGATCACTTCTGGCATAACCTCGCGGGGGTAGTTCTTGCTGCAATCGCTGTTGCTTTTACACTGAACAAACTACGCCACCAGCCATTCATGTTCGAAGTAGTTTATGTATGGGATTTAAAACAACAGCTAAATCGCATACATCGTAAGCAGAAAAAGATCGAAGCTCGTATCGAAGAAAATGATCACGACGCCATGATCATCATGAATTACATGTATAAAGGCTCAAAACAGCTTTATGAGCTCGATGACAACACCATTACAATGGGAACATTAAATAGCAAGATCAGAACCCTCGAGAAAAGGATGGAAGACTCCGGTTTAGATACATCGACAGATTCATATGAGCCTGGCATGCTGGATCATTATTAGTTCAGGATTTCTACTCCGACTTATTATACAGTCGCGCAGCGTTGCCATAAGCTAACTGCGTGGCGATATCATCTGGCAGTTGTGATAGCCAGTTACGAATACGTGCTACTGCCCCATCGAATTCCTGCCAGCGAGACGGGCTATAGGTATCGACCCCCACCACGAAACGGTTTGGGTAAGTCACGAACAGCTCGTACCAGGCATCATCCAGACTACCCTGCGGCGCGATCCGTTCATCCCGCACCGACAGGTCGACGATCAGTGTCGGGTAGCGCCGCATATAATCTGCGATCAGATCAGGATAAGGAAAGGTGCCCGCATGTGCCCAGATCAGCTGTATTGCTGGTGCGATTTCATAAATGGTATCGATCACCGCAGGGTCGCCATGGATCAACATCGGTAACTGTCGCGAAGAGACAGTCTCTACGATACGCCTGAATACCGGGCTATGACGATGCTTCGCAAAAATATGTAATTCACCGACGCCACGCCAGTCACCCTGCTTGAGCTCGGTTTCCACATAGGAAGGCAAGGATAGATCATCAGACCATGAAGCCTTATCATCGTGACTACGGTACAACCCCAACAATGGAACGATCCGATCCGGCGCATATCGGTAAAGATCGGCCGCATGAGAAGCTGGCGTGCTGGTAACGACTGCATGACGCATACCGTTTCGATCCAGCCGTTCAATAACCGCTTTCGGACTCAGGATCTTTGCATCGGCAGCACTATAGTGAAGATGCGCATCGAACAACGGCCCGGCAACAAGTCCAGATGGCGACAGCAATAAAACGAGCAAGCAAGATGGATAAAGACTGTAGCAAGACATCATTCTAAAACGTCCCGAAAGCACACAGGCCAGATGAAAAATGGCCAGTCGATGAGAACTGGCCGCTTATCATACTATCTGAAAACACATGCTGCGTTTAACTAACAGCATCGAGCGCCTGGCTGACGTCAGCGATAATATCATCAATATTTTCGATACCGACAGATATACGTACCAGGTCAGCACTGACACCCGCTGCAGCAAGCTCTTCTTCATTTAACTGGCGATGTGTCGTCGAAGCCGGGTGACAGGCCAGTGACTTCGCGTCCCCGATATTGACCAGTCGTAATATCATCTGCAAGGCATCGATAAATTGCGCACCCGCGGCAGAACCACCGACGATACCAAAGCTTAAAATACCAGATGCTTTACCGCCCGTGATCTTTTCGCAGGCTGCTTTATGAGGGCTATCACTGAGGGCTGCATAGTTCACCCATTCAACTTTGTCGTGAGCTCTCAGGTAATCTGCAAGTTTTTCTGCGTTCTCACAATGGCGCTCCATACGCAGACCCAGCGTCTCGAGTCCCTGCAGGATCAAAAACGAATTCTGAGGAGAAATTGCTGCACCAGTATTGCGTAATGGCACAACACGGCAACGGCCGATATAGGCAGCCGGACCAAGCGCCTCGGTATAGACCACGCCATGGTATGACGGATCAGGCTCATTAAGCATAGGGAATCTCGCCTTATTAGCTACCCAGTCAAACTTGCCAGAGTCGATGATGATGCCGCCGATGGAAGTACCGTGACCGCCTATATACTTGGTTAACGAATGGATAACGATATCTGCACCTAAATCAATAGGACGGCACAGGAAAGGTGTGGCAACCGTATTGTCCACCATCAGGGGAACACCATGCTTATGTGCGATCTCAGCCAGTTTTTCGATATCCACGACGTTGCCAGCAGGGTTACCGATGGATTCACAGAAAATTGCACGCGTGTTTTCATCGATAGCATTCTCGAAACCTTCAAAATCATCGAATGAGACCATACGGACATCGACACCCTGTTTCGGTAATGTATGCGCAAACAGGTTATAGGTACCTCCATACAACTGGCTGGTACTTACGATGTTACAACCGACGTCACTGATACATTGGATGGCATATGTGATCGCAGCCATACCAGAAGCAACGACAAGACCACCGATACCACCTTCCATCTCAGCGAGTCGCTGCTCGAGCACCGCTGTCGTCGGATTCATGATGCGCGTATAGATATTACCCGGTACTTTTAGATCAAACAGATCGGCACCATGTTGCGTGTTATCAAAAGTGTAAGAAGTCGTCTGGTAGATTGGCACCGCAGCAGCTTTGGTTGTCGCTTCTGATTCATATCCGTGATGTAAGGCTATCGATTCAAGTTTCATAGTATTACCATTTAATTAATTAGTGTCTGTCGAACGGGAGAAATAGTATCGCAATTAATACTGATGTATTGCAAGGTCTATATCTGACAGCTTACAAAGTCGATCCGGGCCTACTATTCAGGCCCCCATAGCAGTTCATCCAGATCCTTTTCATCGCCTGAATCTACAGGCACAGCTTTTCCATCAATAAACTGCACCCCCTCTTTTTCCAGCAGGCCACGCTGCCTGTTATAAGCATCACTACCTGCTTCGAAGGCGAGCGTACGATCAGACCGTACAACCCGGTACCATGGCAGCGGCTCAGAAGATCGGCTCATCGCCTTGCTCACCATGCGCGCATGACGTGGATAACCGGCCGCACGTGCAACCTCGCCATAGCCCATAACACGGCCGCTGGCGATATTAGAAACAATTTTCCAGATTGCCGTATCGAATTTTCTCGGAGTATCGACCATGTAATAAATCTTACAATTAAAACCCTCTAAGTCACTAATATTTGACCGCTAAAAAACTATACTCGCAGATAGTGGAGACGATTGTCATTATTGTCCTGTTTTAATGTAAAGTGATAAATAATTTTGAGATCACGAATGAATATACCAAAAATTACTACTGTCTCGAAAAAACACCACCTCACAGGATACCGGGGCTTCACCCTGATAGAGCTGATGGTCGCCATTGCCATAATCGGTATCCTTGCCACCATTACCATGCCATCACTTATTATCAGCCGACAACGTAGCGAGGTAGCTGATGCTCTGCGCATGTCCGATACGATCCGTGATGATGTCACAGCCTACTACAACCACAACATATCATTCCCCTCAGATAACGCAGAAGCCGGCATACCTGAGCCAGAATTTTTGATCGCTAACAAAATAACCCGGATGGAGATAGAAGACGGTGCCATACACATCACACTAGGTAACAAGATATCAAAACCGCTGCGGGGGAAAATACTCACCTTACGTCCGGCCATCGTCACGGGAAGTCCGACGAGCCCGATCTCATGGCTCTGTGGTGAGGACACGCCGGTCACTGGAATGGAGGCAGTAGGTGAGAACAAAACCGATCTCGATAAGTCCATCTTGCCGGCAGCATGTGATTAATGAAAAACGTTTTTTAGATTCGAGCATCCTCACAAAACTTCAAGCAGACAGAACTTTTCATTTTTTTTGAATAAAACCGAAGAAACAACGTCATTCTTAGACGTAGGTAAAATAATTTGCGGTGGGGGAAATCCTTTCATGCACACTTGCCGGATGTGTCCGCAAATAATCCGGTTGATGATCTTTGGTGTTATCCAACGAACACCACATCGGTTTGGCTGCCCCGATGCATCGAAAGGCAGCCACTATTACCTGCCGATAAGTTACATCACTTCTCATATTGAAACAAAAGAACATCTAATTCCAAAACATATATTTTTCACAATGCTGAATAATAAAAGTTAAGCTGATAAAAAGGGGAATACATTTGCATAACAAGGAATACAGGTATTCTACCGAAAGACTCCTCGTGTGCGAGTGGCGCTCTACCTCCCCTGACGACTGGAACCAGGAAGAGTTAGCCGTTGTCGTTAAAAACATTCTTACGCCTAAGGTCACTCAGTCATTACCACCCGCATGGCAAGGCAACTACACATCTGAGCGTGCGAGCAGCTGGATTGAGGAACGTGATGATGAAGCAACAACACTACTGGTAATTGAAAAATCAACTCGAACAGCTATAGGTTTTATCATACTATTCAACAGTGCTGATGGTAGAGATATACGCCTTGGTTACTTACTTGCTGAAACAGCCTGGGGAAAAGGACTTGCGAGTGAGCTTATCGGTGGATTTGTAGAATGGTGTAAAAAAAATGCTATATCGTCAGTTACAGGTGGTGTCGAGAGTGACAATACTGCGTCGAAGCGTGTACTGGAAAAAAATGGATTTGTGGCCAAACCTCTTACAAATGATAAAAGCGAGCAGATGTTCGTCCTGATAATCAATCAAAACCATGACTATCGACGCTGACAGTTACGTGAAAGTTGCTCCGGCTTCATTAATTAAGCTCATCACTTTAAGCAGGTCATATCACGTTACGATTCTTTTATTGCTATATCTCGCCAGACTGTGTATACTCCTCTCAGCTTGAAAGTACTACATATATCTATGCAACACCATTTCGATGTCACATCATTAGTTCCTCGTCCTGTTCTTCATATTTAAACACAACACCTTCTAGCCAAATGGCCTCATGATCATTTTGATCAGGCCCATACTTAAATTTAATTAATAGGAAATAACTTATGTCTACTACAACAGGCACCGTAAAATGGTTCAACGAATCTAAAGGTTTTGGCTTTATCGAGCAAGAATCTGGACCAGATGTTTTTGCACACTTCAGCGCTATCTCAAGCTCAGGCTTTAAAACCCTGGCTGAAGGTCAGAGAGTTGAATTCACTGTAACTGAAGGCCAGAAAGGTCCTCAAGCAGAGAACATCGTAGCGCTTTAATTTATAGATCGCTATTGGCCTGCATGAAATAAGATGCAGGCCACACTCCCACCCTTAAGGGGCTGAGAGGCAAAAGGGCAAGACCGCAAGGTCTTGCCCTTTTTTATGCGGCCAGGAATATTTTCAGCCCGCCCTTTTAAAGCAGGCGGATACCATCTTTATCTATACTGATCACTCTCTGTTTATACAGTCCGCCAATCGTTTTCTTAAAAGCACCTTTACTCATTCCAAATAGATCAGATATCAATTGCGGATCAGACTTATCATGCACAGGTGCAAAACCATGCTGTTTTTGCAGATATCTCAAGATGATCATGGCATGTTTATCACGGGTCTCCTGGCCACCCTGTAGACTGAGATCAATCTTCCCATCCGGTCGGACGTTCTTGATAAAGCCCTTTTTTCGCTGACCAAAACTCAGACGCTCAAACACATCATTATTATAAAGTACTCCCCAGTGACTATTATTGATGATCGCTTTGTAACCCAGGTCGGTACTATTGGCGATGATGAGATCGACCGACTGCTGCCTTTTAAAATCATGCGGTCTTTCATCATCGAGAAACTTGTCGATCTTGGATGACGCAATAATACGTCCGTCGATATCTCCGATATACAAGTACACAAGGTAACAGCGACCGACTTCCATCGGCCTATGCTGTTCTGCAAAAGGCACCAGTATGTCTTTATCAAGCCCCCAATCCAGAAAGGCACCAACATTTGTGACATCCACCACTTTCAGATAGGCAAACTCACCCACCCTGGCTTTGGGTTCCTGCGTCGTCGCCACCGGTCGGTCTTCTGAATCCAGGTACAGGAATACATCGACAGTATCACCCTCTACCAGATCAGCATGCGCAAATTTAGTTGGCAACAATATCTCACCTAAATTTTCCGCGTCCAGGTAAAAACCGAAATCAACAGCTTTTACCACTTCTAGTTCGTGAGACTGGCCAATCGTTATCATTTAAGCTTCCGCTTTGTTTGTGCGTGTGCATAATACAGACACTGTATAGCAACGCATTGTAAATATGTCATTGTTGATCATCCTTCTGTATGGAAAGATACAGTTTCTCAACCATCTCTCTCGCCCACGGTGTCTTACGTAAAAAATTAAGACTGGACTTTACCGATGGCTCATTTTTAAAGCAACGGATATTGATACGATCACCTAGTTCATCCCAACCAAAATGTTCGACCAGGCTATTCACGATATGCTCAAGCGTTTTTCCATGAAGCGGGTTATTGGTTTGTTGATTATTCATGCAGGATTAATAGTAAGAAGATGCAACCTCGGAAGAGAACATTATAAACCTATTCAATATTCGAAAGATGTAATTAAACATCGCTTCGATGAGACAAGACAATTTATCAGTACAAGTTGCGAACGAAGGTCCGACGATATTTCGCCTAAGCATCGTCATCATCACTGACAAGCCAGTCTGTAACTTCAGTCTGTAACCGTATGTATTCTTCGTCGGAAGACGGTACCTGTTGCCACTCCGGGTGCTGTCGCAGAACGTTCACCACTTTATACCATCGCTTAGGCAATGTATGTTCCACCTCGTTTGATAGCTGGAGCCTGTTCTGCGCCGCATGCCCACGCTGCGTCAGGGCATGCAGTAGTTTACGATTTCTCAGGAACAACAGGCTTACCGCATTATCATCGACACACAACCACCTGTGCCCCCGCAAGACAGCTTTTAACTCTTGCTGGTAACGCCGTACCGTCGCCCACCCAGCACCCAGTGCCGCACCCAGCATCGTCGCGGCACCGAGACTCATACCACCCACCATCAGGTCGATACCGGCACCGGCTGCTGCGCCCTTCAATGCAGTCGCGCCTGCATTCAAGCCGAAATCTTTCAACATGCCAGGAGAAAACAGATCCAGTTCCCATTGCCCGTCGCGGACAGGTAACTGCTGCATATCGACATCTAGCTGAGTAAAAGAAAATATCGTCAGCAGATCTCGCAGCACCCGTTGTTCAGCATCACGAACGAAATCCTGCATCGATGACACCTCATCAGCAGAGATACTACCTTTTCCAGACACTTCACGACGATAACAGGCAACCACCGCGATCAATTGAAAGATACGTCTCGCAGCAGCCTGATTCAGGTTATCCCATACTTCCTGCCGATAGTCGATCAGCCTCTGCAGAATATCGTAATGCTGCTCGAGCAGGCTCTGCAGTTTTTGGTAGAGCCGCCTCTCAGCCTCGAATTCAAATGCCACGGTATCAAATTCCAGTGCCGCATGCAGGTTGAACTGCGCCATCTGTTCACGCCAGCGTATCAGCGCTTCGCTATTACCAGCGATAAAATTAAACACCGGAAGGATAGGTTTACCGGCCATGCTCAATATTTCGACTTCATCGCTGTATTTCCCCAGCAGGGGTTCACGTACATCGATGATGTAGAGCAGCACGTCGCTATTGAGCGATTGCCGCAGTACCTTTATCTCCTGTTCGAAATCCGGATAGTCTTCTGCCCGCGCTATGAACGCACGCAAAAGATCTGCAGGCAACCTGGTGTCAAGCGTTTTTGCCAGCGCCTCAAGCGCCTGCAACAGAGCACTGGAATCCTCGAACCCGGGAGTATCAAATAGATTCAATACCTCATCATCACCGGCCAGTATCACCGACTTTTCTACGTAACGCGTAGTACCAGCCGCTTCATCGATATCACCAAATTGGTCATCACGCAGCAGCGTCCGTAGTAACGATGTTTTACCGGCATTACTATGACCAACCACAGCAACATTTATCAGTGAGAAAGTATCGTCATGTTTCATTGCTGATACACCCTAAGCCTGGCTCAGACTGATAACGTGATCAGCAGGCACATCACAGGCCTCGGCCAGACGATACCAGGCCGACAGTCGCGTGTTCGTGATCGATTCATCTTCTTGTTTTTGTAATAACACCAACCAGCGTTGTTCACCTCCAGACATCAGGCTGGCGATGGTACGCTGCACGCCGCGATCGGGTGCGCGAACAGAAGACACCACCACAGCGATCACCGGGCATTGATTATCCTGCAGTCGCTGCAGGATACTACCAAGCGACGCACGATCAACGACCTGTCCCAGATCATTGCTTGCATCAATAGACGCCAGTGGCCAGCTCATATCATCACCGAGCTCAACGGCGACCCATTGCGTCTCGGCAGGCAGCGTATGCTGTACTGGTCTTACCGCAGAGGGTCGATAGATAATAGCCGGCACTGCATCAGCATCGATCACCTGGCCGTGACTCGCCAATGGCATCAGGCGCTGGCGTAAACTGATGTAATAAGGCAGGTAGTAATCGAGCGCAAAAAGACGACGGGCACGACGACACATCATCGCTGACCAGGACCAGAGCAGTACTCTGGGCACGATACCAAAACACAGTAATGAACCTAACAGGAACTGCGCCCAGAGATAACGAAGTTCAGCACTTGATGCCAGTGCAGCACTTGCCTGCAGCGGCCCGACCCGGGTAGCCTGAACCTGATCTGGCGAAGGCGTAGCAAAACCCAGCATATCCAGCGGCACACTTAAAACTTCTGTCAGTGTTACGAATACGGTATCAGACAACAACGTTGTACCCCAGACAAAGTCATACTGACGAACCATTAATAACAGCACTAAGAAGAACAGCCCGGCAAAAAGATATGCCAGCCATAATTGGTGCGTCAGCTTACTAAACTGCCACTTACCCACTGGACCTGAAAAATTGCAGGCCAGCCACGCACGGTCGGCCTGCATGCCGAGTTTTTTTCTATCCTGGCTTTCTCTAACCTGGCTTTTGCTTTCGAGGTGGCCTGGTAACCAGCTCGTTAGCCTGGCTAACACACCGGAGGTCAGGCCTTCGATATTCAGACTGATACCTGTCAGCCATAACAACATAGAGATGATGTTGAAACCGAGCAGCACCAGCAGTAACCAGTAGATGTTGATGGTATGGCTGTCAGTGATGGCATATATGATACCCAGCGCACCTAACAGGACGGCAAGTATCAGGGCAAAAGTTTTGACATAACGTGACAATCTTGCCGCGCGGCCCAGCAATGCAGAAAGATCATGCTGCTGAACGAGGCAGCTTGCTCGTTGCCATAGACGGTCTTCAAAACCCCCATGCTCAGAGTGATCAGGAAGTTCTGCCTCACCCTCACAGACAAGCGGGGCCTCCGCTTCCATATAACGTATCTGTTCGATCTGTAACTGCTTGTCGAATTTAGAGATTGCCACTAGCTGATTATGCCTGCTCTTGTATGAGATATCAGGGACATTTTATCGAGCCTGCTCTCGTTTGTAACTAAAAGCTTACCGGTAGAAATAATCCCGTTAATTGAAAATGACCGACTCATTAAACCTTTTTCTTTTTTTCTCAAGCTACGGGTCATGGTATAGTGATATACCGCTTTTCTGGGTTATATCTAGTTATGAAAAATACATTGTTGTTGGTGATTCTGGCCCTGCAGAGCCCTGCTGCGCTCGCGATTACCGATATTTTCAAAGATGAACACGGTAACAGGAACTGGCAGCACCTGGCTAATTATACCGGCTCCACCCTGTTGATCCTGTTAACCGTCGTGACCGTCTATCTGCTGATAGCACGGCGCAGACTACGCCATGCGAACCGTGAGTTAACCACAATTCGCAATCAACTAGAGGTGCGGGTACAGGAGCGTACCGCGACACTGGACCAGTCAAACAAACTGTTACAGGAGAGCAATCAGCTGCTGGAAAAAGAGATCTCGCAACACGTCATCACTGCCGATCAGTTGCGCTCGTCCAGATCATATATCAATGATATCTTAACCTCGATGCCGTTGATGCTTGTGGGGCTGGATAAAAATGGCTGCGTAACACACTGGAACAAGCAGATAGAAGTAGTATCAGGCGTCTCATCGGAAGATGCACTGGGTAAAACACTGCTGGAATCCTATCCACAGATGACTGTTATTCCTGACCAGGTACAAAAATCGATCGAACAGAACAAGATCATTCATCTGAAACAGAGTCTGCGCAGTCTCTATCATTACGACATTACTATATACCCGTTACAGGGAGAGGAAGCAGGTGTTGTCGTCCTTGTCGATGACGTAACCAAGCAGACCGCTGCTGAAAACATGTTGATCCATACGGACAAGATGTCATTTATGGGGGAACTTGCCTCGACCATGGCACACGACATCAACCTGCCGTTACAGGCTTTCATGGCGGATCTCAGGGATTTTCAGAAGATCATCAGCGATCGCAGTGTCATCAAACCGCAGCAGGACACCGAGCATGAGCAGTCCGTAAATCTCGATGAAATAATCACCGACATGTCGACCAAGGGCGAACAGGTATCAGCCATTATCAGTAATCTGCTGGCTTTTGCCCGCAGCCGTAACGGCATAAAACAGATGGCTGATATCGTTGATGTCATGGAAAACACCATTATTCTTGCCAATGAAGTCGTTTCCGTCTCGGGCGACCTGCCTTTCAATCAGATCAAAATCGAACGTAAATTCGAAAACAACCTGCCACTACTCCCATGCTATATCACGGAATTAAAACAGGTCTTCCTCAGCCTTTTTCGCCATGCCTGTCATGCATTGGCGCAGAAGAAAGACAGCGAGGGATTCGAGCCGACAATCAAGATCATCCTGTCTGAGAACTATGACACCCTGTGGATAAAGATCCAGCACAACGGTCTCGGACTGACCGCTGAAGAGCAGATGCACCTGTTTGAGCCTTTTTTCACCGATGAATCGGCAGCAGAAGACCTTGATGCCGGTCAACGCCTGTCTTTCTCGTATTACATCGTGACCGAACAGCATCAGGGCCATATGGCAGTGACATCCGATATTAACCTGGGCACTACCATACATATTCAGCTACCGATCAGGCATTGATACAGGCCATTTAAGCAATATCGAATAATGATTCAAATCAATGAATTGAATCATTCCGAGAGTATGATGGTCGAATAATTAAATGAAATAATCTAACATTAATCATACGAACATAAGCTATCCGGGAGAATACAATGCCTGATAAAGAAGATAATACCGAAACAGAAGATACAGCCAAACCAGAATCGAGCAGCGAAGCAAAGGCTGAAGCCAAACCGAAAGCCAAGCCTAAGGCAAAGGCCAAGCCAAAAGCCAAAGCCAAACCTAAGGCCAAAGCAAAAGCCGAACCGAAAGCTGGGGTCAAAACCAAAACAGACGCCGCTGCTATTGCGCCATACAAAAAAAGCAGCAGTAAAACTGCGTCATCTAATACCGGCAAAGCGAAAAAAAAATCTTCAACATCGATTATCTTACTTATGGCTGTCGTCGTTCTTATTGCCCTGACTATTTATAAATTCAATGAAGAACGCAGCAACCGGACCGTATCGGCAGACTCTCAGGAGAATACTCCAGGCGCTATAGCCACAGCAGCAGTTGATAATCAGATACCTTCTGAAGCCACGTCAAACGAAAGAACAGGCACATCTTCTCTCAACACACCCGGCCAGGACATGCCACTGGAGAGTGAAAAAATAGACGAACAGTTCACCAGACAAGTACCGGAACAGCAGAGCAATAACCAAGAGATGATGCAACTACGTCGCCAGGCACACCAGAAAGAAAGACAACTGAGGCAACAGCAAAATCAGGCGAAGATGGCCGCTCATCGACTTGATATGGCAAAAGCAGCTGAAGCACAAAGAGAAGAAATTCTACGTCTAAGACAGAACCAGGTAGAGACCAGGAAGCAGGTACAGGAAATGCAGGAACAGATTTTCGCGTTACATGAGCAGATTCGCCAGCTCCTGCGCCAATCACATACACGACGTATGCCTTAACAAAGATCCTGACGTATTACATTCTACTACGATGTTCAGAGGGGACTGTTCTATAAATAGATCAGTCCCCTTTTAATTGTCCCCTTTTAATTTACATTTGTTTATTTTCTGAACGAGAATTAGATTTATTAGGCTCAGATCGACGCCCTTTCAAAAACTCATCCGCACCGCGCGCTATATAACGTAACTGGGTGACCGCCTTATCGGTCAGCTGTTTGAGCTCGGCCGGTTTGCAATCGAGTGCATCAGCACCGGCGTTGAATACCAGGATCACCATCGCTTCCGCCTGAATCTTTGCATCGGCAGCCGGATAACCCTGGGTTTGCTGAATATAATCAGCCAGCTCAACGATAAAATACTGCAACTCGCGCGATACTGCTTTACGGAAAGCCAGCGACGTACCTGAGCGCTCCCGCAACAGCAGATAAAAAACCTGCGGACTGCTATGGATGAATTCCATGAAGGTTTCTACCGAGGCGCTTATCACGCTACCCTCATCACGTATACGCTGTCGCGCTTTTCGCATTAACTGCCGTAAAGCAACACCGCCTTCATCGACCAGTGTCAGACCCAGCTCCTCCATATCTTCAAAATGTCGGTAGAACGAGTTGGGTGCAATGCCCGCTTCACGAGTCACTTCGCGCAGGCTCAAACTGGAATAACTGCGCTCCTTGCTGAGCAGACGAAAAGCCGCATCGATGATCAAACGACGGGTTTTTTCTTTTTGCTGGGCTCGATTAACTGTCATATCTACTCTCTGGTCAGGCCAAAACCTTATCACATACTAGCAATTTAACTAACACTCGTATTTATTTTATTATTATTTTACGTACAAATCCTGTACAGGCTAACTATTTGAGCGTACACTTGTACGCTATAAATGAATACCGGAACTTACTTAATGAAAAAACCCAAACCCCTCTGGCTGAATATCACCGTCTTTACCCTCACCGGCCTGATCACCCTTATCGGCGTACCTGCCTACGCTTTTATCCATGGTTTCGATGGCTGGCAGATAGCCGCCATGATCATCGGCATCGCATTTTGCGAGATATCCATCACCGCCGGTTATCACAGACTGTGGTCGCATCGAGCCTATGAGGCACACTGGCTGCTCAGACTGATCCTTGCAATAGGTGGTACCTTCGCCACCCAGAACAGTATTTTGCACTGGGCATCCGATCATCGCCGACATCATCGACACGTAGACGATAATCAGAAAGACCCCTACTCTGCCGGGCGTGGATTCTGGTATTCCCATATTGGCTGGATGCTGCGGGATTACGACAGTGACCATGATTCACAGTACAAAAACTGCCGTGACCTGAAGAATGACCCGATCGTCATGTGGCAGCATCGCTATTACATGCCACTGGTGTTAGGACTTAACTTTGGCATCCCGATATTACTTGGCCTGTGGCATGGCGATGTACTGGGCATGCTCCTGCTCGCTGGTGTAGCTCGTCTTGCCATCTCACACCACCTGACCTTTTTCATCAATTCACTGGCACATATCTGGGGCAGGCAGCCATATACAGACAGTAACTCCTCACGCGATAACGGTGTCCTGGCCTTCCTGACGATGGGCGAGGGTTATCATAACTATCACCACAGTTTTCAACGTGACTACCGTAATGGCATTCGCTGGTGGCAGTTTGATCCCACGAAATGGCTGATCCGCAGCATGGCATGGTTCGGCCTCGCAAAAAACCTCTACCGAACACCGAGTGAGAGAATCGAAGCCTGTCGCGCGCAGATGTTGCTTCTCACCACGTCTCGAAAACTGGCCCAACTACCCCAGGCTGATGCATTGATGCTTCGCCTGCAACAGGAATATGAAAACCTGCTTCATAGAATAAACGAATTCTCTCAGGCAAAAAAACAATGGTTAGAAGCGAGCAAAAACTCGGTACTGGAAAACTATGACCTCGATGAGCTGAAGGGTAAAGTTGAGATGCTGAGAACGAATTTTTTACAACAGCGAAAAAACTGGCTGATGTTAAATGAAAGGATCACCTGTAACTAGCGCCCGCACTCATCAACAATAATCGATCATCTATCACATTATGAAAACGGCTCCTTTCGGAGCCGTTTTCATAAAAGACTAAACAGCAAAATTGTTAAAATGTAAATACACCGCTGATTGATACCATATCTAGGTCGGTACCATCAAGATCATACACTTCGTATTCTGCACGCACCGAGAAAGAACCAATCGCAAACCTTGCGCCTAAACCATAAGCGGGGTCCGACCCCGATTCACTGGTACTCGTAGTTCCAAAAGTAGAGTCTGCATCCCAGCTCAGCACACCAGCCTTGGCAAAAACGCCAAAAGGCCCGAAACTAAGACCAGCTAAACCAAAAGCATTTAAACCGGTGACTTCGACACTGCCAGCGGATGTACTGGGTTTACCGAAATCAACATAAGAAGCTTCTACAGCAAAATCGACAAGGGGAATAAAACCGATATTATAGCCACCGAATAGTTTGTATGCCGAATCACTTGCATCGAAATCACTATCTTTTACCGAGGCGTCACCAACACCAGCACCAAGATAGAAACCACTATCAGCACCGGCGATAACAGCCGTAGGTATAGCGAGCAAAGAACCGGCCAAAAAAACTAATAACATCCCGACTTTTTTGAAACCCATAACAATCTCCCATGGTTAATATTATTTCATTCCAAGTGTACACCATATATTCACGTTGCGGCTATATCAAAACCCTCTCTTCACGATAGAACCCGGCGCGATCCAGGTGCCCCGGACAGTATTATCTCACCGTTAAATTCACACATCTGATAACAAGATCATTATAACAAACAGGCTCCTTATCACGTCTATTCATTAACTTTGTTTGCAACCGCCAGCTGCGCTATAGTTATTCAGCCAGTCGTTTATCGTTGATTATTGTTCTCGAGGACGCCCGGTATTTTATTTACGTTATAACTCATGACACCGCCCACTATAAATTTTTTCTATATCGTGAAAGTATTTTTCCTGTTGCTTTGTTCCAGCACACAGGCTAATGCCTCATGGCTAACACAGTCGTCACTCTACCTGGAACAGTTACTAAAAAGTAATCCTCAACAGTTGCAGGAACTCGATGAACCAGCAGTCGTTGACTTTTATCGAGAGCGCAAACACATCCCCCTGTGGTCAAATGCGAAAGGGCGGTTAGACCGTGCTTATGACTTATTGCACATCATCATCCATGCTGAGGATGAAGGTCTTGAACCCGCTGATTACCACCTTAAAAAAATCATGAAGTACTGGGACTCAAAAGCACCGAGGGATTCGATGCAACTCGACCTGTTGTTATCAGCAGCCCTATATCGTTACAGCAATGACGTGTACTCAGGCAGGTACAAGCCAGGCGACATAGATACCGACTGGCATATCCAGAATAGTCCCCTGGATAGCTATAGCCTGTTTGCAGATGTAGCCAGAAAAAAATCCATCACGCAATTACTGGAATCATTACCTCCCCGGCATTCCGGTTACCAGTTGTTAAAAAAGGGACTACGGCGTTTT
This sequence comes from uncultured Gammaproteobacteria bacterium, assembly GCA_963807625.1. GTDB lineage: Bacteria > Pseudomonadota > Gammaproteobacteria > SZUA-229 > SZUA-229. The sequence goes on from CAWECN010000013.1 coordinate 259,525, forward strand.
CGTGACCTCGAACAGCAAGGCGGTTGGGAAAAGCTCAAACGCGGCCCGACACTCGAACCCGGCATGCAACACGAGCAGGTCGTACAATTAAGGCAGCGCCTGGAAATCACACACGACCTTGCCGAGGGTGCATTACATGATATTTCGATATTTGACCGTGGATTGGAAGAAGCAGTTAAACGTTACCAGTTGAGACATGGCCTGAAGGCAGATGGTCGAGCTGGGCCACAAACACGTAGGACGCTGAATATCCCGGTAAGTGAAAGAGTCAGACAGGTTCGCATCAACATGGAGCGCTGGCGCTGGCTGCCACGCGAACTGGGCAGACGATACCTGATGGTTAACATGACAGGTTTTGAGCTCTACATCGTGGATGATGACATAACGCTGCTGACCATGCCTGTTATCATCGGTAAATCCTACCGATCTACGCCCAGTTTTTCTGGCCTTATCAGCACCATGGAGTACAACCCATACTGGACCATTCCGACGAATATGGCCGTGGAAGATTACGTCCCGCGGCAGATTCAAGATCCGTCCTTCTTTGCAAGAAAATCCATCAAGCTTTATAGAGGCTGGAAAAATGCCCAGGAGATAGATCCGCGAACAGTGGAGTGGAGCAAGCTGGACAAAGACCACTTCCCTTACTGGTTACGCCAGGAGCCAGGACCTAAAAATGCCCTCGGCAGGGTCAAGTTTCTTTTCTCCAATCCGTATGAGATATACCTGCATGGTACACCAGACAAGCACCTGTTCGAGCGCACGGTTCGTGCCTTCAGCTCGGGCTGCATCAGGGTAAAAGACCCGGTTCGACTGGCCGCCTATTTATTAAATGATGGTATCCAGCAGATGGAGGAAGAGATACTCGCAAATATCCATCTGGGTAACAACCAGAGTATACACTTACCGATTTCAGCACCTATCTACCTGGTGTACTGGACCGCATGGGCAGATCAAGATGGCAATATGAACTTCAGGCATGATATCTATAACCGCGATAGCCAGCTAAATAGAGTGTTCGGCAGATAACATTGCAGCCACATATAAGCGGCTGCATTTTTTACAAAATTCTAGGCAATACCTTTAAAATCCGAAAAAATACCCTATATTGTGGTTATTCTTTAAAAAATTAGTATTATTCGTTATGCCTGAAAAACATCAAAAAAACAGTAGTATCCTGCTTTCCCGCAGAGGTTTCCTGACTTCCATCGCCGGTGCCGCGATCACCTTAACAGCACCCAAAGTGATCGCATCAGCGACACCTGCACGAGACCGTGAACTGTCCCTCTACAATACCCATACCGGCGAAAAGCTATCCGCCACCTTCTGGTCTGATGGACGATACCTTGATGATGGCATCGAAGAAATAAACTGGATACTCAGAGATCACAGGGCAGGCATCGCAAACCCGATTGATCCGAAGCTACTCGATCTATTACACCAGCTGCAACAGAAAGTTGAACACGAAGGTGAGTTTCATGTGATATCGGGTTACCGTTCGCCCGCAACCAACAACATGCTAAACAAACACAGTTCGGGAGTTGCCAAGCGCAGTTATCACATGCAGGGAAAAGCCATCGATATTCGTCTACCAGGTTTTGATAGCAACAGGTTACACAAAGCTGCCGCCTCACTAAAAGGTGGCGGAGTAGGTTATTATGCTAATTCCAACTTTATTCACCTGGATATTGGCCGCGTTCGATATTGGTAACCGGGTCAAGCACTACCCCGTCCCGTTGAAGCCTTAGTCTTCAATTATCGTTATTGATAGTAATAATGACGTTCCCTGTTTTTTTCCCTGTTTCAACATACTGATACGCATCGACAATTTCTTCCAGCGGAAAAGATCTATCAATCACCGCTTTGAACCTACCCTGTTCTATAAGCTTTTTAACTAACAACAAACTTCCTTTGATATCAACAGGTACTGGAAATATGGTTTTCCTGTTACCAAACAGTGGCTTTATAATCGGCGTTATTAATGGCAAGAACAAATTTTGAGACATATAGCCAAGGTCGGACGAAATATATATGCCACCCGGTTTGAGTAATTTCCTGCATTTGAAAAATGAGCTCTTTCCGACAGTATCAAAAACATAACTATATTTTTGATCGTCTTCTGTAAAATCTTCTTTTGTGTAATCGATTACTTTATTTGCACCTAACGATTTTACTAGTTCGATATTTTTCGTCGTGCATACTGCGGTGACATTAACCTCGAGATTTTTTAGGAGTTGCACGGCCGCAGAACCGATCGCACCGGTGGCACCGTTAACGAGGATATTCTGTCCTTTTTCAATATTTACCTTGTTGATAAAATTATACGCATAATGCACACCTTCGGAACTGGCCGCCGCCTGTTCAAAGCTAATACCCTCAGGCATGGTGACAACCTTATCTTCCGTTATAGTCAAATACTGGGCCTGTGACCCTGAACCTTCGTCATCAAAGCCAAAAACTTTTTCACCTGCCTTTAGCGACGATACTCTTTTACCAACGGCCTCGATTACTCCAGCGAACTCTGTCCCGGGTACTTTCTTCTTTGGTTTAAAAAGACCGATAACCAGTCTCATAAAAAATGGTTTAGCCCTGAGGTTCGCACTGTCTGTCCGATTCACGGTCGCGGCAAATACTTTCACCAGCACCTCATCGTCATCCGGTACTGGTTTCTCTATCTCTTCGAGTTTAAGAATTCCCGGTGGGCCGTATCTTGTATGCAAGATTGCTTTCATAGGTTTACTCTAGTAAAAGCTTTACCGTTGTGATTTACAATACGTTGGGTTATGTGTGGAAACATTTTATTTCGTTTGGACAGACTATGACGCCTAACCCAATTTACCGTATCCAGAATAATCACCCTGGAAGAACCACTTATCCTTTTCCAGGAAGCGTTCATAGCTCCAGTCTTCTGTTGAAAGCTGATGTACAGCACTTGCAGTAACAACGTATGCTTCTGCTGCTACGTTTACACCGCCTTCACACACAGCAGAACCGCCTTCTTGCATGATGATAGCAGGATAGACTTCACCGATAACTGTCTTTCGGATATATTCGTGCAGGACTGCCTTCTGAGACCAATGCTTTACACCTGACACCTGAGCCATGATATCAGGGTCCATCAAAGTTCCATAAGTAAATAGATTCATCACGGCTTTATCTCAATCCTTTTCTGCCCACTCACGGATCTTACGTTTCATTTTTTTCTCTACCTTCTTACCAACCTCATCCCAGTCTTCACCATCATCGATACCGTCTTCATTCTCAGACCATTCTTTCAATCTGCGCATGACTTTTCTTTCGACTTTTTCGCCGACCTCTTCCCATTCTTTATCGTGTTTTTTCTCTGCGGAAGATTTACAGGACATGTGGGAACCACCACCCCAGATACATATGACACCGAGCAGGAAGCCAAAATCGTACCAACCACCCGTATTGTTAATCTCATAGACAGAAACATCGTTATTGAATACATGGATGATCAGGCTTATAAGTGAGATGACACCGTGCCAGAGTCCGTACCAGAAACCAGCCGGTGTTTCTGATGCGAATTGTGCATCACCCGCTGCACAGGATGACAACAGGAACACCAGGGTTATCATAAAGAGTAATCTGAACGATTGATAATTTTTTGCTCTCATTGTCGACTCCGTCAAACAATTCACTAGTCAGTTTAAGTTACACCATACTGATATAGCATAACGTTTACCCTAAAAATGAAAGGAGCCTACCTCTCCCATCATCCTCTTCGTCATGCGTTTTTATCACCCGTGGTTGAGATAATAGCGGCAACCACCAGGCCCAGACCCAGTCTCGAAAGGATAGAACCTACGAACGCCAGGGCAGATGCCTGCAGGAAAAATAGACCAACACCGGTTCCTATCAACACGCCACCGCCGATAGCCCATGAGCTTTTATCATCTTTATTAGCTGTCATTTGATGCTCCAAATTTATTAGAAGATATTTTCACAGATACCCTTCGAGCTCCAGCGCGGCTGTCAAATTTATTTCTTGTGTATCATGTCATCACCAACCACCGTGCTCATACATTTATTCATGTCCGCAGGTATTACGAGGCTGCAGATGTGCAGCTTTAAATCGTTACCTGCTTTAAAAAGAATCGCAAACATGCTGATTGGTATAATCTTTATCCTCAGTCATGAGCGAGCCCTGTTGATTCATACCCTGCATCATGCCATCCATCATTCCTTTCATCATCTCGCCACATCGCTTCGCTTCCTTTACCACCGGGCTACCTACAACTTCTTTCATATAGTCCATCGCCCTTTCCTGCGCAGCAGCACGCTTACCGCTGGCACACAGAGATTTCATTTCAGCCTCAAACTGCTTTGCTTTTTTCTCAAGCGCGTCCAATTGTGACTGATCAATTTTCTCCATACAGGCCTGCGCTTTCTGCATCTGCTGCATCATCTTTTGCATGTCAGCATCACTCATCCCCATCGGATTCTGCGCAAAGGTTGATAACGGTATCAAACACAGCAGGGTTATAGCTAGATTTTTCATATGGTGCTCCTTCTTATTAACGTTAACTTTAATCAAAGTCATTATTTACACCTATTCATTATCAAGTGCAAGATTCTTAAGCAGACCGATCTTTTTAATCAATTTAAATAGACCTGCCTCCTTTAATTGTTAGAATGATTACTTTCCAAATTTTTATATCAGGTGCATAGTGGATATAGGCATTATCGGCATAGGATTGATGGGACACGCATTTGTGGGGCGCTTCCTGTCACAGGGCTATATGGTCAGAGTTTTTAACCGCACACAGGACAATATCAAAGACCTGGCCAAAAGCGGTGTTATCATCTGCACCACAGCTGATGAACTAATCAGTACGTCCAGCACCATTATCCTTATGGTCAGTGATGCAGACGCCATTAAAAACCTCCTGCCACTCGATAAAAGAGAAAGCCTGCAAGGTAAAACCATCTTGCAGATGGCGACTATTTCCCCAACACAATCAAAAGAAATAGGCGAAGCCATATCATCAAGTGGCGGCAATTATCTGGAAGCACCAGTACTCGGCAGCATACCCGAGGCAAAAACAGGGACACTGATCATCATGGCAGGTGGAAACAAGGACGTGTTCGACGAAGTTCTACCAACGCTGAAGGTATTAGGTCCAACACCCCGATACATCGGTGAAACCGGTTCAGCAGCTGCACTCAAACTGGCGATGAACCAGTTGATCGCTGCACTCACAGCCGGTTTTTCCCTGAGTCTTGGTTATGCGATAAAAAATGGTGTTGACTCTGATGTATTCATGGATACCGTACGAGAAAGCGCATTGTATGCAAAAACCTACGACAAGAAGCTGCAGAAATACCTGGACCGTGACTTCGGCACGGCCAACTTCTCAACACGACACCTGCTGAAAGATATCCGGCTGTTTATCGAGGATGCCAAAGCTGCTGGGCTTAATACCGATGCACTGGAAGGCATCGAAAGAATAACGGGCCAGGCTGTTGAAAATGGCATGGACCTCATGGACTACTCATCGATTTACCAGCAGATATATCCAGAGAAATAAAACTGCCACTTCATTGGATTTGATATTTTTTTAGCAACAAAAAAACTATACAATGATGCTCTTTTTCCTGTGCTCAGAAAGAAAGCTCATATCGCAGGAAAAATTTATCGGGGTGTAGCGCAGCCTGGTAGCGCGCTTCGTTCGGGACGAAGAGGTCGGAGGTTCAATTCCTCTCACCCCGACCATTTTTTAAAGTCAGACTTTCAACGCCTTCGCATGATAAGCGATGTGCTCACCGATGAAAGTCGCGATGAAGTGATAACTGTGATCATACCCCTCTTGCATACGAATAGTCACAGGCTGCCCTTCTCTTTCACATGCTTCCTGAAAATTTTCAGGTAACAGCTGTTTCTCATCATAAAACTCATCGGCTGTTCCCTGGTCGATAAGAATATCAGCAACACTGGCACCTGTATCGACTAAAAGGGTAGCATCATAGGCCTGCCAGGTACTGACATCTTCCCCCAGGTACGCATCAAAGCAGCCGGCGCCCCAGCCACAGTTGACCGGATTACAGATCGGCGAAAAAGCTGATACAGACTTATAACTCGTCGGATTTTTAAGTGCACAGATCAATGCACCATGCCCGCCCATCGAATGACCACTGATCGATTTAACACCTGCCAGTAAGGGCAGATTTGCTTCCAACAGCGCGGGCAGTTCCCGAGTAACATAATCATACATATGGTAATGCTCTGCCCAGGGCGGTTGCGTTGCATTAACATAAAAACCGGCACCCTGGCCAAGATCATAACGCTCCACTTCATCCGCTACCTCATCACCACGCGGGCTGGTATCTGGGAATACTAGAGCGACACCATGTTCTGCAGCATAACGCTGTGCCCCTGCCTTCACCCGCGCATTGTCATCACTGCAGGTAAGTCCGGATAACCAGTACAGTGTTGGCACCTTCCCTGCCGCAGCCTGTGGCGGCAGGTATACGGAAAACGTCATCTCACAATGACAGGTATCTGATTGATGGATATAACGATTAAGGTAACCGCCGAACTCTTTGATGCTTTCGATCTGTTGCATGTTTTACCTGTCCCTCTAAAAGATAATGACCGAGCGAATGCTTTCGCCTTTATGCATCAGATCAAAAGCCCGGTTGATATCGTCGAGTGGCATGGTGTGTGTCACCAGACTGTCCAGTTCGATCTGGCCAGACATGTAACGTTCGACATAACCCGGCAGTTCTGTTCTGCCTTTCACACCGCCGAATGCTGTTCCTTTCCAGGTGCGGCCTACGACCAGGTTAAACGGACGCGTCTCGATCGTCTGACCGGCACCGGCAACACCGATGACGGTAGATACGCCCCAGCCCATGTGGGTACATTCCAGCGCATCACGCATGACATGGGTATTACCGATACACTCGAATGAGTAGTCCGGGCCACCGTTAAAAGTATCCTGCATGTATTCAACAAACGAGCCGTCGATCTCGTTAGGGTTAACAAAATCAGTTGCGCCCAACTGTTCGGCAAATTTAAATTTATCCGGATTGATATCGATACCTATAATACGCTCGGCACCAGCCATCACCGCACCCTGGATGCAGGACAGGCCGATACCGCCGAGACCGAACACAGCAACCGTTGAACCGGCCTCGACTTTTGCGGTATTTAATACCGCACCGATACCGGTGGTAACGCCGCAGCCTAACAGGCAGACCTTATCGAGCGGTGCCGACTTATTGATTTTAGCCAGCGCGATTTCCGGAACCACCGTGTATTCAGAAAAAGTCGAACAGCCCATGTAGTGAAAAATATCCTTGCCATCTTTCGAAAAACGTCTGCTGCCATCAGGCATATAACCTGTCCACACGGTAGAAGCGATCGACTGGCAAAGATTGGTCTTCGTTGATTTGCAGTATTCACATTCCCCACACTCAGGAATATACAGAGGAATAACATGATCACCGACCTGCAGACTTTTTACACCCGGACCGACTTCGACCACCTCGCAGCCACCTTCATGGCCGAGGATACAGGGAAAACTGCCTTCCGGATCATCACCCGAGAGGGTGAAGGCATCGGTATGACAGACACCAGATGCTACAACCTTCAATAATACTTCGCCTTCTTTAGGCCCCATGACTTCAACCTCTTCTATTTCAAGAGGTTTTTTCGGTGCCCACGCTACTGCAGCTCTAGCTTTCATAAAATCATCTCTTCAGATTTAATGGATACCCAATAATAACAGGGAGAGTGACTGACTCACAACGAGAATAAAGGGACTAGACGAAAGGTACGGGTAATTTAAATTTTACTTAAGTACCAGAAAGCGATAGCGGTGCCGATACCTACGACTATAAAGATCTTGATCACTACCCCGATGATGAGACGCTTAATATTTTCGTCAGCCATTTTGAATACATGCTCTGCGTGATAAGAACGGATGGCAGATTATAAATGAATTAACCGTCTATTATATTGCTTGCCAGGTAATAAATGAAAAAAGGGGTTGGCATATACCAACCCCTTGTTTATTCAACTTAACCGACATCATCAATGATAATCGATACTGCCTGAGAAGAACTTAGGTCCCGCACCATATGGTGGCGGAACAAAGGTTACATCTGATGTGCTGATTTACATCACTAAAAAACTAAAACTGACCTTTTGACAATAAGACCAGGGTACATGCTCTCTGCACCCTTATACCTGAGTCGGCCAGCACTTTTTCATGCTGTTTATCTTCGGTACCAGGATTCATTATGACTCTCCTGGGGCTGGCTTTAACTACATCTTCGATATGGTCATGAAATCTCGTCGGGTTCACATACAATGTTACCGTATCTATTTCACCGTCATATTCATCGACCGATCTGTAACACTTCTGGCCTTCGATGTGAGATCGAAAAGGATTGACCAGCACAACTTCATAACCATGATCCTTTAGATCATGCATAGCCATATTTGCATATCGCTCAGGTTTATCACTTGCTCCAATTATTGCAACGGTCTTCATCTTCTCTCTTTGCTTATTAATAAACACTTGAGCAAACTATTAATCAAATACCAGGCAAACGCAATATTTTGCAGTCAAACATTATACGGCTATCCGCTCAGCCCTATAAACCCTGGCCTCTGATCATCATCGTTTTTATTTGACAATCATTTTCTTATCGCGCACACTGCTATATAGCATCCATCATGGAGTTGACCGCTGCACAATGTGGAGCAGACTTACCGTATTTACATAGCATCAGCGATTACACTGCTTTTAAAGCCATGAAACTTCACTAGTAGATAATACTTTCGTAGTGAACACGCATTTCAGAAAAACGATTACTGCTAATTAACAGGGTATAGATAATGTCAAAAGGTTATAGAGACTCCTTTCTGGTGCATTCTCGCTCGAGTGCGATCCCATGGGGTAGAACAGCTCATTTTACTTCTTCGCAATCGATGCATGCAAAAACAGATCTATCCAGCATTTCTCAATCCGATAGAGTTGCACTGTTTAAGAAAACGCTGAGTGACAAAATTCACGGACTCTCCTTCAGTCCCTATATGGATGGGCAATCACATGGCACTGAAATCTCGGAACAGCAGATCCGATCCAGGCTAAAGATAATTACCCCCTATACCAACTGGATAAGAACCTTTTCATGCATCGAGGGCAACCAGCATACCCCCCGTATCGCTCATGAGAATGGATTAAAAACCATGGTCGGCGTCGGCCTGACCGAAGACCGTGAAAAGAATGAGATCGAATTTGAAAATGCTCTCGAGATAGCAAGATCAGGTCATGCCGATATCCTGGCGATCGGCAACGAAGTACTGTTACGCGGTGACATGAGTGAGGAAGAATTGCTGGAATACATACAACGTGCCAACCAGGCAGTTCCCGATGTGCCCGTGGGTTATGTCGATGCTTATTTCCTGTTTGAAGAGCACCCGCGCATCACTGAAAGCTGCGACGTGATCCTGATTAACTGTTACCCGTTCTGGGAACACTGCCCGGCCGATTATGCACTGTTCTTCACAAAAGAGATGTATAGCCGTTCACTGAAAGTCGCCGATGGAAAAAAAGTGATCATCAGTGAAACCGGCTGGCCGAATAGAGGCTCAGCTTATGGTGCGGCCGTACCCAGCCCTGAGAATGCAATGAACTATTTCATACACTGCTATCAATGGGCCGATGAAGAAGATATCGAGATAATCTATTTTTCTTCTTTCGACGAAACATGGAAGATCGATGACGAAGGTGACGTGGGTGCTTACTGGGGTCTGTGGGATAAGGACGGCAAGCTTAAATATATCTAACACAGGATTTATAACTATGAAAAAAATATTTCTGATTCTCCCTGTTGCACTAACTCTCATCAGCTGCGCGACCGGAAAAGTCACAGAGGAAAATATTGAAGCGACTGCTAAAACACTCGATTATGGCAATATGACCTCTGAAACTCTTGCCGGCAAAGCCTGGCAAGCTTCAGCCGACAAGAACTACCCCGAACTATTTGCCTACACCAGGAAGTGCGTGGAACTTTATGGCGAACAAGGCAAACAGATGAATGCAGCCTTAACAGGTTTTGAACCAGCAGAAACAGCCAATAAACAATGGGCGCTTAATGATGCAGGCACCTGCCTTTTTATAATGGCAGAAGCCTATGTGGAGCTAGAGATGTACCCTGAAGCAGTAAAGAGTTATCGGACCCTGGCAAATGATTATACATACGCGCAATGCTGGGATTCAAAAGGCTGGTACTGGCATCCCGCAGACGGCGCTGAGCAGAAAGCTAAAAAATACGATTATCTTGATTGATCGCTAAATACAGGGGGGAGAAAAGCTCAACTGCTCATTAGAAACGATTACTCGCCACCCTCACTTTTTATAGGCAATACTCATTATGGAAATTGACGTAACGACACCGGCACTGCTATTCCCGGCAATCTCATTATTACTGCTGGCATATACCAATCGGTTTATGGGGATCACAAAACTGATCCGTCAGTTACGACGCAAACTGAACAATAAAAACTACACGCAAGTCAATCGCCAGGTCGCCAATCTAAAGTACCGTATTAAACTGATTATCTGGACACAGGCGACCGGCGTAGTCAGCTTGATCTTCTGTACCCTTTCGATGATGTCGCAATTCTTTGAAGCCAGTCTATTTGGCTATATCTGTTTCGGCCTCAGTCTGATCCTGATGGTCATCTCGCTGATACTCTCCCTGCTGGAGATAACGATTTCCGCGAAGGCGCTCAATGTAGAACTGGAGGGGATGGAGAGACCAAATTCACGACAGGAATAAGGGGGCAAAGGGCTCTGACCGCTTTAACTATTACTCAGCAACCAGTTTTCCGCCTGCTGCACGGTTCTAAATACTCTGGTCTCTGAAAGATCTTTCTGATGCCGATGCGCCTGGAATATATGCAGCTCAATATATGCCCAGTTATCAGGCGCTACGATTGCGAGTTTGTTAGCTTTACTAAACTTCGACTTTCCATACTTGGCGATAGATTTAATTTCCTCTATAGTGAAATCAAATTTCACCCTGGAAAAATCCCATAATCTTTTCTCGTATGGGAAATTATCAGCGATATCGTCGATGACTTCCCGGGCATCACTGTAAGACGGATTCTTAGAGAATTCAATTCTAGTAATACCATTTACATGTTTGATTAAGTATTTATCTTCCATCACTAATTCTATATGCAATTATTGTATTTGCTTAGCAGGGCATGGGCGCCTGAAACTCTTGCGTGCGCGTTCCACGTCACTTCTGATAATACAGTCTGCAACGTGGTCATTGATCAGCCCCATTGCCTGCATGAAAGCATAAGCTGTAGTGGGGCCAACAAATTTCCAGCCCATCTTTTTCAGATCTTTTGATAATGCAATCGATTCCGCCGATGTCGAAACGGTCTGCGGTTTCGCGAGTTGCTTAACATCTGGTTCGTAAAACCAGAAAAATGCTGCCAGCGAACCCTCCTGTTTGATGAGTTCCCTGGCTCGTTTTGCGTTGTTTATGACTGCCTCGATCTTGCCGCGATGGCGAACTATGCCTTCGTCCTTGAGAAGACGGTTGATATCACGCTGGGTGAAACGAGCAATTTTATCGATATCGAAATTGTGAAAAGCGGAGCGAAAATTTTCTCGCTTGGCAAGGATAGTGCGCCAACTCAACCCTGATTGAAAACCCTCGAGGCATAATTTCTCAAACAGTCGAATATCATCACTGACCGGAAAACCCCACTCGGTATCATGATAGGCAAGATATTCCGGTGTGGCAGCACACCAATTACAGCGCAACTTACCATCAGCTCCCTTTACAGTGTCACCCACATACCTACTCCTTGCTTTAACCTTGTAAGATACATTAGCACCTACTCAGCGAGGAAGAAACTTCAGTCGTTCAACCCACTTTCTTCATATCATCGATTTTACACACTGTTCTGGCATGCTCAAGAAATTTTTCCAGAGGCTCTATCATTTCCGATAGTTCTGATGCAGGAATATTGCTGTAGTCACCAGTAAGAATGTCAGAAAATGTTTCGCTGATATCATCTGCTTCCAATATGTGCACTTTTTCTTTTTGGGTGTTAGCTAAATCACGTTTAAACCTGATTTTTTCATGCACGGGTTCACTCTGCACTTTCTTTTCATAGGTTTCGTCAAAACGCACAATGTGACTATTCCTGCTATCCAGTGACATATTCAATGCATACTGTGCCTGGATACAGTACTCACCAAACGTGAGGTACCTGGTCACAGCATCGCATGACTCAGTCGAAGTCAAACCGGTTGCCAGCTTGAACTGCTCGACACTATCAGCGAACTGGAAAGATAGCTGATCCGCCGCCTGCCGAAGTCGACTGGCAACAATATTGGCTTTGAATATTTTGGTACCTGGAAGTATGACTGCAAATTTTCCAGTTCCAACGACGGATACGATCTCTTCCTCACGTAAAGAATTTTCAAGTAAGCCCTGTATCTCTTCAGCCACTTTATTCATCAGCTTACTTCCATGCCTCTCGATCAATTCCTCGACATGAGCAATCTGGACATACATGACAGAGGCATGAATATCATGACGTTCAGAATACGCGATCGTTTTGTTGCCGAATTTATGTAAGATGGGATTATCGTGAAGACCGCTTAGGACATCTTTTGCAATCTCATTTTCTACAGCAGTTATAACTCGATCCTGCCTGGTATAGGATCCCGCACAGCAAAGGATCTCTGACCTGACGAAGGGTTTACTGATGAAATCAGTTGCCCCTACATTGTAAGAAGCTCGTTTTGCAGCCTCACAATCTTCATGACCAGTAATGATAATGACTGGAATGCTTGCGATGCGCTCGATATCTGACTCCCGCATACGCTTGAGTAACAACATACCGTTAAGCACCGGCATATGCATATCAGCGAAAACGAGCGTTATCGATTCATCTTCTAACAGCGCTTCCCAGCCTTCTTCCCCATTACTTGCCATGACGCATTCATAACTGTCATGAAGATGTTTCGCGATCATCGACCGTGAAGTTAAAGAATCATCAACGATTAGTACTTTTATTTTGTTATCCATGTGACACTACCTCCTTTAGTATTTAGATAGATAAAACAATAGTTGCAAAATACATGCCACATAAGAAATATATATAAGAAGATTCAATCACCTACGCAACAAAACTCTAGAAACGCCTCAAAGCCACTCAAATAGCCACTTTGAGGCTTGTCGCTATTTCTTCCCTCTGTATTTTTCTAAAGCCTGTGAGAATGTTTACTGCAGATAATGGAGGAAAGTGTCAGCTTTTGAACACATATCGACATCCTTACGTCATTAATATTTAAAGCATTCAGTAACATAAAAGGGACGAAGGGGTTAATTAACAATCCCTTCGTCCCTTTTAATCATCTGAGAAATTCATAAGCCTGTCGGATATTGATGAATGTATCCCTGTCACCACCCTTGTCGGGGTGATGCTGTGATATCAGCTCGCGATAGCTACGGGTGATTTCATGACGGCTGGCGTCGGCCTTAAGTTTCAGCGTACGCAGAGCCATGGTCTGCTCATCTTCAGTGACAAAACATTGCCAGATGTTTTCGATTATTTTTTTCACATTTGCCTCAGTGGTTTATTATTTTTATTCCAGTCAAGGTGACACGCACTCAGCATGTTAAAGCCAAGCATAGCCGAGCATTTTACAAAAGTAAAAGTGATGCGAAAATTGCTAACCAGCAAGAGGTAAAAGATTTACCCCTGTATTCCTTAAATTATAATTGCCACACAAATTTAAGCGGCGGTCTATTATTAGTCAGTTACGGGATTTGGACCGTATTCATTCTCTTCTGGATCACTATCAAGAATAGTAAATATGAGGAGAACGATTGGACCGATAATGGGCAGCAGTATGAGCAGCAGCCACCAGCCGGAACGGTTGGTGTCGTGCAAGCGCCTTATGGTCACGCCGATGCCAGGCAACAACACTCCCAGCGCATAGATCAAACCTAAAAAACCTACGCCAGTCTCTGGATCAAAGGTACCCAGGAGACCATCTCCAAAAGCCAGGACAATGGTTACGATAATGTTAAACAACATAAAATACCAATATTCTTTTCGCCGTGCACGACCGGAGAATACTGCGTACTTTTGCAATACCAATAAATACCAATTCATATACAACTCCTTTTTCTATTTATAATAATTATCTGGATGCCCCGTGCCATTGTACACATCGAAGGGCTTTGAACCATCTATTCTTTGAGTCCTTTATTCTTTCCAGTCAAGGTAACATGCACTCTGCGTATTATTCCCAGGCATAGTTGAGCTTTTATAAAAAAGTAAAAATGATACGCTATTTACTAACTAGCAAGTATATAAATATCAACCCCTTCGCCACCTTTGACTCTTTAAACCTTGTAGAATCAATACAAACAGACTTAACACTGGGGATAACCATTGAGAAAAATACTGCTTATCTGTTTTTCTTTAGCTCTACTAAATACAGGCGTGATAAATACAGTCTCTGCGACACAGAGAAACATCGATAAAGTAGAACTAAATAAGCCACAAAAAATATCCGGCAGAGTGACGGATGTTATTACTTCTGCTGGTTTCACTTATGCCGAGGTAGACACCGGTAAAGAGAAAGTCTGGGCTGCCGGACCCGGCGTCATCTCGTTAAAAAAAGGTGACATGATCGCATTCTCGACAGAGATGCCTGTACAGAACTTTCACAGTAAATCCCTGGAGCGCGACTTTTCCATCATCTATTTCATAAAGCAATATATTACTGATAAAGAAACATCAACAATTACTGTACCTCATGGCCAGGTTGAAAAAAAACAGATGATCAATCCCTTCACGCCCTCATCTACAGGCACACGTGGCGAGGTCAAAAGAGGCGACTATTTGCGTGAAGCCAGGCTGGATGGACTTAACGGGAAAAATAAGAAATTTTCTGATTTCAAGGGTAAACCGTTAATCATCAATGTCTGGGCCAGCTGGTGTGGCCCTTGTCGGGCAGAGATGGACTCGCTGGAGCGCCTTGCAAAGCGGTACAACGGAAAAGAGTTCAACGTCATCGGCATTTCGACAGATGATTATCACGATAAGGCTACAGCCTTCATCGAGCAGACAGGAATTACTTTTGAAAACTACCTGGACAGCAAGCTAGTGCTGGAAAACATGCTAGGTGCCAACACAATCCCATTGACTATCCTGGTGGATGATAATGGTCGTGTATTGGAAAAAGTCCGCGGGGCCCGCGAGTGGGATAGTACGGAAATCGTAGATGCGATAGGTGAAGTTTTCCGCATCAGGTTGAAACATCAGGACCAATAGTTGGGTTACGCACTCTAATACGACTCCGACCCGGAATTTTCAAAATTCCCACCCTTCATATGACTTAAATCACGTCAGATATGATTTTTTCAGGTTAAATTAGTCCTGATTGAGCCAGATACAGGTTTTGATTAATTTTATAGTGACGCCTAATCAATTCTTCTAGCATTCTGTCCAGCTATTTATCAACAACTTCACTACATTTAGTGCCGATTCGGAGTAATTTATGAAAGATCAAAAACATGATAAAAATCGTCGTACAATCCTGAAAGGGCTTGTCAGTATTCCAGTGCTAGCCATCGCGGGCTACCAGTCCACTGCCCATGCTGCGATGGTTTCTGCCGATGACCCTACTGCCAAAGCACTGGCCTATACGGCTAAAAGCACGACAGAAGGTCAAACCTGCGCCAACTGCAACCTTTATCAGGGTGGCACTGCCGCGTCCGGACCATGCCCAATATTCCCGGGCAAAGACGTAGCCGCAGCCGGCTGGTGTAAATCCTGGGTTGGCAAGGCCTGATCGTCCTGATGTCGTAGGGTCAAACCTTACATTTGAGCCTTGACCCATATCGGGGTCAGAGAGCACGCTTTCTAATACTTAGAGTGCGTGCTCTCTGACCCCGTTTTTTCTCCTTTTATTCTTTTATTTTCTATAGGGCATATGCCCTATAACTACTAGAAAGCCATTAATACCGGTATTTGCCTGATTTAAACAATCTACCGATAACTTATATTGTCCACTATCTATCTAGTGGAGATAATTATGTACGCAACTAACAACAGTTATTCATTACCTGCCAAAATCATACATATGGGGCTTGCGATATTCGGCATTATTGCCTACCTGACTGCAGAAGGCGCAGAACACAGCGACGTAGGTTTCGGCTACCAGCTGCATGCATACCTGGGTTTAGCACTAATGGCTTTTATCATAATACGTGTACTTCATACCTATACTGGCACGGCCGAGATGCGATTCTCCAGCTGGTCTCTTTTTTCAAAATCGCAGTGGGCAAAGACAATTGACGATGTAAAGAACCTGCTGCAACTTGAAATACCCGAACGCGGCATGCACGAAGGTCTCGCCGGCCTGGTACAGGCTTTCGGCCTGATAATCTTTGCCTGGATGGGAGTTACAGGTACAGCACTTTATTTCATCGACGAAAGTATAAATGGAACGCTCTATGAAATATTCGAAGAGTCACATGAAGTAGGTGAAAGCCTGGTCCCGCTGTTTCTACTACTACACGTAGGTGCCGTAGTAGTACACACGTTATCTGGTAAACCAAACTGGAAAAGAATGTGGAGCTTCAACAAATAATACGCCGACTTTACGACGGACTGATATAATTATCAGTTATGAAAATACGGAATTACCTTTCAGCCGGCGTTCTTATTTCGGCAGCGTTATTCTTTGCATATGATATCATTAACGACCTAAATGCTGGCAGTGACAGCTATTCACACATTATCGTTGAACTCATTGTCTGCATGGCCATCACTGCGGTTCTTTTTCAGGAGTTAAAACGCGTCGCCTCTCTGAAGCATGCCGTACAAAGTGAAAAGATAAAAACGGCTCGTTTGTCCGGGGAACTATTCAAAGTAATGAATAAGCAGTTTAGCGACTGGGGTTTGTCTCCATCAGAAAATGAAGTTGCCTTACTACTGATCAAAGGCATGAGCATGAAAGAAATATCCGACCTGCGACAAGTTAAGGAAAAAACGGTCCGTCAGCAAGCAACACAAGTTTATGCTAAATCCGGTTATGCCGGACGCCATGAACTTGCTGCGCATTTCATCGAAGACTTAATGTTAGAAAAAAACAAGTAATTGAAAGACATCTGTTAGATCAACTCTTAAATTAACCCGCCTCCTTAAATCGTATGAACTTATTTTAGGCAAGTGTGTCTTATTAGGTGTTGAGTGGCAGTAACCACTTATTTTCCCCTGACGTCGATATTCCCTAACACATACAATACCAATGATACATTCCAGAATTCTTAGCATCGGTTTGATATGTTTATTTATCGCTGCATGCAATACACAAGAACAGGCATTACCCGTTAAAAAAACTACTGAAAAAATAATAGTGCCAGAGAAAGTAGAAACCGAGAAAGTTGTATCCGGGAAAACAGCTGAGCAGAAACCCGCCACGATCAAAACCAGGCCTATATTGAATTTATCAATCGACAATATGCATGTTGATCAGCATATTAATGATGACAACTTTCTAAATACTGGCAAAGCGCCTGCAGAAAATAACAACACCTTATTTAAAACACCAGGCAAGAATCAAATTGAACCCAGGATTAATTTAAGCGGGAAATTATTTACGGATGAAGAAAAAGTGAAAAACAAAGAATACCTTGACTCGGTCGACGGTGTGCAAATAAATATTGAGGGCAACTTTAATTAAAATATGATTAATGGAGCCTGCTCCATTAGTTCCGTTTTACTCGATAGCAAAATCCATCCCGGGACTCGTTACGACTTAACCTCAACGCTTACTTTAACTATTTCATGCAATCAAGTCATAACGCCTGGACGAAACTCTTTGGTACTGCGCTTCCCTTTATTATTTTTTCCGTTCGACTTGTTCTGCTGCAAAAGCTTGACTTTCTTGGCGATCAAACCTCGCTTATCTGAGTGACATTCGAATTCAACATTCACTCCAACTTTTAAAAATTCACAGTTTACAAGATCAGCCTTTGTCACCATAATATCTGGGCCATTCCCGTTATCGAGTAAACCGGAGTCTTTATCCCGGAACCATTTTTTAACGATAGTTTCTAACATCTCACCTCTTTCTTGCTTTACATTGATAATTCGTTTCAACACGAGAACTCGATAGCGCGATCACTATCAAGGTAATGTTACTGACCTAATTAATTCGTCCAGCAGCTTCCATGTAGTTTCAACTTCAGTTTTGAACTCTTCCCATGTATCGTCACCAGCCTGTTTTAGTAGCTGAAGTTTTTCATGAGCGGATTTCAGCTCCAGATTTATTTCTTCGATTAGCGTGTAGTATTCAAGCTGTAAATTGGTTTCTTCCTGGCTGGCTTTTTCTTTGAATACCTCAAGCCTGCTTTTCAACTCATCAAGCTGTGCCTGCATCTTCTTTTCATATACATCTCTAATACTCATATCGTTACCTATGAGCCATTCTGGTTAACCCATCATAGCTATATAACAAAACTGCTCTATACCCTACGACCAGTTTTACATTACGCAAGAATTAAATTTAAAGGGCAGGAAGAATAACAATGCCAGCATGTTAGTGACTCTCATCTGTCACTGACGCTTATATCTGCAATGTGTTATATATCTTCTCTTTGTTGGCTCATGCTGCCCAACGCAAGCATTGCTTTATAAAATTCAACCAGAAGCCTGGAATCAACAAGTAAGTGCTTTTTATAAGCATCCTGGATACGGATCAACTCGTCAGGATCGACAGTTGCACCTTCTGAGAGATTCAACGAGTCCATGCTCCATTCCTGAAAGCCTCGTTTTTTGATTGACTGATCAATTATTCGCTGGATATCCTCATGGCGATCATCTTTTCCCAGTAACGACATCAATCCTTCTAATGAATCCCTGTCACCCTCCAAAACCTGTATAAACCGTCTGTTGTGGTAGAACAATAAACCGGTTATATCATGCTCGAGGTTATTGATTTTTGAACGTCTGACGATGTCTGCAAGCACATAATTGATATCTTCTGCACTGCCTACATATTTGCTCGTGTAAATAATAAGATGCATTGTAGTTCTTTTTATAATTTAAGATGGCTACAAATTTCTCAGTCCACCATATCACCAAACTGGTCAAACTTTAACCCCTCAGCCACCTTTAATTTAAAGGGCCGGTAGCAAACAAGTATCGTTTCTTTATCTAACTAGTTACTATTTGTAACCACCCCCTTTAATCTGCCGAAATATGCTTATTTACAGGACAGGGAACCGTTTAGGCAGGTGTTCACGTATTTTATCTGCCCTAAGTTGCGAGAGGTTTTTTGCCAACTCAAAGCTTATCACTTTCTTTGCCTGTACACTAAGTGCATTGCGAAGATTACCGAGGAACCCGGGCGCTGCGACCAGCATAACCTGCTTAAATTTATTATTTTTGCGCCCATCTTCTATCTCATTGGCAACTTCCCGCGCGAAATTTATACTCTCCTGTTCTTTTGGGCTATTCTCAGCCTCATAGACGTTCCCACCTGAACCATTGATGCCACCGCCGCGGCGTCCAGGTAGATCGCTGGTCATATCCTGTTCGTGTAAGCGTGATTGTGTATGTACGATCGTTTCGAGCTCCACTATCGGTCCACTGTGGCTATCAACTTCGAAAATACGCGCTTTACTGTTATCAGCAACAACTAACCAGGTTAATTTCATCGCCCTACTCCTAATTTAGAAAGACACACCTTAATTAGACCCTAAGTTTTAACTGAGATATTTGATTCTAATCAAGAATATCTTGGGAATAGAGTAAAACTCATAAGTGGCAGATTATGATTGAAACTATACGACTTTTCTGTCGAATTATTTGTTAGGATGATAAAGAAAATTATAGCTATATCGCAGTTTTCGTGAATAAAATTAACAATTTAGAGGACGCAGAGATGAGTGATTACACCAATATCCTGGTAGCTGTTGACTTTTCCAGTTCGACCGACCAGGTCCTGGCAAAAGCTGATGAAATTGCACAGCGAAATAATGCCAGGCTTAACCTGTTACATGTAGTGGAATATCTACCCCCGGTAGATACTGGTTTTGATCCATTGTTTACCGACAATCCGATGATCAATGAAGATGTCTTAGTTGAGAATGCCAGAAATTCGCTGGAAAAGCTCAGCGAACGTAACAAACTGAATAATGCTTCGCTGGTTGTTGAACTTGGTACCCCCAAACACGAGATCACTAGATACGTTGAAGAACATCAGTGTGACCTTGTGGTTATTGGCTCTCATGGCCGGCATGGCGTCAGCATACTTTTAGGTTCTACCGCCAATGCTGTTTTACATGCCATGCCCTGTGATGTTCTTACAGTAAAATTAAAATAAACGGTACTTAAAACATGCCATGGGTAACCATATGCACATCGACCGAAAGACTTAGATCAGCCAGTACCAAAAGGCCTGAGCAGAAACCGATGGAACCTATCCCGCTCAATAAAAGGTTCCGCCCCCTTTAATTTATCTCTCTAGGCAGCCACAGGATCATAATTGCGCAGAAAATAGCTACTCCAACTACAAAGTAAATAAATTTTTTCTTTACCGCATCTAGATCCTTGATCTGTTGAGCTGGCGTCGGTGCACGGCAAGAGGGGCAGTAGTTGTTCGCTTCATCAAAGGTGCTACCGCAATGATTACAGACCATCTCATTGCTGCTCACATTATTTTCCAGAGTTTCCATATTAATATCCTTTAAGGTCATTGTTCTCTACCCCTGACTTTTCTATAACTGTATATTCCGGTTCTCCAATCGCCATGACAGAGCCTGCAAAAAATAAAATAAATAGCCCTGGTAATTGACGCCTTATCATAGCAACCTACCGAAGAAAAAAACAAAAAGATCACTTACCCTTTATTATCTGGAATATCCTGACAATAAACTATACTCCTTGAATCGTAAACTATTAACCTTGTCGTGCACTCTAATATGACTCCCTTAAAAAAAATAAATACAACTTTAGCTATTGCAACAACAGTACTGCTACAGGCCTGTGGCAGTGCGGACTCAGACTCTGCTCCAGGGCCCGCAGCGATTGTTAATGTTAAAGCACCAGAACTTATTGGCACCTGGGATACAGGCTGTGTAGCCACTTCACTTTCAGGCTCATCTACCGTTACACAGGCATCAGGCAGTGGTGGCACCGGCGGTATATCAGGCGGGGAAGCTTATCAGCTGACGGCTGTGTTTAATCAGGAAGGGCATGTCGATTTCACTTCTGAGAGTTATGCGACATCAAACTGTAATGCAAACACTTTGACCAGTTCAGGCCTTTATAGCGCTGTTTATTTTGTCGGTGAAGTAGGTAGCTCTAATGATGGCAGCCCGGTGACAGAGTACCATTACAGTGATTCCGGCTCTACCACATATTCTATCTTTCAGGTTGTTAACGGCACCCGTTTATATCTGGGTGATGAAGCCTATAGCACAACAGGCAATAACGGTGATAGCCTGAGCACTCGTATTGATGGTCTTGGTGTGGAGATGCTGAAGAAGTAAAACAGTAGGTATCTACACCTTTTACTTCTATTAATTAATTTCACTTTACAGATAACGCCTCGCACAAGGCTGCCAGCTGACAACCTGATGCGAGGCGCATACCACATATGCTTATGCTGTTTTATTACTAGACTGCAACCACTTTATTTGCACAAGGACCTTTCTGGCCCTGGCCCACTTCAAACTCTACCGCCTGGCCGTCATTGAGACTTGCGTAATCTCCGCCACTTTGAATCTCTGAATGATGAACGAAAAGATCTTTACCGCCATCTTCGGGTGTAATAAAACCAAAACCTTTAGCCGCATCGAACCACTTCACTGTACCTTTACTCATAATATATTCTCTAAATAATTGGTGAATTTTAAAATCTTACACATTCGAATTCACCGGGTCGAATATGGAAATGAGATTTCTCTACGAAATCACATAACTTCAAGCAGATGCGCCTATCGACGCATTAAGTTATTTCGACATCATACACACACTACCTTTTTATACAACAACGTTAAAAGGGGTTGGTCGGATACACCAGTCAGGCAAGGCGCAACTTTGCCAAAGAAGCGAATGCATCACCGCCACATATATCTGGAATGATACTCAACTCGATCACGGTGACCCCAGTTAGCGCGACATGGAGCTCCTCCGTCTCACTGGTTGCACCTTCCGGACTGAAGTTCCACTGTTGCCGCACGATTTCTCGAAACGACTGCCCAGCATCGGACGACCAGCGCAAGACATACTCTTGCGTGCGTTCAGTTTCGGTATCCACAAAATGCAGCCTGATCCGCTGAAGCGTTTGTGGTTGGTCGAACACCAGTCTGATGGTCTGTTTTCCTGATTCCGCAGCACGCCACCCCGAGACTTGATCGGGCAAAAGCGCAAACTCAATTGGATGTGCGGCGTCCTCCGAGGTAATCTCTATCTCTGCGAGCTCTTCTAAATTCAACCATTCCATATCAGGCCGCACAGTTTCCTGATTAGCCGGGATGATGATTCGTTTACGCATTATGGTTCCTCCTGAAAACCGACTATTCTCGTATTATCCTATCAGATAATACGAGAATGAAGATGAGTAGTCTCTAATTGTGGCCTGACCGCTATATTTTTCACTTTCGCACATCCTTTATATACATAGCTGTACCGTCTTTTCTCATCTCCATCTCAAATAACTCACTGGCTCTTATCAAATCGCTAATCTTTTTATATCCATAGTTTACTGATGAGAACGAACTATTGTTTGATATATAGTGACCCACTTTACTCATATCAGCCCAGTTGTCATCTTCTGATGTTTGCTCTACAGCCGTTCTAAGTAACTTGACCAGTGCCGCATCACGCCTCAGATCACTCTTATTTTTCTTCACTGATGGTCGAGCTTTTTCTGATTTTTCTTCTTTGTCTGAAACCAGGTTTTCTGTATAGATAAATGGCGAGCATGCATCAACGAATGGTTTGGGTGTTTTCTTCTCACCAAATCCATAAACAGGCAATCCGCTTTCGAGTATTCTTAGAACCAATGGAGTGAAATCACTGTCGCTCGTCATCAATGCAAAGGCATCAACATTTTTGCTATACAGCAAGTCCATTGCATCAATAATCATCGCAGAATCGGTAGCGTTTTTTCCTTTTGTATAGGCGAACTGCTGCATGGGCCTTATTGCATGAGGATGCAATCTATCGATCCAGCCAGATAGCGACGGATTATTCCAGTCCCCATGTGCATGACGAACATTTACCATGCCATATTTTGCCAGCTCCTCTAACACGCCTTCTATTGAGTTATGACTAACATTATCGCAATCAATAAGCAGTGCTATTCTTTTTCTTTCTGACACAAATCTCTCCGGTTTATATAATTCATAAGCTTAGTTAACTTACAAGTCATAGCATTGTAAAGGGGTCTGGCCAAAATCTAATCCCTACACCCCTTTAATACTGGAAACCTCGACTACCAAATATGAGTATTTTTTATTACTCGCAGTAGTATATCGGAATACTCGAATAGAGTACTCTAATATTAACGCAGGAAAGCATTGTTCGTTTGTTTCAATTTAGGAATCGAACGAGTATGCTTCGATAAATATTGAAAATAAAGGCCAGTTATCCAGGTCCGATCCAGTTAAAAGCCCAATTGATTTCACCTTTTATGTAGGCACGCAAGACAATGTTTCAGTTCACGAAAATTCGGAGTAACATCCTTTATCACCCACCACTTCATACGGAGACATCGAAATGAATTTAAAATCCCTGACAATACTATCAAGTCTACTTATAACCACGACTGTCCACGCTGAAATCATCAGCAAAGAGATTGATTACAAACAGGGCGATACCATCATGAAAGGCATGCTGGCTTATGACGATGATATCAAAGGCAAGCGACCCGGTGTGCTGATCGTTCATGAATGGTGGGGACACAACAAACACGCACGCGATAAAGCAAAAATGCTTGCAAAAGAAGGCTATGTAGCTTTTGCAGTGGATATGTATGG
This sequence comes from uncultured Gammaproteobacteria bacterium, assembly GCA_963807625.1. Taxonomy (GTDB): domain Bacteria; phylum Pseudomonadota; class Gammaproteobacteria; order SZUA-229; family SZUA-229. The sequence continues at coordinate 283,603 of CAWECN010000013.1, forward strand.
TGATAGAAAAAACGCAGATCACCCTGATGATGCGGGCAAATTCTCTAGTGCAGTAGCCGGAAATATGCCATTAGCCAAAGCCCGTTTTACAGCTGCGATGGATACACTCAAAGAACAGCCCAATGTCGAATCCGATAAACTGGCGGCGATGGGTTACTGCTTCGGTGGCGGCGTGGTCTTAAACATGGCGCGCATGGGGGTTGAACTGAAAGGTGTATCCAGCTTCCATGGCAGTATAGCGACCAAAAACCCGGCAAAGAAAGGTGATATTAAGACTCGTATCAGAGTATTCAACGGTGAGGCCGATCCTTTTGTAAAAGCAGAACAGATTACGGCACTAAAAGCAGAGATGAAAGATGCCGGCGTTGATTTTGAATTTATAAACTATCCGGGAGCTAAACATAGCTTCACCAACCCAGATGCGGATGCAAACGGTAAAAAGTTTAACCTGCCGCTGGAATATAATGCCGCAGCTGATAAAGATTCGTGGCAGAAAAATTTAGCATTCTTTGAAGAGATATTTTCGCAATAAAATAAAAGGGGGCGGTGTGAACCGCCCCTTTTTCATTCGTTCATTACTTTTGCAGTAATTCCTACCTCGATAGATGTTACTATATCGATATCCGCTAATACAGCATGTTTGCCACAGCCGATAAGTTTACCTCCGATTACAATCCGGGTATCGACACTCGCCAAACCACTCACTCACAGCACCAGGTTATTACAATGACAAAGGCCACCGAATATGTTGCTCACATGTATTCACTATATGAAGGAAGAGCAGCCGTTACTGTAGGCGTTAATAATGAATCAAAAACCGTCCACCCTTTCGTTTACGAGAACAAAAACCGCATGCCCATTGGCCTCATTGCCATGTGTGCCAGTGATATCATCACTCCGACAGAAGTCGACCTATATCACATAAGTGCTTTTATACCCGGCAAAGGCCAGGGATCTGAAATAATGAATTTCCTATGCGATGCTGCCGATGAATATGGCGTACGTCTAAGCATAGAATCTAACGCTCAATTCAACGGAAATGAAATCATGGACGATGCTGCGCTCGCTAACTGGTATCGTGGATACGGATTCAAAGGAAACTGTTTAATGCGTAGAGAACCAGGTAAAGTTCAGTTTTCATAACCTGGCTGAACGACATAGATTAAAGGGGGCAGCGCCCCTTAAGCTTTTCAGGTTTCAAGTGCCGGCATCGATCACTCTGCGCATTTGTAAATATCAAAACTCATCGAACCGTCTACTGCTGGTTCTTGCGCAACGATGGAATCACCACCCATTTTTGCCGCTCTGTTCTTTGCCAGTGTAATGAGTTCTTCCATTACTACATCATCATCACGGGTAACAGGTCCTAGTTTTTGAGTTACCGTTGCATTGGTACTACCCAGTTTTTTGCAGGCATTAACATTAAAAGATTTCACGAGAGTCACGCCGCTGCTTTCCTTGGTGGGCTCGACCCATGTACAAGCTGGCAAACAGGCAATCACCACAGATAAAACGTAATACTGAAATTTCATGATTGAAGGCTCCGGATGTTTTTCATAGACAGGTGGATGAACTTATATTTATATAACGATTAAAACAGAAAAATGAGTGTAGAGTGATTATTATTTTTACTAGCCCTGGTCACCTACCCTGGTCTGAACACGATTTTCGGTAGGTGAGCTTTTTGTATCACAGGCGCCACGATATTTTTCTGGCACATTGTCGGGACACTTACCGCATTGTGTATTCCCTGGCACCGCAAAATCTATTTTTTTAGGATAAGGCAGATCCAGGCCATTCATGATGTCAATAAATTCCTTTGCGGATCTATTATTACCCAAGCGAGGATTTCGTTGCTTCTCCTGCCCGATAGTTGTTATTTGACGACCTTCATAATCATGTCCCGGGTAAACCAGGGTTTCATCTGCTAGCGAAAAGAACTTATCGTGAATACTATTGTATAGTGCGGCAGGATCTCCCGATTGAAAATCTGTTCTACCGCATGCTTCGATGAGTAATGCATCGCCAGAGAACAGCATGGTATGCGCGCCATCCTCGATCAGATATGCATGGTGCGTACTTGTATGACCTGGTGTAAACAGCGGGTGTAATTTAAGTGTTCCGACCTGGAAAACTTTTCCTTCTTCAACACCTGAATCTGCACACGGCAGTTTGTCCATACTGGGCACGACTATCTTTGTTGAAACCATCGCTTTCATCTTTCTTGCACCCGTCAGGTGGTCTGCATGAATATGGGTTTCCAGCGTATATGTAGGATTTAATCCATGCCCCTTGAGCACATCCAGATCACGTTCTACCGTATCTATGACCGGGTCAATAAATAGACTTTCGCCCGTTTCTTCACACCCGAGAAGATAGGTATAGGTACATGAGTCAGGTTCAAATAGTTGTTTGAAAATCATTTCATTTATCTCTTTTATAAAAAATTGGTTCGCTGACAGATGATAACCAGTTACAACAATAAACGCTTTTTATCTGTCACCGGCCCCATTGATTCTAATGGGTGAATCCTAGGCGATTACTACCACGTTACGGCCAGCCGCCTTAGCGCTATAAAGCGCTTCATCCGCCCTCTTGAACCAGACATCTATCTCTTCGTCTCTCAATTCAGCTATGCCGAAACTACAGGTGACCTTCCGCTCCTCTATCAGTTCCGCAGTTTCGATCTTGTGCCTCAATATCTCGGCTAATGTTTTCGCAGCGTTTATATCAGTATTGGGACAAATAAGCACGAACTCCTCTCCGCCCCAACGCGCAAAGAGATCTTTTTTTCGGGTGTAAGAATTGATTAGAACCACCAATGCTTTAAGAGCCTTGTCTCCTGCATCATGACCAAACTCGTCATTGATTTTTTTAAAATGGTCGACATCAATTGCTAACAGCGCGCAAGGAGTACCGTATACTTTATATTCCTCCAACACGGATTCTAGTAGATCTCTAACTCCAGCACGATTCCATGCTCCGGTCAGCTTGTCTTTTTTGGCCATGGTCTCGTATTGATTTTTTTGAATCCTTAAAAATCGATTCAACTTAACCAGCTTTTTATTATGTTCTTTACTTTGTTTAAATCGCGCAGTCAACACACGCATAGTACGTAGGCCATGCAATACAATCAATGCAAGCCAGGCGATAAGCAAACCAAGATACAGGTCGTCGGTTGAAATCCATTTTCCGGTAAATGATATGTGCCGAATACTGATACGTACATCTCTTGCCTCGGTATTGTCACCCGTAGTAATTTGTATTGCCGTCACATTACTGATATCCGGCTCAAGATTTAATCCATTACTGCTGTTTACAAAAATCCACCAGGAGGGCACGATGAAACGGTTAGGCGTCAATAAAAATTTATTTACATCCTGCTGCGGACTAACTGCCCACAGGTTTGATTTCTCCAGTTTGGAGCCGTCGACAGAATACTCTTCGTTTATGAGGTAAACAAGCAAGGTGTCCTTTTTAGCAGAGGTGTATTCCAGCTCGATTTGCATCTGGGAATACTTCCGCATATCAACACCCTGTTCTCCTTCAGCAACCAATGGGATCGATACACCACAAAAGGCAAAGGTGTCCGACAATACTATATTGCAATCCAGGAATATCTCACCCGCCTCGTTCGTCAGCCGTGTCTCAGAACGTCCTCCATTTATCAGATCGCTATAAACCGTTGCCTTAGTAAGCGTTGAAGCATCAGGGACAACAACCATGTTTAGCGACATTCCAAAATACTGCCAGACGACTAATATGATCGAGACTATAAACAGAGAGATGTAATGTATTTCATTCGATCTAATATGAACTAGTTTACGAACATCCATTGAGATGGGCCTATGGGCTGACTGTTAGAATCATTTTAGTACAGACGGGGATTTTTATCGCGATAAGAACACACTATAATCAACCCCCTCTACTTTAGGTAACACTCGACAAACCGCCTGAGCATCTCCTGTGCATACGGCGTGGGCTTTCTACTGACTTCTTTTTTTAACACTTCCGCTTCATGCGGTTCGAAGTAGCCGTGATTCGCGTAGGTATCGATCCGCAGAATGAATTCATCGGCATCACCTTCCGGGTGGAACTGGGTGGCGTACACGTTCTCACCGACACGAAACATCTGCACCGGACAGTCACTACCCGTCATCAGTAATATCGCACCTTCGGGTGTAGAGTCACAGGCTTCCTTGTGGCCTAGCAGAACATCAATCTGATCCGGGAAGCCTTCGAGCACCTTATCCTTCATACCAGCATCGCTGACATCCAGTGTGACACAGCCAACGGCTTCGCCGTATTTCGTGGTGATAGCAGTGCCGAGGTACAGACCTAGCAGACCGTTACCGGAGCAGGCACCCAGGAAGGGGAAGTCCCTGCTCACCACCTGTTCGAGCAAGCGATTGAAATCGGCCTCGATCTTTTTCTGGATGCCGGATTTTTTGCTTTCGGGCGTGCTGATATCGAACGGGCTACCACCTACGATGATAGCGGAGTAATCGTCGAGGTCTATGTTACCAGGGATACCGGTCTTCTCGATGCGTATCCTGCGCGTGTCCTCAGCTTTCAACTGGCCGTATCTCAGGAAGCAGGCGTACTCACTATCAGCTGTAATATTTTCGGGGCGTAATTGCAGGATCAGAATTGGTTTAGTCAACATGGGTTTGGCCATAATCATAGGCTATCGTCATATCATTCGAAATGATGTTGCTCTCTGCACCAAAGAGGTCAGCAGTAAAGGTGGCAGATCTATATCTTTATTTATAAAACTTACTTCGTATACGCTCGATTCGTTTACGGTTGGCACCAAGATCTGACTTTCCGACACGGGAGGCGGATCGGACATGGATGACTGTCTCGTCAGCTTTCTCTTTCGGGAAATAGAACTCCACGTCATCAACAAATCGAAACAGAGCTGAAGTAAACTCTACTCGAATATAATTCTCTTGATCTGTCAGAATCTCTGTTCGCTTCTCGGATTCGAGTATCTGCAAGAGACGGTCATGCGCCTCCTGCTGTGTTCCTGAGTAAATCAAAGGTTCGATATAATGTTTTTCATCATGAGCCTGACTACTCACACAGTTTGGTGTTTTCGGGCATGGCGTCAACATACTATCATTTGTCCCCAGATCAGGCATGGTCCCAGAACACCCCATTAACAAGACCAGATTTATTAAAACAACTGGAATCTGCTTATTCATTGTTCTGGCTCTTAGAAGAATCAATGGAGTCAGGCTCCATTGATTTTAATATGGCTGCTACCTATAGGTCCTACAGGTCGCCTTCCACACCGGCTGTGATGATGGAATAGATGTTGTTGCGTACCTTCATGCCCAGATTTTGTAGCTCTTTGGGCAGGCTGGCATCACCCATGGTGCTATCCATGTTCAGAGTGATCAGCCATGCCTGGCCTTTATCATCAACCACCAGGGAAATACGGCAGGGCAAGTAACCGGCGAATGCCATACTGTGCTTGACCATCTGCGCTGCGATCATCGCATCACAGAACTGGAATATCTCCATGCGGTCCGATTTTCCGCCCATGGCAGCCACCTGTTCAGACAGCGGCATATGGCCGACCAGTTTGAAATTGAGGAAATTGGCGCGTAGCTTCATAGAATCAATAGCGTCATCTGCGGAGACGTCATCGGCCACCTTGCATTTGATCATGTTCATTACGTCTTCCTTGCACTGATCAGACAGTTCGAACATTTCCTCAGCCTGTACATTTAAGCCAAACCCCAGACAAAACAGGCAAGTGATGAGTATTTTTTTCATATGACCTCTATATAGTTATGCATAACCATGGTTAGTTATTATTAAGCAGATGAAGTATAAACTCCCTTTTGCGAAGATATCAACCAAACAACAAGCAAATCTGCTCAGTATAGAGTCTAATAAAACGCTCTCTCCCCTTTAATTCCAATCACTGTTTTTGTCCCGCATCTGCTGATCAGCAACCAGCCAGTTTACGATTTGACGCCAGTCTTCAATATCTTTTTCACTGGCTTTTGAACCCAGCTCATGTATGCCAAGGCCACATTCAGAGGCTTTGGTGTAGTTCTGTGTTTCCCTGAGTCTGGCGATAACAGGTATGTCCAATGCATGCAGAAATTTTTCCAGCGCGCGTAACGAGAGTGTATTCGCTTTGACGCGGTTACAGACAATACAAAGACGAATATTTTTCGTTTTAACTTTGGCGACCAGGTACAGGTCGCGAATGAAATCTGCGGTAGCATGCGTATCAATAGAGGAAGGCAATACCGGAATAAGAACAGTTTGTGCGCCATTAACCCGGTCGACCATGTCGAGTCCTTTGAGGCCGGCGGGTGCATCAACGATGACATACTCGGTGTCTGATGGCAGCTGTAATCGCCAGCTTTGTGTGACGGCTTGATTGGTGGGATAAGCCTCTATGCCATTAATGCCACTTAAGTCTGATTTTCTCTGTTTCAGCCAGTAGGTGCTGGAACCCTGTGGATCATAGTCCATCAAAGTAGTGTTACGACCAAGCCCCGCAAACGCGCTAGCCAGATTGGTGGCAATAGTGGTTTTGCCGCAACCTCCTTTCACATTGATAACGGTTATTCGTTGCATGTTTTATACACTGCTTTATTAGTCTTGATTGCTCGTACGGAAGCTGGCCTGATGATACCGTTTACTTCACAATTATTATGGAGTGTAGACCATACTGCCGGGGTAGCAGTCTACTGAGCAGAAAATAAGGTTCAAGCGTATTGTTTGCATATTTAAGAGAATATTATAAACACCCTTAAAAACAATTCTATATTCAATTATCTGGCGGAGAAGGAGGGATTCGAACCCTCGGAACTCGTAAGAGTTCACTTGATTTCGAATCAAGCACATTCGGCCACTCTGTCACTTCTCCGATATTCGATGTTTTCTAACTTTTATTTTAACGAGCCCCTTTAATATTCTTTATCATCAAAATCTGATATCACTTCTGCCTTGCCAAGTTTAATAGCATCTTTAAGAATTGATTTTTTAATGAACACAGTTTCCTTCGTAGTGACATTACGACATTCCCATCTTTCATCATCATCAGAAATGATTTCAATGGCCATGCCAGAAATAATAACTTTTTTACCAATCATGTTATCCACAAACGAACCTTACCAGTTATTCGATAACGATTAAGCTAAAAAAGAGGTCAACCCTCTTTTAGTTCAACCCGTCTAGCAACTCTTTATCTATAAAGTGAATGTGCATCTTCTCATCTATATTGAATGATTTTAAAAAACACTCTGATGCTTTCTCCTGTTGCCCATCATCTTCAATACCTGATACTACCAATCTAAACCGATTGTAGCTGTTTGCATCTCGATCAGCTTTTCCAGCCAAACCGATCGATTCAACACTATCAAAAAAATCAGCAGATGGTGTAGGGCGTATGACGTATATTAGAAGAGTGTCTCCAACTACAATCCTGGTCGCATCTTCTTCATGTACCACTGTCGGGAGCTTACTAACATCAATCTTTTCAAAGACCTTTTCGGGACAACCACAACCGAGAGTGTTTTTTACAAACGCTTTTAGTTTTTCATTATTCCAACGAGTATTCATTTCAAATGAACCTGAATCTATAAAGAAACCCTGGTGACATTATACTTAATTATCGAACGTGTTTTTTAATATACACACTGTCTCCAGAATCCCCTGCGTCTTTGATTGACAATATTAGAAAAAATTAGTCTCTGGCGCCTATTGTTTCAGTTCACCGCATTCACTCAGCGTCGTTAACCGAAAGTCGCTTTGAACAACTTCCTGGCCAGAAGGCAACCAGCTTTCTTGGTTGCGCATCCATGTCTTCATATCCTGGATCACAACCTCGGCCTGCAGATCACGCGATAACATGTGATACCCTTCGGGGTAGAGAACTATACGCCATTGTGATGCGGCTCTATCCGGCAGAATATTAAGCATCTGGCAGAGCGCCGCTGATGGAATGATCTCATCATGTTCACCGTACAGGATAAGTGCCGGTATTTTCAATGCCTCGCTGTTTACCAAGGCGGCTTCCATTAGATCAGTGAGCCCGTAGATAGCGTCGATGCGTGTCTCCTTAATAACGAACGGGTCACGACCTAATGCACGTAACATTTCGACATTGTCCGATGCATGAATCTCCAACCCTTCACCAGTCACTGTGAGTTCAGGCATCGTATGCGCGAGTAGTCTAAGCGGCACTGTTTGCCACCATGGCATAGCTTGCCAGCCCCATACAGCTGGAGCCAACAGGATCACACCCTGTATGCAGGTTTGTTCCAACTGCTGTATTGCACTGAGTATAACCGCACCGCCCATGCTCTCACCCAGCAGGAATAATGGCACTCCAGAGTGTTTATCACAAAGAAGATTGACCGTTACTATGAGGTCGGATTGCAGAATAGCCTGTCCAGCCCAGATGCCACGCTGCTCTGTCGCACCAAAGCCGCGCTGGTCAATGGCGTAGGTAGTCATCAAATCATCAGCAAAGGACTGTGCTGCGGCATCGAAGGCATTGCTGTAATCATTGAAACCGTGCATGGCGAAAACCACCGCGGTGGGGTCGTCTGTAGATAGCCACGTCTTCATAGGCAACACATAACCATCTGGCATTACCACTGACTCAGGAGTCAGTCGGGCGTAAGACTGAGAGGTATTTGCCTGCGTCTGAATTTTCGGATTACTACATGCGCTCGATAACAGAAGTAACACAAGCAGTACTGACCAGACGACAAAATAATTTAGACATTTGCACATAATGGTTGAGGGCCACCACAAACCCGCTAATGATCAGGAAGGCTATCCCCTTTAATTTTATTCCAGTTCACCTACTATTATTTTTGATCCATTCAGCAAAGCTGTCATCCGAATCGGCCTTGCTGCCGAGTAACGGCTCAAGTAACTGTGCGTTTTCATCGATTGCCGGATAAGGCAGCCTTTTCTGCTGGCAGCAGTTTGCAATCTTTGGATGGCAGGCTTCAAACAGCAATGTCATGTAGGTCTCCTCATCAAGTGAGCGGCTGTGGTATGAACCTGCAGCCATTCGCTGATGATAGGCCTCATAGAGAACCAGCGCGGATGCTACCGATACATTAAGGGACTGCACCATGCCGACCATGGGAATACTGATGTTCTCATCAGCCATCTGATTAGCCTGCTCGCTGATGCCTTCAAGCTCTTCGCCGACCATTATGGCTGTCGGTTTGGTGTAATCGATATCACGATAATCTTTTATGCTTTCACCAAGGCTGGTTGCGATGATCTGAAAACCCTGTTGTTTCAAATGATTCAAACCATCTTCTGTTGACGGGTGTTTTGTCACTTTCATCCATTTCTTAGAGCCGCCCGCTGACATCTGAGTGAGGCGGATCGAAGTGAGCTCAGTGATCGCATGAATTTCAAGCCCGCCAACTGCTTCCAGGGTACGCGCCACGGCCGCGAGGTTGTGTGGTTTACGAACATTTTCCATCACCACGGTAAGATCGATCTGCCTTCTGTCCAGACTTTCCTTGATGATTGCTAATCGTTCCGGCGTCATAGTTCTAATGAATTCAATAAAGGGGTCGGCGGCAAACAGGAATTATAAATTTCTAAGTGCACCTTTTATTAACGCCTCCTGTGTAAAAACGCCCCTATCACAAATAAAGGCTGTTACATTGTCAACCGGAGAAACATCAAACGCCGGGTTGCATACAGGGGCGTTCGCTGGCGCCCAACACACATCGCCAAAACTTCCGCGAACACCACGGACTTCATAGGCTTCACGTTCTTCGATGGGAATACCGTCTCCAGATTCACATTCAAAGTCGATCGTGGTGTAAGGGGCTACAGGATAAAAAGGAACATCGTGGTATTTTGCAAGCACCGAGAGTGAGTAGGTGCCGATCTTATTGGCGAAATCGCCATTGAGTGCTACCCGATCAGAACCGATAAAGATCTTTTGAACCTTTCCGATTTTCATCATGTGGGCAGCCATATTGTCAGTGATAATCGAATAGGGAATCCCCGCCTGTTCCAGCTCCCAGGCAGTCAGGCGCGCGCCCTGTAGCAGCGGCCTGGTCTCATCGACATAAACATGAATTTTTTTACCCTGTTCATGGGCTTTAAAAATCACGCCAAGTGCCGTTCCTACACCTGCTGTAACAAGCCTTCCCGTATTACAATGAGTAAGGATACCATCGCCATCCTGAACCAGCTCAGCACCGTATTCAGCCATCTTGTCGCAGAGCTCTACATCCTCTTCGAAGGCCTTGACCGCCTCCTCTTCAAAAAGCTGGTGGAAGTTCTCCTTCGCCAGATGCACGAGCATCCGATCGATAACCACCATTAGATTAACGGCAGTTGGGCGTGCCTCACGCAGTTTAAAAGCCATGTCCCGAACTTTATCCCGGTCATCGATACCTTCTGAAAATTTAGCCAGCGCAAGGCCGGCTGAGATACCTATAGCAGGCGCTCCTCTTACCTTCAGCATCTGGATAATCTCCACCATGTGGCCTACATCTTTAACCAGGATCAGTTCTTCATTGTGCGGCAGAAGCTGCTGGTCGAGTATATAAAGTGCTCCGTCTTTAAAACGAATGCCCAGTGAGTACAGATCTCTCATAGGGTTTTATCTCCAATCTTTTTTCTCATTGCATGAAGCTCATCGATGGTCTGTTCATCAAGTTCTGTCACTGTGCCAAAACTCTCCGCCTTAAGTAAAATCTCACAGGAATGTTCCAGCCTTTCCATACCGTTATACGCTTCGATGAGATCCTCGCCAAAACTTAAAGCACCATGTCGAGAAAGAACCATTACTTTATGATCTTTGATAAATGGATGCAGCACCGTTCCCATCTTCAGGCTGCCCGGCATCTGGAAAGGAACGATGGGGAGTTTTCCAACGGCCAGGATCAGTTCAGAAAAACTATTACCGGGAATCTCCTCCGCTTCAGGGTGCGCAATACTGTAAGCAACTGCCGTTGGCGGATGGGCATGAATCACTGCCCTGGCATCCTCTCTCATCTTGTAAACCTCAAGGTGCATCAACATTTCGCTGCTGGGCTTTCCCTTGACCACCTTGCCATTCAAATCGACAACTGCAATATCTTTTTCTGTCAGAAGAAACTTGGGCTTTCCTGAAGGCGTGATCAGAATGGTATTATCATCATAGCGATAACTAATATTGCCATCGCATGCCGCCAACATATCTTTATGATGGAGCATGGTCGCCGTTTTGATAATCTCTTCTCTAATCTGTTGCTCTGATTTATTCATAGGTCAATCTTAACAGCGAGCATAACGCATAACCAGCAAACACATTCTCGGGCTCAAGCAATAAGATACAATCCCCTACGGATTGGTTAAAATACAATCATGCATGAGATAACAGACATCGAAGAACTCGTGAAGATGAAAGCATCTGGCGCTGTTTTTATCCTGTTCGGCGGCAAGCAGTGCAATGTATGCCATGTACTTCGACCACAGCTGGAAAATATGCTGGAGTCACATTATCCGGACATAACTTCAGCGTATATCGATTGCGAAGTTTCACAAGAAATCTGTGCACAACATAGCGTGTTCACTCTACCTGTCGTACAGTTTTATATCGAAGGCAAGAAGGTCTCTGAATTTGCCCGATCATTCAGTATTGAACAGTTAAGGCAGTCGATGCACCGTTCATATGTCATGTGGCGAGAAAGCCGGTAAAGATAAACCTGGGCAGAGAATACACACGCTAATATAACAAACAATTGCTCTCTGACCCCAATTATCCTGATATTTTTGTTGCGAGTCTCTTTATCTTTGCCTGAACACGTTCAGGAAGTTTTACGTGGGGCTCATCTTAAATAAGACCGGTGAACAGCATGCCAACTGCTTTTGCACCGACCGTTTGTGCAGTTACATTCAGCTGCTTATGTGACCCGTATAGCCAGCGTCCGATGAACCCGGGGGCAGCACATGAAGAAACCAGTATTGCTTTTTTCTTTGGCAGGTTTGCTTTTCTAAATTTAGGCGCATGCATACCCCACGGCCAGTAGCCATAAACAATCAGCCGTTCCATAAAACGCTTAAACAGTGCTGTAACTGATCCAAAGTTGGTGGGGGCCGCAAAGATATAACCATCTGCCTGCTCTATCTTATCGACCAGAGCCTGCATGCCGTCATGCTGCACACATATACCCGGCGTCTGGCCTGGCTGTTGAGTACATTCCCGGCAATTTAAGCAAAACTCAATATGATATTCACGCAGCAGGATAACCTCGACATCAGCACCTTTATCCCTGATAGCCTGCGCCAGTGCATTGACAGTTTGATCAGTAATACCATCATCTCGATAAGAACCATTGATTGCGAGTATCTTGCTCATGACTTTCTCTAACCTCTATAAATAGTACTGACCTGGTTAACAGAATTATAGCGAATTGAACGGGGCGAGTAATAGAGTAATAGGGGACAGAGCACGTTAATCTTCCGTGAAATATATATCGCCATAGTAGGCTATTGCTGACCTATTACTGTTATCGGTGTCTGTCATGATAGCAACCGCATCGATATGGGTTTTATCGATACCATGCAGCGTTTTTAAATCTTCCAGAACATTGCGCTTTTGTGTAACCCATTGCCCTGCATACTCCTGACCAGAGTCTACTGCTACCATAATAACATTGCCGGTATATGCATTTGGCCAGCTGCTGCCCTGTGGATGCACACTGGCCCAGGTATAATTGATGGCACGCGTACGCCAGAAAAATACGCCTCCCGATATGACGACGTAAACACGTGCCACATAATCATCGCCACTTTTCTTTGTTTCATCCAGATCACCAAGGGTTGAATCCACTTTCCATGACCAGTTTAGATAAGGCGTTTTAGTCAGATCCACCTTGATCTCACGAACCATGCCCGAAGCTGAACTATTACTGACCGCCTTTATGGCCGGCCTGTCATCGATGTTTACCAGCTCATAAGAGGTTTCACCCGAGAATTCCTTTGCGTTCCAGTCACCGAGATCCGGCAGCGTGAGCACATTGACTGTTCCGTTTTCGGCCATGACGGTGTTTACAAGTAAAATTGTAAGCAGGCCGATCGAGGCATATTTTGCTATTCTATTTTCACTCAAGATAAGGATCTCTATTATCTATTAATGTTTAAAAGCGCTTTAATTTTGGACAGTATAATAGGTACCCTGCCCCTTAAATTAAAGTATTAGTCGCGCTCTGACGCCTTTTATTAATCATCAAAACAGATCAGCGTTGCGTGTAACCCAACACCAGCAGCAATAACGCGATCATGGCCATGACCGCGTGCAGGCTGACGACAAACATCGGCGGTGGCGTGCGGTATTCGCGCGTGCTAATACGCAAGATCAGCAGGATCAGCCCGCCGAACAGGGCTAGAACAAACAGCAGCGCTGCAACATTGTATAACTTATGAACGGGGCCAGCGAAGATCTGACTCCCCAGCAGGCCCAGGCCCAGCAAGGCGACGCCGGCATGCCCTGCCGCCAGGACCAGAGACCCCCGCCGATAGCGCATGCCCAGGACCACGAGCCACAGGCCAAGCACCGCCGCCAGGCAAAACAGAACTATCGCAGCAAGTATCATAAATTTTCCCGGATCATATCAATAGAATTAAAAGGGTCGGTACGAAAAAAAGGCTCTAACCCCTTTAATTTTAATTCTTTACAGGCCCTATCGGTGCAACTGTTTTTCCATATACCTCATTGAGCACTTGCGCCAAAGCAGTATAAATCGCAGTAAAGCCACAGAATATACCTTCATAACCCGCAATAATTTTTATCGTACTGCTGTTGGTAATATCAGCAAGGGCTAAAAGAAAAAACAACAATGTCAGAGAGGCGAACACGACTTGTAACGCACGGTTCAATCTGAGTGTGCCGATAAATAGTACGGCAGTGAAAAGCCCCCACATTATTAAATAAGTTACCATGGCTGATAGTTCAGGTGCTTCTACCAATCCCATTTTTGGCAACACGATCAGCATAACTAAAGACAGCCAAAAAAAGCCATAAGAGGTAAATGCTGTCAACGCAAAGGTGTTGCCTTTTTTCCACTCCATAAGGCCAGCGATAATCTGGGCAAGCCCGCCATAAAAGAACCCCATGGCCAATATCATCGAATTGAGCTCAAATATCCCAGCATTATGAAAATTCAACAGGACGGTCGTCATTCCAAAACCCATTAAGCCCAGCGGACCAGGGTTGCCCGTCATGTCCTGCGGTTTGATTATCTGAATTGTACTTTCTGCCAGGCTAGTTTCTTCGTTCATTCATATTCCTTTTGTGTAAAGACATATTATTCGTATTGAAGGATGTGTGTTTTTGTGCCGCCATGTTTAACGACCATTTTGGCCGCTGCATGATACAGGTATTCAAAAGAACGGGGGGACTATTATTTAAAAAGCTTCGTTAAATTAGTCATAATCTATCCCCTTGCAATAAATTCTTCATAAGGCATAAAGGGGCAACTGTGAACCTACCCTTTTAATTACAGTGGATAGCCGGACAGCTTGTCTGCTTGACGCTAACGGGGTTTTCGATCAGATCGCGCTGTGAATCCTGCAAGTTTCTATCAGTCGGTGCGATATTTAAACCACATTTAATAGCTGCTCGTGCCTGGGCACTACAGCCAGAGTAATGCAGTGCATAAGCCATATTATTCCAGCTGAAGACCGATTCGGATTCAACACTCAACGCAGTGTTAAATGCTCTAATAGCTTCTGACCACTCCTGGTTAGCAAGCGCCAGGTTTCCCAGCGCTATCCATGTTAAAGCAACATCGGGCCAGCGTTTGCTTGCTGACTGATATGCCTTGAGTGCGATTTCTGTGTCTCCTGTTTCCTCAAAGGTATAGGCTGTTTTCAGGTATTGTTCAGGTTTGGCAGTCGCGGGTATTTCATCGGCATGTACGATAACCAGCGCCCAGAAATCAGCTCGTTGCCATGTGCGTTCAAACACTTTGAAGGGTGTAAGCCAACGCCGGGTCACTCCAGAACGAAGAATGATCTCCTGCGTGTTGATATCGTAACCGACAACAACAGCATAATGCCATTGTGGGAACCACTCAAGGCCGAGGTTCTGCATGACCAGTACAGGGTTCCCAGCAGCTATCTCGGTAAAAAGCTCGATGAGTCGATGCTCTAAAGGGTAAGGCAGCATATCGTGGCGTCGTATTGCCACGGTCATTTCGATTTGCAGGCTACCTTCACGCTCAGGGATATAAACCTGTTTAGCGAGTTCTTCAGGTGTTGATCTAACACCGTTGGCCTGCAGTACAGTCGCCAGCGCCGCAGGGCCGCACTGGTATTGTGTCTGTGGAAAAAATGGTGTCTCAGCAAGTTCAACTGCCAGCGGCAGAGAACCTATACCGCTAGATTCAATTTGTCTGCTCTGTGGTGCAGATACACAGCCGCTTAGTATCAGCAGATATATAAGTAAGCCCAGTGCTTTCATTCATTATATTAATTTAATTAACAGGATGAATGAATGGGAATATATCCGTTGCGCCGATAACATCAGTAATTACAAATATTATGAATAGCAAGACGATAAGACCAAGTATGTCACCGCCAGCTGGAAGCTCATCAATCTGCTGGTTGAGTTGTGTGATTTCTTCCTGAGTCATGTTATTGATACGATTTTCGATATCTGCAGTGCTAACACCCATCCGAACCAGCTGCTCCTGTACATCTACGCGATGAATCGTTTGCAGTAATGCTTGCTTATTATTGGCTTGCTCAAGATTATCCATAACCTGGCTATTCGAAATGATGGCAGCCTGTGCGTTGCCAAAAGAAACTAACAGCATCAATAATGATAAAAGCAAAGATAGAGGGCGACGGTATTTATTCATAAATAGCATTCCTAGGTAGTTTAAATCATATGTATTTTCGTGGATAGAGAATAACATAATTGAAATTTTGCAGATCAAGAGATAAAGGTATACATCCATATCACAAAAGGGTCAGCCTCACCGCTGTCCCAGTCAAATTAAATAAAAAGGTTTAAATACCGCTGTATTAATACCGATCCCTTTAATTAGTAGACAGGTAAAAAACATGGCAAACTACAGTGACATAGTCGATATTAGATACCTGCAGGAGCATTAATGGCTAAATCAGTGATTGTTGTTTTGATCACGCTCAGTATTCTCACTGGTTGCACAACTGACCCTGCTGAACTGGAAACATCACAGCCCAGTATCGTTATCGACGACACGGTCGTCGACACCTCGGTCCTGCTGGCCGAACTGGCCTACATCAGTGACAACCAGCTATTCATTCAATTCCGTCACCAGTTAGACACCATAGACAGCTACGCGATATTGCCTGAACCGGATGAGATACTGGCATCCGGCTCATCTACCACGCTTTACCTGCAACATGCTATTGAACAGTTCAACGATCTTCCGCTTGCACAATTATCGTATATAGAGTCTGAACAATGGATTGAGCAGACACATGAACTGCAGGCATTACCGGTTGCGGGGGTTGCACTGTGGCGCGAGTTCCGTGACCGGCTGTTCGCAAGCATCACGCCCCAGGAGCAGGGAACAGGGATCGTGGTCGAATTTCTCAAGCAGGAAGAAATGTTTTTTTATTTCGACGAACACGGCCTGTTGCATTCTGTAGCACTACATGACAAGCCAGCCGAACTGAGCACTAAAGACACCTACAAATTTAGTGAATTACTCACCGATGCAACACCCCTGCTCAGTGAGTACATCGTAGCGGCAAGTGGAATAGCAGCACAAGGAGCATACGCTCCTGCACTGCTATTTAACACCGGTGATACTGCAGACTATGGTTACCCGTTTATTTACGCTAACCAAAACTCCGGCCAGGTCGTGTTTCTGCGTCGCATGCCAGAAGATCCTGAATGCTGCGGCCCGACAGGAACCAGGCTGCCACAAGGCCTGGTGCACACCACCAGAAGCCATACCGAAAGCTTTTTAAGACAACCCATTGGCTCTGTGGCACGACTCTTCAGCCTGGTTTCTACCAAGGTAGTCGACACGGTTACACCCAAATCGGTTGTTGCCCTGAAAGCCCAGCCGATTCCACCGGTGGCTGATAACGAACCGATGGATTCCGAAGCATGGGAACTGGAATTAAGCGAGCTTGCGTATTCACCGCTGTCTCAAGGCTCGATCGAATACCTGGTTGATGGTGAGAATTTCTTCCCTCGCCTGGTCGATGCAATCCAGTCTGCAGAAAAATCCATCGATATACGCCTGTACATTTTTGATAATGACGACTATGCATTGAAGATTGCTGATCTACTCAAACGACGCTCGAAAGATGTCAAGGTACGTGTACTGATCGATGGACTGGGCACTATCAGTGCAGCTTCAGCTACATCAACTTACGCGCACGAAGAAGACGAACCGACACCGAGCATTATTCGTTACCTGGAAAGTGATTCAGATGTCGATGTTCGCACCGTACTCAATCCCTGGCTGACCGGTGATCATACTAAAACCATCCTGATAGATAACCGGATTGCATACCTCGGCGGTATGAATATCGGACGGGAGTACCGCTATGACTGGCATGACCTGATGGTCGAACTGCGAGGCCCGATCGTTGATGAGATACAGACGAACTTTGAAAAGGCCTGGCGTCTGCAGTCCTTCCTTGGAGATATTCGAGCCACCTTCTATCGTCCCGGAGATCCGGTTAACGAGCCACTATCAGATCACATACCTATTCGACTGCTCTACACCAAGCCGGGTGACTCCCAGATTCTGCGTACACAACTCGCCGCCATTACCCGTGCAAGGCAACGCATCTACATCCAGAATGCCTACTTCACTTCTGACGATATCATCTACGAACTCGCCCAGGCAAGGCGTCGGGGCGTAGATGTTCGCATCATCATCCCTTATCAATCTGACAGTGGCATCATAACCCGCAGCAATGTCAGGGCGATCAATACCATGCTCGATAATGGTATCCGTGTATTTATCTATCCCGGAGAGTCTCATATCAAAGGTGCAATATATGACGGCTGGATCTGCCTGGGTTCTGCCAATTTTGATCAACTCAGTTTACGCATGAACAAGGAACTGGATATCGCGACCTCCAGCCCCGTTGCCGTACAGGGTTTTCTGGACATGGTTATGCTGCCGGACTTTGAGAAATCGGTAGAACTGAAAGAACAGTTGCCGAAGAAATGGTCTGACTTCCTGATGGAAACGATTGCAGACCAGCTATAGAGTACCGGTTCGGAAGTATATACACCATTTCAGAGAGCACACACTATAATATTAGAAACAATTGCCCTCTGACCCCTATTATTCGCCCCCTATTATTTTCTATATGATTTTTTGCAGCAAAGCCAGGCTGATGTATCTTTTCACACATACTCATATCACGTTCAGATTCAAATCCATCGCCGGTAACCTGATTCTCGCCCTGTTTCTATTCTGGGCACAGCAGGCCTTCGCCTGGGTAGACTCGGCCTGGCCTTACAAAGCAGTGGTAACAGCAACCAACACCAGCGTTGCTCCGGTCGTCAACCAGGCTGTGGAGATCAGGCTGACAGCCGCCACCGTCAATCCGGATTATGTATGGACAGTCGCAGGTGATGACATCCGGATCTATGCCGCCGATGAAACCACTGCTCTTCCCTATTATGTCAGTAACTGGAACAGTGCTTCAAAATCCGCTTCCATCTGGGTGCTGATACCAAATCTGCCCGCCCTGGCAAGCACCGACATCTACGTTTACTACGGCAATACCCTGGTCCCTACCACAGGTGACCCGGTGACAACGCTGACCCAGGTCGGTATCAAATACCATACACGCAACTCGTCGCTCGATCCGACCAGCAAAGCGCAGGCAGAAGCGGAATTCTTCAGCCTGGCAGATAACGTGCCTGGATACGGATGTACCACGGTCACCGATTTCACCCTCATCAATAACAGCACGCTGTTTGCGCCTTCGAGAAACAGCGATATCGCTTTCCTGGTCGACCACACCTTTCTCGTCACGCCAGCACAGGCCGGCGTGTGGGATTTTCGCTTTGCCGGGGATTATGGCCGAGGCGGCGGCATGTACATGGATGGACAGGTTATCGAGGAGGCCTGGAATGACGATTTGTGGTGGGGTTTCAACTGGGCCAACACCGCAGAAACGCTGGAAGGGGCAGTCAACCTGACCGCTGGGTATCACACTATCCGCATGATTGGCTTCGAGGGTTGCTGTGATGGCGGAACTTCCATGGAATTCAGGCCGCCCGGTGGTGCATGGACTCCCTGGAACACCGCCAACCTGACTGTAAGAAGTGCGTCATGCGCAGGCTCAGGGATCTCTCAAGCCATCAGCGGGCCGATTGTCTCCACCTCCACAAAAACATGGGCCGACCTGAATGGCGGGGATGTCAATATCGGGGATACCATCCGCTATACCATCACCTTGCAGGAATCCAGTGGATATGCGGCTGAACGTCTCAGTGTGCTAGATGATATCGCTGCCGGATTCAGCGGCTTTTCGGTGGTATCCATCCCGGCGGGCGCGGTGGACGCATCTCTACCTGCCGGGGGAGCCTTCAGTAAAGGATTACTGGACATTCGCGACATCGACATCCCGGCGAGCGGTTCGGTGAACATTGTTTTTGATGTCGTTTTTAGTGGGCCCGGCCCAGTTTCCAATGCAGTCGTCATTTCCAATCCCGGCAACGTGGCCAACCCCACCATCAACGCATTGCCGGTGAGCGCAAGCGAGGATTTTGGCGATGCGCCGGACAGTTATCTGACCCTGCTCGCAAGCGGCGGTGCCAGACATGCTCTCAGCAATTTCGTATTCATGGGCCTGGCTGCGCCCGATGCAGAAGCTGATGGCATCCCTACCGTCAATGCGGATGGCGATGACCTGTCGGCCAACGATGATGAAGACGGTGTGAGTGCATTCACAACATTAACGGCCACCACCAGCACATATTCGGTGAGCATCGATGCGACCAATACCTCTGTCGCCAATGCCATCCTTGTCGGCTGGATCGATTTCAACGGCAATGGCATTTTTGAAGCCGCAGAGGCTGCCACCACCAATCTCCCAGGCGGTACTATCAACGGCACCGTTACCCTGAACTGGATCGGTCTGTCCGGCTTAACGGTAGGAAACACTTACGCCCGCTTCCGGATCTCGACCGATATTACTTTGGCTGCAACGACTCCCGGCGGCGCGATGGCCGATGGCGAAGTTGAAGACTATCCGCTTACTATTTTCAATTCACTAAGCGGAGCATGTATCCCGCCCGGCGCGACCGCTGCATATCCATGGGATGGCAATACCAACGACATCGGTGGCATCTACAACCTGGTAGCAGGCACGGCCACATTCAATGCGCAGGACTACGTCGCTTCGCAATCGGCTGTATTCAACGGCACCACGGATCAGCTGCAATACAGTAACAACCCTTTCATGAACCAGTCATTCGTCAACATGTCCATCATGTTCTGGGTCAAACCAGACGCATTGACTGGTATTCAAACTCTCTATGACGAAGGCGGTGCAGGCAATGGAGTGGCCATTCGTTTGAATGGCGCCAATCTTGAAGCGGCGACTCGCGAAGGCGGCGTGCAGCAAACGCTGACAACAGCATTTCCGAGCGATGGAAAGTGGCATTTTATCGGCTACAGCTATGCGAATGGCAACGTCACGCTCTATCTCGATGGTGTCAATGTCGGCAGTGTCGGTACCGGATTCGCTACATTGGCAGCGCATGGCAATGCCGGTGCATTCGGCGCGACCAACGGCAATGATGCATTTAGCGCAGGTGCCGGCAACCGTTACTCCGGCAAGATGGATGAGGCTGCCTATTACTACGCCGCCCTGAGCGGAGCAAATATCCTCAGCACGTACAATTGTATGAAGCCGGTTTACGACTTCGGCGATGCACCCGTCAGTTACGGCTCCACTGATCACAAGATCGTCAACACGCTCCGGCTCGGTGCGATCATTGATGCAGATACCGGCAACTGGGGTGACGGCGTTGATACAGGAAATAATGCTACTGATGACGACACGCCGGGTATCCCGGTGGGTGGTGTGGATGATGAAGATAGTGTTACTGTCTTTGCAGCCTTGCCAGATACTGCATCGGCCTACAGTGTAGATACTTCTGTCAGCAACGGCACAACCTCTGCTGCGACCCTGATCGGCTGGATAGATTTCAACGGTAACGGTGTATTCGAAACAGGTGAAGCCGCAACTTCAGCAATACCAGCCGGTAGCAGCAACCTGCCGGTGACCCTCAACTGGACAATGACGCCCCCGTTAGTCGTCGGTCCAACCTACCTGCGCTTGCGCCTGACCACTGATACAACCGTGACAACAGCAACCCCCACCGGCATGGCTGTCGACGGTGAGGCAGAAGACTATCAGCTCATCATCTCTGGTCTCCCGTCCCTCACGGTATCGAAAACGGTGCAGACATTCTCTGACCCGGTCAACCTCCTCTCTAATCCCAAAGCGATTCCCGGCGCGGAGATGAGGTATACGATCCTGGTAAACAATTCTGGCTCTGGGGTGGCTGACAATGTCATCATTACTGATGCTATCCCCGCCAACATGGACCTCATACTGACCGATATCAACCCCGGCGCAGGGCCGGTGGCATTCATAGATGGAATGGCACCTGATTTGCCAAGTGGTTTGACCTACAGCTACACATCACTGGTCGATTTGGCAGACTCACTGGACTTTTCGATTGATGGCGTTGATTGGACTTATCCCCCGACCCCCGTCAGTGGTATCGATAACGCAGTCAGACATATTCGCGTAAAACCGACAGGATCATTAAGCGGGGCATCAGGGGGCAATAACGCAGTGTTCTCTCTCCAGTTCAAAGTAAGAATTCAGTAAAAGGGTTTTGTGTCCAGGGAAAAGGGGCACATTTAGTTTTTTAATAGATCTGCCCCCTTTAGTTGTTACTCAGCGCAAATGAAAACGGCTCCTTGCGGAGCCGTTTTCATCGAAAGCGAAAAACCTCAGGCTTATTGTAAAGCACTGCAAGTCCAGCCCCAACCTTCCTGTTTCTCAACAAATGCCTCAGCTTTTTCCAGACAGTAGTCTTTATCTGTAATCGCTGTCCATAAGGTTTGTACACCAGTTGATTTCTCGTAGTCCACCTGGCATATTTTTTCTGATGTTTCGTCATTATAGACAAGAGTGATGGTACGAACCTGGTCACCATTCTTACATACAGACACCTTGTTATTTGAGCTGCTAGCTGAATCATCAGCTGCTTCATCGGA
Source organism: uncultured Gammaproteobacteria bacterium (assembly GCA_963807625.1). Taxonomy (GTDB): domain Bacteria; phylum Pseudomonadota; class Gammaproteobacteria; order SZUA-229; family SZUA-229. The sequence continues at coordinate 305,877 of CAWECN010000013.1, forward strand.
TGCCATTACACTATCCTGGGCATTTTCTACGTCAGCCACAGTCTCTTCTGCATCAGCATTTATTTCTGCAGCAGCATCTGACGCTTCAACCTTTGCTTCTTCTGCACTTGCTTTCGCATCATCCATAGCAGCCTCGGTTTTATCGTTAGCCATCTCGACATCGTTTTCAGCTGCCTCCATATTAGCTTCGTTTGATGCACATGCACTTGTACCAACGAGGCCCATCATTATCATTAAAATCATTATTTTCTTCATATTATTCTCCGTTTAAACCTACATTTTTAAATATTTATTAATAAACCACCTGCAACTTTAACCGAATAAAAACGAAAAGTATAAAAATTAGGTTAATAAAATTGCGGACGAGTTAAAGGGTCAGTAGCAATAAGTAGCAAAAGGGGTCGAATATTAGAAACAATTGTTCTCTGACCCCTATTACGTGACCCCATTCAAATTCTGACTCAAATAACCATCTGGAGCCATGCTGGTAGCCAGCATGACATTGTTTATGTCTGCATGTTCCAGCCAGCTATTAACAGATCGATGTTCCGGCTGCAGCCAGAAACTCTCAATATTCTCACTGATACGATTAAATCGAGAGAGCTTGCTCAGTACAGACATCAAATGGTCAGCATCATGGAAATCATCTACATGCTTCTGCATAGTCTTTTGCATTCTATCTATTGTATGCAAACCAATCGCCAGTCCCAGTTCACGAAATGCCAGCCGGTATTCTGCAGGCAGGTTCAGCTGGCTATTTCTGGCAAAGGCCTGCAGGCTGATCTCGGCAGAATGTAACAACGATTCCAGTCTGCTGTTCTCATGTAGATAATGAGAATCGATTAACTGCAGCTGGCGATAAGCATCTGTCAGTAAGCCGCCAATACCCAAAGGGTCCCTGGTTGCCCACTCCCCATCGGCACACATGATCTCCAGCTCCTCGATCTCCGTTTTCAGATCAGGCTCTATGGGTGTTCCAGAGAAGTCTTTTGCAGTTGCTTCAAGTTGCTGATATGTAATCAAACCATCCAGCGGATCATGCTGCCCCATTGAAGGTACTAACGCACGGCTAAGATCGATACTCATTTTCCAGTACATGCGTTTGCGACCACCAATTGCCGGTGTATAGGTGAAAGCAGCATGGGCCGTTTTAGCAAGTTCCCGCGCCCACTGGTTATAGATGCTTTTACCCGTAACCTGGCTGACTCGATTGAGCGCATGCATCCATTTCGTCAGGTAATGAAAATACTGACCGTCTCGATCCCATTCAAGCTGCTCATCATAAACCTCATCGGCCTGCCGCTCATTCAACTCTTTACCAATTCTTAAACCTGCAATGGTTGGGTGAAGCAGCGCCTGCTCCTCCTCCAGCCCACTCAGCCAGCCGCTTTGTTTGCTGTCCTTGTGATGTTTACCCAATGTGTGGTGGACCTGGTCGACCAGCTTCAAGGCCAGTTGCAAGTCTTCCTTAGCACCCGTCTGACGATACAGTTCCAGGTAATTACATACCGCAAAAGCGTCAGTCCAGAGATAACGGCGCGGTTCAGATGAAGTTCCGGTCAGGCCGGTGGACTCAGCAAAATCACCCATAATCGAGCGCATAGAGATAGTCTGTTGCATGCTGTAACCTTAGCGCAAACAGGTTAAGGACGATAGATGCCAAAAGGTGCTAAAAGGGGTCGGTGACAAATAAGAATTATTTACTTTTGTAATCTCTTATTACCTGTCATCGACCCCTTTAATTTTCTTATACTCACAAAATAAAAAAAGCCCCTCCTGAACAGGAGGGGCTTGTCTCTATAGGTGAATAAACTATCTTCAGATCTCGAAGCGGTCGTTGTTCATCACCTTGGTCCAGGCCTTGACGAAGTCGTCGATGAACTTCTTCTCGCCATCGTCAGAGGCATAGGCTTCAGCGACTGCCCTGAGTTCCGAGTTGGAACCGAACACCAGGTCGACAGGTGTCGCAGTCCATTTCAGCTTGCCGCTGCTGCGGTCACGACCTTCGTACACACCTTCTTTCTTCGATGGTGCCCACGTGGTGGACATGTCGAGCAGGTTGGCGAAGAAGTCGTTGCTCAGCTGTCCCGGCTTGTCGGTGAACACACCATGCTTCGAGCCGCCGGCATTCGCGCCCAATGCACGCATGCCACCGACCAGTGCGGTCATCTCCGGTACTGTCAGGGTCAACAGGTCGGCCTTCTCGACCAGCATGTCAGCAGGAGAGCCGTAAGCACCGTCGTTGTAGTAGTTACGGAAGGCATCTGCCTTCGGTTCCAGTACGGCGAACGAATGCACGTCGGTCATCTCCTGTGTCGCGTCACCACGACCCGGTTTGAACGGAACCTTGACCTCGTGACCGGCATCTTTTGCGGCTTTCTCGATCGCAGCCGCACCACCGAGCACGATCAGGTCAGCCATGGAGACCTTGCTGCCGGAGTCCTTTTGGACTTCCTCAAGTTTCTTCAGCACTCTGGCCAGTTCTTTCGGGTCGTTGGCTTCCCAGTCCTTCTGTGGAGCAAGTCGGACACGCGCACCGTTGGCGCCACCGCGCATATCTGAGCCACGATAGGTAGAAGCTGATGCCCATGCCGCTCTGACCAGTTCAGGTACGGTCAGACCGGATTTCAGGATCTTCGCTTTCAGATCGTCCGCTTCTCTGTCGCTTATCTTGTAATCGGCAGCCGGAACCGGATCCTGCCAGACGAATACTTCTTCCGGTACCTCACTACCCAGGTAGCGGGCACGCGGACCCAGGTCACGATGCGTCAGTTTGAACCACGCCCTGGCGAAAGCCATGTCGAACTCTTTCGGATTCTTCAGGAAACGCTCGGCGATCTTGCGGAAAGCCGGGATCCTTCTTCAGCGCCAGGTCGGTCGTCAGCATGATAGGTGGGTTGCGTTTATCTTTGACGTGGGCGTCCGCTACCGCGGTATGTGCACTCTCATCGGTCGGTATCCACACGTGTTGCGCCAGCAGGTGTCTCATGCTTCTGCCACTCGTACGTGAACAGGTTACTGAGGAACAGGATAGACCATGCGGTAGGCGTCTGGGTCCAGGCACCTTCCAGGCCACTGGTCATGGTGTCTTCAGCATTGCCTTTGCCACACTTGTTCTTCCAGCCCAGTCCCTGCTGTTCGATAGCGGCGGCGGCAGGCTCCGGGCCTACGCAGTCAGCTTTCCTGGCACCGTGGACCTTGCCAAGGGTGTGACCACCGGCGATCAATGCGACGATCTCCTCATCATTCATCGCCATGCGGCCGAATGATTCACGTATGTCTTTGGCAGCAGAGACTGGATCGAGATTACCGCTTGGGCCTTCCGGGTTCACATAGATCAGGCCCATCTGCACTGCTGCCAAGGGCTTTTCGAGTTCGCCGTCCTTCTTGTAACGCTTGTCGTTGCCAAGCATCTTGGTCTCGGGGCCCCAGTACACCAGGTCAGATTCCCAGTCGTCCACGCGGCCACCAGCGAAGCCCAGGGTTTCGAAACCCATCGATTCCAGCGCGACGTTACCGGCCAGGATCATCAGGTCAGCCCAGGATACATTACGCCCGTATTTCTGCTTGACCGGCCACAACAGGCGGCGTGCCTTGTCCAGGTTGGCGTTATCAGGCCAGCTGTTGAGCGGCTCGAATCGTTGCTGGCCGCCATCGGCACCGCCGCGTCCGTCATGTACGCGGTAGGTTCCTGCGCTATGCCAGGCCATCCTGATCATCAGGCCGCCATAGTGACCCCAGTCTGCTGGCCACCAGTCCTGTGACGTGGTCAGTACTTTTTCGATGTCCGCTTTCAGGGCCTTGAGGTCGACGCTATTGAAGGCCTTGGCGTAGTCGAAGTCATCACCGTACGGACTGGATTTGTCATCGTGGTCACGTAGCGAGCCGAGATCCACCTGATCCGGCCACCAGAAGCTGTTTGGCTTGGCTTTTCCGCTGAACATGTTCTCCGATTGCGCCGCCGGCGCAATCGCGATCGCTATGGCAGCGACCAGTGGTATGGTTCTCTTGAGCATTACTGTTCTCCCAAAAGTGTGTTGATATTGATTTCGACTGATTCTAGCTAGATGATTATATTCGTTATCAAGTTTTACAATCAACTATTTGTCAAATCATAGTCCTGTCACAAGGTATAGGAAATTAGATTTTCGTTATCTGTGTCATAGCTATTCTAGAGAAATAGGGGACAGACCACGTTTGACTGAAAATAAAATACGTGGTCTGCCCCCTATTACTATTCATTGATAATCATAATTTCCACACGACGGTTTTCAGCACGTCCTGCAGCAGTTTTATTGGTTGCGACCGGTCGACTCTCACCAAAACCGGTTGTTTTAATACGACTCGATGATATCTCACCAACCTCTGATAAAAACTTACCCACTTTTTCAGCGCGTGCCTTTGAAAGTGACTGATTAATATTATCAGCACCGGTTGAGTCAGTGTGTCCAGAAATCTCGATTCGTGAATTAGGGAAGATCTTGATCGCCCGAATTATCTTGTTCACCAACGGGAAATTACCTGCCTGAATTTCACTCACACCGGATGGGAACTGGAAGCCATGTGCAGAGATCAGTACATTTTGTCGTTGACGATAGACGTTAGCTTCTTTTGCAGTGAACATAGCCTGTACGCTTTCAAATTTCTGTTTGTCTGCACGATCCTTTTCTTCCAGGGCCAGACGTTCTTTTTCAGTTAATGCCAACTGTTTTCCATATTTATCCTCAGCGGACTTTAGCTGAGCGATCGTGTTTCTTAAGCTGATGACTGCATTGTCGCCGGGCTCATTAAACGGCAGTTGTCCACCCAGCGGCTCATTAACGGTGCTTAGCTGAGATTGATGCCACAGCACTATATCTTCCTTGGTGTAATCACGGCGGTCGAAGTCTTTGACTGTCTCAGTGATAGCTGCGCTTTGTTCAGCCAGCCACTTTGCTTTTTTTGCCTGCACGTCAGCCTTATCAGTTTGCGTGCGGTCGGCATCCAGGATCGATACCGCTATAGCCATTTTTTCTTCAGCCAGGGCGATGGTTTTTGGCGCATACTTTTCAGCACCTTGCTGTTTTGCACTGGCAATAGCCGACTTTGCCTGATCTGCGGTACTCTGTTTTAAGGCTGTTAGCTCAAGTTGAGCATACCCTTCTATCAGTTTAGGGCGGCGTTGTTTCGCTTTCTCAATATTGCCTTCTTCTATCAATGCAGCTGTCTTTTTAAGATCATCGTCCAGCTCTTCCAGTTTTTCGCTCTGCAAGTTAGCAATGCCTGCTGCCACTGCACGTTCACGGGTACTCATTACCTCGCTCAGTAGCTGCTTGCTGCTTTCGGTATCACGATCAAGCTTATCAATGACTTTCAAGCCTTCATTCGCTGATTTATTTGCAGCGTCTGCCTTATTGTTATGAGCTGCATTCATCGCACTCTTCCATGAATCGAGTGCTTTGGCATAACCTTCTGGGGCAAGAAGATCTGCGCCTTTTTCTTTGGAATTTTTTACTGCAGAATCAAGGCTCGCCACCTCCGGGTACTTATCGATAACCTCATCTAATGTCAGTTTTTGTTGTGACGACGCGCAACCGCCGCCGGCAATCAGTGCAACTATAAGACTCAAGCCAAACAGACCTTTTGTGATTTTCATGTTTTTTCCTCATTTAAAAATATTGCAAAATTCATTATGCAAAAAATATCCTTACCCCATTATAAAAAGGCAAATATATTTTACGCCCAAATAAAGTATGCTGCAGTAATAAAGACTGGAATTCGATAGAATAAGTCACAGCATAATGAATAAAAAAAGGGGTCTGTGACAAATAAGAATAGTAAATAGGGGACAGACCACGTTTAACTGAGAATAAAGTACGTGTTCTGCCCCCTTTTAATTTATTACCTTATATTAAGGCTTAAACACATAAAGTATAATAATTCACTCAAAACTATCGTTCAATCCTTAGCAACGACAGTTTATATTCGAGGTTAATACTTATGAAAATGTTGTCAACAGTGTTATTCTGGTTGGGTATTATATCCATCCCACTTTCCTGGCTGGCCTGGTTTTTCGCTCCTGAACTCGGTGCTGAAGTAATGTCATCAATATCTGATCCTTCCTTGCGCTCAGTAATGGAGGAAGCACATCGGGAACGTTGGGGTATTTATGTTGGTCACTGGCCACCAACCTTACTTATACTTAGTTATATACTGGAGAAAAAGGCTGGTTAGATAGTCAGGAGGTCAGGCCTTTCATAGTTTTTAGACCTTAATAAACCGTAATAAACCGGGTCGGAGAGCACACACTCTAATATTAGTAAAAATAGCTCTCTGACCCCTATTGTTTACTATTGTTTTTTTGTTTCACACACCTGTAGTCCTTCCATATAAAGATCATGCCTGCAAAATACAGGTTCACCAATAGTGAGAAATTCCATTCCACGATGTTTTCGATCTCAGATGTATTATTACCAGTCACAACTGAACCGGCGCTAGCAACACCAATCATTAACATCAATATTATAAGAATGAGCTGATATTGAAGCACTGTTGGATTTATAGAGACATCTGGCTTCTCACGCAAAATTTTATAATGCTGATAAAGCAACAAGGATTGAGCCAATGGAATCAATGTAAAATATAACATGGCACCAATGCGACGCATCAAACGATTGATTTCACCTGTTGTACCTAAAAAATCAATATAGATAAGTAGAGCAATAGAACCGATCACTCCCAGCCATAAAATGGTCTGAGCAGCTTTTATGGTATGCCCATGAAGAAGCTCTAACCACTCTTTAGAATATACCCAGAATAATATCAATAATACGCTATATGGAAACACCAGTGCGCGGTAATAAAATATTGTATTACCACTACGTCCTGCCTGGCTGATCGTAGTGCAGCCATCAATGTATGGCATGCACCAGGGGACGGATCCTTCGTAGGCGCTCAGTAAGTATGCGCCATTTGAAGCAAGCAAAGGTAATATGAGCGCTAATATTGCCAGTGTTCTTGGCTGCATTATATTTTACCAAAGTCTAAGCGGTACACCGACCACAGTATATTCAAAAATTAAAGAGCTGTTCCCACTTTAATCATTTACTCTAATGAACCGGGTCAGTGAGATTATTATTTTAATATGTATACTGTCCCCGGATTCCGATTAACCCCTATTGTTTCTTTGTTAGTATATTAGATCCGTCGAATATTAGAAACAATTGCTCTCTGACCCCTATTCTTTTTTCTTCGCCAGATAAATAGTATGACGACTGCCTTTACCTTTATGCGCCCTGACGGTTTTAGTCTCAACCTTAAAGCGAGCCTTTTTCAATTGCAGGGTGAATTTTGGATCATGCCAGGCTGACCATATAGCTAACACGCCACCAGGATGAAGTGTTTGTCGTATAGCTTGTAAAGTTTCGATTGAATATAGATTGTTATTGTCGGCTTGTGTAAAGCCCTCGGGACCGTTATCAACATCTAATAAAACAGCGTCATAAGTGGCCTGCTTTGTTTTGAAAAGTTCAGCCACATCACCCAGGTGTACCAGAACCCTGTCATCATCAAGCGGTCTGCCTGCACATTCGCCCAATGGGCCTTTATTCCATTCAATAACTTCGGGTACCAGTTCAGCAACAACTACCTGAGAACTTTTTGATGTTGCTTTGAGCACTGCGGCCAGAGTGAAGCCCATCCCCAGGCCACCGACTAACACCTTAGACTTCTCCGCCCCTTGAATATGCGCGCAACCTAACTCAGCCAGGGCTAGCTCGGAACAATGCACTCGACTGTTCATTAACTCTCCACGTACACCTTTTAGATGAATAGAAAATTCATCCCCGCGCTGAGATAGCCTTAGCTCACCACCGTTATTGGGAATGCTGGCTGTGCCTAATATTGTCCAGGGGATCATGATTATTTAATTAAAAGTTGAGTCCTAAAAAGGGGACGGAGCGAACGTCTTCCAGTTTAACAGACACTTATAATCTTAAAAAATGCTGAAAGGCAAATAACAAGACCTGATCCGTGTTTACCTTCATCACATCCTACGATGCGAGATGATCAAGGAGTCTGACCCCATTGATTCGCGACTTCCATTCCCGTTGCCACACAGGGTTTCCTGGACATGGTCATGCTGCCGGACTATGAGAAATCGGTCGAACTGAAAGAGCAGTTGCCGATAAATCCCTCCATCTCCTTTAATTGTTTTTCCCTTCCCAGTCTGATCCCGTGATTTCCCTTAGCCAATGAGCAAACAACCAGCTGGCGGCGGCCCATGCCGATCCTGCTGACCATCCGGCCAGCACATCAGATGGCCAGTGAACCCCGAGATAGATGCGACTTATCCCGACTAACAAGGTAGTCAATATTGCACAGCCGATCAGATAGATCCGTAACCTTCGAGTTTTGTGCACCATTGCCAGCAAGGCTGCACCGGTTAAATACACCACTGCAGACAGCATCGAATGACCACTAGGAAAACTGGATGTATAGACCAACGAACCATGAGTGACCAGGTCAGGGCGTGGACGGTCAAAACCCGTCTTCAGGAGCGTGCTCAGCAGCAGGCCACCCAGTATCGCCAACAGGGTAAATATGGCAATGCGGTGCAGACCTTGCAGCCATAGGTATATCACTGATAGCAAGGTAATAAGGCTTAACACACCTACCCCGCCAAGCGCAGTGAAGTCCCGAAACATTTCCTCTACCCAGAGCGGCCCTATCGGGTCGCTCGGATCGCCTGGCGTGCGCAGCGCCATCAGCAGCCATCGGTCGAACCGCATGGTGTGGCCTTCCAGCATTTCACCAGCTAAGACGATAAAGGCGAACAATCCGAGTCCAAGCATTACCAACGCCAGCGAGGTCAAGTGATGCAACGCGAATAATCTCGGCGTGCTTGCGCTTGCATCTACTGTTTGCTTATCTGACATTTATTTTTTTATCGGGTTATAAACCGGATCAGAGAGGGGATCACAGGATCCAGTAAATGGGGCATACCCCTTTAATTTATAACTAATGTTACCATCACATGCCGGCAACATATTTTTATGATGGCGCATGCTCGCAGTTCAAATAATCTCTTTTCAAAATTGTCGCTCTGATTTATTCACAGGTCAATCTTAACAGCGAGCATAACTCATAACCAGCAAACGAATTCCCGTAAAAAAAGGGCCCTGCCTCCTTTTATTTTATTAATCGTTTTCTGTCCCCTATTATTTTCCCACCCCTTAATTATTGAGTGATTTCACGGAATTTTTCTGCAAATTTCACACCCTCTTCACACGTGTTTTCTTATACTTATTACATTGATAAAAATTGAAGCATGATGGAGATGAATATTAAACGATTAAACCCCGGAGCTAAACGCCTGTACTTCACGGCCTTTGCTGCACTGATACTTCTATTATCCAGTGGATGCAGTGTTGTCGGCATCAACAACGTTGAAGAAGCCGCCTACACGGTCGTAATCAAAGACCATAACTTCGAGCTTCGTGATTATGACCCCATGGTCATCGTTGAGACCACGATTGATGATGACTTTGAGAACGCAGGCAACAAGGCTTTCAGGCGTCTGTTTGCATACATTACAGGAGATAATGTGGCGAACAGTAAAATTGCAATGACTGCACCCGTAATAGCCGACCCGGCAGGCACCAGTCCCGGCAAGGACATTGCGATGACTGCACCCGTCCTTCAGGAGTACAGCCAGGGTGGCTGGCGTTATGCGTTCGTTCTACCCGCTGATCTCACGCTCGAAACAGCCCCAAAACCGCTGGATGACAATGTCAGACTCGCAGAAGTAGCTGGAAAGAAAGTCGCCGTAATACAGTTTTCAGGTTTATGGAGCGAAGAAAGCATGCAGGATAAAACTTCAGAGTTGAACGGCTGGATCAGTGCTAACAATTTAACAGCTTCATCCGAGCCGCGCTGGGCCGGCTACAACCCGCCGTGGACGATACCGTTTCTGCGCCGTAACGAAGTCATGATCGATGTACAGCAGGGCAAATAAAAAAGGAACAAAACATGTGCATGTGCTTTAATCAGCGAAACCTTTGCACTATCGCCAGTATGTCAAAAGTACAATGAAACGCTTAAAATTTGCAACGCTACTGTCCCTGTTTATAGTCGCCTCGTGCTCGACAAACCCGAACTATGATCCGACAAAAGCCCATCATACTCAACATGGCTTTCAAAACATCGACTACGAGGACGACAAAGGATTCCTGGCATTTATCAAGTGGCGCTGGCAAAGGCTCTTTCAGGACATACCTGGTGCCGATGACTACGATTTTACCATCGACGAAACACATCACGAATTTGTAAAAAACAATACAGAGAAACCTACCCTGACATGGATTGGGCACGCGACTTTTCTCATCCAGTTTCACGGCCTGAACATACTTACCGATCCCCAGTTTTCCGAGCGCGCTTCGCCCGTATCCTGGGCCGGCCCGAAACGCGTTGTTGCGCCGGGTATGGCGATAGCTGATATGCCCGATATCGATGCGGTGATCATCTCACATGATCATTATGATTCCCTGGACGTGTCATCCGTTATCGCCTTGTCGAAACATAACAGCGAGCGAAAACTCACCTTTCTCGTGCCACTGGGCATGAAGGCATGGTTTGACGACCTCGATCTTAACCCGGTTAATGTTGTCGAACTCGACTGGTCACAAAACCACGAAATCAATGGCGTCAGATTCACCGCGGAACCGAGTCAACACTGGGGTAAACGCTCACTGGCTGATGCCTACCAGCGACTATGGGCTTCATGGGTCATAGAAGCAGACGGTAATCGTATATTCTTTGCAGGCGACACCGGCTACGCAAATCACTTCAAGGATATCGGCAACAAGTATGGCCACTTTGATCTCGCACTGCTCCCTATCGGCGCATACGAACCAAGATGGTTTATGAGTTCCTACCACGTCAACCCGGATGAAGCCGTCAAGATACACATGGACGTTCGAGCCAGGCACTCAGTTGGCATGCATTGGGGCACATTCATATTAACCGACGAACCGCTCGATGAACCCCCGGGCAAGCTTACCGAGGCATTAAGAAAATACGATATTCAGGAATCAGACTTTCAGGTCTACCAACATGGTGAAACACGGTTTCTGGATGACTTGCTTTAGAAGCTCGCGGTTGTATGAGCAAAGGGAGCAGACCCCTTTTCGAAATTCTTTTTTACTGCAACCTGCTTATATTCGAAAAAATCAGGAATACAGTGACTATTCGTATATAAACCCACGGCGCATCAGCCACTTTTCAATCTCGACTGCGAACAGAACCAGTGAAGACAAAGCCAGGCAAACGGCAAGATCAAACATTGGCAGCGGCTGGGTATGGAAGATGGAATTTAATGCCGGCGTATAGACCACCACCATCTGCAATAACAGCGTCAGCATTACTGCCCCCAGCATCGGCAGGTTACTGAATAAACCAATACGAAACAACGAAACACTCTCGCTGCGAACCGCCAGTGAGTGAAACAGCTGAGATACGGTCAGTACGGTAAACACCATAGTCTGCCAGTAGCTGACGTCACGGGAAATAGCCCAGGCCAGGGTAGCAATGGAGATTCCACCAATAAACAACCCCACCCAGATAATGTGCTGCCACATACCATGGGAAAAAATATTTTCCTCCGGTGGGCGTGGCACACGGCTCATAATACCCGGTTCGGCAGGCTCGGTGGTTAATGCAAGACCAGGCAGACCATCGGTCACCAGGTTGATCCACAAGATATGGATCGGTAGTAAAGGAATGGGCAATCCGAGGAATGGCGCCAGGAACAAGGTCCAGATTTCACCAGAATTAGAACTCATGGTGTACTTGATGAACTTGCGAATATTATCGAAGATGCGGCGCCCGGCCCGTATCGCTCGCACGATGGAGGAAAAGTCATCATCCAGCAATACCATGTCCGAGGCTTCACGCGCCACATCAGTCCCTTTCTGACCCATGGCCACACCGATACCCGCACGTTTCAATGCGGGCGCATCGTTCACACCATCGCCGGTCATGGCGACAAATTCACCGTTGACCTGCAAGGCTTTCACGATGCGTAATTTCTGTTCCGGGGTAACCCTGGCATAAACCCGTATGGTTTCAGCCAGGCGGGCAAATTTTTCATCAGATATTTTTGCCAGTTCCTCACCGCTCAGCATCGCCTGATCGTTATCGGTAATACCCAGGCGTCGGGCAATCGCCATCGCGGTACCGGGATGATCACCGGTGATCATTACCGGGGTGATTCCCGCCGTCAGGCAATCGTTCACCGCCTGTGGCACTTCGGGGCGTGGCGGATCGATCAGCGCCACCAGCCCGAGAAACGTTAGATCCCGTTCGATTGTTTGTGTGTCCAGCGACTCCGGCAAACGGCTAAATTCACGTTTTGCAAAAGCCAGTACCCGGTAACCTTCATTGGCTAATTGTGCTGCTTCGGCCAATACGGCCACTGCCTCAAATGCCGTAACCCCATCATTATCCAGACCCTGGTTACATTGTTGTAGCACCTGTTCCGGTGCGCCTTTGATATACGCCGTCACGGTCTCAGCTGTTTGATGCAACGTTGTCATCTGTTTGCGCATGCTATCAAACGGAATAACGGCAAGCCGTGGCTTCGCCTGCTCCAGGATGGACTTGTCAAAACCAGCCATATGGGCGGCTTCGAACATCGCCAGTTCAGTCGGTTCACCGGCTGGTTCGCCATCCTTTTCCGCGACGTCGTTGTTCAATGCCATGGCCTGTGCCAGCTCCGCCCATGGTTCGCTGGCTTCTGGCCCAGACAGTGATTCCTGCCGTTCTCCAGCGGCAAAAAATAACTCAGCGGTCATGCGGTTCTGTGTCAGGGTACCTGTCTTGTCTGTACAGATATAGGTAACTGAACCAAGGGTCTCCACCGCGGGTAAGTTACGTACTAGCGCATTATGTCGAATCAGCTTACGCGCGCCCAGGGCAAGTGAAATTGTCACCACCGCCGGCAGTGCTTCCGGTATCGCTGCAACAGCCAGGCTCACCGCGGTCAGAAACATCAGCAATATCGGCTGTCCTTGCAGCAAGCCGGCGGTAAACACCACCATACATATTGCCAGCACGGCCAATGCAAGGTAACGACCAAAACGAGACAGTCGCTTTTGCAGCGGTGTTTTCACACTCGCTTCAACTTGCAGCATTTCTGCAATCTGGCCGATCTCCGTCTCCATTCCGCTGGCAACCACCACACCCTTGCCACGTCCACGAGTAATCATGCTGCTCTTGAAGGCCAGGTTAAAACGATCACCAATGGCTAACTCTGTGTCAGGCAACGGTTCTGTTTGTTTTTCTACTGCACGTGATTCACCGGTCAGGGCAGATTCATCGACCTGCAGCTCTTCCTCTTCCAGTAACCGCAAATCAGCAGGCACAATATTTCCCGCTTCCAGCATGACCACATCGCCCGGCACCAGTTCTGCCGCGACCAGAGTGACTGCCTGAGCATCGCGTAATACATGTGCTTCTGGCGCTGCCATTTTTTGCAGAGCCGCCACTGCTCGTTCTGCCCTGAATTCCTGTACCGTGCCGATGATCGCATTAAGTAATACGATCACCAGAATGGCAATCGTATCCTGAGGCTCACCTATAAAACCGGAAATCAGCGCAGCCACCAACAGCACAACGATCATGAAATCGGCAAACTGCCCGAGTAAGATGGAAAGCAGGGAACGGCGCCGTTTTTCGATAATGGCATTCGGACCATGTTCGGCCAGACGTTTTTTTGCTTGTTCCGTGGTCAGGCCCGTTACCGAAGATTCAAGCTGCTGCAAAACATCGTCAGACCTTATACTGTGCCACTTTAGCGCTGACATTTTAATGCCCGGCAAAGAGATAGATAAGTGCGGCGGTCATCACCGCAACCAGTAATGTCTGTATGCCGCTGCGTAACCACGTTACCCCTGAGATACGACCAAGAAAAACACCCAGCAAAAAAATGAGCAGTAGTGCAACAAAGATGGCTGCGTGAAGAGGTGGCACAGGCAGAACGACACCGGCAAGTGCCAGCCATAACGGCAACAATATTAAAAGTGAAATAATAAGCGGCGCCAGACCATTAACCAGTGCTATCAACAACGGCACCCAGCGCGTTGCATCACCATGCGCACTGCCCTGGAGATCACTGATCATCGCCCTCTCCAGTTTCCCCAGAGCATGTTTTCGTTCCGCAGACTCACTGATATAGGCACTACTCAGGCCACTCATACCCAGAGCAATAGCCGCAGCCAGGCAGACGCTAATAATCACTGATAAATCGGCCGGTGTACTGACAAGAAAGCCAATGATCAGTCCCAGCATGGTAAGCGCACCATCAAAGCCATTAACAACAAAATAGCGACGGACGATTTCGCGTGTGTGGGTGATATCCAGTAAAAACCTGGCCTGATTTAACAGACTCATAAAATCTTAACCAGCATCCGTTTCATTCTGCACTTCAACTTCATCAATACTGTGAAGCGAACCGCCCATATCGGTAATTGCAGATTGAATGGCATCAAAATCAATCGCTTTACCTTCCAACTCTATTTGAACCGTTTCGGTGTTTTCATCCATCTCAAGAACAATCAAATTAAGTCGATAATCGACACCTGCTTCGGCGATGGCCTGCGAAAATTCAAGCGCATTAGGTTTATGAGGTTTAAGTACATCCAGAACAATCCTTTTGACGTTAACCATAATAATTAGCCTCTTTAACTTTTTTATTAGAAACAAGCCTGACAAAACCCTTGCTGATATTATCGCTTGTTATTAGCTTGTTACCAGGCAAAGTATATATTATTCGATTGCTGGTATATTGATCTGGCACAATGGTTTTATATACCGGCGCATTCTACTTTGGCCCGGTCTACTTTGACATATTCTAGCTATTCGGTAAGATCACGATCCACACTATGCCTGACAGTTAAATATACTTTTTAGCAAGAGTTTTTACTCTGACCCCAAATATCAATTGCAGACCAGCTATAGAGTTCCTAATTAAAGTGCCCTGACCCCTTTAATTTCTTTAGTTATTCTTTTGGAGCGGGTGATGGGAATCGAACCCACGTAGTCAGCTTGGGAAGCTAAAGTTCTACCATTGAACTACACCCGCGTGCAAAATAAAGATGGTGGAATATTTTTTATACATTATAGATATGTTGATCGAATTTGCCTACATGGATGCAGGTAGTACAATTCCATGGATGGAGTTGGTAGAGTCGAGTCGGGAACAGAGACCAAGAGCAACACATACTGCCATGGATGGCTTAGTAGAACAATGCAGGACGCTTACATGGATGTAAGTGGTAGAACGACTCATTAGGGCAGGAAGCCCGTAAGTAGAATAACGCAGGCGCAGTTATCGAGGAGACCAGGTCGAGCAATTGTCGAGGAGCAGTTGCCGATAAATCCCTCCGTCTCCTTTAATTAGAGAATAGTATTAATCGCGGTCTGTCCCCTATTATTCTTGAATTTGCGCCTTAACTATCCGTTTTATTACTATTTGAATTTACCTGATACAAGAATTTTTCTAGCCTGTCGTCAGCATCAAATAAATGCACCTCCAACCAGCTTCTCAAAAATTGCATGTAATCCGTTCCGAAAGGGGTGTGGCCATGGTCTAATTTACTTTTTAAAGCAAACAGTTGCTCCAGCAAATCGGCATGTTCTTTTTTATGATTGATGATCTCTGGAAATTTATAGGCTTCCATAATTTCTTCTTCATTCTTGAAATGCTCTTCTGCTAATGCGACAAAATCACTAAGATATTTATGTGCTTGATTCACTGAACCACCTTTCGATATACAATTATCTAAGGCGTCAAGCAGATCGATTAATTGCTGATGCTCTATTTCTAGTAATGGATGCATGACTGTATTCCTATTATTAATTTGCGCGCAAGCATATTTGTTTGAGCACAAATTTTATTGAGGCTAACATTCGAGTTACGTGGCCGCAGCGAAGCGGAGGTCAAGCTTGAATTCTTGTTATGTTAACGCTTAATAGTAGTAGTGAGCAATTAAAACGAATTGAAGGCTCTGCCCCCTTTTTATTTCGGCTTATTACTTTAACGCCTTGCCAAGAACATTCTTAAAACGCTCAAAATCTTCAATCTGAGGCAAATGACCCAAATCGGTTAATTCATAAAGCTCGACATCAGCTATAAGCCCAGCTGCTGCTTTTCCCAGGCGATCGTAACGACCAAGTTCATAATCGACACCCGGCTTTTTCCAGTTTCGGCCCGGGCCTGTGCGATCACGGGTACCGATAATCAGACTGACAGGAACAGATAAATCCTTAAACTCTGTGATAACAGGCTGGGTAAATACCATATCGTAAGTCTGTGCATTGACCCAGGCAATGAGCTCTTTATCAGTCCCCTGAATCTGCCCGATCATAAAGTGAGTCAGTGCCTCATATCGCTTATTCCAATTACCATTATAATAATTTTTTTGTTGATAGCGCTTAATTCCCTCTGGCGTCTTGGCTAACTCCTTTTTATAAAAAAAGTCAGTATCCTTGTATTCTACGTATTGCAGGTAATTTTCCAGGCCAATAGGATTAACCAGGATCAGCTGTTGTGTTAATTGTGGGTACATCAGAGCAAAACGACTGGCCAGCATCCCTCCCATCGAATGACCTATGACGATAGACTTTTTAATATCCAGGGAATCCATTAAACCCTCAGTATGATGCGCCAATGCCGAAAAAGAATATTGGTAGTTTGCCGGCTTCGATGACTTACCAAAACCTATCTGGTCAGGAATGAGAACCCCGTAGCCTTTTTCCTGTAGATAGAGCGCTGTAGGTATCCAATAGTGGGCATTAAAATTCTTCCCATGCATCAAGGTGACAACCGGCTTGCCAGGTTTACCTTCAAGATAGATATAGGCCATCTTCAATGCCTGACGCTGGGAAACAATGGGGAAATAGCTCACCTCAAAACCATAGTCATAAGTACTAAGCTGTGCGTCATATACTAGCCTTGAGTCGTTTTCCATCTCCTGCGCAAGAACCGACTGAGATAATAAAACTAACAGAAGAGCAATCAAGTTATGCCTGGCCATATAACCTCCTTAGTAACACTGACACTTATAGAAAAACGAGTATTCAGAATAATAGGGGACAGACCACGATTTTTGAATTAATCGTGGTCTGTCCCCTATCACTATGATCCTGCCGCTTCACGCATACGTTCCTGGCGCTCTTGCTCTTCGGCAAATGCCGCTTTAATTTCCTGCATCACCACATCCACGTCAGCAGCTTCCGTACCTTCCTCAAAGTGCCCTGTTAGTTCGACTTCTGGATGTAATTCGCCGTCTTCAAATAGTGCCCAGATTTCTTTGGCGTATTTGCTGCCGAGCAATTCTGGCGCGTACTGGGCGTAATAGGCAGTCATATTATTAACGTCCCGTTCCAGCATTGCCTTCGCGTTGTTATTGCCCGCCGCATCCACCGCCTGGGGCAGGTCGATGATTACCGGGCCATAATCATCGACCAGCACGTTAAATTCTGACAGATCGCCATGCACTACACCGGCGCAAAGCATGCGCATCACGTATTTCATAACAACGGCGTGGTCTGCCAGCGCTAGCTCGGTGGTCATGGAAACATCGTTCAGGCGTGGGGCCACATGGCCTTCGTCATTGGTAATCAATTCCATCAGCAAGACACCGTCAAAACAACCGTAGGGTTTGGGCACACGTACGCCAGCATTGGCCAGACGATAGAGTGCATCGACTTCGGCATTTTGCCAGGCTTCTTCCTGCTGATTACGGCCAAATTTGGAGCCTTTCTCCATGGCACGGGCGCGGCGACTATTGCGGCCCTTACGACCTTCCTGATACTCCACTGCTTTTTTGAAGCTGCGTTTATTGACTTCTTTGTATACTTTGGCGCAGCGGATCTCGGCCCCGCAGCGCACCACATAAACCGTGGCTTCTTTGCCGCTCATCAACTGGCTGATGACTTCATCCACCAGGCCATCATCAATCAGCGGCTGGATGCGTTTTGGAAATTTCATAGCGCATTTTACACCTTAACTGAATTAAAGGGGTTTACAGGATAAATCAATCGACTAGTCCAAGGATGGGCGTAGCAATTCTAGAGACAGTATACTTATTACCACTAGTTATAACTTAACTGGATATTTGGGGCCAGACCACGATTAATCCAC
The DNA here is from genome assembly GCA_963807625.1 of uncultured Gammaproteobacteria bacterium. Classification (GTDB taxonomy): domain Bacteria; phylum Pseudomonadota; class Gammaproteobacteria; order SZUA-229; family SZUA-229. Next base: position 324,058 of record CAWECN010000013.1, read on the forward strand.
GGGGATTAAAGGGGAATTAGGGGCTAATTAAAAATGTATGTAAATTTAGAGTTTTTACTCTGACCCCAAATATTTAGTAATAACCGTGGTCTGTCCCCTATTATCCTCTTATTATCAGCTCAGGTTGAGTAGTTCGATGCGGCCACTGCGTTGTATTTTTGCCTGAGCTGGGTCATCGGTTTCTGAGCTGGTGATATAAAGTTGCTGATTTCTCTTGCCACCAAGCATGCATGCATACGGGCGACCGTAGGTGAGAACACGGTGTAGAATTTTGCCACCTTCACGCAGTTGTAATACCTGACCGATATTCGGTACGGCTACCCAGAGGCTACCATCGGGGTGTAAGCATATGCCGTCAGGAAATGCGGCGTTAGCACCGAGCTGATCCAGGTCTGTTATGGTTTCTTCAGAATTGTTTTGTGTATTCTGTGTGAGCTCTGGCTGATGTAGTTTTGCTGTACGTAAATCTGCCCATAGGCGCTTATTGATTAAACTGCCGTCTGCAGTAATGTCGAAGGCTGTAATACGTGCGGCAAAGGTCTCCGCGACAATGAGTGTGTTTCCGTCTGCACTGATGGCCATACCGTTGGGAAAGATAACGTCCTGCGTGCTTATGTGACTGTCACCATCTGCTGAAATGAAAACAATTTCCGCCGATTTAATGGCCTCACCAGCGTGTAGATCGTAGCCAAAATTTCCTACCCAGGCACAGCCCTGTGTATTCACCAGCATGTCATTACAATGAAAGCTGGCAAGTTTTGACAGGTCGGCATGGTTCTCAAGTTTGCCATTCACAATGCGGCAGACCCGTCGTTGTGTCATTAAGACAAGCAGTGGTGTGCCATCAGGTAACCAGCCCAGTCCACCGGGCAGGTCCGGGGTTTGTATTATTTCAGTTAAATCACCGGTTGCGTTCATCGAGAAAACACGCTGAGCATGTTGGTCGGTGAACCATAAAGCGTCATTGTGCCAACGCGGTGCTTCTGGAAACATCAGGCCATCGGCAAGCACGTTTGTATAATAAATTTTATCCAGGGCAAGTTGCTGGATGATTTGTGCGGTAATCGCGGCAGGTGTTTGGTCGATACTGATCTCGGTACACTGTGAGCAAGCTTCCAGTGTGTCGAATTGACTACGCAATAAGGCAGCGGGCATGAAGTGCCCGCTACGCTGTTGCAATCGCGATAAGATGAGTGAGTAATCACCCTGTAAATGGACAAAATGAATGTTGCTGACATTTGCGGCTAAACGTTGTCGGTAACTTTGTTTTAAGGCAGAGCAGGCAAGCACTGCATACTGTCGCGATGCAATGACCTGCTGTAATTCGGCAGCCAGAGCGTCTAACCAGGGCCAGCGGTCGTCATCGGTTAATGGCTCACCATTGGCCATTTTTCGGATATTTTCCGCTGAATGATAATCATCGGCTTCAATAAATTTCCAACGTGAGGTGAGTTGCTCATGCTGTACTGCGCCCTGCTGTACTGCAACCTGCTGTGCTGCTAGCTGTTGTTCTGCAACCTGCTGTTCAAGCTGTTGCGTTAGCATTTTTCCGATGGTGCTTTTGCCGTTACCCGACACACCCATTAAAACAATAATCATGATTTATCGTGGCGACCGCGAACCGGTATATCACGCTGATATTTACGCATCACTAAATTCGCCAGTAAGCCGGTCCAGCCGGTTTGATGTGCAGAGCCTAAACCCTGACCACTTTCGGCATGAAAATATTCATAGAAGTTATAGAGCGGTTCCTTATTGTTGGTAAATGGGCTGTCAGCACGCATGGCCGGAATATTGCCGTTGTCATCCTGACAATAGAGCTTTACCAGTCGCTCAGCAATGAGTCGGGCAATTTCACGCAGGGTGAGTTGTTCGCTATCTTGCTGTGCGACATCGATGGTGAAGTTATCACCGAGGAAATGGTGATACTTTTCTAGTGCCTGTATTAAGGCATAGTTCGTTGGCATCCAGATGGGTCCACGCCAGTTTGAGTTGCCACCAAATAATGCTGAGTTCGATTCTCCAGGTACATATTCTATGTGGGTGTGACCGATGCCCGGAATGTCTCCGAGATCGCGATAGTCTTTGTGTACTTTACTGAGACTGCGGATTCCATATGGCGATAAAAATTCATCTTCATTCAACAGGCGTTGAAGAATTCGCGGCAATTGGGAATGGTCGACTAATGCCAGTAAATGTTCGCCACGTTCATTTTCCCATTCAGGGCAGGCGCAGATATAGTTACCACGAAACAGTCCACCTTTATTCTGGCGTAAGCGCTCACGAAAACGCGGTGCAGATTTCAACAGACGTTGATCAATCACCTCGCAGGCAAACAGGGGAATCAGACCCACCCAGGAATAGACGTCGATACGGTGTGCCTCACCCTCAGGCGTGATGAGTAAATCTTTAAAGAAACCGGAATCAAAATCCCATAGCGAAACATGGCCATCATCACTGCCTGCAATGGTGTCGGCAATCGCCAGGAACTGCTGATAACATTGAATAGCAATGTCTTCATACTCAGGGTGGTGGCAATTAATTTCCAGTGCCATGATGACCATGTTGGCAGAAAACATCGCCATCCAGCCGGTTGCATCGGCCTGTTTCAGGCTGTAACCGGGCGGTAGATCGCGCGAACGGTCGTACACTGAAATATTATCCAGACCAAGAAAACCGCCTTCAAACAGGTTGTTGCCCGTGCTGTCTTTACGGTTAATCCACCAGGAGAAATTCAGTAAAAGTTTATGAAAAACACGTTGCAGGTAGGCGGTATCGCCGCGACCGCGTTGTAACTGTTCAGCGCGAAATACTTTTAACGCCCCCCAGGCATGAACCGGTGGATTGGTATCACCCAATGCCCATTCATACGCGGGCATCTGGCCATTCGGATGCAGATATCGTTCGTTGACCATAAGCTCGATTTGCGCCTTGGCAAAATCAATGTCGATATGTGCCAGAGTGGCTGCTTGAAAGGCCAGATCCCAGGTCGCAAACCAGGGGTATTCCCAGGTGTCTGGCATCGAAATAATGTCCGCTGCTTTCAGGTGCTTCCATTGATGATTTCTGCCATGAAGGCGTGCCGCTGGCGGTGTTACCTGATCGCCCGCCAACCAACGTTCGACATCGTAATGATAAAACTGTTTACTCCAGATCATGCCGGCAAATGCCTGTCGCATAATGGCAAAGTCTTCGGCATTGGCATCGGGCAAAATATCACGGTAAAAAACGTCGCTTTCCTGTTGGCGTTGAGCAAATAATTTGCTGCTTTCACTGTGAGTTTTATCACTTTGATCAGTAGAGAAAGGCTGTTGCAGCTCTGTGTCGCTCAATACCAGTTCAATGCTGCGGGTTTCTCCCGGCGCTGCGTTGAGATGATAGAGTGCGCCAAATTTTGAGCCGTGTTGTGCAGGGTTCACGGCTTCCTGTTTGCCGTCAACAATGTAACGATGAAAACCATCTTTTACCCACGGCGATGTATTTTCAGAACCCCAGAGAGTTTTTTGATTGGATTCATTTTCGGTGAACAGTAATTCGGCATCACCGTGGCCATACAGGTACATCCTTTGTAATGTACGATGCTGTGTTTGTACGCACCAGTGTGGCAACGTTGCTGTCTGTGGTTTGAGCGAGATGACGGGTCGCGCTAATGGTTGTGCCGCATTGTTAGCATCCGGTTCTTTATCACCCGGCTCTTTATCTCCCAGTCTTTATCACCCCATGACCAGTCATTACGAAACCATAACTGCGGTAATAAATATAATTGCGCGGACTGATCGCCACGATTGTGCACAGTGATACGTAGATGTATCTTACCGGGTGTTTTTTTTGCGTACTCCATACGCACATCCCAGTAACGGTTGTCTTTAAATACCCCGCTATCGATAAGATTAAAGCCAGGTTCATTGCGCGAACGTCGCAAATTTTCTGCTAGCAGTTGCTCATAGGGATAGGCGGCCTGCGGGTAGCAATAGCGATAATCCAGATAGCTATGAGTCGGTGTCGCATCGGCGTAGTAATACACTTCTTTAACGTCTTCACCGTGATTGCCCTGATTGCCAGTGAGACCGAATGCACGTTCTTTAAGGATGGGGTCAATGCCATTCCATAAACCTAGCGACAGACACAGGCGTTGTTCAATATCGCTGATACCACCGAGCCCGTCTTCACTCCAGCGATAGCTACGTGAGTGTGCATGCTCATGCGGAAAATCTTCCCAGACCGCATCATGGTCCCCACTGTAATCTTCACGTACAGTACCCCAGGCACGTTCAGCGAGATAAGGCCCCCATTGCATCCAGTCCTGCTCATCATTTAGACGCTGTCGTTCTGCGCCTGGTTTTGATTGAGAACCCTGTTTTATTTTAGCGCCTGGTTTTGTTTTAGCAGCGGGTTTTGTTTTAGACCCCGGTTTTGTATTTGACCCTTTTTTCATCGTTAGTACCCTAGCCGCCTTCTCTAAAACCCGGGAAGAGTGTCATGCCGCCATCAATAAACATACTGGTACCGGTAATATAATCCGACTCATCCGAAGCCAGCCATACAGCTGCACGGGCGATATCTTCAACCTCACCGACACGTTGATAGGGAATCAGTTTAAGTAAGTCTGCTTCAGCTTCCGGGGTATTCCATGCGCTGGTATTTATCGGTGTTTTGATGGCGCCGGGTGAGATGCTGTTAACACGTATTTTCTTCCCTGCCATTTCCTGTGCAATACTTTGCATCATCATATTGACACCACCCTTAGAGGCCGCGTAATTAACATGACCGGCCCACGGAATGACTTCGTGTACGGACGACATGCAGATGATTTTACCTGCAGCACAGGAGAGTTCCGGCTCAACACCGCGGCGAACAAATTCTCGTGCTGCTTCGCGGCAACAGAGGAACTGCCCGGTTAAGTTGACATCCATAACAAACTGCCATTGTTCCAAGGTCATATCAAGAAAGCTTGCATCACGTTGCAAACCCGCGTTTGCTACCAGAATATCAATGCTGCCCCAGGTATCTATCATTTGCTTGAACATAACCTGAACCTGGTCTTCCTTACTGACATCGGCGTGTATTGCCATGGCGTCACCACCATCCGCCTTAATAGTGTCGACAAGGCCGTTGGCACGTTCTTCGCCACTCACATAGTTCACCACAACGCGAGCACCGGCTTTAGCCAGCCCAATAGCAACGGCTGCACCAATACCGGAGCTGCCACCGGTGACTAGTGCACGTTGACCTTCTAATATTTTCCTGGACATTTTTTACTCCTGAAGCCTGGTCGAAAGACCATACATTATAAATTACATTAAAGCATTACAAGGGGTCACGACACCATGGCAAGGATTGTTCCCAACAATCCTTTTGCATTTCCTCCATCCATGGAGGTCAGCGTAGGAGGTAGCATCTCGGGGTCAGGTCTTGCAATACTACATCTACATCTTACATTTTACATCAAACATTTTGCAGCTACTCTCAAACTACTAAACTACCCTACAGACAAACGGATAGAGGTTTTTGAAAATGTGGCATCAAGACTGCCTATAATTTTTGAGACCTGACCCTATAATTTTTGTGAACCCCAACGTTTTACCTGCCACAATCTGTTGGGGTTCGTGCCTCACCCCAACCTACGGAGCTTCCGCTATACTACACCCATGCCAACCCTACCCATCAATGCTGTTTTACCCGAGATTAAAAACACATTAAATAATCACACACGCCTCGTATTACAGGCGCCACCGGGTGCGGGTAAAACGACTGCCGTGCCCATCGCTCTGCTCGATCAGGAATGGCTGGGTGATAAGCAAATCATACTACTCGAACCGCGACGGCTTGCGGCCCGAAACGCGGCTGCTCGCATGGCTTTTCTGCTCAATGAAAAAGTCGGCGAAAGTGTGGGTTACCAGATTCGTCAGGACAATTGCTTTAGCGATAAAACCAGAATACTGGTCGTTACCGAAGGTATTTTAACGCGCAAATTACAGGCCGATCCCGAGCTTAAGAAAACCGCGCTGGTCATTTTTGATGAATTTCACGAGCGCAGTTTGCACGCCGATTTATCACTGGCCTTGTGTTTGCAAAGCCAGCAGGTTTTACGCGAAGATTTAAAAATTCTGGTGATGTCGGCAACACTTAACACCGATGCCGTTGCCAGCCTGCTCGATAACGCACCTATCATTCAGAGTGAAGGTCGCAGTTTTCCGGTTGAAATTAACTATCTCGATAAAGAGATCAATCAGAACAGAAATTTAAATCCGCAGCAGCAACTGCTTTCAAGTTTGATGAATACGGTAAATAAAGTCATTCACAATCACCAGGGAAACTGCCTGGTATTTCTGCCCGGTGTAAAAGAAATAAACCAACTGGCTAAACAGATAAAACAAACCCTTGAAAGCGAAGCCATAAAAAATATTATAATCGCACCACTGCACGGTAGCCTGAATAAACAGCAACAGGATTTGGCTATCGCATCACCCGCAGATAAAACCATGCGTAAAATTGTACTCGCCACCAATATTGCCGAGACCAGTATCACCATTGAAGGCATTAGCTGTGTGATTGATTCAGGTCTGGAGCGGCTGCTAGATTACAGCCCTGCTTCTGGCATGAACCGTTTAAAAACGCAGCAAATCTCACAGGACTCCGCCGAGCAACGCAGTGGTCGCGCCGGGCGATTATCCGCCGGTGTCTGTTACCGTTTATGGACAGCACAACAACAGCCTCGTTTAATAAAACATGCGTCGGCTGAAATACTGCACAGCGACCTGTCATCACTGGTACTGGAACTGGCAAACTGGGGCGTGACTGAACTTGATGAAATGCAGTGGATGGACACCCCACCAAGCAGTGCCAGCGAGCAGGCAAAAGCATTACTGCAACAACTCAACGCCATTGATGACAAAGGTAAAATAAAACCCCATGGTCGTGACATGCTAAAACTGGGCACGCACCCACGGCTGGCGCACATGATGTTATCTTCAATAGAGTTAAAGCAGGCCTACCACGCCTGCCTGATCGCCAGCCTGCTCACAGAGAAAGATATATTTCTGGCTAATGCCGATAAAAGCGCCGACATTCACGATCGGTTGAACGCCCTACAACAAACTCAATATTCTAAAAACAATCAACACGGTATCGACAGCAAGCAATGCAAACGTATTTTACAAACCGCCGACGATTTTTTTAAGCGACTTAAACGTTGTAGTGACATACGACTATAAACAAAGAAACGCCAGATAATAATTTTAGCGGCGTACTTCTGGCCTACGCCTACCCCGACAGAATTGCCAAAAACCGTAACGGCAACGATGCACGTTATTTACTCAGCAATGGTAAAGGCGCTGTCATTCCGCCACACTTACAACAGCATCTTCATGAATACATCGTGGTCGCCAATCTTGATGCCAGACAGGGCGAAGCCTGCATTTATCTGGCGGCGGATATTAACGCCGAGCAATTGCAGGAATATTTTATCGACAACATCCAGAAAAAAGAAAAAGTTGAATGGAATGAAAACACACAACGTGTTGAGGTTAAACAGACCAGCAGCATTGGAAATATAATTCTGCAAGAATCCATTATCAATAGCAGCGAAACGAAAGAAGCCGTACAGCAATGCCTGATACAGGCAATAAAAAATACTGGCGTTGATTGCTTAAACTGGACGCCTCAGGCCAACGCACTAAAACAACGCGTACAATTTATTAATCATCATTTCAATAACAACCCGGCGTTAAAAAAACAGCATGCTGATAATAAGCTGCCAGATTTTTCAGAAGAAGCACTAACCAACACACTGGAAGAATGGTTAGCACCTCATCTCAGTAATGAAAACAGTATCAAACAATGCCTGAAACTAAACTTGCACAGCCTGCTTTTAAACCAGCTGAGCTGGGAGCAACAACAATTAATCAAAAAATTAGCACCCGAAAAAATCGAGCGTACCCAGCGGCTCCTCGGTGAGCATTGATTACAGCGACCCTGTTCAGCCTGTTCTCGCTGTCAGGCTCCAGGAAGTTTTTGGTTTATACGACACACCCACGGTGTTGAATGGTCACTGTAAACTCATGATGCATTTGTTGTCACCGGCGCGGCATCCCATGCAGGTAACGCAGGATTTAAACAGCTTCTGGCAAACCACCTATCATGATGTAAAAAAAGATCTGCGCGGAAAATACAAACGACATTACTGGCCGGATGATCCGTTTACCGCACAGGCGACCAGTAAAACCAAAAAAAATATGAACCGGTAAATAATCTCAAATCACTTGATGCTATCAAAGATTTAAGGCAATCAAGAAGTTAAAAGGTAAGTCAAAGGGCAGTCCCCTTTAAGAATAGTAAATCAATCGAGTCTGACCCTATTGGTTTTCTTGCTGGAGGAATTATCCTCTTTTCTTGGTGCCCGGAAAAGCAGGGGTACCCCAATCTGTCCCCTTTCATTCTTTCAGCACAAAAAAGGCGAATGCCGGTCTGCTGTTAACTGCAAGATCTGTAGAACCTGCTGCGTGGTATCTGCAGCAACCACCTGTGATGCCAGTCGTTCAGAATCCGCCTTACTAATCGCTGATATGCGCTTTGCGAGATGCGGAATAAACGCTGCATCCACCGTGAAGTGACGATAACCCAGACCCAGCAACACAGGTAACACCCCCTGTATCTGCGCCAGCACGCCACATAGTTGAACCCGGTCGAGGTGTTCGCCTGCTTGCTCGGCCACCTGACTGAACAACCGGTACAACAAAGGTGCATAAGGATCGAGATAATATCGTAAATCAGGTTGATCTCGATCTGCAGCGAAGATATTTTGCATCAAATCATTACAACCTATGGCAACAAAGTCAGCATGATCGGTGAGATGAGCGATATCCAACACCATCGCCGGTGTTTCAGCCATGGCACCAATAGGCACAGCGGCTGGTAAACGGGAGCGTACCTGATGCAGCCAGTAGTCATATTCTTCCAGCCGAACCAAAAAAGGCAGTAATACAGATATGGAAAAGGTGTTTGACAATTCTGCCAGCACCGCCAGCTGCGCTTCGATTACTGACGCTACCGGTTCGGTGTTATAGATGCGCACACCCTGCATACCACTAGCCTGGGTGATACTGCCTTTGCCTGCCATCCAGGGGGGGATTTTATCAGCCGCCACATCCAGCAAGCGAAAGGTCACGGTTAACGGTGCGGCCGCCTCACAGATATCACGAAAGACTCTGCGGTAGAAAGCTTTGTCCGGCACCTGGCCATCCTCGGGTAATAAAAATTCCGTGCGTACTAATCCAATGGCTTTGGCACCCAGCTCACTCGCCTGACGCGCAACCGATGCCTGACGCACACTGGCGTATAAATTGACAGGTTCGCCATCAGTCATCAACACTGCCTGCCCGGCATTGCTAATTTGTAACAACTCATCAGATGGCTTTACCGTCGTTAAATCACTGGTGATCAGACCACATGTGCCATCGATCATAAGCGGCATATCTTGTTCTAATGTGCGCGCCTGTTCGGCACTGATCTGCACCGTGGGCACACCCAGCCCGAGCAAAGCTATCATGGTATGTGAAAAGGGCGCGGCATCGACCACGATAAAACCCGCAGGCATGGTTTGACATACAGAAATCTCCCGCTGCGATATCATTAGAATACGACCCGCAATATCACCATGATTTCCCTTTTGAAGCATGCCAACTGCCATACCAGGAAAATAAGGTAAACCGGTAATGTTTATTGAAGCCTTATTCATTTAATAGCCAATACCTTTTCCACGTTTCTAAATTCTTCTAAGGCCGCTTCTAAAACCGGGTCAGTATGCTTCAGTCTGCCCCCTATTGTTTAGTTTTGCAAAAGTCACAGTTAACAATTGCTAACAGTTGAGTTATATATAAAAAAGCCTTGTTGCCGTATATTGACCTGATGGAGGTCAGTGTAAGTGATCGAGACCACTATTTAGAAACCACATTGTTTTTTACATAATGTTAAAATCGTAGTCTGTCCCCGATTGTTTTGTGACTTG
>CAWECN010000014.1:0-26376 GCA_963807625.1 uncultured Gammaproteobacteria bacterium
TATTATAGTTATTCACTAAATAATAGAGTGTTTTGCCGAGATTGCCACCAATCTCGACCTGAATTGCGCGTACTGTAACAATCACGCAACTATTGAGCAAGGATTATTGCTTCGATTCGGCTCGCGATGGGCCGATAATTAATAAATCTCGTGAAATTGCATTCACTTGCATGTGTCGGTGACTTAAATCGGTCAACTTCCTAGTGAAAATGCCCAGAATGTGGTATTTTTCCGCCTCTTTTTCAGATTATACGATAGTACAAATATCCGGGAGTTTTATATGTCGATCGAGGTTGATGAAGTCAAAAAAATCGCAAAACTGGCATGTCTGAATGTCGGTGATGCTGATATCCAGTCTTATGCTACCAATTTATCGAATATCCTCGACCTGGTCGCACAGATGGACGCGATCGATACTACCGGCGTCACCCCGATGTCACATCCATTCGATGCGGTTCAGCGCCTGCGCGAAGACGTGGTGACCGACTTCAACCGTCGAGAAGATTTCCAGGCGATCGCACCTGCGACGAAAGATGGTCTGTACCTGGTGCCCAAGGTCATCGAGTGATACCTGCACAGCCATAAATATACGCCAGGCGTTTGACCGGGCATATTGAATTATCGACAAAATATTTTGAGTTATATTATCTAATGAGTAACTACCACACCAAAACCGTCACTGAACTATCTGCCATGTTGCAGGCAGGCGAAGTAAGCAGTGTTGAACTGACCCGGTATTTTCTGGACCGCATAAAAGACAGTGATGATAAGTTGAACAGTTTTATTACTGTCTGCGAAGATGATGCACTTGCTCAGGCCAGAGAGTCTGATGAAAAACTAAAAGCAGGGAATGCGCCGGTATTAACGGGCGTGCCGATCGCGCATAAAGATATATTCTGCACCAACGGGGTGAAGACCAGCTGCGCATCAAAAATGCTGGATAACTTTATTTCACCTTATGATGCGACTGTCGTTACCAATATGCGAAATGCAGGCGTGGTGATGCTGGGTAAAACCAACATGGATGAGTTCGCCATGGGGTCATCCAACGAGACCAGTTATTACGGTGCAGTTAAAAATCCGTGGAATCTAAAAGCAGTACCGGGTGGTTCGTCGGGAGGTTCAGCCGCGGCGGTGAGTGCGCGTATAGCACCCGCAGCAACAGGTACCGATACCGGCGGTTCTATTCGCCAGCCGGCAGCGTTCTGTGGTATCACCGGTTTGAAACCGACCTATGGCCGCGTTTCTCGATTTGGCATGATCGCATTTGCTTCCAGCCTGGATCAGGCCGGACCGATGGGGCAGAGTGCCAGTGACTGCGCATTATTATTAAATGCGATGGCGGGTTTTGACGAAAAAGATTCCACCAGTATCGAAAAGGAGGTGCCTGACTATTCTGCTGATCTGGATAAACCACTGGATGGTTTACGCATCGGCCTGCCAAAAGAATACTTCGCGCATGTAGAAGGCGGCATGAACGCAGAAGTCGAGGCTGCGATCAAGGACGCGCTCGAACAATATAAAACCATGGGTGCTGAGTTGATCGAGATAGAGCTGCCTAACAGCGGCATATCGGTACCGGTTTATTATGTCGTCGCGCCGGCGGAATGCTCGGCCAACCTGTCACGTTTTGATGGCGTGCGCTACGGCTACCGATGTGAAGATCCTAAAGATCTGAATGACCTTTATACCCGTTCACGCGGTGAAGGTTTTGGTTCCGAGGTGCAGCGCCGTATCATGGTGGGTACTTATGCGTTGTCATCGGGTTATTACGATGCCTATTACCTGAAAGCCCAGCAGCTCCGCCACCTGATCAGTGATGACTTCAAAAAAGCTTATGAGAAAGTGGATGTCATCATGGCACCGGCGACACCGGAAACCGCATTCAATATCGGTGAGAAAACCGATGACCCGATATCCATGTACCTCTCAGATATCTACACCATCGCGGTAAACCTGGCCGGCATCCCGGCGATGTCTGTCCCCGTTGGTTTTGCTGATGGTATGCCGATAGGTATGCAGATCATGGGTAACTATTTTGAAGAAGCCAAACTGTTAAACGTCGCGCATAAATATCAGCAGGCAACAGACTGGCATACTCGTCTACCAGAGGAGTTTAAGTGATGACCATGGCAGATACAAACTGGGAAGTCGTCATCGGGCTGGAAATACATGCCCAGTTAGCAACCAAATCAAAAATCTTTTCTGGCGCCAGTACCGCCTACGGTGCTGAGCCAAACACACAGACCAGCGTAGTAGATATCGCGCTTCCTGGTGTGTTACCTGTATTAAATAAAGAAGCCGTGCATATGGCTGTGAAGTTCGGTATGGCGATCGATGCTGAAGTGGCTGACCGTTCCGTGTTTGCACGAAAAAATTATTTTTACCCTGATCTGCCAAAAGGCTACCAGATATCACAATTTGATCTGCCGATCGTCGGTATGGGGACTATCAATATCGAGCTGGAGAACGGTGAGACTAAAACTATCGGTGTAACGCGTGCACACCTCGAAGAAGATGCGGGCAAATCTCTGCATGAAGATTATGCTGGCATGACCGGTATCGATCTGAACCGTGCAGGTACACCATTACTGGAGATCGTTTCCGAGCCAGATATGCGCAGTGCTAAAGAAGCCGTTGCCTACATGAAAAAGATCCACACCCTGGTGCAGTATATCGGTATCTGTGACGGCAATATGCAGGAAGGCTCATTTCGCTGTGATGCTAACGTTTCTGTTCGTCCTAAAGGCCAGGAAGAGTTTGGTACCCGAGCAGAATTGAAAAATATCAACTCGTTCCGTTTTGTCGAGCGAGCCATTAATATCGAAGTCGAGCGCCAGATCGACCTGATCGAAGACGGTGGTGAAGTCGTTCAGGAAACACGTCTGTATGATTCAGTCAAAAATGAAACGCGTTCGATGCGCAGTAAGGAAGAGGCTAATGATTACCGCTACTTCCCTGACCCGGACCTGCTGCCAGTCATCATCACTGAAGAGTATCGTCAACAGGTTCGCGCAGAATTACCCGAGCTGCCGGAACAGAAACAGCAGCGTTACATGGATGATCTCGGTCTGTCGGCTTATGATGCCGGTGTCATCACTTCATCAATTGGTTTGTCGAGTTACTTCGATACGGTCAACGAGAAGACCGGCGATGCAAAGCTGTCGGCAAACTGGATTACCGGTGAATTATCAGCACGCTTGAACCGTGAAGAGATCGAGATAGAAAATGCCAGTGTCGATGCAGATTCACTGGCCCAGTTATTGATGCGCATAAAAGACAACACCATCTCAGGCAAGATTGCGAAGGACGTGCTCGATGCCATGTGGAACGGTGAGGGCAGTGCTGATGAAGTCATCGAGAGCAAAGGCCTGAAGCAGATCACGGATACCGGTGCGATCGAAGCATTCGTCGATGAAGTGATCGCCAATAATCCTTCGCAGTTCGAGGAGCTCAAAGGCGGTAAGGACAAGATGATGGGTTTCTTTGTTGGCCAGGTGATGAAGATGTCCAAAGGCAAGGCCAACCCTGCTCAGGTGAATGAATTAATCCGTAGTAAGATGAAATAAAAATCTCTGCGCCTCAAAGCTTCTAGTTTTTAAGGTATAAAATATGAACGAATCAGAATTTCGGGAAATCGCCGATCAGACCATCGAAGATATACAGGATGCCATCGATGCCTGCGGTGCCGATATCGATTACGATGAGATCGGTGGTGTATTAACCCTGGAGTTCGAAAATGGCAGTAAGATTATCTTCAGTAAACAGGGCGCGATGAATCAACTATGGATGGCTGCCAAATCGGGTGGTTATCATTTTGATTTCAGCGAGGAAACAGGGCAATGGATCTGTGATAGTGGCGATAACGAAGAGTTGTATAGCATGTTATCGCGTTTATCAACCGAGCAGGCTGGAGAAGAGATTAGTATAACTGCACCATAACAATTATCCTCTTTGCTCTTAATCAAGTATTCTCCGCCAGCTTTACCGTAGTATGGATGCGTTTTCAGGCCATAATCATATCGACATGAGCTTTAGTTTTCTGGAGAAAAAATGAGTGACGAAATCATAAAAAATCTGGGACCATTGGCACCGCTGGCTGGTAAGTGGCAGGGGGATGTGGGTATAGATACATCCCGAATACACAGTAAGGAAACGGTCACTAAATTTCGTGAAGAGGCTTTGTTTTCGCCGATCGGTCCGGTTAATAACGGCCCACAAAAATTATATGGCTTGCGTTACTCGATGACTGCATGGCCGTTAGACAGTGAAGAAGCATTTCACGAAGAGCTGGGTTACTGGTTGTGGGATAAAGAGAATGGCCAGGTCCTGAAAACTTTGATGGTGCCACGCGGTGTTACTGTAAATGCCGGTGGCTGCGTGAATGTTGGCGATAAAAGTTTCCGCCTGGAAGCTGAATGCGGCTCTGAAACCTATGGCATCATGTCAAATAAGTTTCTCGATGAGACATACAAAACAAAAAACTACAACATCGATGTAACTATCCATGAAAACGGCAGTTTCAGCTATAAGCAGGACACGCAGTTATGGATACCGATCAATCAGGCAATTTTTCATCACACTGATGAGAACACACTGTATAAAGTCTGACACAAGACAGAAATTTAACTGGAGTTAAGTGATGGATATGACTCAACCTGGAATTCTTGCTGAAGGCACCAAGCTGGCTCGTTACCTGGAGTTTTCGGTTGCATCAGAAATTGATATCCGTAGTGCACTGCAATCATTAGCAGCGAACGACAATGCTGGTAAAACCGTTATAGGCCTTGGCCAGTCTCTGGTTGGTGTGCTAGGTGAAACTGTGCCGAGCTTAACTACACTGTCAGCACAGACCGTCAATGATATCGAAGTGCCTTCAACCCCGGTCGCGCTATGGTGCTGGTTACGTGGTGATGACCGCGGAGAACTATTCCATCGTTCACGGCAGCTTGAGTCTATGCTCGCGCCGGGTTTTTCACTTGATAATGCAATCGACTCTTTTTCATATGATGAGAACCGTGATCTCAGTGGTTATGAGGACGGTACTGAAAACCCACAAGGTGAAGAGGCTATTCAGGCTGCTATCGTGCAGGACCAGGGCGCTGGATTAGACGGTAGTAGTTTCGTTGCTGTGCAGCAGTGGCTTCATGATTTTGATACGTTTAGCGCCATGAGTACTGAGCAGCAGGATGATATGATCGGTCGCCATGTCAGTGATAACGAAGAGTTTGACGAAGCGCCTGAATCAGCGCATGTTAAACGTGCGGCAGGAAAGCTTCGACCCTGAAGCATTTATGCTGCGCCGCTCTATGCCATGGGCGGAAGGTATGAAAGCGGGCCTGGTGTTCGTGGCTTTCGGTCATTCTTTTGACGCTTTTGAGGCCGTGCTTAACCGTATGTTGGGTAATGAAGATTCGATCAGCGATGCACTGTTTACGTTTAGCCGTCCCGTCAGCGGGGCATATTTCTGGTGCCCGCCAGTTAAAGATGGCAAGCTGGATCTCAGGGCCGTAGGAATATCGGGGCCGTAGGTTCGTAACGCGGTTTAGGTACTATCTTTAACCTTGCGTGCTGTTGTTCTTTTACGCTTGTTCGAACTCAACGGTTTTACTGAATCGGGCAGGTTTTCAATAACGAGTTTTGATAAAGCGTTGAGAGCGAGTTTGCGCGGATAACTCTTTCTAAACACCATGGAGATCCGTCGGTAAGCATTATTCAGCTCCAGCTTACGGATGACAATGCCATCTCCCCCGGCTGAGAGACAATTCAACGCCAGTGCCGGCACCAGCGTGGAACCAAACCCGGCAGCAACCAGTTGTAACAGGGTCTCCAGGCTCGATGCGCGAAGGTCGGCCATCTCACCCTGCTGACTTCGATCGTTCAGGTGACAGACATCCATGGTCTGTTCTGCCAGGCAGTGGCCTTCGGCGAGTAATAATAAATCCATATTATTCAGGTCATCCTGTGTGATTTTATCTTTTAGATAAAATGGCTGTTGATCTGGGTGTGCCAGCCAGAATGGCTCATCGAATAATGGCACGACATCGAAGGCATCATCATCGACAGCTGTAGCTATAAATGCGGCATCGATCTCATGGTTGTGCAATCTCTCTAATACTACATCGGTCATCTCTTCCGACAGTATCAGCTTCACCTGCGGATACTGATCTTTTAATGGCAACAGGATGAGTGGCATAAGATAGGGGCTCAACGTCGGGATAACACCTATGCGCAATGGGCCGCTCAATGGATCCTGATGGGCGATTGCTAGCTGGCGGATAACATCGCTCTGTTCCATTATCTGTTGTGCGTGCTCGAGGATCTCTTTACCGATGGGTGTGACTTTTACTGAGCGGTTGGTGCGCTCAAAAATAATAACCCCAAGCTCTTCTTCCAGCTTTTTTATCTGGCCGCTGAGTGTTGGCTGGCTGACAAAGCAGCGGTCGGCGGCTTTACCGAAATGCTGTGTTTCAGCGAGCGCGATAATATATTTCAGATCTCTAAGGTTCATCGATTAACCGTGTTCGTATATATCTAACGATAGGAATAAACGATTAATATAATATAAACAAATGATTTTATCTATAATGTTGTTTTGTGTGATAGTGAGTCCATGTTAGCACTAACAGCTGTTATGTCTGCCAGAATAAGTGATGAAGAAGTGAACAGGTTTTATTTCACAGGGTCTTTAAAGGTAAGGTGGTCAGCGAGAATGCCAGTATCAGTTGAGGACTGATAGTATTAAGTGTCAGGCTGGGGGTAGGTGTCGAAATCTGAAAAAAGTATTTCCCAACCACTGAGGTCGTTGTCTGACAGTCTGTCGATCCAGTTTTTTGTCAGTGTTTTTTTATCGCTATCAGTTGCCACATAAATGGTATGTAACTGTTTCAGGATAAACAGGCTGTTTTTAACGTCACCTAACTGATGCCTGATGAACAGGGCGCGAAGGTACTTGTCTTCGGCATCGTTGAATCTCTTTTCTTCCTTATCGAAATTTGCCCATTGTGTCAGTGTCGCAGCAATCGCCGTTCTATTGGCAAGGTCCTGGGAAATTGAGAGAGACTGTGACAGTAAGATTCTTCGCTTGTCTGCATCATCGCTTGCTTCGGCTTCAAATCGGAGTATCCGTGCGGCATGTGATGAAGTGCCTCCATGTTGACTGCCTTGCAGTGTCTTATATTTTTCCAGCCACTGAAGTTTGTCGGTATCGTTCTGCAGGAAGGCGACACTGGTACGGTTCTTCAATGCAGCGAGACGAATCTGTTTGTCATCGCTGTTCAGTACCGTAGCAAGTTCCTGTAATGCCTGATCATAGAGAGCGTTGTTGATCGCAAGTGATGATTTGAGCAGTACCAGGTGTTCGCTTAGTTCTTTTAGCGAAGCCTGTTCGATAACGGCGTTGGCTATGAACAGGTATTCGGCAGCCTGGTGATTATTGTTTATAGCCATGTGTGTTTTTGCAAGGTTTAAACAGCTGTTGGCGATGCCTGCCTGGTTATCGATACTGCGGTACTGTAACAGGGCCTTCTCGAACTGATCGATGGCTTTTGGGTAATTGTTGATATCGTATTGACTGATGCCCTCGTCCAGTAAACTCGCTGGTGAAGTGAATGAGTCAGATTCAGGTTTTTCTTCAGGTCCACTCGAACATGCGATGAGCGTGCAGGCGAGTAGTGGAAGAAGTAGCCTGGAAAGATGACGATATGGTCTCATTAAGTACTTACTCACGATTTATTCTGTTGCTTCAGGCGTGGTCAGCGTCTGCTTATTGTCTTTGGGCATACTGCTGGATAACGGCCAGATCTTCTGTGAAGCTTTGATCGTCTTATCTGCTTCGTCCAGCAGCGGCTTCACCTTATCAGTCAGCTCAGGAATCTCATCAACCTGCTGCTGCAGGCTTATGAGTAACAGCCGGGTCTGTTCGATGATGCCTTTTGTCTGTTCGCTGAGCTGCTTCAGGTTTGCGGTAGTGGTGACGACATCATCTTTCATGTCCTCATTGAAGATCGCGTTACCCGCTGCCCCTTTGCCTTGCCTGATCTGGTGCGTGATGACTTTCAGGTCATTACTGATCGAGCTGAGGTTGCTGACATTTTCGCCGATCTTCTGTGGGTCAATCGCCTGCAGGATATCATTTATCTTTTTTATAGAATCCTGAAGTGTCACCAGTACGGGCTCGAACTTGGCCACCAGCTGCACCAGGTTGAATGACTCCTTGATATTTAGCGTGCTGCCGTCTTCGATCACCGGTAACTGCGGCGAGCCCACAGATATCTCGATGACTGATTTCCCCAGCAGGGCAAACTTGAAGTTCAACAGCTCAGCGGCGGAGTCGGTACGGATCAGCTTCTGGTATTTTTTTAAAATCGACATGGTGATGATGACATGGTTCTCATCGTCGATGTTTACGTCGGTGACCGAGCCGATGCCGAGTCCGGAAATGATGACATCGGTGCCTTTATTAACAGCCTGGATGGAACTCATGGTGGCATAGAGTGTGATCTCTTCTTCAAACAGATTCTGTGTTTTCTGTGAGGAAATCAGCAACCAGACCAGTAGCCCGACCGCAATCAGTACAAAGGTGCCTGCCAGCCGTTCCTGCGCGGAGTAACTCAGGCGGTGGATGTAATGTGCTCGCGTCCTGTTGTTATGATCGTTGCCAGGCATTAAAACCAGTCCTTATTTTCTGGATGATGGATATACTGGTTAACCATAGGTATATCACAATTTAACATCGCCTGTGCAGAGTCAAAAAAGATAAGGTTATCCTTGCTGGCAAAAATAATCTTGTCAGAGACATCTAATGCATAGTTGATATCATGTGTGACGATCAAAAGCGACAGCCCTTTTTTGACCTGGTTTTTTAGAAATGTCTGAAATTTATGTTTGCTGTCAGGGTTAAAGTTCGCAAAAGGATTGTTAAGTGCGAGCACCTCTGGCTCTAGCAGCAGGGCGCGGGCAACTGCGATCTTGAACTGGTGATCTTTTGTTATGTAGGCAGGCAGATCATCCAGGTTGATATCCGGGTCGATCTCTTCCAGCAGTTCAAGAGCTGATTCTGCCAGCAGACCTTTTTCTGTATTTTTATCGAGTTGATGATAGATGGCAGGGGCTAAAACGTTATCCAGGCCGTTTGCTGCAGAAAGTAAGGCTATATCTTCGTGTAGATAGGCAACTTTCCTGCGCGTCAAAGTCCAGTCTTCCTCGCTAAGGTTCATGGTATTGATACCTTTGATCTGCACGCTGCCCGAGAGCTGGTGTTCCAGCCCGCAGATGGTTCTTAACCAGTTTCCCTTGCCTGAATAGTCGGGCCCGATAATACTGATGACTTCACCCTTACCGATTTTGAAATCGAGTGCATCACCATGATACTCGAACGGTAATTCTTCCGGGATCAGCTGTCTGCACTGTATGATGGCGTCGTTCTGCATGTTCAGACGAATATCACAAAGGTTAACAGGCTGTCGATAACAAATATGAAACTCAGGCTCTGCACGATAGACGCGGTAGTGCGTTGTGGTACTTCGGTCGCGGAGCCCTGGACGCGGAGCCCGTTATAACTGGCGACCGTGGCGATCACGTATCCGAAAATAATATTTTTAACGACGAAGATACTCATCATGTAAGGCGTGAATGAATTGCTGATCTTGAAGATGAAATCAAAATGCGCAGGGTTAACGAATACTGCGCTGATCAGTATGCCGGTGAGCAGTGCGATCACCGTAAAGTAAACGGTGATCGCCAACTGTGAGATGGCCGTGCTGATGATGCGCGGTGCGATCAGGTAATCGTTGATATTAACCCCAAGGTTCTCCAGGGCTTCTATCTCTCCATGCAGCTTCATATTGCCGAGGTCGACGACGATGGCTGAACCTGTCCGGCTGATAATGATGATGGCAGCGAGGAAAGGGCCTGCACTCAGGCAGATGACAGTGATCAGCAGGTTGATGATGTCATCCGCACCGCCCAGCGTGTTGCTGATAGATATCAGGCGGAATGTGAAAATAAAGCCGGTCGCAAGACCGAGGAAAGTGATGGTCGGTAAGGCGTCGACACCGGTAAAGATGATCTGTGCTACCGTGGTGGAATAACTATGGGAGTCAAGCAGTCTGTTTTTTCTAAACCAGTCACGTAATGCGAGCATACTAAACGTCATCAGGTCGATAACGTATAATATGTTTTTGATGAGTTGGCGTCCTGGCCATCCGGTCAGTGTGTTAGCCCAATCTGTTAGCGTGTTGCCTATGTGTGTAACTGACATAAATTGAATCTAAATTTCCTGATTAAAATAAATATAACACGATATTGCATTTCAAGTTGAGCCAAAAATGTGCATAATTATCGCTACCTATGTCTATAGTTAAAACGCGATCAAAATCTGTATTATTTGTACTGCTATTAACTTTAATGGTCAGTCAGGTTGTTCATGCACAAAGGAACTTGTACCGGTCTGACAGTGGCGGGCCGTTCATGCGAATGATGCTAACCATGATGGATGCGATGGGTATGATAGACAAGGTTCCTAATAACAGCCTGTATGGCGGATACGGTAATAACCTGTCGTCGCCCTGGTCGAATAATTCTAACCCTTACACTCGTGCTCTGGCATTGCGCGGCATATATCCCGGTGCCTCTTCACTTTATAACAACCCTTACTCGAATAATCCACTCGGAAACAATCCCTTTGCACGCTCACCATGGTTGCAGACACCCTGGCTGGACTCTGGTGAGTATGGGCAATATGGTTCACCCTATGCGAGTCCGCTTTGGGGTACTCCGGATTGGGGTGTCTTACCTGCAAAGAAAAATTCACCCTATGGTTACTCCTCTTACGGTGAACAGTGGTCTGACTCGGACCTGGAAGGCTGGGTAGATGAACCGTGGGAAACATCGGAGTGGAATCCTAAAGCTGAAAAATCTGAAGCACCGGTACAGGCGCAATCTTACCAGCAGCCACAGGCATCACAACGGACCCAGTCCCCGCAACCGAATGTACCAGTGGTACAAAACTTTAATATCACTGTGCCTGAGAATACTCAGCTCAACGGTAATCAAGGTAATCGCCCGGATAACAGACAGGGTAACCGTTACGATAATGAATACAATAGAGGGTATCCTGATGTTGCCAGCAACCGCTCACCACTATCCAGGCTGACTCAACAAGGACCGTCCGCTCAGCGCTCAAACAGGCCGTCGCCTGCGCAGCAGAGAAAACCTTCGCCATTGCGTAAAAGAACCATGCAACCGCCAGGGCCACAGCAATACCAACCTGGGCAGTACCAACCCGATCATTACCAGGCAGGGCAACAACAGCAATGGGAATCGCAGCATCAGGGGGGGCAGCCGTCTTCCAGTTCGCAACAGTCACGATCTCAGCCTCAACAACCAGGATCTCAACAGCCCAGGAATCAGGTCAGGGAGAAGCCCTGTATCACAGAGTTCTGTGGTTTAAAGAAACCGAACTTGAATGGTTTATGGGTTGCTGAAAACGGGGAGATGCTGGGCATAAGTGGCCAGAAATTTTTATGGGGTGACGCAGAAGAACGTTATCTGACAGGACTGATCAAGATACAGAATGAATATTTACTCGCCAGTGTTGAAGGCAGTGAGCGCCTGATGCGTTTCAAATACAAGCTTGCCGGCGATCACCTGTTGACCATGCAACCGAATGGTACCATCCGTGAATTTATACGTACCACACCCGGTGAACTGTATGGCGGCTATTATAGTGGTTACTAGTAACCGTCAGTCCTGAGTTATTCCTTAGTCCTCATCTTCCAGTATTAAGTCCACTTCCTGCATGCTGTCGTCCTTTTGGGTATAGGCGCGCATCTCTAGCACGCCTTTTGTATTGAGCGAGATAATAATATAGAAAGCGGCCTTGTAGCTGCTCTCTTCGATATCGAGGTCTGAGGGTACGGCTCTTGATGTCGGGTGCGAATGAACGATGGCAAAAAGCGCCTGTTTTTCATCGCGCATTTTTTTCATCACATTGATCTGTTGTGGTGCGTCCATCAGAAAGCGGCGGCTGGGATTCTTTGAAATATTATCGACCGGGTAATAATGTTTTTCATTTTCTTCATTGTTACCGATCAGGCCGCACGCTTCGATCTCGGGATTTTTCTGGGCATGCGCCAGCAATTTATTGACCAGTGGGCGAGGCAGGTATAGTGCTTCTTTTGTTATTGGATTTGATGATGACATAGTTCGATATTACACGGTTTATGTATTTATGACGATCCGCTGCACACCGGGCAGTTCGCATCCTTTCGCAATTTCAATGTCCGCCACTGCAGGGCGAGTGCATCGAATATTAACAGGCGATTCTGCAAGGTGTCACCGATGCCGCATATCACTTTGATCGCTTCCAGTGCCTGCATACTGCCGAGTATTCCGACCACGGGAGCCAGTATGCCGTTGTCGCTGCAGTTGGTGTTTTCCTCGCCTGTTTCGGCGTACAGGCAGGCATAACATGCACTGTCTTCTTTTCTTAAGTCAAAAACACTTATCTGGCCTTCGAACTGAATAGCGGCGGCAGAGACCAGCGCGACCTTTGTTGAAACACAGGCGCGATTGATGAGGAAACGGGTATCGAAATTATCAGTCGCATCGATCACGCAGCTTGCCCCTGAGATCAGTGCTTCCAGTGCATCCTGTGTCAGTCGTTTATCGATGCAATAAATAGTGGTTTCTGGATTGATCTTCAGCAGGGTGGTTTTTGCCGAGCTAACCTTGCTGTCACCAACGCTGTCTATGGTATGAACGATCTGGCGTTGCAGGTTGCTGTTGTCGACCGTATCGAAGTCGACCAGTGTCAGCGTGCCGACGCCGGCTGCAGCGAGATACATGGCGGCGGGGCTACCCAGTCCGCCGACGCCCATGATAACGACGTGTGCGCCCTGTAATTGCTGCTGACCTTCGATGCCAAAATGCGGCAGCATTATCTGGCGGCTGTAGTGCAGCAGTTGTTCGTCGTTAAAGTTTATTTCGTTGTCCGACATAGTGAAGCGGGTTTTAAGTTGTAACTTTCATGTTGTATGTTTCAGCTGTTTCCGTTATTTAATGTTTTCAATATATAACTTTAATACTTATAACTTACAACTTCTTCCCTGCTGTCATCCGGGTATGACCGGATAAATCCTGTTGTTGAGTGATCTCTGTAAAACCATTTCTGGAGAAACAGTCAGCAACCAGCTGTTTTTGATTATAACCGTGTTCGACGATCAGCCAGCCATTTTTCAGCAGGTATTCTTTAGCATGTGAGCAGATGTGTTCGATATCATCCATACCCGTCGCACCTGAACTCAGCGCGCTTTCGGGCTCAAAACGTACGTCACCCTGTGTCAGGTGATGATCATTACTGGCGATATAGGGCGGGTTGCTGATGATGATATCAAAGTTTCCCTGATCGATATTTTCGAACCAGTCACTCTGTATGAGAGAGACGTTGTCCGTATCATGGTGGCTGCTGTTTTGCCTGGCAAGCTTAAGCGCCTGTTCAGAAATATCGCTGGCGACGATCTCCCAGTCCGGTTTTTCTTTGGCGATAGAGATGGCGATTGCGCCGGTACCGGTGCCCATGTCGAGCAGTTTCAGGTTCTCCCTGCTGGCGAAATTGTCCAGCAGGTATTCGACCAGTGTTTCGGTCTCGGGGCGCGGAATCAGTGTGCTGTTATCAACTGAGAAGTCTAATGACCAGAACTCTCTCGAACCAGTCAGGTGAGCGACTGGCGTTCCCAGTCGGCGTTGCTTTACCAGCTGCAGGTAGTCTGCATGCTGGTCATCGCTGAGTGCTTTCTCCGGCCAGGCAGCCAGGTGAGCGGTATTGCATTGCAGGACATGCGTTAGCAGTACCTGTGCATCGAGCATCGCAGACGGGCTGGTTTCAGACAGATCTTTACTGGCTTGCTGAAGTGCTTGCTGGATGTTCATCGGGAATCTCGATAACCAGGTGTCGCCAGGTGGTCTGTCAGCGAGTTTGCCGATCTATTCGCCGGACAGGGTGGCGAGTAGTTCTGCCTGGTATTCGTTGATCAGTGGTTCGATGACCTGGTTAAGATCACCCTGGATGATCTCATCCAGTTTGTATAGTGTCAGGTTGATGCGATGGTCGGTAACACGGCCCTGCGGATAGTTGTATGTTCGTATCCGCTCGGAACGGTCGCCACTGCCGACCAGACTCTTTCTCGTCTGTGCCTGTTCTTTCTGCTGCTTTTCGATCTCTGCATTCATTATGCGTGCCTGCAGCAGTGACATCGCGCGTGCTTTGTTCTTGTGTTGAGAACGTTCATCCTGACACTCCACCACGGTGCCGGTGGGTATATGCGTAAGACGTACCGCCGAATCTGTTTTGTTCACGTGCTGACCGCCGGCGCCGGACGCACGGAAGGTATCGACACGGAGGTCAGAAGGATTGATCACGATCTGTTCGACATCATCGATCTCGGGTAAAACGGCGACCGTCGCAGCCGAGGTATGTACACGGCCCTGCGATTCGGTTTCGGGAACGCGCTGGACCCGGTGTGCACCGGATTCGAACTTCAATTGAGAGTACGCGCCCTGACCGATGATACGCGCGATGATCTCGCGATAACCGCCGTGCTCACCCAGGTTCTGATTGAGGATCTCGATCTGCCAGCGCTTCAGTTCTGCAAAGCGTGAGTACATGCGGAACAGGTCGCCGGCAAAGATGGCTGCTTCGTCTCCACCGGTTCCGGCGCGGATCTCGAGGAAGATATTGCTGTCATCGTGCGGATCTTTGGGCAGAAGTAACTTTTGCAGTTCGAGCTCAAGACTTCCTATACTTTCACTGGCATCCTTTTTTTCTTCGTTAGCCATCTCGCGCACGTCGCTGTCGTCATCCTTCAACATGCCTTCTGCAGCAGCAAGATCCTCCTTGGCTGCGTTGTAGCTCTGGAAACATTTAACCACAGGTTCGAGCTGTGAGTATTCCTGCGAAAGTTCGCGGAACTGGTTCTGATCACCGATTACACCCGGGTCGGCGAGCAGTCCTGCTATCTCTTCATGGCGGTCGAGCAGGGTGTGTAGTTTATTGAGTATGGAATCTTTCATCAGTCGGCTTTCTTGGGCTCTTTGTTTACATCATGTCCCAGGAACAGGTCCTTGGCGACGTTTAAAACATCCTCACGTTCTTCCTGGCTCGCCTGGCGTAGTTTTGTGCTCGGTTGATGCAAAAATTTATTGGTTAAAGTGTTAGCAAGGAAGTCGAGTACCTCTTCAGCATTCTGGCCTGCAGCCAGTTGCTTCTTCGCTTTGTTTAAAACTTCGCTACTTATATCCTGGGTGTTCTGCCTGATCTGCGCGATGATATCGACCGCGCCCAGTGATTTCTGCCAGTCCAGAAAATGGCTTACCTGGACATCGATAATGTCTCGTGCCTGCTCCGCAGCCTGTATCCTGTTTTCCATGTTCTCTTCGATGACAGACTGCAGATCATCAACACTGTACAGGTAGACATCATCGAGATCATTGACTTCAGGTTCTACGTCACGTGGCACGGCGAGATCGACCATGAATATAGGCTCGTGCTTACGCTTCTTCAACGCCCGTTCAACGGTACCTTTACCGATGATAGGCAGAGGGCTGGCCGTAGAGGAGATCACGATGTCACTGCGGTGCAGATGTTCGCTGATACTCTGCAGGCTGATGGCCTCTCCCTGAAACTCATCGGCCAGTTTCTGTGCGCGTTCGACACTTCGATTGGCGATGATGACTTTTTTCACGCCTTGCGAGTGCAGGTGTCGAGCCGCCAGCTCGATGGTTTCACCGGCACCGACCAGTAATACGGTGGTCTGTTTCAGGTCACCGAATATCTGTTTGGCCAGGCTGACTGCAGCAAATGCCACAGAGACCGGGCTGGAGCCGATGTCGGTATCGGTTCGCACCTGCTTGGATACGGCGAAAGCACGTTGATACAATTTGCCGAGCAGCAGGCCGATTGTGCCGTTCTCATTAGCCATGGCATAGGCCTCTTTCATCTGACCGGCAATCTGGGGTTCGCCTAAAACCATGGAATCCAGTCCACTTGCTACTTCCATGGCATGGCGTACGGTCTCTTCATGGGCGTGAAGGTATATGTGTTCTTTTATCTGGTCCTCATCAAGGCCATGAAAATGACTGAACCATTGGATGATTGCCCTGTCATTATCCTTAGATGTAACGCAGTAAAGTTCTGTGCGGTTACAGGTAGATAAGATGCTGGCTTCTTCTATATGAGCCAGTTTTTTCAGGCTCTGTAAAGCTTCAGGTAAAGTTTGCGGGGTGAACGCAAGCCGTTCGCGCAACTCGAGTGGCGCGGTTTTGTGATTGATACCAAGTGTAATCAAAGACATAGACGGATTGCGTTAGTACAGGTACGGGAAAACGGGCAATTTTGAGGGATGCATGAACTTAACTCAAGCTGAATCCGGGATTTACTCCGAATATTTAGCTAATTTCCATCATGATTTCGTAATTAACAACAGAAAATGCGTTATATTCTCTACACGAGGCATTTATTTGAAAACTTGATATGCCTAAGTTTACCCATATTATTTTTTTATAATTCAGCCATTTAGTTTATTCATAATGCATAGTTTCAAGTTAACTCTTTATTTACCACTCATTTTTCCTTTGCTGTTGAGCGCATGTAACACCATGTCGACTGCCGGTGATACCTCCAGTGAGGTGGAAAAGGCAGGAGCCGTTGAGAGCGTCACAAGAGACATGCCTGCACAGGCTACCGAGGCCGCCGAAACCGAACCGGCAAAAAACGACGTAAGCATGGATGGTGATATGTTGTTTAACCTGCTGGCTGCCGAGTTTGCCGGTAATAGCGGTGATGTCGAAGCATCCCTTGATTATTACCGTGAAGCCTCAAAAACCATCGAAGATAGTCGAATTGCCGCACGCACCGCCTACATCGCGCTCTATGGTAAGAATTATGAAGAGACACTGAATGCGCTGGATCGCTGGCGTGAGCTCGAGCCGGATGCGATCGACCTGTCGCGGATGTACGCGGTTACCTATCTGAAACTGGAGCAGCCCGAAAAAGCTGTACCATATATCGAAGACCTGCTCAGCGACTATCATGAAGCGCCAGCTGATGAAGCCATGGCGGTAAAAGAGCTGTTATCAAAAGAGGCGAGTACCGAAGTTGCCTACGTGGTACTGCAGAAGTTAAACGAAAAAAATAATGATAATAAACACCTGCTGGTGCTGCAGTCACGTTATGCCGCGCAGCTGGAACAGTATGATGAAGCGCTGGCTCTGTTAGACCAGGTGTTAGAGATGGATCCATCTTTGCATGAGGTGTTGATCATAAAGGCCAGGATCCTTTCGGCGCAGGGGAAGAATGATGAGGCCACCCTGCTGATAAAACAGGTGGTCGATGAACTGCCAGACAATAACGTCTTACGACTGCAATATGCACGTATGCTGGTAGAGCAGGGCAAAATGGAAGAGGCAACAACGCAGTATGTGATACTGCAGGAAAATCTCCCTGATGACGGTGAGATATCATTAAGTCTGGCCTTGCTTTATATCGAAACCAAGCAGCTGGACCAGTCAGTAGGCGTACTCAATCATCTGATCGAAATCGATAAAAAAGTCCCGGTAGCAAATTATTATCTCGGCAGGATCGCGCAGAACCAGGGTGATGAAAAACAGGCAATATCTTATTACCTTGGTGTTAAGACTGGTGAATATGCATACGATGCGCAACTGCGTATCGGTATATTACTGGCGGTGCTCGGTAAGCCTGATGACGGTCTGGCAAAGCTGGAAGCTCTGGCTGAAGAACAAACAAGCTGGGCACTACGAGTTAAATCCTACCTGGCACAGGGAGAGATCTTGCGTGTTGAAAAACGTTTTGAAGAAGGTGTGGAGATGTACAGCCGTGCCCTGCAACAAAAGCGTGATGATACGACATTACTCTATGCGCGTGGCCTTATGGCAGAAAAAGTTGATCGCCTGGATATGACCGAGGCCGACCTGTTAAAAGTCATTTCCAAAGAACCTGATAATGCCGATGCTTTAAACGCACTGGGTTACACACTGGCTGACCGGACATCACGATACAAAGAAGCACAGGAGTATATAAAACGTGCGGCAACACTGGTGCCCGATGACCCGGCGATACTCGATAGTCTGGGCTGGGTGAGTTATCGGCTGGGTGAGATGGATGAAGCACTGAAATGGCTGGCAAAAGCATTTGAAAAGCTGGAAGATGCAGAGATCGCAGCACATTATGGTGAAGTGCTGTGGCACTCAAACCAGAAAGATAGGGCACGTGAGGTATGGAACAAGGGTAAGAAACAGAATGCAGACAACCCGGTTCTGATAGAAACCCTGCAACGCATAAAACCCTGACAGTCTAAGTCAATGTAAAACTTTTTAATTTGTTTTTACTAAATACTGTAATTACAATAAACGGCTATTACTCTAGATACCTTTCACTAACTATGTCTCGTCATATTACATTTCCTCTAGCGATCACTCTTGTTTGCCTGATGCTCGTTTCCTGTGCCACCGTTACAGAACAAGCAGAGACTGAAGCACCCGTTGTGAAGCAACCTGCTGGCTGGGTAGCCGAAAAAGTACAGCGGCAACAGGTCAGCAACTGGGAGATCCGTGGCCGTCTGGGGTTGCAGACCGAAAAAACCGGTGGCTCAATGGATATTATCTGGAAACAGGCGGGAGAAGATTACACGATACGCCTGATAGCGCCACTGGGTGCCGGCAACTACATGATCCAGGGGGGAAAGATTTTGCCGAGATACGTTTCCCGGATGGCGAGAAGCAGATCGTTGACAACGTCGATGATATCTTCGCATCGGCACTTGAGGTTGATCTGCCCACCTCAGCGATCAAAGACTGGGTTCGTGGACTGCCTGCCGGAGCGCTGCCGGTTAAGCAAATTGAGTGGAACCAGCAGGGCTTGATCAACAGGATTAAGCAATCGGGCTGGAACGTCGAGATGACCCGGTATTCAGGTACTAAAATCTCAATGCCTCATAGCATTTTTGTAAGCCGTGAAAACAATGACGATCTCGATGTTCGCCTGGTGCTGAGACAGTGGCTGGTCGATAACTAGAGCGCTATTGCTTGTAATAATCTGTCGTGCATAACAACCCATCTACTACTACCCGCAGTTTAACCTGGCCAGCGCCGGCAAAACTAAACCTGATGTTGCACATCACTGGTCGTCGAGAAGACGGTTACCATGATCTGCAGACTGTTTTTCAGTTTATCGATTATGTAGACGAGCTGGAGTTTTCTCCAAGGAGTGACGATCGTATCACCCGTATCTGTGAAGATTTTGATGTGCCTGAGGATGAGGATATCATCATACGAGCGGCCAGGCTTTTACGTGAAAGGTATCTGCAGGATAATCCATCCACGACACTCAGCAGCGGTGTTGATATCCAGCTGACTAAAAATATTCCCATGGGCGCTGGCCTGGGTGGTGGCAGTTCAGACGCAGCGACTACCCTGATCGCATTAAATTCTTTATGGGCTACCGGCTACTCGATCGATGAACTGGCAGAAATGGGCCTGTCGTTAGGCGCTGACGTGCCCGTTTTCGTAAGTGGATTTGCCGCTTTTGCAGAAGGTGTTGGTGAAAAGTTGCGACCTGTTACATTACACGAAAAGTGGTACCTGGTACTGGTTCCACCGGTCCATGTATCAACAAAAATGGTATTTGAAAATTTGGATTTGACACGAGATTGTTCTGCCATCAAACTATGCGACCTTTCGCGGCATGAGTGGCGGAATGTGTGTACACCAGTGGTTACAAAAAACTACCCTATGGTGTCTCAAGCTATTGATATTATTGGTAAATATTCAAAGGCTAAAATGAGTGGTACAGGTGCTTCGGTGTTTTCTAGCTTTGACACTAAAGTGCAGGCAGAAGAAGTTTTGCAAAAAATCAGGTCGAAACATGAAATTGAGACATGGATTAGCTTTGTTGCAAAAGGATTAAACAAGTCGCCACTGCACCATTTTTTGGAATCTCAAACCAGATGAATTGAGAAGTTTGTTGGGCCGTCGCCAAGCGATAAGGCACCAGCCGTTAAGTGATCCTCGGGGTCCTTGCACGCGCAGGTTCGAAAGTTACATTTTTAGCTTTTAGGAACTTCCTGCGCGATACCAAGTAAAAAAAGTTTAGCGTTTGTTGGGCCGTCGCCCCATGTTTGAGTAAATATGGGTAAGGCACCAGCCGTAAAGTGATCCTCGGGATCCTGGCATGCGCAGGTTCGAAGTTGCAGTTTTAACTTTTCTGGAACTTCCTGCTCAGTATAAATAAAAAAAGTTTTTTCGTTTGTTGGGCCGTCGCCAAGCGGTAAGGCACCAGGTTTTGATCCTGGCATGCGCAGGTTCGAATCCTGCCGGCCCAGCCATATAACAAGCACCAAACTACATGGTGAGTAGTGAGGTAAAGGAATTTAGACGGCAGGATGCGAACCGTTACAGGTTCGACCAAAATCGTCAGGAACGATTTTGGAACATCAGCGTCTTGAGCTGATGGCCCGAAGGGCGAGATACACGATGTATTTCGTAATCCTGCCGGCCCAGCCATATAACAAGCACCAAACTACATGGTGAGTAGTGAGGTAAAGGAATTTAGACGGCAGGATGCGAACCGTTACAGGTTCGACCAAAATCGTCAGGAACGATTTTGGAACATCAGCGTCTTGAGCTGATGGCCCGAAGGGCGAGTTACACGATGTATTTCGTAATCCTGCCGGCCCAGCCATATTTTAAAACCAAACTACCTGGTGTGTAGTTTGGTTAACAAGCTCAGCCAGCTATAAAAGAATTTTTTCGCAGCAGGCTTCCTGTCTCAGGATAGTCTCTTAATGTATTACACGAGAATAAAAACGTGAATCGAGATGAAGAAAGCCGGTTGATGGTGTTTGCGGGTAATGCCAACCCCGAACTAGCTCAACGTATTGCAGAACTATTAGGTACGGCGCTTGGCAAAGTTGGCGTAGAAACTTTCAGTGATGGAGAGATCTGCGTCGAGATCATGGAAAATGTGCGTGGACGTGATGTCTTCATCATCCAGCCCACCTGTTCGCCATGTAATGACCACCTGATGGAACTGATGGTGATGATCGACGCTATGCGACGTGCTTCGGTTAGACGTGTGACAGCGGTTGTTCCATATTACGGGTATTCACGGCAGGATCGTAAACCGCGTTCAGCGCGGGTACCGATTACGGCAAAAGTTGTTGCCAACATGCTGGCTAGTGTGAAGCTGGATCGTCTGCTAACCGTGGATCTGCATGCCGATCAGATACAGGGTTTTTTCGATCTGCCACTGGATAACGTATACGCTTCGCCGATCTTATTGAAAGATATATGGCAGAAGTACCATAATGATCTACTGGTGGTTTCACCGGATGTCGGTGGTGTTGTCCGAGCGAGAGCGTTAGCCAAGAGGCTGGGTGATGCTGATCTGGCAATCATCGATAAACGTCGTCCAAAGGCCAACGTTTCCGAGGTGATGAACATTATCGGTGATGTGGAAGGCAAGAACTGTGTGATCGTCGATGACCTGGTCGATACAGCAGGTACATTATGTAAAGCTGCAGGGGCATTGAAAAGTCATGGTGCTGCAAGCGTTTCAGCTTACTGTACGCATCCTGTGTTATCAGGCAACGCCATCGAAAATTTAAATGCGTCAGTTCTGGATGAACTGGTAGTGACAAATACCATACCACTGTCAGAAGAAGCAGTGGCATGTAGCCGCATCCGACAGTTGTCAGTTGCTGAGATGCTGGCAGAAACAATACGACGGATTCATATGGAAGAATCTGTCAGTGAGATGTATGTAGATTAATGTAAGTGAGGTTAAACTCTCACCTGCTAAAAATTTGGTGATCTGATTCATCAAAAAGAAAGTTCAGAAGACTTTCAAACGTACTTCATTTGGTCGCGAATGAAGCAATTTAAACTTTAAAAGCTCGGAGAAAATCATGAGTCTAGAATTAAACGCTACGTTGCGTGAAGATCAGGGGAAAGGTGCGAGCCGCCGCCTGCGTCACACAAAACAACTACCTGCTATCGTATATGGTAGCGGTAAAGATCCAGTGTCAATTTCACTGTTGCAAAAAGACGTTCAACACAAGCTGCCTGATGAAAGTTTCTACTCACAGGTTCTTTCATTGAGCATCGAAGGTAAAAATGAAGATGTATTAATACGTGATATCCAGCACCACCCATACAAGATGGAAGTGATGCATATGGACTTTATCCGTGTCGACGCGAAGAAAGTTGTACACGTACATTCTCAATTACACTTTACCGGCGAAGATTTATCACCTGGTGTTAAGACCGAAGATGGTGTTATCAGCCATGTATTGATCGAGGTTGAACTGGAATGTCTGCCTAAGAATATTCCTGAATTCATCGAAGTTGACCTTTCTGAGATGCACATCGGCGACGTTATCCACCTGTCTGACCTGAAGGTGCCTGAAGGTGTTGAAGTGCTGGCACTGAAACATGGTGATGACAACGATTCTGTTGTTGCCAGCATGCATGCACGTAAAGTTGCTATCGAAACTGAAGAGGAAGAAGGCGCACCTGAGGCACCTGCTGCACCAGAAAGCGATGTACAAGAAGATACCGACAGCGAGTAATGTTAGCTGTATAAGCTAGCTATCTGTAACTATGGCTGTTAGATCTATCGATCTTAGAGTTATCGTGGGGCTGGGTAATCCTGGCCCCAAATACACTGAAACCCGGCATAATGCCGGGTTTTGGTTTATTGAAGAAGTAGCGCGCAAATACTCGGCAACGTTTCGGCCGGATAAAAAATTTCACGGTGAAGTTGCAAAGATATCACTCGAAGGTAAAGATATCTGGTTGCTAAAACCTGACACCTTTATGAATCGCAGTGGACTTGCGGTGCAAAGCCTGTTGTCGTTTTATCGCTTCACTGCTGAGCAGTTACTGGTCGCGCACGATGAGATCGATCTACCCCCAGGTACTGCAAAACTGAAGACCGGTGGCGGGCATGGCGGGCACAACGGTCTGCGTGACATCATTAGCCAGCTGGGTTCAAAAGATTTTCATCGTTTAAGAATTGGTGTTGGCCATCCCGGCAGCAAAGACCAGGTGGTTGATTATGTTCTGCATAATGCTTCACGTGATGACCGTATCTTGATCGATCGTGATATCGATGACGCTGTCAGCGTGATACCTGAGTTAGCCTCCGGTGCGCTTGAACAGGCAATGCAGAAGCTGCACAGCAGATAAGACACTGATCACACTAGATTGCACGCAGGGGTAGGAGCGGAATGTATTCCGCGATGCCAGAACACAAATAATGATAATGCGGCTAGAGCCGAAAAAGCTAACCAGCTAAGCAGGCTTGTATTTAAAGTTTTTAACGAGAGTAATTATGGGTTTTAAATGTGGCATCGTCGGTTTACCTAATGTAGGTAAGTCCACCTTATTTAATGCATTAACTAAAGCTGGTATCCAGGCGGAAAACTATCCATTCTGTACCATCGAACCGAATGTCGGCATGGTGTTCGTGCCTGATCCACGTCAGGATAAGCTGGCAGAGATCGTCAAGCCGCAACGTGTAGTGCCAACCTCTATGGAATTTGTCGATATCGCTGGTCTGGTCGCAGGCGCGTCTAAAGGTGAGGGGCTCGGTAATAAGTTTCTCGCTAATATCCGTGAGACAGATGCGATTGCACACGTCGTTCGTTGTTTTGATAACGATGATGTCGTACATGTCGAAGGTAAGATTAATCCCATCGGCGATATCGAGGTCATCGATACCGAGCTGGCACTTTCCGATCTGGAGTCAGTAGAAAAAGCCGCGGACAAGGTCGGCCGTGTTGCCAAGAGTGGTGATAAGGCGGCAAAAGCTAAATTCGAACTGCTGGAGAAAGTTGCGGCACACCTCAACGAGACCAAACCGGTGCGTTCCATGGGTCTGAGTGAAGATGAGCTGGCAGCACTCTATGACCTGCATCTGCTAACCGTAAAACCGGTGATGTATATCGCCAATGTCAGTGATGATGGTTTCGAAAATAATCCCTACCTGGACGCCGTACAACAGCGTGCAGATGAAGAAGGTGCGGCCGTGGTGCCGGTGTGTGCGGCGATCGAAGAAGAACTCATCGAGCTCGATGCAGACGAAGCCAAAGAATTCCTCGATGAACTCGGCCTGGACGAACCTGGCCTGAACCGGGTTATCCGCGCAGGCTATAAATTATTAGGGCTGCAGACCTATTTCACCGCCGGCCCTAAAGAGGTCCGTGCCTGGACCGTCGCTGTCGGCGCTACTGCACCGAAAGCAGCAGCCGTGATCCATACCGACTTTGAAAAAGGTTTCATCCGTGCAGAAACCATCGCATACCAGGATTTTGTCGATAATAACGGCGAACATGGTGCCAAAGAGGCCGGTAAATTACGAGTCGAAGGAAAAGACTATATCGTGCAGGACGGTGATGTCATGCATTTCCGTTTTAACGTATAAATATAATTGAATAATTAATCGTCATTGCGAGCGAAGCGCGGCAATCGCTTTAAGCGGCTGAGTCGCTACCAGGAGATTGCTTTGTTCCTCGCAATGACAAATTACGCAGGTATAGCCCTGTATATATTGACAATAAGGCAATAAAACAGGAAAATCTGCGCCCTTCGTTGAAGTTCAAAGAAATAGTCCATTCGGACGAACTCTTGTTAGATAAATAAAGGCTATGTAGCTCAGCTGGTTAGAGCACAGCATTCATAATGCTGGGGTCGGTGGTTCAAGTCCACCCATAGCCACCATTTAATCTATAAGTTATATAATTCCTCTGCTTTTCAGTGTTTTATTGAAGTGCAAATAAAGTGCAGCGCGCTCAATTACATTCAGTGAGTCAGATTTAATCTAACAGAGTGTAATATAGCTCTAAACTAAATTTTACATATCAGCCTGATGATGAAAGTCTTAAAACAGTCATTTAGCTGACGCTCAGAAATTAAGGGTGATATAGCAAAAAGCCACCAGAAGTGGATTTTCATTTCTCTCTGCAGGGTATAATGCCGTATGTGGTCATGGCGGAATTAAAGCAAGCGCTCTTCATGATGATGAGCCTGATAATCGCTACTGGCTCATATATAAAAAGATAATATTATCCTTCATCTTCTGTGTCGATATCTGCAGTCCAGCCTGCTTGTTTGGCAAGTTTAATCGCTTCACTATGAATGCGTTGGTGGCGCTCAAATAGTTCAGGGGGTAGGTTGCCTACCATACTGCTGTATTTATCCCATTCATCATTTACTTGATGATTAAGAGCGTCAAGCCGTTGTAGCGTCCAGCCCTCACAAGTTTCTGTTTCGGGAATCACTTCAAATACCCATGCATCACGAATAATTTTCCCCGGGCCGGTCATACCTGAAAATAGATCTTTGAGAACACCTGGATAAATATATTCATTGCTCATAACTTTACTACCTGAATTTCGAGAGGACGTATTATATCATTTTGCTATTTGCGCTGTAATAAAACAAACAAAGACACTTACGCAACAAGATATCTGGCATGTCGTGGGGGATATAACCTCGCTTATCTACGAGAATAATACGCGAGCTCCAGTCGACTAATTCATAGATCAATTTTATTTATGATGGTGTCCATGTTTATCACTGCTTTCAGAAGATGGTCTTGAAATGAATGGCTCATGTTTTTTAATTATTTTTTTTGTGGGGATTTTCGCAGAGATGCATTGATAACAAATACTTAGCATCGGCATTATGGTACGGCACTGGTGTCTGCACGATTTTCTGTGAGGCAGGGTGATTGAGGGTAGTGCGGGAAGAGAGTAATATGCAGTGTTGCTTAACCATCATTTTGTGCAGAACTGGATCTATAGCTTATCGTCTATCAGTTTTTAAGTAATTATTTATTTGTATGATGACAGGTATCCATCTAAAGTGCACGGTTCGGTATTCCTGTGTGTTGCGTTTTCGTAGGGAATAAAAGTTTATTATGTGTTCCGTCGTCATGTTTAGGTCTGCGTCGGAATACTCGGGTTGTTTTTCATTATGGTTAAACTTAGGACGTATGTTTACATAGATTCGTTGCAGCCGCAGCTTGCAGAATACATTGCGTCCGTATCACAGGGGTTTCACCCTGTGCCGGGAAACTCCTGCCTCTGGATAGAGGTGGCTCCGGGCATGGCAATTCATCGCTATACCGATATTGCATTAAAAGCTACGCGCGTTAACCTGGCGCAGCAGGTTGTAGAGCGTGCTTTTGGTTCCATGGTAATTCATCACCGTGACCAGAGTGATGTGCGTCAGGCGGGTGAGGTTCTGCTTTCAAGTTTTGAAGCGGAACATCTGGAAGGCCGGCAGAGATGCAAG
>CAWECN010000015.1:0-7871 GCA_963807625.1 uncultured Gammaproteobacteria bacterium
TTGGGCTGGAGATTTATTAAAATTAAAGAGGTCGGTGAAAAATACTAATGCTATTAATTCTCATTTTTCACCGACCCCTTTAAATTCCAGTATGAAAAGTCTCAAAAGGAGACATTCATGACTGGTTGAATTTCAATCCCTCCGTCCCCTTTAATTTTATTACTCTCTAAAAACCTAGCTGCG
The DNA here is from genome assembly GCA_963807625.1 of uncultured Gammaproteobacteria bacterium. Taxonomy (GTDB): domain Bacteria; phylum Pseudomonadota; class Gammaproteobacteria; order SZUA-229; family SZUA-229. The sequence goes on from CAWECN010000015.1 coordinate 184, forward strand.
CATTAATTGAAAGCATTGTTACATTATCACCATCGAAGTCATATACGTTGTAGCGTGCGCCTATGCTGAGATTGTCAGTGGTTTTTACCATCACACCAAGGCCATAGAATATGTCAGTGCCATCATTACTGGCTATAACACCAGCACCATCCTGTGTGATCTCGCTGTCCCAACTAAGCATCCCCAGTTTTAAGAATACATCAGCGGTTTTACCTATTTTACCTCTTAGCAATGCGCCAGCTGTTATAGCATCAGCCTCAAGATGACGTACTGGTGTTGCGCCATCATCAGCATCGCCAAAGTCTATATATGAAATCTCAAAAGACACGTTTCTAGTGATCTCTTTTCCAAGAATTAACTCGAAACCTGTTGGATCATCAAAACTTGGATTCGAGTCAACGCCATAATCAACGGAACCGAAACCCAGGCCAATGTAACCTGTGTCATTAACATCGGCAACAGCATAGGAGCAGGTGCCTAGTAAAGCAATTGTTAAACATAACTTTCTAATCATTTACCTTATCCTCAACATAACAGTAATTAACATCATACGCAGTATATGTTACAGGTAAAGCACTTTTTAATTCGCATATATAAAAAGGTGTCGGTGACAAACAAGAATTATTTAGTTTTGTAATTGATTCTCATTTGTTACCTACACGGATGTAGGTAAGGGGCGTGAGCTGGGAGCGGTAGCTTTACCTACACGGATGTAGGTAAGGGGCGTGAGCTGGGAGCGGTAGCTTTACCTACACGGATGTAGGTAAGGGGCGTGAGCTGGGAGCGGAAGCTTCACCAACCTTTTTAATTCATTCCGATAAATTTCATATGCATTTAATATTGCTCCATGTCAAAAAAAGGGCACTGCCCCTTTAATTTTTATTCCCATTTATTCTTCTAATATTAGAAACATAGCGCCCTGAGTATTGTTGATTAAACAATATGATGAAGTACCCTTGGGGTGTTCTCTGACCACGTTTCAAAGATATTTAGCCATTCTTTGATCTCGTTGATAGTTGTCAGGTGAAAACATAACCTCATTTCCATTCAGCCAGACGGTGGCATAAATGGCATAAACAGATAATGGCTGTTCAAGTTTTGCACTGTAGTTTTCATTGCTGCTAATAATGTCGAGTAGCGGCTGCTGCCTGCTGTTTCTGCTCAGACTAAAGCCAGCCAGCGCAATCGGATCTTCTACCCGGATGCAGCCTGCGCTGAAATTTCGCTGGTTTCGGTTAAACAGGCTTTTCGATGGCGTGTCATGTAAAAAAATTCTCCAGGGATTAGACATCACAAACTTCATGCGGCCCAGGGCATTTTTTTTGCCAGGGTCTTGCACCAGCGAATAGGGAAAGTGTTGCTCAGTCATCGCTTGCCAGTCAACGGTGTCGGGACTGATCTCTATCTTATTACCATCCTGGTAATTAAAAACACGAAAATTATAGCGCTCAAAATAACCAGGGCTGGCTTGTTGTTTGGGCAGTAGATCCTTGCGTGCCAGTTTATTGGGTACATACCATTTAGGATTGAGTACAACATGCGTCATCAGACTGCTAAAGCTGGGCGTTGAACGTTTTGTTTTACCGACGATTACACGCATGTCCAGTTTTACGTCATCATCTTCTATGGCGGTCAAGCGATAGTTGGCCAGATTCACCATAATATAACGATCACCGAGGTCATCGGGTAACCAGCGTAGTCGCTCCAGGTTGATGTTTATTTGTTGTAAACGATCTGCTGCCGAGACATTCATAGCACGAATGGTTGCGGGGCCAATAATGCCGTCGACGTTCAAACCGTGGCGTCGCTGGAACTGCTTTATAAGCTGTTGCAGTTCCTTATCATAATAATCACGTTTACTGGGCCGGGGCGGGTTAATGCTTTCGTCCTCAAAAGACAGCCTGTCGCGAATAGCGGATATATTGATATGCTCATCGCCTGCTCGCAGCTCGGGTGTGGCAGGGATTTTGCGCCAGCCACCGAGCTCAACATAATTTTGATAACGTACCGCAGCTGCTTTTAATTGCAGGTATAGCTGCGAACCGGGAATAAGTGAACTCAAGCTGGCTTTAAAGTTATTTGTTGACAATGCCTGTTGCAGAAATGCGGTGGCATTAAATGATACACGAGGAATCGACCATTTAGGATCAACAACATTAGGGTCCAGTCTTCCTGCCGACATATCACGTATTAGTTTTAACAGGCCATCACTCAATATAAGGTCGAACAGGTGTGCTTCAGATTCGTTGAGTTCCGGTTCAAGTTGCTGCAATAAGTCGAGGTGATAATCGTTGGGATTTAAACCATGGCTGGCTGAATCGGCAATAAATTCCAGCGCAACTATTGCCTGAGCTGTAGGTTGCTGCTTGTCTATCCAGAGATAATCAGAAATATGAGGGTATAAGCTGGCGAGAGAGGCGGTATCAATATCGTGATCACTATAGGGTTGTATACCGTTGCCGTGCTGATTTGCCATGATCAATCCGGAAAAACAGAGGCAGACCAGGTTTATAACAACGGCGATAATTAAAGTTCTGTTAGTTTTCACGATAATCTATAGTGTTATTTTGTCTCATTTAAAATACATATATAGGCTGCTTATAAATACCCACTTACTCCATTATCCTGATATTAGGCAAAAGGTCTATTTTTAAATGTTAAACATTGTTAACAGAATTGAAGGGCTCTGACCCCTTTAATTTATGGACTGACCCCGATTATTCATTGGTCTCTTATTGCCAACTGCATCACAACTTCAACATGTTTATTGCAATGTTTTACCTTTAAGCATGTAAAAATCAATTTTTTTATATGGTTAATTCCATTGTTTTCATAACCTTACCCATCGCACTAACGATAAGTGTGATACGTTTCTCATTTGTCGAAATCTAGACAGTTTCAAGCAAGACTTTGCTTATCCTGGTGTTACACTGAACTCAATCATTCTGATTACCAATTGTCCTAAATAAAAAATTAACCTGACCATCTGGTCTTCTCCATCTATTTAACCGGTTCAAAACCGGCTCGGAGGTTATATGTCTATTTCAGAACTCTTTTTAATTGTGCCCAATCCGGTGTTTGCCGGTTTGATCTGGTTTTTTGTTATCTCTGCAATCTTATACTTTGCACGTTTGCCTATGCGTAAATACATACTGGCTTTCAGTGAAGTGATTCATAATGCGATGCGCCTGGCGGCTAATTCTGTTAAAACGGCAGAACAACATCTACAGGCACGCAATCGTGAAGTATTACTGGAAGCTGGCCGCGAAGCCAGCGAACGCCTGATCGAACGTGAATTTGTTCGCGTCGAGAATACGGTGGTAAATGACCTGGCACAGTACCCTGCTCTACAACGCAAACTGAGCGAACGCATCGTACTTATCGATGAGAATTACAAGCAGAGCACCGAAGTACCACCAGACCCACCAGGCTGGAGCAAGGCAGTCGAGTCTGTAGCGAAGATCGACAGCAACGGTGACGCCATGGTGGCCAGTATCCTCAAGGATATCCACAAGTCGATGCTAAAAGCACAGGACAAGGCGATAAAAGCACACCGTCGTGCCTGTATGGAACGCCACGGCGTACTCAAACACATGATGCCACACTGGCGCTCGGTGAAGAAAGTGCTGGGAGATGTCGATCAAAACATCTCCAGCGTCATCGAACGTGCTAGCAAGATCAGTCGTTATATGGACGAGTACGAACAGATCAACAAAGGCAGCGACAGAGCTTTGCGTGTACTGTCTTCGTCTTCTATCAGCCAGTTTTTTATATCGGCATTTGTACTGAGCATTGCTATCGGTGGCGCCATGGTTAACTTTACCCTTATCGCTCGCCCGATGGCAGAGATGGTAGGTGGACAGAACTTTATCGCTGGTTTTAAAGTATCTGAGATATCGGCGATCGTTATCATTCTGGTCGAGGTATCGATGGGACTGTTCCTGATGGAGTCGCTGCGTATCACACGTTTGTTTCCGGTAATAGGCGCACTGAATGACAAGCTGCGCGTACGTATGATCTGGATCACCTTCGGTTTCCTGTTCGTATTAGCCAGTGTCGAAGCCGGCCTCGCCTTCATGCGTGAGATCTTGATGCAAGACGAACTGGCCACCAGTGCCATGTTACGTGGCGATGCAGCAAGTATGATCGCTGGCTCGGATGTCGCCTGGATAACAACAGCAGCGCAGATGGGTATGGGATTTATCCTGCCGTTTGCCCTGGTTTTTGTTGCTATTCCACTAGAGACCTTCGTCCATTCCACACGTACCGTACTGGGTATCCTGGCAGCAGGTGTACTGCGCACGCTCGCATTTACTTTGCGCCTGACAGGTAATGTAATGCGCTATGCCGGTAAAACGCTGGTCAACCTCTATGACCTGCTCATCTTTGGCCCACTGTGGCTGGAGAACACCATCATCAAACGTTTGCCTTCAAACGGGCACAAAAACAAAACAGCCTCACACCATATCCATGGTGCTTTCACGGAGACCGTATCATGAAAACATTAAATAAAATATTACTGGCACCCGTTGTAGCCAGCCTGGCCATGCTCTCTGCCTGTTCAGATAGTGGGCCAACGAACAGCGGTGTTTACCTGTTGCTTGATACCTCGGGCACCTATACTGAAGAACTGAGCAGCGCTCAACAGTTAGTCAATGTATTACTGGTCAAGATGGAACCCAGTGACTCACTGGCCGTTGCCCGTATAGATACCGGCAGTTTCAGCGAGAAAGATATCATTGCCAAGGTAACCTTTAATGATCGCCCCAGTGAAGCCAACAAACAAAAACGGCACTTCCGTGATGACATGGATGCGTTTGTAAAAGAGGTGAAACCCGCACGCTTCACTGACATCACCGGCGGTCTGTTACAGGCAGTTGAATACCTGAATGAAAAAGGCTCAGGCAATAAAACCATCCTGATCTACTCTGACCTGAAAGAAGAGCTGCCGAAAGGTTATGTGCGTGATATACCGTTTCAACTGCAGGGCGTCAACGTGGTTGCGCTAAATGTAACCAAGCTGCGTAGCGACAACGTCGATCCACGCGAATATATGGACAGACTGGAAGACTGGCAACGTCGTATCGAAGAAGGTGGCGGCAGCTGGCGTGTGATCAATGACATGGACAGACTGGAACGGATTCTGGATTCGTCGATAGGAAGTTAGGCTTGATATAAAGGGTTCGGTGACATTGACGAATGATTCACATTTGTTGCCGACGCCTTTAATTTTACTCTGACGCTAAATATCTGACCCTGAATATTCCTGTTATTTGAGATTCTAAATACTATCGATCGGGTCCGGGCAATACTCCCTGCGCCGGCAAGACTGGCAATATTCACCCAGGTACAGCTCATCCACCCAGCTTACCAGCTTCTGGATATCCGCCGGCTCATCGAACAGGAAGCCAGCCTCGAAATTGCGCTTGTCTTCATGCTTGCTGCCGAGTCCGGCGCCGGTGAGATTGGGCGAGCCGACGAAGGCCATGACGTTGTCAATGATGATGGCCTTGGTATGTACCCTCGGGCACAAGATACGCTCGAACAGCTCACTCTCCACCAGTTCGTCGAAGCGATCGAAATCTTCACGGAATCGTGGCCCCGGCTCCTTGGCATGGATGAGACGCACCGCGACACCCTGCGAAACCTTGTCCGCCAGCAGTTCCAGCAGCGGCACGAAACCGCCCCAGGCTTCGACGTACATATCCTTGATATCGGCGGTGACGATCCAGATGAACTGCCGGGCCTGTGGCAGGCGCACCTGGATCACTTCTTCATAGATTTCGCGATTGAGCAATAACCTATGCATTAAGGGTCTCTGTGATAGCGAGCAAAACGTGGTAATCCATTCTCATTCATATCAATCAATATTACCCTACATGGCATAGATTGTTGCCTACATGGATGTAGGTAAGGGGCATGAGCAGGATGCGGAAGCTTTCCCAACAATCTTTATGCATTTCCTCCATCCATGGAGGTCAGTGTAGGCAGTACGATTCCAAGGATGGAATCGGTAGAGTCGAGTCTGGAACAAAGACCGAGAGCAACGCATATGTCCATGGATGGACGGTATTAGGGCAATGCATATGTACAGGACGTACGGTATTAGGGTAACGCAGGACGCAGTTACCGAGGAGCAATTGCCGAGGAGCAGTTGCCGAAAAATCCCTCCGTCCCCTTTTATTATTCAGCATCAGTTGTATCTTGAGTGAAATAACTTAAAACATAAAGGGCTCTGAGTGCTTTAATTGGCTTTAAATAAAGCGGTCGATGACAAACAAGAATTGTTTAGTATTATAATTTGACACCGACTCCTTTTATTCTTTACCTTCTAATATTGAATTCATCGGGAATTAATTGGGGTCTGTCCCCTATTATTTTATTATACTGACCTGGTCGTGAGTATTTACAAAAATAAACAAATCCTTTCCTGGGCGATCTACGACTGGGCCAATTCAGCTTTTGCCACCATAGTGTTAGCTGGCTTTTTCCCGTTATTTTTCAAGCAGTTTTGGTCAGCACAGAATACGGTTACCGAAAGTACCTTTCAACTTGGCGCAGCCAATGCGCTAGCCAGTATGGTTATCGTTATGCTGGCACCAGCATTAGGCGCTATTGCGGATGCAGGTAACCTGAAAAAACGTTTGCTTGTTGTGTTTTCATTTCTGGGCATTTCGATGACGCTCGGCCTGTATTTTGTTGAACAGAATTCATGGTTATTAGCGATTAGCTTTTTTGTATTAGCCTCTATCGGATTTTCAGGCAGCATCGTATTCAATGACGCATTGCTGACTGATATCACTGAAGAAAAAAATTATGACCGTGTTTCAGCATTTGGTTACGCCATGGGTTATCTGGGGGGAGGAATATTATTCGCAATGAACATTGCCATGGTAAGCAGGCCAGAGTGGTTTGGTTTCGCTTCAGTGAATGATGCAGTTCGCTTCTCTTTTATTACCGTCTCTATCTGGTGGTTAGTATTTTCGATTCCTCTGTGGCTATTTGTGCATGAAGATAAGCCCAGTAAAAAATACTCAACGACACAAGTTATGTATTCAGGAATAGCACAACTGATTAATACCTTCAAAAAAATACATAAACTCAAAACGGTCGTACTTTTTCTACTGGCATATTGGTTATACATAGATGGCGTCGGTACCATCGTCAGGATGGCGGTGGACTATGGCCTTGCTATTGGTCTTGAAGGTTCAGACCTGTTGCTGGCGTTGCTCTTGACTCAATTTATTGGTTTTCCTGCCGCTTTGGGATTTGGTTACGCAGGCGAACGTATCGGGGCAAAGACCGCCATCATGTTGGCGATAGCGGTATATTTAGCCGTCACTATTGTTGCTTACAGAATGAAGACCGTTGAAGAATTTTATGCCCTGGCGATAACCATCGGCCTGGTACAGGGTGGCATTCAAAGTCTTAGTCGTTCGCTTTATGCACGGATAATCCCCAAATCTCAATCAGGTGAATTTTTTGGTTTTTACAATATGCTAGGTAAATTTGCGGCAGTTCTAGGACCGTTATTGATCGGTATTATTGCCGCGCTGTCAGGCAGTTCCCGCTTGGCCATGTTTTCCGTCAGCATCCTGTTTATTTGCGGTGGAATCCTGTTATATTTCGTGGATGAGAAAAAGGCAGTACAGGTTGCTGAAGATATAGATGCTCAATAGCATGAGAGC
>CAWECN010000016.1:0-230015 GCA_963807625.1 uncultured Gammaproteobacteria bacterium
CACTTCTGCTATTTAAAAGGAAAAGAGCAGGACGTTTCAGGTTTTTCCAGGGGCTCAAGGTCTTGCCACTGATCTTCAATTTACATGACGCCAAAGTGATGCTGGGATGGTTGAAATATGCTGCAACAATAGGCCACCAGTCCTACCTGAAGATCAGCTGGCAGGAGCCTCGAGCCCCTGGAAAAACCTGAAATGTCTGGCTCTTTTCCCTTTTAAATACAAAAGGAAGCTAGAGTAGCGTACATCTACACTCCATATATCTGATGGTCGTACACTGAATGTGTCATTTACTCTGTTACTATTCCCGGCACCTCAAGCAAGGGCAACAGATGTTTTTCATAATGACGCCAACGCCCTACTGAACTTGTGTAGATTGGCTGACGACCAGGTTCGTCAGCCAATCTACACAAGTTCAGTAGGGCGTTGGCGTCATTATGAAAAACATCTGTTGCCCTTGCTTGAGGTGCCGGGAATAGTAACAGAGTAAATGACACATTCAGTGTACGACCATCACAGATATATGGAGTGTAGATAGCTACTCTAGCTTCTGCTATTTAAAAGGGAAAAGAGCAGGACGTTTCAGGTTTTTCCAGGGGCTCAAGGTCTTGCCACTGATCTTCAGGTAGCTTGGGTCGCCTATTGTTGCAGCATATTTCAACCATCCCAGCATCACTTTGGCGTCATGTAAATTGAAGGCAGGGTGGTTGAAAGTAGTCGGTTGTGGTTTAAAGTCAAAATCCTGATCAGCAATTTTCTCGTACTGCTGCCACTCTTCGTTATATTCCATCGGCTTTATGATCGGACTGATTTGAGCATATTGAGGATAGGAAAGCGCATACTCTGAGCAACCTCTCTTTAGAGTGACTGAAATCGTGTTAGATATCTCTTCAGTTATCCCAATTTTTACCAACTTTTTTATCTGTTCACCTTCATCCAGGGTTGAGCAGTAAATTAACCCCTTATATACACCTGATACATGCTCTCTGGTTTCGGCCATACATTTCCTGGCATTATCATTAGGTAACTTGAGCTTTTCAAAAAATACCATAAGCTTGAAAAGTTCCACAACAGTAGCGGGTTCTATAGTGACTTTATAGCAATTAAAGCAAAATTTAGGAATGACATTAAATCGGGTAAAAATTGCCATATGTCTCATGCAATCAACATGAAATGGATTTACGCCCCTGAAAAATTGTGTTGGAAGCGTCTCGTCAGGGTCTAATTGCTCGAGTAGAAGTTCATTGCCATTCAAAAATAGCTGCTTTACATATTCATCTGGTATCACGTCTATGTCTCTTTTCTGATGGTTATCACCCGTTATTTTTTCACTTTAAGTAGGTAAATACATTTATTAGTGGAAGAATGATTACTTGAAATATTAATGATAGTTGTACTCATGTTTTACTATCTGATTATTGAGCTATATCGTTCTGGTCAATATTGGCGGCCGTAATTGTTTTCCTGCAAACAGGTTTCTACCCTGACATTTATGAGAATAGCAGAATATATCATTTTGTTCTGCGTATCCTGTTCTCTAGACCTAACAAGATGAGCAGGGTGGGGGGCAGTAATAAGTTATTTGAGTGAGAAGTGTAGATTATTTAATTAGGATGATGATTGTATCTGTGAGCCTGATGTATCTGTAAAATATCATATACCTTTGTTAATGCGCTAAGTTCCTGATTTAAAGATAAAAGCTTCTTGCTAATGTCGGAAATATTTACATCAACGATTAATTATTCTGTAACCTTATTAAAATTCGTTTAATCGTACTGATTTATGTAATGTTATTATTATTATATAAATCAACAATATAAAAGCATTTATTCCAGTATTAGTATATAGGTATTTAGTGATTTATCTGTGATATTTACAAATTTAGATAATTTTCGTCGATAGGTTTTACAATTACTGTTTATTTCTATGGCTAAAACGACTAAATGTATATATATTGGTGCTGAGCATAAGTTTTTTATTTTATATGTTTTTTAAAAACAATCATTTATATATATATTTCACAACTTGGCATGTCGATTGCATTGTAATTTGAACAAGGCATAAGTGCTCGTATGTTCTGAGCTTTTACCTTGAAAGTAAAATTTATAAATTCTAAGAGGATAAATAATGAAAAAAACTTTAATCGCTTCTGCAATTGCTCTGACATCAATTGCTGCTACAAATGCTAATGCTGATATTGCTATTACACAAATGAACTTCAGTGGTATTTCTGCTGCTTCTGGTTCTGTTCTGGATGCTGGTGGTGGTTCTTTCACCGGTTCTTTCTTCGGTCACACATGGGTTGCTGATCAGGTAACTGGTGTACTGACTAGAAGGAGATACATGGTCAGGTTCTAATTCTCTAGGTGCATGGGACTATACTGCTGCTCTTGGTAATCTTACAATTTGGTCAGAATGCTGTAGGTACATTGTTTGACTGGTCTACAAGTGTAGATATCCCTGTACTTGCTGTATTTGACTGTGCTTCTGTTGCTGGTACATGTACTGGTATTAATACCACACCTAATGGTTCTATGCAAACTGGTCCTTTCGCAGGTGCAACTCCAGCATTTAATGGTACAGGTGACCTTGAGTCCTAAGCTACAGTTCCTGTTCCAGCTGCTGTATGGTTAATGGGCTCTGGTCTGTTAGGTCTGGTAGGTGTAGCACGTCGTCGTAAAGTAGCTTAATTTAAGCTTCTCTACTACACATGACTTAACGGTCATGAAAGAGGGCTCCCGAAAGGGAGCCTTTTTTTTTGGAAACTATTTAATACTGAAATATATTTTCATTGTCGCAATTCGGGAAAAAACAGATAGAACTAACCACGAGGTTAAAGAAATGAAAAAAATACTAATCGCTTCTGTAACAGCTCTTGCTTTACTAGCCAGTACAAATTCTAAAGCAAGTATTGAAATAACGAATATGTTGTTTATCAACGAACCCGGGGGATTCGAACAGACTCTAACTGCAACAGGAACTTTATATTCAGATGGTAGCGGCAGTCTTACTGCCGATCTATTTTTAGGAGAGTTGTTCACCGCGACTCAGGAAACCATGTTTATGGATAGTACTGGGTTCTGGTCTGGAACAACCGGTTCGGTAAATGCCGCTGATGAAGAATTTGATTATGATGATGAAATTGCTGCTATGAGTAATGAACAGATTGCGGTAGGGCTATTTTTTGAATGGAACAATAACCCTATGGCTGTTCTTGCGATATTTGATTGTACTGGCTCAGGCACTGTAGAAGATCCTGTTACCGATTGTACTGGAGCAAGTCCCGTAACTATGGATAATGGTGTATTTATCGGCTCATCTATCACTATAAATGCAGTGCCAGTTCCAGCAGCTGCATGGTTAATGGGCTCTGGCCTGCTGGTTTTGATGAGGTTTGCTCGTCGTAGATTAATTTGAAATATGTTTTCTTATTTCGATATATCAGGCAATTACCGCCTTCATTGTCGAATCATTAAATATAAAACTATATGCTATAGTTTGTGTATTAATATTAGCTTTTTCCCATAACATAATTTATGTCCACTTTAAACACAGACCCGCTTATACAGCAGGCGCAGGCACTTAATCAAACAGGGGAATGCAGAAGAAGCAGTGCAGTTACTTACAACCTGTCTGTAATGCATCTAACCAGAATCCTTTACACTGGTATACCTATGGCATAGCACATGCTGAGTCAGGCAATATATCTGCTGCCGCTCAGGCTTTTGAGCAGGCGCTGAAATATTCACCATCAAACCTGATGCTATTAACCAGCCTGGGCCGCGCCTATAATATGCTGACAGCAATATCAGCAAGCAGCTGATTATTTGACACAGGCATTAGCAGTTAACCCTTCACACAGGCCAGCAATCATGTTGTTAATAACAACATATACTGCAATGCAGCAAATAGAGCAGGCCGAAAAAATGTGTAATGCTGTGTACCAAGCTGAACCGGAAAATATTGATATATTATTGCAGTTAGCGCTTATTAGAAAACAGCAAAACAGGTTAGATGATGCGCTAGCCTTATTTGATAAAGCACTGCTCATACAACCTGATGCTGTTCAGGTTTTAGTTAATAAAGGTCTGCTGCTGCAGATGAAAGGGCAGATTGATGAAGCCATCGTTTTGTTTCAGCGTGTGACACAACCTGTCACCAGCTATAGCGCAATTCTGGCATATCCTTGCCATGGCTTTGCTGGTAAAAGCTGATTTAACACAGGCAATAGAATGTCTTGAAAAAGCATTTGAACTTGATCCTTCAAATATTGAGACCGGCAGACAGTTAGCACAGGCACTTCGTCATGTGGGCAGAACAGATGAATGTGAACTTGTCTGTAAAAAAATCCTGGAGGTTGATCCAGATAATGCAGAAGCATTATTTTTTCAGAACGCTTTTAGCAAACAGAAAAATAATGAAACACTGGATAGGGTTCCTGCTGAAGTTACAAGGCAGATGTATAAGGGAAAAAATATCGGTAAAAAATTTGATCAAAACCTGAAGTATGCATTCGAATATAAGGCACCTGATGTATTAAATGATGCAGTACGTGAGGCAATTGATCATGACTTATCAGTTAATAAAATTGACATACTTGAGCTGGGTTGTGGTTCCGGGTTGTGCGGTTCCCGTTTTGTTGATATTGCTAATTCACTAATCGGTACTGATATTTCACCTGACATGCTGGAAGCAGCAAAAGATAAACAGGCTTATACTGAATTATACGAAGCCGACTTGATCGATGCGCTCGATAAATACCAGGCTTCGATGGATTTAATTATAGCGATGGACGTTTTATGTTATTTTGGCGATCTTACTGATATTTTCAAACGTTGTCATGAAGCGCTGGGTGAAAAAGGTATTTTTGCTTTCTCTGTGGTTAAACCTAAAACCGATGCAGTATGGGAGTTGCAGGTTCAGGGGCATTTTGTTCATTCACTAGAGCATTTGCAGCAAGTTGGGGAAAAAACCGGTTTTAAACAAATATTTGCAGAAGAATTACCCTTGCGGCGTGAGTTAGATGAAGATCAATATGGTTATGTCTGTTTATATCAAAAAATATAATTTAATTTATCAAGATTGAAAAATAACTAGAATTAGATATGGCAGATATCAAGCAGCTTTATTCCAGAGCTAAACAACTTTATCAAAAAGGCAGGTTGCAAGATGCAAAGAAAGCTTTTGAAAAAGTTTTAAAACAAGCGCCACAGTCGGTCGCCACCTTAAACCTGTATGGCATCACTCTGGCACAACTCGGTGATGCCTCTGCAGCGGCCGATCAATTTTCTAAAATCATAAAAATTGAACCTGAAAAACCGGGTGCCTATGAGAACCTGGCTCGTGTTTACATGCAGATGAAGCAATACCTTCAGGCCCAGCTTGTTTATGAACAGGGCTTAAAACTTTCCCCTGATTCTTATGATTTGAATTTTGGCCTGGCGAGTGCACTGATGTCGCAGCTCAACTATAAGCTGGCCATCGAGTCATTTACTATAGCGAAAAGCATAGATGCTACTGCACCATCACTATTTATTAATATGGGCACAGCGTTCTCACAACTCGGTCAGGCAGATGAAGCTATCGATGCTTATCAGCAGTCGATTTTATTAGACCCGAACTCTGCAGAGGCATATTTAAGACTGGGACAGTTATATGTTCATAATAATAATTTTCTTCAGGCTGAAAAAGAGCTATTTAAGGCTAGCCAGCTACGTGATGATGACTTCAATATTCATCTTAGCCTTGCTGATGCGTACCAGTATAATGCCAAAAATGAACTGGCATTAAAACACTATTTTATTGCAGACACGCTGCAGCCTGAGTCACAAAATGTATACACTAAACTGGACAAACTTATTTTACATACAGGCAGTATGGAAAAAGAAGCTATTCTGAGTAATCTTGCTGAAGAATATGTTTATGCTGACTGGGGTAAAGCGGTTAGTGATGCTAAGCAATTAGCACAGTTGCTCGATTATTACGATGAGGAGGCTGTTGTTGCCGTGCGCCAGTTTTTTAATAACTACAAACCTGGAGAATTACATCCTCGTGAATGGTGGCAGCATGAACTCAAATTGTTTGGTGATGCTAAATATGGCCACGATAAGATTTTGCGCGGTATTCATTCTGCTGTTTTCAGTTGGTCATTACCCGATGAGCAGACGCTAACAAGTATTGCTGAGTTTGTTAAGGGTACTCGTCTGTACTCATATGGTGCAGGCTCTGCGTTATGGGAGCGCCTCTTATCTGACCATTTTGATGTTGATGTAGAGGCGACAGATTTTAAACCAAGACATAGTTATTTACCGTTATTAGCGAAGATTATTCGATCTCTATAATGCCTGAGGATGATACTATTTTTCTTTCCTGGATTATTCGTGGTGATACCGGGATATTAAATGTGCTTAAGCAGTTTAAACCCGGGCAAAAACTTGTTTTAGTTGGTGAACCGCCAGATAAGCATGGGATACCAAGAATCTGTGCAACACCAGAAATGTTTGCTATGTTAAAAAAAGAATTCACACTTTATCAGAAAATTCCATTGGTTACTTATTCGATGCTTAATGATATCGTGAGTTGTACATTAAAAAATAACTTGATTGCTAACAATGACAGACTATTTTAATTCACCAATATTTATACTCGGTTTACCGCGTTCGGGTACTTCGATGATTGCAGGTGCTCTGGGTATATGTGGCGCGTGGACTGGCACTACGGTGCCGGGTGATAAGGCCTCAAATCCAAAAGGTTTTTTTGAACATGTCGTTATCCGTGAACGCGTTATCAAGAGCTTATTATCATACGTGGGCTGTGACCCGTTAGGCGTAAGAAAATTGCCACCTGTTGACTTGCCCGGTGAAGTGGACGGGCTGGCTGATATGATTAAAACTATTCTCGAAAAAGACGGCTATAAGTTTGACAGGCACTGGCTGTATAAAGATGCCAAGCTAACGCTTTTATGGCCTGTTTTTTTAAAAGCATTTCCAGATGCAAAATGGCTGATTGTAAAACGTGATGAAGAAAGCTTTATCAACTCATGTCTGCGCACACACTTTATGAAACAACATTCTGTTGATCGTGCCTTCTGGAAAAAATTCGCAGAAGAGTACAATCATTCGAATTGATGCTTTGAAGAATTCAGCAGCAAAAACGCTGGAAATATCGTCACCAGATATTATAGCGGGTGATTTTTCCGGACTTGAATCGGTGGTGTCACAGTTGGGCCTGAACTATAAAGAGCAGGAGCTTAAGGCGTTTATATCCCCGGTCCACTGGCATGGTGGTTCTAATAAGAATATCAATTACGATGTATTATAAACAATAAGGTGCTTTTGTGGTGCCCTGTAAATAATTCTGTGTAACTGTCATTTGCGCTATCGACCCTTTCGGTTAGTCGTAAACCTGTAAAGAATCCTGAATCCAGTACATATATCTTTACACTATTACTTCTCTGTAAAAATAAGCATTCCACCTAAGTTGTTGTAACTATATATATATAAATCTCTGCATGAATATTGCATGTAGTCGTGGTTAATTGAATGAACCAAAATACAGGCAGGGACAAATGGCTTTTAAATCAATATTATTTGCTACTATCGCTTTATTTTTTTCAGCTAGTAGTAACTCAGCTTTAATCGATATTGATTGGCAAACATCTGGGGACAATCTCATTATAAGAGACACAGATTCCGGACTGGATTGGCTTGATCTGAGAGTAACGGCTGATCTTTCACATAATACGGTAGTGCTAATCTGGAGTCAGGCGGGACTTTTGATGGGTTCCGACTTGCAACGCAAGTTGAAGTTCTCGAGCTTTGGGCAAATGCAGGCATAACAAACAATGAACGCATGTGGGTAACAGACCAATTTGCGCCTGTCAAAGATCTTGTTGACCGTCTTGGTACTACTACAATGTTTGAAGAAGGCTTATTTCCAATTGCCAAGCATGTAATTGGAATGGTAGAAGGTGGACCAGCACTGCCTCAGAATGAGCGCTGGGCGATGGAGATAACCTATGCACCAGATAATCTCAACTCTCGTACGTCAGCCAACTATTACACCTGGGATGTCAGTGTTGCTGATCCGCATTATTCTACATATCTCGTTCAAGCTGTACCACTACCGGCTGCTGGCTGGTTAATGGGTACAGGCATCATCGGTTTGTTTGGGCTGGCTATGCGAAAAAAAGCATAATTTAAATTATAGTTGAATGCGTATTGTCCGGGATTGTGCTCGTAGGTGTTCACTATCAGTAAATGCCTGATAAAAAAGTTATGTCGACATGTAACTGACTTCTAAATAGAGCTGTTCTGCACTGTTCAATGAATGCTTGAAAGGAGAGTATCGAAGGTGTTTTTTTTGTGCAACAGCCAGATTTATATTTAACAAGTTTTAACGGTTCTAAAACTTAAAACATAAATCTATTCAGGTTACCTTTAAGGATGAGGCGAGTTTTATTTTTTGTACTGTTTTTTTTAGTCTTCTGTCTTCATCTAACTCGTAATTAATACCCCGGCTTGCCTGGTATAAAGATTAAAGAACAGATATTCATACTGGTGGCCAGAGTCCTGCAGATATTCCTGAAAGGCCTTGTACTCATGATCGCGCCAGTTCGGAAAGCAGAAATATTCATCGAACACAATAACTGTACCGGCTTTAATCTGTTTGCCGAGACAGTTGAAAATAGTCTTTGTTGAATTATAGGTATCACAATCAATATTCATGAATGCTACCGGTCCTTGATTGGACTCCAGAAAAGCAGGTAATGAGTCGTCGAACCAGCCTCTGTGCAGTTCGACATTAGTATTGACATCAGGTAGTTTGCCAAAGGTTGAATAGGCGCCACTGGGTTCGCCTTCCCATGCCTCCGGAATACCTTCAAATGAGTCGAAGCCATGTACGGTGCGATCTGTACATGATGAAATAAAGTTAATCGATCGGCCCTGCCATACACCGAACTCCAGAAACATACCATCAATTTTCGCATTCTCGACGGCATAGGCCAGTCCTGAGTTGCTTAATGTGAACAGGCGTGTGCTGGGGCTGAAGTGTTCTCTGGCGTAATACCAGCTATCAATATTGAATGCAAATTGAGGTGTATGTGTTTTGACGAAATCAAAGTGCTGCTCAGCATCTTCCCTGCGACCGACATGGTCGAGCATCATACCGAGGCTTGAACGGGCAAGAAAGTGTTCGGGTTTGTTTGTCACGGCCTTTTCGAGCATCTCTACCGACTTGTCTGCACCCATCGACTCGAAGGTTGCACCATAGAGGCCAAATAATACATCCGCTGATTCAGGCGTGCTAAGTAGCGCCTCATTATAAATCTCGATAGCTTCTTCCGTCCGGCCTTCGAGCTGTAATAGACCACCAAGCTGTGCACTTGCCATTTCATGCCGGTGGTATCAAGTCCAGCAGTTTTTTCAGACTGGCTTCTGCGGATTCTATATAACCAAGTTTTTTATAGGTAATACCCAGGTTAAGGTGCGCCTCTGCACAATCAGGCTTGATCGCAATTGCTTTTTCGAAGACATTGGCAGCCTCCTGTAACTTGCTATCCATGCACAGCGCTGCACCAAGGTTGGTGAGTACCCGTTCATTTTCTGGTTCTAACCTGTCAAGCATCGCCCAGCAAGTGGCGGCATCGCCATGCAGTCCGACCTGACTCAAACCAGTGGCAAGCTGCATGAGATAGTTTGAATCTTCCGGTGCAATCTTGCAGGCAGCAGCCAGCGCGGTTCTTGCTTCATTCTACCCGGTTCTGGGCAATACTTAGCATACCGAGCATCAGGAGTGCCATGGGGTGCTTCGGGTGTTGGTCAAGAACCTCGCGACAAAGTGTTTCTGCTTGAGCATGCATGCCAGACTGATAATTGGCATAGACCTGTTGTAACTGTTGCTCAATCGCTTTCTGTATTTCTGCTGACGTTCTATGATCGTTATTCATTGTTCTATATACTTCTTCGATAGGGCCATATGGTGCTTTGACTGGAATGCAGGATGAACAGGATAATACAAATAAATAAGGTGTTAATATCTGATGTATTGCGGCTGAAATCGAATTTGATTATGCATGAAAAAACAGTCTCTCGCAATAAACCGCAAGTGTTCTCAGTTCTTGAAGTATAGAACAGTTATCTTATGTCCGCAGGAGATTCTTGCCTACGCTTGAACAACAACGTGAGATGTATAAAATTCAGTACGGAAGTATCTAGCGAACAGTGTTCGAGGACTCGGATAGTCGCTAACACGTGACAAACTAACTTAATAAACAGGCTGTAATTAATCTAAAAGATTTATCATGACTCAACTATCTATTGGCCAGGAATTATCAAGAGCAAAAAAAGCAGCTAAAAAAGGTAAGGTTGCGGAGGCGCTACAACGTTATAATGCGATTCTGTTACTTCAGCCAGATAATCCTATTGCAAAAAAAGCCATTAGCAAGCTGCAAAAAAGTATACCGACCGGTAGTGCTTCACAGACAAATAACATGAGCCCGTCTCAGCAACAGATTAACGTTTTAATTAATCTGCTCAATACAGACCAGCTAGAAAAGGCAGAGCAGGCCTGTAAAGAATTGTTGCATACTTTTCCACAGGCATTAGTTGTGCTTAATATTATGGCAGGTGTTCTTTCACAGCAGGGCAAGTTTAAGGAATCGGTGCAAACTTGTGACAGGATGATACAACTGAAGCCTGATTTTGCACAGGCTTATTATAATCGAGGGGTAGTATTTCAGAAATCAGGAAAATTTGAAGATGCCATAAAGAGTTTTAGTATGGCTATTCAACAGAAACCTGATTACGCACAGGCACACTCAGATTTGTCACTAATTATGCTTTTATTGGGAAATTATAAAGAAGGCTGGAAAGAGCATGAGTGGCGAATGATGGAAGAAAAAAACAGGGAGCAGGTGCCAGTCGCGATAACGAAATGGAATGGTGAGTCTCTTGAGCGTAATGTCATTTTGGTTAGAGCAGAGCAGGGAATAGGCGACGAAATTATGTTTTCCTCCTGTTTTCCGGATCTTATAAGCTTAAATCCTGAGCAAATTATTGTGGAATGTGATTCGCGTCTGGTTACATTGTTTACTCGCTCATTTCCGGTTATGAGTATACAAGGGAAACGAAAAGAGAATAATCTGGATTGGTTGAAAGAATTTGGTAGCATTGATTTTCAGGTTGCCATGGGTAGCCTTCCGATGTTTTTTCGTCCAGATCTCGACTCCTTTCCTGATAGGCAATCATTCCTGAAACCTGATTCCGCATTGTTGGAAAAATGGAACATTCGCTTTGCTGAGCTAGGTGAGGGTATCAAAGTGGGGATGTCCTGGCGCGGTGGAAGTAAAGACAGCATGAAAGTAAGTAGATCGATCGATCTCAATTCCTGGATGCCAATTTTGCAATCTGATGCACATTTTGTGAATCTTCAATATGGAGATTGTACTGAAGAAATTGAACAGTTAGAGCGAGTAGTCAGGGGTGCGTATTCACGATTGGGCTGATGCAGATCCACTCACGGATCTTGACAACTTCGCCGCACAGATCTCTGCACTTGATCTTGTGATATCAATTGATAATTCAACAGTACACTTTTGCAGGTGCACTAGGTGTGCCAACCTGGGTGTTGATGCCAGTTATCCCAGATTGGCGATGGATGCTTGATCGCGATGGTACACCATGGTACTCGGAAGTGAGGTTATTTAGACAGAAAATGAGTGGGAACTGGTCTGATGTAATTTCTAATGTAAAATTGGAGCTTGAGAGGTGCTGCGATAAGTAGATCTGACCATAGAAAGTGCTATGAATAATGCTGATTAGCTAAGTTTAAAAAGCTTATTTTATGTGACCAAACAGCCTAATCTAATAATTCTGACTATTATTAAATTCGGATGCAAACAGCATCCGTTTTTATTTGTATATATCATTTTACTAAATTACTGAGAAATAATCATTGGTGTATGAGAGTAATGTCCTTTGAAATGAGTTCCTACAGGAAATGGTTGTTAGTTATTGTGTTTTTTAGCTGGTTAACAATATTTCTAATCAGTGATGAGAAACTTCATCTGTTTTCTGATTATAGTTATTTTTTTCTATTAGGCCTCTTTGGTGCAATTGTTGCAAATTCTACCGGTGCAGGTGGTGGAATTATATTTATTCCATTCTTTACTGCATTAGGTATGGCGGGTAGTGAGACGCTGGGTACTAGTATATTGATACAATGTTTTGGTATGACGGCGGGAACGATTTCCTGGCTAACAACAAGTCATATTGTAAAAACAAACTCATTGCATTTAAACCGACTTATAGTTCAATTATTAATAATTTGCGGCAGTGCTTCGATAATCGGAGTCTTATTTGGACAATACTTTTTAGTACTTGAAGATCCTACATTGCTGTTAATTGTATTCAGAGTATTTTCCGTTGTTTTTGGTCTTGTCTTGATTGGCATTGTCTTTTTTAGTCATAAACAGGTTCACACTCACTTTGACTTATCGAAGAATGACATAGTTTTATTAGCGTTTGTTGGTTTTACCGGTGGACTTATTACTGCATGGATTTCAGTTGGGGTAGGTGAAGTAATTGCTATCGTACTTATACTGCGACGTTATCCCACCATGGTGGCAATTTCAATGGGTGTTGCAATGTCTGCTGTTTCAGTATTAACGGCGGCATATCACCATATTTATATTATTGAGTCGGTTAACTGGTCAGTGATAATGTTTGCAGTGCCAGGCGCAATCTTAGGTGGTACGTTTGCATATATGCTGTCAGAGCAATTAGGTCCAATGCGTTTAAAGGTTTTCTTCTCTGTATGGATTATTATTACTGGCTTTTTAATTTAATGGTTAAATGGTAACCATATATATTTGAAATGTGTAAATTATTTTCCAATATTAATAATATTAATATATTCTAATAATTGTGAGTAAAACACTTAGAATTCATCTAGTTAAATATAGTTTGTAAATATCTTGACAGCATATATTCAGCACTATAATCTTTCGACTTAGTGTAAAAAAACGTTACAATATACTTTTTTTGATTAAAAGCTTTATTTTGTTACAAATAGAAAAGAATAAATCGTATTAAGTTGGTTCTCTTGATTGATGACTTTATACCTGGTCGGTTATATGAATTATGTTCTTCTCACCTGTTTCAATCAATTATTAGTTCAACAATTATAAATTCAGAGTTTTTTACCAATAGAATTATTAACTAATAACTAGCAAGTGAGCACTGACTTTATTGTCATATGTAATAATTTGCTAATTATTGACGAATTAAACGAAGAATAGTTTTAAACGAGACGCTAATTCAGAAGTTTTATTTCGTAAATCATTTAACAAACTGAGGTTTAAAAGAATGAAAAAAACGACCCTTTCTAGTGCCATAGCACTGTGTCTTGGTTCGGTTGCTTCAAATGTAGGCGCTGTTAACATGAGTGTTACCAATTTACAGTTCGATACTGGGACTTTTGTTGCTAGCGGGACGCTTACTGATACTGTTGATGATCTTGGCCTGTTTCAAAGTGTTGATCTGTTCTTTGGTCATGCCTGGGCAGCTGCGGGTGTAGTTCATTTTGATGGTTTTGCTGCAAACGGTACCTTTGTTGAAGACCTTGATACTGCGACGGATAGTGCTAATATCACAAATGGTGCTCCAACTGATTTCGGTGCGCTTACTCAAACCATTACGCCAAATCCTGATGCTGATACGAACACCAATGATTATACTTGGTCGGGCACATCAGGCCAGGGACCATTTTCCTATACGTTTACATTAACGAATACTCAAGTTGCCTGGGGTTCGCTTTTTAACTGGAACACTAGTGGAGGCATCGCCGTTTTATCTATTATGGACTGTGGTCCAACAGGTACAACATGTACAGCACTCGATGTCCCTGAGATCGAAATGGCTAATGGTCCATTTGTTGGGTCAAGAGCATTATTCAGTGGTATCGGTAGCCAATTTCGCCCCAGAAGTTAGTGACAGTATTACTTCGACAGTTGTCGACACGCTGGTTAATATTAATGCACTTTCTCCAGCTTCTGATAGAGATGAAACACTTCCATTAACATCAACGCTTGCCGTTAGTACAGCACCTGCCAATGGTACGGCTACAGTCGTAATACCGAGGAACGGTACCATCGATTACACACCCGTTGGTTTGGTAAATCTCGATTCAGATACATTCGAATACACGGTTACCGATAGTACAGGTTTGGTTTCATTACCTGCGACCGTAACGATAAATATTACTGCTGCGCCAAATACGCCACCAGTTGCTACTGGCGGTGCTGTCGCAGTAGATGAAGACTCTTTTGTTGTTATAAATATTAACGATGTTGCAACAGATGCAGATATCCCACCTCAAACTTTAACGTTTGTTAATGTTAGTACTCCAACAAACGGTACAGTTGTACCCGATGGAACAAATGAAAATTTAACCTATACACCTGATGCTGATTATAACGGACCGGATTCGTTCACCTATTCAGTTAACGACACTCTTACAAACTCTGCGGCTCCTGGCACAATTACCGTTACGGTAAATCCTGTTAATGATGCGCCTACATGTGTGACGGCTAGCCTGGCAACTGCCACAGATACAACACTGGTTGTGACAGGTGCTGAACTCGCTTCAAACTGTACTGACATTGAAGGCGATACAGTTACCTACGTTAGCTCCAGTGCAACACAGCCAACAAATGCAACATTGGCTGATGATGGTGCTGCTGGTGATGCTGCAACTCTAACGATTGTACCGAATACGGGTTTTGTTGGCGATGATAGCTTCCAGTTTAATGTTACTGATGGCAATGTTGGTGGAGAAATTACCACAGATGCAAGTTTAAAAATTGGTACTGTATTCGGTAATTTCACCATGCTGGATGTGGACAGTTCTGTATTTGGTGGCACAAATGACATTATATTTAACTGGGACTGGTGAGTTTAATACGGATGAATCAGATACAACAGTCGGGTATATGACTATTGAAAGTGCTGGACCGCAGCCATTCTTCAGTTTCTTATGGACGGCAAGAAGAGTACGTGTCTATAGTGAAGGTCAATATGAATTTGATACTTCGTGTTCAACCGCACAATATGAAGCAGGTACAACAGATTGCGGTGGTCCAAAAATTATTATGAATGTGCCAGCCGGGTATGTAGGTGGGCATATTTTATTTGACTGGGGCAAGCCAGATGCCGGTTCACCATGTGGTGTGCAAAACTGTGATATCGATGTGGTCAATGTCTGGGAACCTAACGGTGTTTGGGATCGTCATGGTGCATACAGGTATATTTAATCAATTATGGGATGGTGCAGCAGGTGTTGCTCCGGACCCTGAAGGTACCTGGGAATTAGTATCTACTGACGTTAATGGTGATGATATTAATGGTCAGCCAATGATAGATGGTCCATTCCAGGGTCTGTATCCTAACTTTAGTTTTACACCCAGTGGTCAAGGCGAGGAAAAACCACCATTTGTTAATACACAACCAGACACTAAACTTGATGATAATGTTTTTAGTATGAACATTGCAGGTTTGTTTGCCAGTTTAATGATGCTTTTAGGGTTGCGTCATATTGGTAGAAAAAAATAATTATGTTGATTAAGGCAGGTCATAACATGATCTGCCTTTTTAGAGTTAAACAAAATATTAATCTTAAATTTTCTCTAAAGGGAGAGAAGTTAAATGAAGTTTTCTAAAAATATAATTTTATTTTCAACATTTTTGTTAGCGTGTAAGTGTTCCATTTATTGCAAATGCAACAAATGGTGCCTGGCTAATTGGTTTTGGTGCAAAATCTCGTGCTATGGGTGGTACCGGTGTTGCTAATAATACAGGTGCTATGGCAGCAGCTTTTAATCCGGCCACTATGATTGATTCAGGTACACGATTTGATATAGGTGCAGAGTTATTTATTCCGCCACGTGCTGTAACACATACAAGTGGTAAATTAGGTTACACGGATGAGGAAAGTAATCATGATTTATTTTTGATTCCATCAATGGGTGCTTACCTATGAGTGGAATGATAAAATGACGATGGGTTTTGCTTTTATCGGTGCAGGTTTAAAAACAGAATATAATCAGACTGTAAATAGTGATTCATGTAATCGAGTAAACTCTGGAGCTGTTCCTGGTTATACAACATGTCCGCCAACATTTTATGATCCAAATATAACAATTACACCGACCAATGAGGCAGGTGTAGAAATGATGCAAATGCAGCTTATTCCGAGCATTGCATATAAAGTACATGAAAATCATTCTTTCGGTGCATCACTTGTTATGGCGGCTACATATTTTAGAGCAGAAGGCTTAGGTGCATTTGAAGATCTAGGTTTCACTTCAACTAGTGGTAATATGTCGGATATGGGTTGGGAGCATTCTTTCGGTGGCGGTTACCGCTTAGGCTGGTTAGGTTACTTTTATGGACGAGAAGTTAAAAGTTAGGCGTTAATTATTCATCAAGGGTATGGATGGATAAATTTAATCGCTATGAAAACCTTTTTGCTGAACAGGGTGATTTTGATATCCCGGAGAGTTATTCGGTTGGTCTTGCATACGATTTTACACCAAAATGGACAGCAGCTTTTGATGTGCAGCAAATTAACTGGAGTGATGTCAGGTCTATTGGTAATCCTGGTCCCGCAACAGATGCCGATAATATAAATGCTGGCAATTTATTTCCATTATGTCCTCCTGGTACCGATACATCATCCTGTTTATTAGGTGGGTATAATGGCTTAGGTTTTGGTTGGACAGACCAGACGGTTTATAAGCTTGGTGTTGATTGGACGATTAATGAAAAATGGAATGCACGTGCCGGCTGGAATTATGGTAAATCTCCTATTCCAGAAACTGAGGTTTTACTTAACATGTTGGCACCAGCAACACCTGAGCATCATTTGACTCTTGGTGGAGGTTATTACTTCTCTGAGAATGTTGTATTAGACGCTAACTTAATGATTGCTTTTCTAAACACGATAAAAGGGCCTACTGCATTTGGGCCAGGTGGTGCAGTCGTTGAAGGATCAAATGCGTCAATTGCGATGGGGCAATATAGTCTTGGTGCAACTTTAGGTATTAAGTTCTAAAAAGATACCTAACTGAGAGTGGCTTATAAAAACAGTAGCTTATATTGAGTAGATGTTGCTGTAATGCTTTGTTTAACCATGCGTGAGATGCACTCGCACATGTTAGTCACGTCACAGGAAAATGATAAATATCATAGATTTGGCGATAGATAGTATGACACAATGACACAATATCTCACAAAATCGATGTATTAAACATTTTCACACCATGATATTTATTCCATGACACTACGCATTTCATCACGTTTTACATTTCTTTTTCTCACTGTCCTTTTGTTTCACGTACCGTCTGTTGGAGCGGTTAAAATTGTACGCCTTCAATTAGAGTATGGTAGCGATACTATTATCGCAAGTGGTGGCTATGATATACCCAAAACAAATAAAATCCTGGATCTGGAGTTATATGATGATTTGACACCTATCACGGTGTCTAATTACTTAGACTATGTAATCAGTAATGCTTATGATTTAACGTTTATTAATCGTAGTATCCCAGGCTTTGTCTTGCAGGCTGGTGGTATTACTAATACATCTGCCCCTGATGAGCCGATTGGTCCAAATACTTTTGATGAGGTTTTTGCAACTTCAACTATTATAAATGAACCCGGGTCATCAAATGCTCGCGGTACCATAGCCATGGCAAAAGTTGCCGCACAATTTGTAGAAGGAGGAAGTTGTGTAGAGGAGGGTCCAGATTGTACATTAGTAGATGGTACAGGTGCAGACAGTGCAACAAGTGAATGGTTTGTAAATTTAAAAGATAATAGTAATCCTTTAGATACAACTAACGGGGGCTTTACTGTTTTCGGAAGTGTTATTGACGATGGTATGGAGGCGGCTGACCAGATATCGCTGCTTCCAATAGCAAATGCGGGAATATTCTTTGGGCCTGCATTTACTGATTTACCACTTGCAGATGCAGACCCTGATCCCGACCTCAATGCAGGGCCTGTCGCTGATTTTACTCAGAGCAATCTTGTTATGATTCTCAGCGTAACTGAAATCAGCCGTCCCATCTTACGATTTTCTTCTAAGGAAGGTTATTTTATCTATGATGCTTCAGGTGGCGTGGCAGGTTTGACATTAAATACCACTCTGACTAACACAGGAAATGAAGATCTTATTGTCGCTCCAATTTTTAATGACGATATTACATTACTATATTCAATACAATCAGAAAATTGTTCTAATACATCTCTGATTCCTGTTTCTATCATACCTGTACCTACGTCATCATGTTCGCTGAGTTTAAATTTACTTCCTACAGAAACAGGCGTGTTTGATGAGAGTTTAACAATCAACTATAGCAGTCAGCTAAGCGGAGAGTTATTTTCTGTTAAATTCAATCCTGGGTACAAAAATGATGATTCAGATGGGATTCCATCAGTAATTGAAAATTCATCTCCAAATGACGGTGACAACAATAATGATTCAACTATCGATAGCCTGCAGAGTAATGTAGCTTCCTTTAATAGTAAAGCAGATGAGTATATTTCACTTGTTGTTGATGACAATAATACTTTATCAAATATAAGAACAACTTCTGATGACCAGTTAATTGATTTACCTGGAAATGTAGTGTTTAAACATGGAGTACATGATTATGATATTACTGTGGAATCGCCAGGGGCAATTATCGAAGTTGGTCTGGTATTGCCATCTGGTGCTGCGCCAGCAGCATATTATTTATTTGGTGAGACAGATGATAATATGACGCCTCATTGGTATCCATATGGAGCTGCCCAGGTATTTCCAAATTCCAAAATTATAACTCCTTCTGGTGAGGAGTTTATACATAATTACATCAAGCTTGTTGTTCAGGATGGCGGGCCTGGTGATGCTGATAAAACTGTTAACGGTAAAGTCTCTATAGTATCTTCTGCGGTAGCTTACCCGCACGAAGACTCAAGCGGAAGTGTAAGCGTCATCTTTTTAAATATGTTGGCTATAATACTTTTGTTTTACAGACGTAATATTCAGCTAAAAAAGTGGGCATTTTTATCTCGTGATAAAATTATCGACTGTAATTAAATTGTAGGGGGTGGTTTTGTGCTAATTACTCGGCGTCAATGTTGTTGTTACGCCCGTGATATCATTGCCATTAATGTCATAACCATTAACTGAGACTAACTGTAAGTTGGTTGCAGTGCCTGAAATATAAAATTTATAATCCTGCATATCATCAATAATCCCGTCTTTGCTCTGCATCATAATGACTTTCATCGTATTACCATCATCAGTCCATGATAAGTTTTTACGATAACCTAAAGGGTTTATGACAAATGCCTGGCCACTACCTCCCACAGTTTTGTCAGGAGCGTGAGTAAAGGTCAACTCAACTGCATGAGGGATCTCGCTAGAGTCGAGTGTGACTGTGGTATGCGGTGCACGAGATAACGAGTCAAGCATAGCGTCAGTCAATAATAATCCGTCGTTAAAGTCAGAATTAAAGCTGTTAGCTTTACCGGTACCTGGGATGACATCCAGTGTAGACGCATGTGTTGTGCCTGTGCCATTAGCTATTTCAATTTGCGTCAGACCTTCGGGGAGACTTGAAGGCAAATCGACAAAAACAGTAGTCTGGAAATAGTCTTTATCATTGTTTGCGGAGAATAAAGCCGAGTATCCGTAAGTCATTGCAAAAGGTGATGTATCTTCATGTATTTCCCTGGACACAATCATATTTGACACAGGATCAGGATAGAAGTTAATAATTCCCCGTATGGCCGGGTCTGTTGCAATCATCACAATTGGTGCCCTACAGAAGGCGTAATTGTGACTGTGATATTATCTTTATTGAAAGTCAGGTTGCATACCTACAGGTACAGCAACAGTATCACCAGCACGAGCGTATTCATGGAATGTTCTAAGGCCGCCGCAGGAGGCGAGTGAAAAGCAAATTAGCAGTGCAAAAATTTTGTAAATCATTATTTTTCCTTGAATAGATATACTTTTATTTATGAAATATTATCAACAAATAGGGTCTATTTGTATATTTTTATTGATAGTTATATAGCAATATATAGGCCAGAGTTGTTATCTATCTGATACTTATGAGATATCTTTATAAAAGATAATTGGATTGTGTTAACTGTTAGTAAAATCGACATAAATAAGCTGATTTAGCTAATTCTTGTCAATATAGTTTACACATTGTGCCTATTTACGGAATTCTTTCATCTCGCTTATGCCTATACTCTTGATAATACAGTCTTTTAAATTATTTGGCATGGAAAATGCTGCAATATCTTTTAGATGACCTATTATCAATTAAATGAGAAATGCATAATAAAAAACAATCGGGGTTTTTAGTAATGGGGACAGATAATAATAACTATAATGGTCCTGAAAGGCGAGTAGGCTGAGCGCCGAGAAATATCTGATCGGCGCAATACGACGCGATTTAGTGATATTCTGGGGCGGCGTTCTGGTGTGGAGCGTCGTTTACCTGTTCGATCGCAGGTTATGAACTAATACAACCCCAAGATCCTTCGGTAACTGCTCCTCGATAACTGCGTCCTCGACAATTGCTCCTGCATTGTTCTACTACCTGCCGTCCATGGCAGTATGCGTTACCCTAATAAGTTACATCCATGTAACGATGCGTTGTTCTCGGTCTCTGTTCCTGACTCGACTCTACCGATTCCATCCTTGGAATAGTACTACCTGCCATCCATGGACATATGCGTTACTCTACTAACCTACATCCGTGTAGGGATTCTCTGCGATCAGGATGACAGCAGCTTTTACGGTGCTGCTGATTTCTCAGCTGTTTCTTCTGTAGCTGGTTTTTCTGCACTGACTTTAACCGGGTTTATCTGTATCAGCATTCCTACTAGCGGGTGGTCGATATAGTGGAGTTCTTTGCTGCGCATCCTGCGGTGTATATTTATAGGGTAGGCTTTATTTTCTAACGTGGTGTTTTCTACCGAAGCGTCATCCTGATTTCGATGATATTCCATTTCACCGTATATGTGTAAATATCTAGCAAGTACAAGTTTGAAGTTTCCTGTAATGGTGTTTTCTGAAGTTGTTTTGTGGTTATTTTTCAGTTCTTCAATATTGATTTCAAATGCTTTTTTATTGTCCAGGCCTGTCTGGCGCCAGCTGCCGTAAAGCAATACATTATATTCCTTTGATCCGTTTATCCGCTTGTAATCCTGCTTAAGGATTTGTGGTCTGATGTTTTGGTATGAGGTCGTGTTAATTTCTTTTGTGCTGAGGTTGCCCAGGTTCGCTGGTGGTGCGATTGTATCGGTTATGGCAACATCTGATTTGGTATCCTGGCTCCAATCTTCACTGTTGATGTAACGTGCGTGTGCGTCTTCGAATATGATGACTTCGACATCGTATTCAATCAATTTTGGAATGATGCCTTCTTCGGCTTGAGCAATGTTGATGCTGAGAATGAGTAAAAGGATTACAGGTATGATTTTCATTGTATTATATTTATCTTTGTTTAGATTCTTCTTGTCTCTCGCTAAGGCGCTGAGCTCGCAAAGGTTTTATTCATTTTAGTAACCATATTGCTTTATTTTAGTCTCTATCACTTTCTCTTTGCGTGTTTCGCGTCCTGGCGAGAGATTATTAATTTAAGTTGTTCAGATATTTTATTACGTATCGTCATTTTGTCTCTCGCTAAGGCGCTGGGCTCTCGCAGAGGTTTATTCGACGAGGCGATTTACTGTCCTGTGGATACCGTGTTTCATCAGTGATTCACTAAAGTTTAGCAGGTAGCCTAAATGCATATTACTTAGTCGCAAGTAAGTCAGCAGCTGTTTCTTGTGTGCATTGTTAAGTTTTTCTACGCACTTCAGTTCTATAATGACCTTGTTTTCAATTATCAGGTCAGCACGGAAACCTTCTTCAAATCGTATCCCGTCATAATCTATTGGAATAGCGACCTGTCGCTCGACTTTCAGTCCTTGTTTGTGTAACTGATTCGCCAGGATTACTTCGTAGACTTTTTCCAGTAACCCGGGGCCAGTCTGCCGATGAATATCTATGGCAGTGTTTACTATGTATTTCCCTATCTCATTTTCTAGCATCTTTCGCATTTCCCTTTGCGTGTCCTGATTGATATGTTTTATGCTAAAGAATACGTCAGCATCTTTCCTTGTATAGCGCTGAGAGTGATATTTTATTGTTATTCTCGCCAAGGCGCAAAGCTCGCAAGGTTTAAAAACAAAATAAAAGCTTTCTTTGCGCGCTTTGCGCCTCAGCGAGAGACCATAAGGTTTAAAAACAGAATAAAAGCTTTCTTTGCGCGCTTTGCGTCTTAGCGAGAGACTAAATCCACCAGCATATAGCACCTGTAGAAAAGGGTATCAGCTACATTCAGCTGGCCTGTGTATATCATGCCGCTTTCGGCAAATACAGTGTGTTGATTACATCATATATCTGTTTTGTTCGCTCTTCTATTTCTTCGGCTGTTTCGAGTACTCTCAATGTCTGTTTACCATCGAAGCGATACATATTGCTCTGTGTTTGAATCATTTCGATGAGTTTTGTCGGATTGATGTTTGGTTTTTCGTCAAACTTGATCTTGATGCCAATATCGGTTGCTTCTATGCTCTTGATGCCGATGTTCTGTGCGGCGAGTTTTATCTCGGTGACCGCAAACAGGTTTTTAAGGTAGTCTGGTAATAGACCAAATCGATCGATCAGTTCGACCCGGATATCATCGAGTGTATCGTGACTGTCAGCACTTGATATGCGTTTGTAGAGCATCAGGCGCTGATGGATGTCGTAGATGTAATCGTCTGGTATCAATGCCGGGATGCCGAGATCTATCTCCATGCCTGAATGTAATGCTTCATCCGGGTCTGGAACTTTGCCCTGTTTTAATGCGGTCACTGCACGTTCCAGTAACTCACTGTAGAGGGTGAAGCCGACTTCAGATATCTGGCCGCTCTGGTTTTCACCGAGCAGTTCACCGGCGCCACGAATCTCCAGGTCATGGGTGGCGAGGGTGAAGCCAACGCCAAGGTCTTCGAGGGATTCGATCGCAGCGAGGCGTTTTTTAGCATCATCCGTCATCGCTGATTCGGGTGGTGTCAGCAGGTAGGCATAAGCGCGATGATGTGAACGGCCGACGCGTCCACGTATCTGGTGTAGTTGTGCCAGGCCTAATCGATCAGCTTTATTAATGATGATGGTATTGGCCGTCGGTACGTCGATGCCGCTCTCGATGATCGTGGTCGCGACCAGGATGCTGAAACGCTGATGGTAGAAATCCAGCATCACCTGTTCCAGTTGTTTCTCTGGCATCTGGCCGTGGGCGAACTCTACGCGCGCTTCTGGTATCAGTTCCTGTAGGTCGCGTGTGATCTTCTCGATGGTTTTGACTTCGTTGTGCAGGAAGTAGATCTGGCCGCCGCGTTTCAGTTCACGTTGGCAGGCCTCATGGATCAGTGCGTCATTCCACTGGGTGACAAAAGTGTTGATCGAGTGTCTCTGCATCGGTGGCGTCGAAATGATCGAAAGATCACGGATGCCAGCCAGTGACATATTCAATGTCCGTGGAATAGGGGTCGCGGTGAGCGTTAATATATCGATCTCTGCACGCAGTGATTTCACATGTTCTTTATGTCTGACGCCGAAGCGGTGTTCTTCATCGACGATGATCAGGCCAAGGTCATTAAACTTGATACTCTTCTGTAATAATTTATGTGTGCCGACGACGATATCAACTTTGCCGTTCTTCAAGTTTTCCAATATTTCTTTCTGCTGTTTCGCGGTATTGAAACGTGACAGGCTGGCGACTTTTATCGGCCAGTCGGCAAAACGGTCGGTGAAGTTCTGATAATGCTGCTGTGCCAGTAATGTTGTCGGTACCAGTATGGCCACCTGTTTTCCAGCATTGGCGACGACAAATGCCGCGCGCATGGCAACTTCGGTCTTACCAAAACCAACATCGCCGCAGACCACCCGGTCCATCGGTTGCGGGCTGGCCAGGTCTGCTATTACAGCATTGATCGTGGTTTCCTGATCGGGTGTCTCCTCAAACGGGAAGCTGTTGGTGAAGCTGGCGTATTCGTTGTCATCGATGTGGTACGAGCGCCCCTGTACGGCTGCACGACGGGCATGAATATCGAGTAACTCGGCGGCGACATCACGCGCCTGTTTGGCGGCCTTTTTCTTTGCTTTTGACCACTGGTCTGAGCCGAGTTTGTGGAGCGGGGCATTTTCAGCGGAGGCACCGGTGTAACGGCTGATCAGGTGCAGTGAAGAGACGGGTACATATAACTTGTCATTGCCGGCGTATTCTAGCAGCAGGAATTCTGCGTCGTAACCTTCACCGCTTAGTTTTTCAAGGCCGAGATAACGACCGACACCGTGGTCGATATGAACCACCGGTGCGCCGATAGTCAGGTCGGTAAGATTCTGTACGATGGCGTCACTATCGGCACCACGTTTTTTTCTGCGCCGTTTCTGTATCGCGCGTTGACCGTAGATCTGTGACTCGGTGATGACGGCGATATCTGTTTTGAGTAACACCAGCCCCTGTGATATCTCAGAGACGGTGATGCAGATGCGGTCTTCACTGGAGACAAATTCCTGCCAGGTGCTGCATACTTTAGGATGTATCTGGTGGCCGCGTAATAGCTCGGTCAGTACTTCACGGCGGCCACTCGTCTCTGCGACAAATAATAGTCGGCCTTTATAAGTGCTGATGAAGTTGTTCAGTGCCTGCGCCGGTTCTTCGAGCCGGGTCTGCAGGATCAGGTCGGGCGGTGTTTTTACGTCAGCGTTATATCGTTCATCGATGTTCTTGTTTTTCGATGTGTAGATCAGGCTCGCCTGTTCTAGCGTGTCCATGATCTCGCTGGTCGACTGATACAGGTACTCGGGTGACAGGATAGGGCGTTCTATATCGTGTCGACGCTGTTCATAGCGTTCATGTACTTCAGCCTCAAAAACTTCCAGTTCAGATGTCAGTTCCTGTGGTGCGATATAGAGCGATGATCTCGGCAGGTAATCAAACAGCGTGTCGAGTGCGTTCTCGTCATAAAAAACCGGCAGGTAATATTCGATACCTGTCGGCATGATACCGTCACTGACGCTCTTATAGATGATACTGTTCAGCGGGTCACCGGATACTAGTTCACGATAACGTGTACGGAATTTTGCTATTCCGGGTTCGTCGGTAGGGAATTCGCGCGCCGGTAATAATTCGACGCTTTCTACTTTATTGTCAGAACGCTGGCTCTGTGGATCGAAGCAGCGGATGCTCTCTATCTCATCATCGAACAGGTCGACACGGTAGGGTACGGTGGAACCGGCAGGGAACAGGTCGATGATCGAACCTCGTATCGCGAACTCACCATGTTCCATCACTTCGCTGACGTTTATATATCCGCTGGCTTCCAGGCTACGACGAAAACTTTCGATATCCAGCTGCTGATTGATCTTTAAGCTTAAAACATTACCCTGGATATAACTTCGAGGTGCCAGTCTCTGTGCCAGTGTATTCAGATGACTGATCAAGATGTCACCGCTGCTGATCGATTGCAGGGCATGCAAGGTAGTCAGCCTTTCTGCGATGATGTCCTGATGCGGGGAGAAGATATCGTAGGGTAGGGTTTCCCAGTCTGGCAGATGGTAAATAGTCTGCTTGTCATCTTTATAAAACTCGATCTCTTTTGTTAGCTGATCGGCATGGGTGACATCTTCGACGATGACGACAACGGGGCCATTCTTATGCGTGCGCGAAGCCTCGACGATGGAGAGCGCAAGTGCGCTGCCGTAGAGTCGATTCCAGTAGGTCTTGCTCTGTTTTTTAGGGATCTGAAGCTGTAGCAATGGACTATCGGTTCTGGTTCGGAACAGGAGTTTGTAGAGAGGGTGAATTATCCTGCTCTAACCAGATCAATACAAGGCGAGATTGGTTTTTTTTACTTTTAAAGTATCTTTTCGTCTGGCATTCGCGGATTACAATCCGCTCCTACAAGGGTGGGAACTTCACGTAGGAGCGGATTGTAATCCGCGATATTCAATGGGTTGCATCAAACAATGATGTATTGAAATACAGTCATATATACGCTCAAGCTACAATGCTAAACTGATTATATGGATTTAAATAACCTTATAATCGAACATGAGATCATTATACGACTGGGTTTTTTCTTCAGTATGTTTTCAATAATGGCACTATGGGAAATAATTGCACCAAGAAGACAGTTGCTGATACCAAAATTGTTGCGCTGGTCTAATAATTTGGCGCTGGTATTTTTGAACACGATACTATTGCGCCTGTTATTCCCGGCTGCTGCTGCAGGTATGGCAATATTCGTAAACACGCAAGGCTGGGGCTTGTTTAATTATTATGATGTCGCCTTTCCCATCGCTGTGATCATTTCCGTCATCATCATGGATGCGATGATCTATCTTCAGCATGTCATGGTCCACGCGATACCGGTATTATGGCGCTTGCACCGTGTTCATCACGCTGACCCGGATTTTGACGTTACCACTGGCGCGCGTTTTCATCCGCTGGAAATATTCCTGTCCATGTTGATCAAGTTTGCAGTCATCATCCTGCTGGGGCCACCGGTGCTAGCCGTGATTATTTTCGAGATCCTGTTAAATGCCACCGCCATGTTTAACCACAGTAATGTGCGTCTGAATACAACGCTTGATAAGTATTTAAGACTTTTCGTGGTCACGCCTGACATGCACCGTGTTCATCACTCTGTCGAAGCTGATGAAACCAACAGCAACTTTGGTTTCAGCCTGCCGTGGTGGGACCGGTTGTTTGGTACCTACCGTGATCAGCCACGTGCCGGGCACAAAAACATGGCAATCGGTATTCATGACTTCAATCAGCCAAAACAGGTTACCTGGCTTCACAGTATGCTTATACTGCCGTTTATCGGCAAGATTTCAGAATACGTCATCAATAGCCGTTCTTTTGACAATGACGAGTAGCAGGGTGAATAAATAAAGTGAAAAAACGTTTTCTGCAGATTGTTATAGCCGCAGTGCTTATCGCGGCGATAGTTCTTGCGGTCTATCAGCGCGATCAGTTTGATGTTCAATTACTGGCGCGCTGGCTGGAGCAGGCTGGCTGGTGGGCGCCTGTGGTATTTATACTTATATATGCAGTCGCTACAGTGCTATTTTTGCCGGGCTCCGTTCTAACCTTATCTGGCGGCATTATATTTGGACCAATTCTAGGTACGGTCTGCAATATCACAGGCGCGACCATCGGTGCAGCATTGTCGTTTCTCGTCGCTCGCTATCTTGCGTCAGACTGGGTTTTACAGCGTTCTGGTGGCAAGTTAAAGCAGTTAATCAATGGCGTAGAAGCAGAAGGCTGGCGTTTTGTTGCTTTCGTGCGCCTGGTGCCGTTATTTCCGTTTAATCTATTAAATTACGCCCTGGGGCTGACAAAGATACGTTTTATCGAGTACCTGCTGGCGACTGGCATATTTATGTTGCCAGGTGCTATCGCTTATACATATATAGGTTATGCCGGTCGAGAAGCGATTGCTGGTGGTGATGGACTGATAAATACCATTTTAATCGCGATAGCGTTGCTGGCGGTAGTGACCTTCATACCGCGTTTTATCGCAACCATGAGGCGTGGTCCCAGCATTGATGTAAAAGAGCTGAAACGACGTTTAGACGATGATGAGACGCTGCTGGTCGATGTACGTACTGAAAAGGATTACCAGGCGGGCCATATCGAACAGGCTATGAACATTCCGGTTGAGCGCCTTGAGCAGGAAATCTCTAAACTGGAAAGTCACGTTGAAAAATCTATCTCGATAATCTGTACCACCGACAAACGCTCAGCGAAGGCCGCCAATCTATTACTCAAACATGGTTTCCAGGATGTTCGTGTCGTCAAGGGCGGCATGACTGACTGGAGGGCACAATTTCAATCTGACAGTATCACGGAATAAATCAGTAAGTATGTCCGTATGCTTCATCCATCCAGGACTTACGTGTAAAACTGTTCCATACCTTTTTTTCTCCTCACCAACAGCTTTGTGATTAGCTGTTATCTCACGCATCCTGCTAGCCGTAGGCGCAAATACGCAAGTAAATTTATCTCTACCTGCATTTATACAACACGATTTATAAGAGATAATTATCATTATTGCTAATTAATAACGGTAAGTGATAAATAATTAGCAATAATGATAATAATATTAATTGCTTTATATGTTAATTAGCGCTAATATAGTATTACTTATTATCATTATTGCTAACTATGGATAACGTCTTACACAAATTAGTAGAAGAAGCGCTAGCGACAGCCAAAGCCAAAGGAATGACGCAAAAAGAGTTGGCGGAGGTTTCAAGCCTCGATGAGGTAGCACTGTCCCGGCTGAAAAAGGCAAATGACGCCCGCCTGAGTACGGTTATCGAACTTGGTAGGAGTGTGGGCAAGAAGCTTGTCTGGGTGGATGACACGACGAGCCTTGCGGAACTCGTCAGAAAGGGAAACCTGTTCTAAGCCACGCTCATGAAAGATCGTAATGCCGTCATCTGGACCCGCCTGGGCGTCCAGCCCATTAAGATGGGTACACTGGTCGTGACCGATCAAGAATCCCGATTCACATACGAAGAGGGGTATGAAAAGACCGGCCTGAAGGGATTAGGACTAATATACCCGCCTGCCGAATTTCACAGCACCATTGTTCGAGATCGCAGCGAAGATTTTGATTTTCACCCGCCTATAAAATCCCTTATCCCATCACGCGACGAACGTAACTTTCAGCGCGCACTGCTCTTGAAGTATCTGGACAAGATCAATATCCACCCAGAGCCTGGCTTTGATACCGACTGGAACATATTGATTCGGGCAGGGCATGGCGCGATCGGTCATCTCGATGTTTTTGAAAGCGACGAGGCAGCCAATAGCTGGTATTCAACTCCGTCGAGTAAGAGTCTGGTCGAACTCGATGATAAGTTTGGTTTCAATCTGAAAGAATTCATGGTCTGGTTTGATGGCGATGCCGATGTGCTGCTCGATGTGTTAGGCCCAACGCCTTCGGTTGGCGGCGCTATTCCTAAACTGCCACTATCGATAGACAGAGCAGGGTGGGACGGTCGCATAGGGTTGCCGACTCGTTTTGGTGATACCGGCCGAACTGACATCATTCTCAAACTTGAGAACAGCGCACAGTATCCAGGCATCATCGAACTGGAAGCTCTCGGTCTTGAAATGCATAAAGATGCCGGCTTTGACGTACCGCGATATTGGCCAG
Organism: uncultured Gammaproteobacteria bacterium; assembly: GCA_963807625.1. GTDB lineage: Bacteria > Pseudomonadota > Gammaproteobacteria > SZUA-229 > SZUA-229. The sequence goes on from CAWECN010000016.1 coordinate 29,331, forward strand.
TACAGGTGAGCGATCTGAATGCAATCGCCATCGAACGTTTTGACCGTCTTGACAGCGGTGGCACTGTTTTTATGGAATCGGTCTACTCCGTTCTCGCATCGGGTAATGCCAGTGTTACGAACCACTACAGTACGACCTATGACCACATAGGTGCAGCGATCGACAATCCACATGTCCTGCTGGTCTCTGACAAAAAAGCAGCCAGGCTGCATCTGCTCGAGCGCCTGGTCATGGCTATGTTGACCGGTAACGGCGACCTGCATCTCGAGAACCTGTCTATATATGAACGTGACGGTAAATTACAATTTACCCCTGTGTATGACCCGGTACCGATGCGAGCATATTCCATCCATAATGCGCTATTTCCAGCTGGCATGGGCTTTGGTAATTACGGCGAAGACATCGATGATGAGATCATCGATTTCAAAAAAGCATTCTATCGTTTTGGAAAAAACCTGGGCATCAGTAAGACGACGATACTTAATTCTATCGAACGCCTGATAAAAGCCACCGACGATTATGATAAGCGGGTAGAAAGTTTAGAGACATTACCTAAGGAAAATAAAAACCGGTTGATCGGTATTCATCAGGATATAAAGCGGAAGTTTGAATCGCTATCTTGATTAATAAATAGTAACTAAATAACTGCTAGCGACAACGCTTAGCGGCTACTGTTGTGATTGCTGCAGGGCAACAGCTCACACCACAAAAGCGACATCATAGAGAGGTTTGCTGTGCAGGTGAAGCGCACAACAATCTCAGGCCCTGATTCTAATATCTTTTTATATTCCGCATAATGTATATTATGTTAAATAGATAATTATGAAGAATGTGTCATATGCCACGTACAACCTTGTTTTTTGTAGCAGTACATATAAAGCACTATATAAGTATATGATTATATAGTAAATCTATAACCCTACTTTTTCAAAATAACTGTGTGAAATCACACAATTAGTCCCTGATAACCCTTGTAAATATGAGTTATAAAACGTAGGATACGCGCCGTTACTTTGTGCAAAATCACCCTTTTACGAACCATTTCGGGTGTGAAAGTAAAATAATAATTCAAAAACTACTATAAAAATTTAGTCAGGAGAAAACATGAGTGCAGCAATCCGTGTTGCCAGCTTTATAGGTCTGATGCTAGTGAGCATGCAGTCCTGGGCTGAGTACCAGCTGGATCTTCGTCCAGGTGTCACTTCATTTAGTCAGGGTGCGTATGATATACATACTTTGGTTTTGTGGATCTGCGTCGTTATCGGCGTAATCGTCTTTGGCGCGATGATTTATTCAATCATCATGCATCGTAAATCACGTGGCGTCGAAGCTGCCAAATTTGATGATAATTTGACCGTAGAGATCATCTGGACCATCGTTCCATTTATCATCCTTGGTTTTATGGCGGTACCTGCTACCAAGGTACTATTAGCCATGGAAGACGTCTCAAACTCTGATATGTCTATCAAAGTTACTGGTTACCAGTGGAAATGGCATTATGACTACAACGTCGGTGAAAATGCTCAGGACATCAACTTTTTCAGTAACCTCACTACTCCCATCGAAGAGATTCAGAATAAAGCCACAAAGAACAAGAACTATCTGTTAGAAGTCGATAACCATATCGTTATACCTGTTAACAAAAAAGTTCGTCTGCTGTTCACCTCTAACGACGTTATCCACGCATGGTGGATCCCTGCTTTCGGTGTCAAGAAAGACGCTATCCCGGGTTATATCAACGAGAGTTGGGTGAGAACAGACAAGATCGGTACCTACCGTGGACAATGTGCTGAATTATGTGGCACCAATCATGGCTTTATGCCAATCGTTGTAGACGTTGTTTCCGAGGCTGATTATGCAGCCTGGGTCGATAGTAAGAAACAACAGGCCGCAGCCGCTGAAGCGAGTTCAAACAAGACCTGGACGAAAGACGAGTTGATGGAGCACGGTAAGAGTGTCTATGCTACCAGCTGTGCTGCATGTCACCAGGCAAATGGTGAAGGTATTCCAAACGTCTTCCCGGGTCTTAAAGGCAGCGCAATTGCCATTGGCGATATCGCTAAGCATATCGATGTTATCGTTAACGGTGTTTCAGGGACTGCGATGCAGGCCTTTGGTCCACAGTTGAACGATGCCGACATCGCTGCACTGGTTACCTATGAGCGTAATGCCTGGGGTAATGACGTCGGTGATGTTGCGCAACCAGCAGATATCAAAGCAGCTCGATAGCCGCTTTATAATTAATAACTAATTCAATATATTGAATAATATAAGATAAACGAGGCATTTATGAGCGCTGTTATCGAAGAACATCATGATGATCATCATGACCACAAACCAACCGGCTTAGGTCGCTGGTTATTTAGTACCAACCATAAAGACATCGGAACCATGTACCTGTGGTTCAGCTTTATCATGTTATTTATTGGTGGAACACTGGCACTGGTTATCCGTGCTGAACTTTTTCAACCCGGTCTACAGTTTGTAGAGCCAGAGTTTTTCAACCAGATGACTACCCTGCATGGCCTGATCATGGTCTTCGGGGTGATCATGCCGGCATTCGTCGGCCTGGCTAACTGGATGGTACCGTTAATGATCGGTGCGCCGGATATGGCACTGCCACGTATGAATAACTGGAGTTTCTGGTTGTTACCTGGCGCATTTGGCCTGCTGATAGCAAGTCTGGTCATGAGCCTGATGGGTATGGGTTCTGCACCGAACTTCGGCTGGACATTCTACGCACCACTGTCTACTACCTATGGCCCAGCGAGTACTGACTTCTTCATCTTCTCGGTACATATGATGGGTATCTCATCTATCATGGGTGCGATCAACATCATCGCGACGATCATCAACATGCGCGCACCTGGCATGACATACATGAAAATGCCTATTTTCGTATGGACATGGTTCATTACTGCGTACCTGCTGATCGCGGTTATGCCTGTACTGGCTGGCGCGGTAACCATGATGCTGACCGACCGTAACTTCGGTACCAGCTTCTTCAGTGCTGCTGGTGGCGGTGACCCTGTATTGTTCCAGCACGTGTTCTGGTTCTTTGGTCATCCTGAAGTGTATATCATGATCCTGCCATCATTCGGCATCATCTCTCAGATCGTTCCTACCTTCTCACGTAAGAAGATCTTTGGTTACTCTTCAATGGTGTATGCGACTTCTTCCATCGCGTTCCTGTCATTCATCGTGTGGGCGCACCACATGTTTACCACAGGTATGCCTGTTGCGGCTGAGCTGTTCTTCATGTACGCAACCATGCTGATCGCTGTGCCAACCGGTGTGAAAGTCTTTAACTGGGTGAGCACGATGTGGAAAGGTTCTCTGACCTTCGAAACGCCGATGCTTTTCGCCATCGCTTTCATCTTCCTGTTCACCATCGGTGGTTTTTCAGGCCTGATGCTGTCGATCACCCCTGCTGACTTCCAGTATCACGATACTTACTTCGTGGTCGCTCACTTCCACTATGTTCTGGTAACTGGTGCGCTATACGGTATCTTTGCTGCAGTCTATTTCTGGCTGCCCAAGTGGACCGGCAACATGTATGACGAAGGTCTGGGCAAGCTGCATTTCTGGGTATCTACGATCTCAGTTAACGTGCTGTTCTTCCCTATGCATTTCGTCGGTCTTGCGGGTATGCCACGTCGTATCCCTGACTACCACATGCAGTTTGCAGAATTTAATGCGATCGCATCAGTCGGTGCGTTCGTATTCGGTTTCGCGCAGCTGATCTTGCTATACAACGTAATCAAGACAATCCGGGGTAAGAGCACAGAGAAAGCGACTGACCAGGTTTGGGAAGGCGCTGAAGGTCTTGAGTGGACATTACCATCACCTGCTCCATTCCACAGCTTTACGACTCCACCTACAGTGAAGTAATAAAACATTAGCAATGACGGCAAACCCGGATCAGCATTAGGATATGAGTAGTAACACTGACAATAAGAGTGAAGGCAATAAAAGAGTCACACGTAATCTATTGTTCGTCGTTGTTGCCATGTTTGGTTTCGGGTTTGCATTAGTCCCTCTGTATGATGTCTTCTGTGATATCACGGGATTAAACGGGAAAACTGGTGAGCAGTTTGTGTCAGCTGAACCGATACAGATCGATACCAGTAGAGAGATAAAAGTGGAATTTCTGGCTAATCTCAATGCGGAGATGCCCTGGGAGTTTGAACCATTAACTAATATAGTTAAGGTTCATCCAGGAGAGGCAGCACGCATCGAGTATGTCGCCAGGAACAAGACTGATAGAGACATCGTCGGCCAGGCAGTACCCAGTGTTACACCGGGCTTAGCTGCCGCCCACTTTCAGAAGACGGAATGTTTCTGTTTCACTGAGCAGGTATTAAAAGCCGGCGAAGAAAAGATAATGCCAGTGGTATTCATGATAGACCCTTCTATCGATGAAGATGTTCATGAGGTAACGCTGTCTTACACATTTTTTATAAAACCAGGATCAGAGGACGCGAAGGCAGAGACTGCTGATAAGCATTCGGTCGCATTGAGCACACCTTTGACACAACATTAAAAAAACCAGGAAATAAACTATGTCATCAACTACAAATCATGATGTGTATTTCATACCAGAGCCAAGTAAATGGCCTGTGGTAGGAACTATTGCACTGACGACATCGGTCATCGGCGCAGTCACTTCAATCCATGCAGGCTCAATTAATCTGATCCTGCCTGTTGGTCTTTTAATGATCGCTTACCTTTTCTTCGGATGGTTTGGCGCTGTTATCAAGGAGTCAATGGCTGACAATTATAATGAGCAGGTGGACAAGTCTTTCCGTATCGGCATGTTATGGTTCATCTTCTCTGAAGTGATGTTCTTCGCAGCCTTCTTCGGGGCCCTGTTCTACGCACGTACCATCGCGATGGAATGGTTGGGTGGCGCTGGTAATAATGCGATGACGCATGAGCTGTTATGGCCTGCTTTTGAGGCAGTCTGGCCGGTGATGACTAACCCGGACAATGCTAAATTCGTTGGTCCAAGTGATATCATTCCAGCAACCGGCCTGCCGGCATGGAACACTGCAATACTACTGGCTTCTTCCGTCACCGTGACTATCGCACACCATGCATTACGTGCGAACCATAGAAAGCCTTTGATACTTTGGTTAGCTGCTACCGTATTATTAGGTTGTATCTTCCTGGTGCTGCAGGCTGAAGAGTATATCCATGCCTACACTGAACTGGGTTTGACCATGAGCTCAGGTATCTATGGCAGCACTTTCTTCATGTTGACGGGCTTCCACGGATTCCACGTGACCATGGGTACTATTATGCTGTTTATCATGCTGATACGTGCGATCAAAGGTCACTTCACCGCAGAAAAACATTTTGCCTTCGAAGCGGTTGCCTGGTACTGGCACTTTGTCGACGTGGTCTGGTTAGGTCTGTTTATCTTCGTATATTGGTTGTAAAGCAATATACGCGGTAAACTCCGCGTTATAAGGTAATTACAACAGGCCATGGGGTGTAATCAACCCCGTGGCCTGTCCTATTAAGAGCAGGATAAAAATAAACACTGACAGTCCGATGCGCCAGGTCAATGACTTCAGCATCCTGTCTGACTTATCACCTTTCGCCATCGCGACCAGTGCTGAGCCAAGGCTTATGAGTACAACGAATAATAAGCTCAAAATGACGATTTTAAATACCATGTTTTTTCCGTTTAATTCTGTATCAGTAAATATTGATTTCAGTAATCTGCATGTCTAATTCTACGGCCGGTTATGAGTATTATCAAAGCAATTAGAGATTACCATCTGGTTTCACTTAAACTTGCGGGTTTCCATTTTCATCCCGGGATAGTCAGTAGCATCGTTACCGTGGCGCTACTCTATATCATGGTATCTCTGGGCCTGTGGCAGCTTGACCGTGCAGAATTCAAGGATACTTTACAGCAAAATATTACAGAACGTAAAAAGTTATCACCGGCAGGCCTGGAAGAGTTGCCGGTTTCAAGCGCTGATCGGCGCTTTCATCCAGCCAGATTTTATGGTGAATTTGATGCCCAGCATAGCTTCTTACTTGATAATATTACGTTCAATGGTCAGGTTGGCTATCATGTGTTTACGCCGGTTAAAATTGATAAATCCAGGGCTGTTCTTGTCAGTCGAGGTTTTGTTCCACAGGGTAAAACGCGAGACCTGTTGCCAGAGATCACTGCACCCGATGGCGAGTTAGAGATCAAGGGTTTGCTCGACATGCCGCCATCGAGAACACTTTTGCTGGCGGAGTATGTGCAGGAAACATCGCGCTGGCCTGTGGTATTGCAATATATAGACCTGGCTGAGATCGGACAGATACTAGGTTATGAACTCTATGATATGGTGTTATGGCTTGACCCTGATAGATCAGGAATTTTTGAATACGATCTGCCAGTGTTAAATTTAAACTCTGCCAAGAACAACGGATATGCGTTTCAGTGGTTTGCCATGTCGGCCGCGCTACTGATTATCTATCTTGTCGTAAATACAAAACGTATGGTTAAATAATGAATGAAGTAGATACACCTAATGATGAAGCGACCAGTGAAGATTTACCCAAGGTAAATAATCCCATCGCCACCAGTAAAAGAAACCCTTACACCGTCTGGTTCGTGGTGATCGCGTTTATCGCGCCGGTCGCACTGGCATATATCATGTTCTTTTTTGTGGATGTTAAATCATTCGTAAATCACGGCGAAATATTAAATCCGATAGTACATATCGCCAGTTTCAAACTGAAAGATGAGAAAAACGAGCTTATCCCCCAGGGAGTTCTTACCTATAAGTGGCGTCTGATCTCTTTTCTCGGAAAAGACTGTGACGAACAGTGTGAAACGCGTCTTTATGATACCCGACAGATACATACGCTACTGGCCAAGAATCAGCACCGTCTGATACGGATGTTCGTGCACCTGGAACCTGCCGGTGAATCATTAACACAATTAATAGAGCAGTCACATCCGAATGTCACCCGTGTATATGGAGATACTGATGCCATTATCGATGCCTTTGGCAGCAATATCCGTGATGGAGCTGGTATCCTCAACAACGAAACCTATATTATGGATCCTATGGGTAATGTGATGATGCGGTTTACTCAGGATCAGCCAAATAAAGAGTTTTTGTATGACCTGAAGAAATTATTAAAGGCGTCTCAGATCGGCTGATCAGACCCCTCTTCGATATCGTTAAGACAGATAATAGAATACAGTTATGAGTACAGATGTAGACAATATAAACATTGATAATAAGGCAACATGGCGAGATTACTATGATCTGTGCAAGCCCAAGGTCGTTGCATTATTGCTGTTAACTTCTGTCGTTGGTGTCGTCTTGGCTAGCCCACCTGGTGAGATATCCTTATTTGTTCTTATCATGTCGACACTTGGTATCGGGCTGGGTGCAGCCGCTGGTGCTGCGATCAACCAGATCGTAGAGAGGGAAAGTGATTCCCGTATGGCTCGGACTGAAAACAGGCCTTTACCGAAAGGGCGTGTAAGCCAGCAGAACGCATTTATCTTCGCCATATTGATGGCAGCTGCATCGGTCTTTGTTTTGACCGCCTGGATCAATACATTAACCGCAGTGTTGACCTTTGCCAGTATGATCGGTTATGCGGTGATATATACGATGTATCTTAAGAAAGCGACGCCACAGAACATTGTTATCGGTGGTCTGGCTGGCGCCACGCCACCATTACTGGGTTGGACCTCGGTAACAGGCAGTATCGATCCACATGGTGTACTACTGGTTTTGATCATATATACCTGGACACCACCACATTTCTGGGCGCTGGCCATCCATCGCCGCGATGATTACGCAAAAGTAAATCTGCCCATGCTGCCGGTAACACATGGTATCGAATTCACCAAGTATTCGATCCTGGGTTATACGATTTTGATGTTTATGGTCACCCTGCTGCCCTACCTCGCTTATATGCGTGGTGAGATCTACCTGGTGTCAGCCGTTTTGCTCGGTCTGTACTTCTTCTATAAAGTTTTCCTGCTGATGTTCAGTGAGAAAAAGAACGCGGCCATCTCAACATTTGTTTATTCGATAAATTACCTTATGTTATTGTTCATCGCGATGGTCGTTGATCACTACTTTGCGAGTGATGTCAGTCAGTACCTGTGTCATAATTTCCAGTTCAAATGTTAACGGTGCTCCCGTCATGCTAAATTCAAAACTGATTCTCACTATAGCTGCTCTGGCGGCCATGTCTGCTGGCTTCTGGCTCTCGTCTATGCAACAGTCAGGAGACGAGATGACAGCGGAGCAGCAGAAAAAGAAAGAACTTGCTGAAGCACGTAACAATTTTTCACCGATCCAGGGTGCGGTTTTGTCTCCGGCGCGTAAGATCGTTATACCCGAGTTAATCAGAGATGACGGACAAACGTTTAGCCTGGATGATCTCAAGGGGCATTGGAGTTTGTTTTTCTTTGGTTATACACATTGCCCTGATATCTGCCCGGTAACACTTGGTGTGGTCGCACAGGCAAAGAAAGCTGCGTCCGCGATCAATCATATGTTTCCTGAGGTCGTCTTTGTCTCGGTTGATCCTGACCGGGATAAAGTCGAAATGCTGAGCGATTATGTTCAGTATTTCGATAAAGACTTTGTCGGTGTTACCGGAAATGCTGAGATGATAAAAGCATTAACCCTGCAGATGAGTGTCGTATACATGAAGATGCCCGCCGATGAAAGCGCCGGGCCGGGGTCGGTAGATAGCAGTGCTTACACTGTCGACCATAGTTCGTCACTGCTTTTGATGAACCCGGAAGGTAAACTGGTGGCTTTTCTTAACCCGCCTCATGATGCTAAAACCATCCTCAAAGATTTTCAGACAGTTGTTAATAGAAGTAACGAGTTGTAAATAGTAAGTTATTAGTTCTGATAATTCTTACAGCATATATCTCATAGCTAAGCTTCTATGGCGCGTCGTCAACCACTTCTTCTTTAGCAACAACCAGAAAATCCTGTTTATGGATGTTCATTAACAACAATGTGCTGCTGGCGATATAGATCGATGAATAAGTACCGATAATGACACCCACGATCAACGCAGTCGCAAAGCCATGTATGATCTCACCACCAAAAAAGAACAGCGCGAACAATACCAGTAGTGTTGTAAAGGATGTTACCAGTGTTCTAGCGAGCGTCTGATTGATGGAAATATTCAAGATGTCTTCAGCTGATGTTTTACGGACACTCCTGAAGGTCTCACGGATACGGTCGAGCACGACCACAGTATCGTTGAGAGAGTAACCGATAACCGCCAGGATCGATGCCAGTACTGTCAGATCAAATTCCAGCTGTAATAGTGAAAATACGCCAATAGTGATGATGACGTCGTGGACCAGCGCCAGGATCGCGCCAACCGCAGATTTCAGCTGGAATCGCATGCTGATATAGATAAGGATGCCACCGAGCGCTACCAGCAGTGCAATACCGCCGTCATCACGTAGCTCATCACCGACCTGCGGACCGACAAACTCAAGGCGGCGCATGTCGACAGGCTTATCTGACGTGGTTTTTAATACACTCAGGATGTTGTCGCCGATGGTCGCCTTGTTGATGTCGGCACGAGGTGCGATCCGTACGATGATGTCTTTTGATGAACCGAAGTTCTGTACCTGCGCATCCTTAAACTTGGCCTCTACCAGTGCTGACCTGACCCGGTCAAGGTCGACATCATACTGGTATCCGGCTTCGATCAGATATCCACCGGTAAAATCGATACCGAAGTTCAAGCCTTTGGTGGCGATACTGCCGATTGAAACGATCATTAAAATCAGCGAGAAAACCATTGCTAGTTTTCTTTTGCTCATAAAATTGATCAATGTTTTCTGATTTGACTCTGTTGCTGTCTGTGACATGTTTCCTACCTGATGTCTTGTATAATTTTTATATTGAAAGTTTTTTGATATCGCGGTTGCCATACAGCAGATTCACGATCGCACGTGTACCGACGATGGCGGTAAACATCGAGGTTATGATGCCTATGCACAATGTGATTGCGAAACCTTTAACCGGTCCAGTGCCTAATGTGAACAGCACTATAGCAGCCAACAAGGTGGTGACGTTGGCATCGGTAATGGTGCTGAACGCTTTCTGATAACCCGAGTGGATGCTCGCCTGTGGCGAATTACCATTTTTGATCTCTTCTTTAATACGCTCGAAGATAAGTACATTGGCGTCCACCGCCATACCGACGGTGAGCACGATACCGGCGATACCAGGTAAGGTCAAAGTTGCCTGTAATAAGGAGAGTACTGCGATGATGATGATCAGGTTTGCAGTCAATGCGATGTTGGCGATGAGGCCGAAACCTTTGTAATACACGGTCATGAAGATCAGTACCAGGACAAAACCGATCATGACGGAGAAAAAGCCCTTTTCGATATTGTCTCTACCCAGGCTTGGACCCACGGTGCGTTCTTCGATGATCTCAACTGGTGCTCTCAAAGAGCCGGCGCGTAACAGTAATGCCAGGTCGCGTGCTTCCTGAGACTCGAGACCGGTGATCTGGAAGCGTGCGCTGAACTGTCCCTGGATGGTTGCGACATTGATCACTTCTTTCGTCGTGGTGCGATGTTTGGTGATGATGTCGCCGACTTTCTTGGTTTCAATCTTGTTCTCTATGAACACCACAGCCATCGGCTTGCCGATATGTTCGCGTGTGGTATCTCCCATCTTATTAGCGCCTTTACCGTTCAGGCGAACCGATACCGCCGGTGTGCCCTTCTGGCTATCAAAGGTCGATGCCGCATCGATTATCTGATCACCGGTAACGATGACACGGCGGTTTAATAATACCGGGCTGCCGTCACGTTCATGGTAAAGGATCGAGTTAAGCGGTGTACGGCCGTTCTCCTCAGCATCAAGCCAGTCGGCACGGGTGCCCTCTGTCATCCTGAATTCGAGGGTCGCGGTCGCGCCGAGGATCTTTTTCGCACCAGCAGTGTCCTGGATACCGGGTAACTGTACCACGATGCGTGAGTCTCCCTGTTGCTGGATGACAGGTTCGGCCACACCCAGTTCGTTTACACGGTTGCGCAGGGTGATGACGTTCTGTTGCAAAGCGGATTTTTTCTCATTTCTGATGGCGACCTCACTGAGTCGTGCATTCAGGGTTAGAGTATCCTGCTTCTCAACGAATTCGAGTTCGCGGTAAACACGGGGTAATTTCTCAGCGGCCTGTTCCATGTGTTCCAGTTCGCGGAAAGTGATATGCAGGCCATCATCATCACGACGCACACCACGATAACGTATCTTTTCCTCACGCAGAGTGGTTCGGATATCCGATAACGAGCTTTCTTCCAGTCGCTTGATCGCTGCCACCATATCCACTTCCATGAGGAAATGCACACCACCACGCAGGTCGAGACCAAGATACATAGGTGCTGCGCTTAAGGCACGTAACCAGCCCGGGGTTGCGGGTGCCAGGTTAAGCGCGACCAGGTATTGCTTACCTAATGCTTCTTTTAATGCGTCAGCAGCGATCAGTTGGTCTTTGGTATTATTGAGTCGAGCCAGAACAAGTCCCTGCTCCAGCTCGATTGATATCAGGCTTAACTCTTTCGCATTGATCGTCTGTTCGATGAGCAGTTTGTCTTCTTCAGTTAACGACTTCGTACGATGACTGACCTGGACGGCAGGATCCTCACCGTAAAGGTTCGGTAATGCAAAGATGCTGGCTATGATTAGCACAACGACTAGTAAGATATATTTCCACAGTGGATATTGATTCAGCATGGCTGAGTGTTCCCGGTATTATTTTTATAATGAGTTGTAGTTTCGATTCGAAAAGATTTATAGCAGTATTTATTTACTTTGTTCCTTAATCGTACCCTTCGGCATGATCGTCTGAACGGCATTTTTCTGGATGTTTAGCGAAACATCTTTTGCGATTTCCAGGGTGATGAAGTCATCATTTACATCAGTTATCTTGCCAAGTATGCCACCTGTGGTGATAACTTCCTCGCCTTTCTGCAGATCACTGACCATCTGACGGTGTTCCTTCTGGCGTTTGCTCTGAGGACGGATCAGGAAGAAATAGAATAAAACAACCAGTCCGATAGGCAGAATTAATGATGCCAGTGGATCAGGTGATTGTGCTCCCGCTGCGCCTGCTTCTGCGATCGCGTCTGAAATGAAAAAACTCATATTAACCTCTTAAACTTATTGACGATAAGGCACCAAATGGCGACTTTTAATGGCGCGATATTATGCCATAAATGATAGTGTACCTGTGGTTTATCTTGCGATTAATTGTCGGTGGAAATTTGCGCATAAAACTGGTCGGCAAACGCTTCAAAGCGGTCGTTTTCTATGGCATCGCGAATGTCTCGCATCAGCTGTTGGTAGTAATACAGGTTATGGATCGTGCTTAAGCGTGATCCAAGGATCTCACCACATTTATCCAGGTGGCGAAGGTATGAGCGAGAATAGTTCTTACAGGTGTAACACTGACATTTCTCATCGATCGGCCTTGTGTCGTCCTGATAGCGACTGTTCCTGATCTTCAGGATGCCGTTTGATGTATACAGGAATCCGGTACGTGCATGACGTGTCGGGATAACGCAGTCGAACATATCGATGCCCCGCCTCACAGCTTCGACGATGTCCTCAGGTCTGCCAACACCCATCAGGTAACGTGGTTTATCTGCTGGTAGCTTTGGTACGGTGAAATCGAGTACCTGGTTGCGCTCCTCCATCGGCTCTCCTACTGATAATCCGCCGATAGCATATCCATCAAAACCCAGCGAGGTCAGGCCTTCTGCCGATTCGTGACGTAATGATTCATACATGCCGCCCTGGACGATGCCAAATAAAGCTGACAGGTTTCCCTGGTGAGCTGTTTTACATCGATCGGCCCAGCGCAAGGATAACTGCATGGAATCTTCGGCTTCTTTCTCAGTTGCCGGATACGGCGTGCACTCATCGAAGATCATGACGATATCTGAGCCCAGTTCTTTCTGGATCTGCATGGAATATTCAGGTGTTAATTCGATCTTTCTGCCATCGACGGGTGAATGGAAAAGGACGCCCGATTCGGTGATCTTTCGCATTTTTGCCAGGCTATAGACCTGAAAACCACCCGAGTCTGTGAGTATGGGTTTCTGCCAGTGCATGAAATCATGCAGATCACCGTGTTTACGGATGATATCTGTACCCGGGCGTAACATCAGGTGAAAAGTATTGCCGAGGATAATCTCTGCGCCGATATCGGTCAGTTCTTCCGGGGTCATCGCCTTGACCGTGCCGTAAGTACCCACTGGCATGAATGCCGGGGTTTCGACCGTGCCGCGATCAAAAGTTAACTGACCACGGCGTGCGCCATTATTATCTTTGGATATTTTGAATAACATCAATAGTTTACTATGTTTTTTTAATCTATATTATATAGTTAAGTCTTTTCTAATTTTTGGTGTTTTGTGAAATAACCGTGGATTGCAATCCACTCCTACGGCTGCATGTGTTTTGTAGGAGCGGAATGTATTCCGCGTTGCCACTCTGTTTGATAACACTATAAGTCAACTGATGAACATCGCATCACCATAACTGAAGAAGCGGTACTCTTCATTTACAGCTTCCGCATAACAGCGAAGCATCTCATCCTTTCCAGCGAAGGCACTGATCAGCATAAGCAGTGTTGATTCTGGTAGATGGAAGTTAGTGATCAGGGCATCGATACTTTTGAATTGATAACCGGGGTAGATAAAGATATCCGTCTCCCCTGTATAGGCTTCTAATTCCCCGTTATGTGACGCAGTTTCCAGTGAACGCACGGTTGTCGTGCCGACAGCGATAATTCGGCCCCCATTCTGCCGTGTTTGCTGGCATTTTGCGACGGTTTCCTGAGGGACGACCAGGTATTCAAAATGCATCTCATGATCTTCGATCTGTTCACTGCGCACCGGCTGAAAAGTACCGGCGCCGACATGAAGGGTGACATATGCAGAATTAACGCCCTTATGCTCAAGTTTTTCGAGCAGGTTCTCGTCAAAGTGTAATCCTGCAGTCGGCGCGGCGACTGCCCCCGGATTTGCGGCATAAACCGTCTGGTAGCGTGAAAAATCTTCGCAGGTGTCATCCCGGCTGATATAAGGAGGTAGCGGCATATGGCCTATGCGCTCCATGATCTTAGCCATAGTGATAGTTTTTGAGCTAAGAATAAACAGGTCACCATCACGACCTTCGACGGTAACTGTTAAATGTGATGAGCTCTGTGCCTGTCCACCATCTGGATCCTGCAGGGTGAGTACGCTTCCGGGTTTAGGCGTTTTACTTGCTTTAACATGCGCGAGGCATCGAAATTCGGACGTCAGGCGTTCGACCAGTATCTCTACTTTGCCGCCGGTCTCCTTGGTACCATACATCCGTGCTGGAATGACTCGGGTATTATTAAACACCAGTAAATCTTCCGGGTTGATCAGATCGATAATATCACTGAACCGCAGATGATCGATGCTCTGGTTTTTACGTGAATAATGTAACAGTCGGCTGTGTGAACGGACATCGCTGGGCGTTTGAGCAATGAGTCGCTCTGGGAGCTGGTAGTGGAAATCACGCGTTTTCATAGGCGGCGAATGGTATCACGAAATTGCCTGAACCAAAAAAAGCCGGTATCACCGGCTTTTTTTCTTTAATTAAGGTTTCTGGAGTGCTCTGGCAAATCAGGAACTCATCTTGCCTACCGCACAACTGACGAATGATTTTGCTTTTGCCGTGGCGGCTTTCAGACCTTCAGCCGTTCCGCTTTCAGGATAACCTAGTTTTAGTAACAATTGGCTGACCTCTTCCTTGCTAGATTCATCCCCGCTGATACTAATGATACCTCTCTCAACGTCGACTTCACAGCTGTCGATAACATCCAGAGCATTTAACCTTGTTGTTATCGTATTAGCACAACCACCACATTTGATGTTTTCTACTGAAATATCGTAAGCCATAATGCTTTCACCCGTACAATTTCCAGTCTTATCGACTGAACCTGGTTGAATTTATTTAACAGCCTGCAAACTGGCGCAAGCCACCTATATTGTGGACCTGGTCAAAGCCTAATTGTTCCAGGTATCTTTTGACCATCTCTGAGCGTGCTCCTGTCCTGCAGTACAGTAACACGGGTTTTGTGTGATCGATTGCATCTTTTAAAAACTGAAATCTATCGATAGGCATGTTTATCGCGCCGTCTAGTGCACCCTGATTAAATTCTACAGTTGAACGCACGTCAATCAACTGCCCGCCTTCACTAATCTGTTCTTCTACAAAGCTACAACTATATTTTTCAATCATATTAAATTCTTAACCGCTAAAAACATTAGCATTCTATAATATATCAGTAATTATTGCAATATCAATATGTTATATAGCTTTTTTATCTTTTTTATAAAATTTGTCAAGTCTGGATAAATACGGCAGCCCAAGTTATAGTTAAATACGGCGACCCAATCTATCAGGTAATAAAAATGTTTAAAACCAATGAATATTTTGATGGTAAAGTTAAATCGATCGCATTTCAGGGCCAGGAAAAACCCGCTACTGTCGGTGTGATGGCTGCCGGTGAATATGTATTTAATACAGCAGAGAAAGAAAGGATGACGGTTATCACCGGTGAGCTGATCATTCAGTTAGATGCTGAAAGTGAAAGCAAGACTTTCACTGCCGGGCAGTCTTTTGAAGTGGCCGCAAACAGTTCATTTAACGTAAAGGTGCCGACGGATTGTGCATATTTATGTGAATATGGCTAACTAGCAGTTCACAAAAGTAACACGTCAATGTGCTGATATTGTGAAATGCTGCACATTATGGCTGAGATCGCTATCCGTAAGGCGCAGGATGAAAATGATTATTCTGAAATCGACAACCTGATGAAGATCCTTCGTGACTCCTATGACGAACATCCCGAGTTTGAACATTATGCAGGCCACCGACCCGAATAGGCGCAGCGGATAGAAGAGAGCTGCTCCTCTTAGATGAAAGATAAGACTCAAATACTCTATTACATACATGACCCGATGTGCAGCTGGTGCTGGGGGTTTCGCCCCGTCCTGGAACAGCTAAAGCAGGCTTTACCTAGCAGTATCGAAGTCCGTTATATGCTGGGTGGACTGGCGCCGGATACAGATCAACCGATGCCGCACGCCATGCAAAACACAATCCGTGAAACATGGAAAAAGATTCAGCAGGAAATTCCAGGTACAGAATTTAATTATGATTTCTGGACATTATGCAGTCCGCGGCGTTCGACCTACCCAGCCTGCAGAGCGATAATCGCCTGCAGGATGCAGCAGCCGCAATCAGACAGGGAGATGCTATTGCTGGTACAGCAGGCGTATTATCTACAGGCAAAAAATCCATCAGATCTGGATGTTCTCGTTGGCCTGGCCGAACAGCTCGGTCTCAATACACGACAGTTTTTCGACGATATTCAATCTGAAGCGTGTCAGAATATGTTATTAGAAGAAATCAAATTCTGTCGAGAAATCAACATATATAGCTTTCCTGGTCTTGTAATAAAGCAAGGAAAATCATACACTTCTCTCGATATTGACTACAATAGTAGTGCGTATATTCTCAGCCAAATTCTATGACTTCAGATTGAGCTATATCAGGTAAAGCCGTTTTCTGTAAGGATGTTTTTTCAATACTCAATTCATGAAGTACTTTTATAAAAAACCAGCTTCTGTACTTATGTATGCGGTGCTTGCACTGTGTGCCTCTAATGTCTCTTATGCTGCAGAAACAGTGTGTAATGATAACGGTGGTGCCGGATGGCCATTTGCCGTTTCGAGTACAACAAATATAGTTATACCCTATCAGTTTGGTGATGTTAGTACAGCCTATGATGTCGATGTGCAGGTCGATATATCAAAACCCTATGTAGGTGACCTGACAGCTCGTGTTACCAGCCCACAGGGTACTACTGTCTGGTTATTCGAACGTCCTGGTACTGCACTTGATGAATTTACCGCTACCGCTCCCTGGGGATGTAACCAGGATGATATATTAGTTACGTTTGATGATGAGGCTGCAACAGGTAGCGATATCGAGAATATTTGCGGTGGCGGTACGCCATCGATTAGCGGGACTTATCTGCCACATGTCCCTACCGCAGCAAATATACCTTCTCCTAATACTCTAAGTTCAATCGATGGTGAAGACCCCACCGGTAACTGGGGCTTTGAACTGGTGCATGTGGCACCGTTTGACCCTGGAACACTTAATGAAGTATGTATCACTGCTGCATTTGCTGCCGTTAGTTTCGATAAATGGGTGAGTACGAACAATACCTGTTCGGATACACTTGATGCGTTATCGGTAGCGCCTGGAACAGACGTATATTTTTGTTATACGGCAGCAAACCCAGGGACCGAAACTTTCAACATATTACCCGGTGATGCAACGGATAGTCAGTTACATGATATCTCGGCACTGGAAACAAGTTATATACAGAATGCCAGTCAGACCGTCGTTGTCGGCCCTGTTGTGGCTGGCAGTGCTGCATTACCTAATACGGCAACGACGGTAAATAATGCCAGTATCACTGCGACTTTCGCCACAGCTAATTTTGCCGGTACCTTGTCTACCGGTGAATCAGCATCAGTTTCTGTCGGTGACCCGGTATTCAGCACTTCTACCAAAACAGTTGTCGATCTAAATGGTGGCTCTGTTGCGCCTGGTGATATCCTCGAATATACCATCACGATTAATGAGTCAGCAGGATTTACCGCGACCAACCTCGCTGTTACCGATGTGGTTCAATCAGATCTCCAATCCATAAATTTCACAACCCTGCCTGCAGGTACCACTAATAATACTGTCGGCAACAATATCGACCTGAGTACCATAACGATACCTGCCAACGGTACTGTGACCATCGTATACGAGGTCACGATCGATATCGCTATAGCTCCAGGAACAACTATTGATAACACTGCGACAATAACCCACGCGGGTTCAGGTGTTACATTTGATGCTATTGCCGCAACGGCCATTGTGCCATCAGCAGATCTGAGCACTTCGATGAAAACAGTGCTCGATGTGAACGGTGGTTCTTTATTGTCCGGCGACCTCGTTCGATATACGGTAACGATCACTGAAACTGCAGGTCTGGCTGCAACCAATGTCCAGGTTATCGATGTCGTTGATGCCAACCTAACAGGTATCAATATCACTAACCTGGGAGGTGGCACCGATAATTCCTCGGGTAATACGATAGATATAAGTGGTATCAGTGTGCCCGCTAGTGGAAATGTTGTCGTCGAGTTTGAAGCAAATGTATCAGGTGCGGCCAGTACAGGCACGAGCATCAATAATACAGCCATCATCACTGATGTCGTCTCGGGACAAATTACCAATGCAGTTTCTCCTACACTGGTAGTAAATAATATTCCTACAACTGGAACTAAGCAGCTGTATCTAGACAGTGCTGATACTAACCCTGGAATTTTGACACGAGTTGAACTGCCAAATAATGGGGCTAATACACGGACTAACCCCGATATAGCACCGGGGCTTACCCATACCTCAAATCAGGCGCCCTTCGAATCACCATACAAAATTAATGCGAGCAGTAACATTGTCATTCAGTTGTGGTTACGCCGCATGACCAATAACTCAGGAAATCATACAGTAACCGTAGAGCTCTTTAATGGTGGTAGTGTTACCAGCCTGGGAAGTGACATCCAAAGCTGGGATGTAAATGGTATGCAGCTAATCACATTTACTATACCCGTCGGTGTTACTGCACATGATTTTGTTGCAGGTGACTTTATGAGTCTTGTTATAACGAGTGATGCAGGAAACGCGTCAAATGTTCGTATGCGTACAATTCGAAATGGTGTCATTTCACAGATCCAGATGGATACCAGTACTGTGATTAATCTTGATGATGTGGGTATATTCTCGGCCGCTTATCCGGCTACTACACAGTTCAAAACGTATTCACCTGGTTCGACAGTATATCTAAGAGCAACGGTGAGTGATCCATTCGGTAATGCAGATATCAATAGTGTTGACTTTACCGTCACTGACCCAGCACCAGCGCAGGTTTTTGCAACTAATATAACAGCACCGGTTGCAACACCCTCAGCGTCTACAGCTGTTTTTGAAACTGCCTATACAATTCCGGGAACTCCTGACGGAATCTGGACCGTAGGATATACAGCTAACGAAGGATCAGAAGGAACTGTTTCACATTCGTCCTCGGCGAACATGGTGGTTGGTACACCTGCATTAACAGTAAGTAAGAACTATTCACAGACGATATTTGATCCTGTGAACACATCTAACTATAAAGCTATACCTAACTCCATCGTCGAGTACTCTGTCGGAGTCGAGAATTCTGGTTTTGGTTATGTCGATATCAACACGATAGTTTTAACAGATCAGATCGCGACAGGTACGACATTCTATTTCGGGTCACCACTAAATCCGGCTACTTTTGTGGATGGTCTGACTGCCAGCGGGCTAACCTTTACTTTCATATCTCTGGCGAGTACCGTGGATGATATCGATTTTTCGAACGACGGTGGCTCTACTTACATAACGCCTTCTGTCGATGCTAATGGTTTTGATACAACCTCTCCACCGATAAACTTCATCCGCTTGAATCCTAAGGGAGAATTTAGAGGCAGTGATGGGGTGAATGATCCATCAATGCAGATCAACTTCAGGGTGAGAGTGGAATAAAAAAGCCAGTAACGAAGTTACTGGCAATAGTGTGATAAAGCTGTTTTATTATTTTTTATAGAGTATTCACGCGATGATTTAGAAGCTGCTATGCAGCCATGGCTTTCATAACCTGCCCCAGGGCGTGATCGAAAGTGGAATGGTCAGCTAGTATACGTGATCGATTTTCTTCCAGTTCTTTAGCAAATACTGCCGCATCTTTTTCTATTATTTTCATGCCTTTACGGTCTACGAATATAAGCTGCGCTGCATCGGTCAGGATGACCGAAAGTTTGAGTCGCCTTACCGCCCTGTCTTCACCGTTATATATCTCATACCAGATACCGGGTTTTGTACTGCTGGATAACTGTGCAATTTTCTGTTTTGCAGTTTCGATCTGTTCCTGTATCTGTTGCAGTTCTTCCTGTGTACCCTCGGTGGTTCCTTCCTGTAGTGATTCTTCGGTTATCTGCTCATTATTTTCATCGACGATCTGAAGGTCATATTCTTCGATCATCTTCAGAAAATGTGATTTCAGTGTATTTATCTGGTCTCGTATAGAATCTTTGTCCTGTTGTGTTTCATATAGCTCGTCGTTTACAGCTTCTATGAGTGCCATGTGGTTATTCTTTACCAGGTTAAACTGTGATTGGTAACGGATCGGCTGCATGCATTTAAGTAAAAGTTTTAGCAGCATTACAGACTGCATCCACTGCTGGCTATCACGACCATGACGTATATACCGGTTGAGCATGAGTGTCGACCAGTGTTTCAGAACGAGCGGTCTGATCTCATTAGGGATTTTCTTATTACATGAGACCATCTTAAGTTGAGTGATAACGATGTTCCGTGCATGCTCCTGTAATATCTTTTTCTGTTGTTGTTTTTCTGTCTCATCAGTAAGGGTCTGTTCTTTCCTGATGATTTCTTCCAGTTCGTCAACGGCTTTTTCAAAAGCTCTTATGTCGATATCGAATTCATCCAGGATCTCATCTACGATGGCTTCGAGGTCACTATATAGGCGATCCTTCTCACTATTGATGCCTTTACCTGCGGTCGTGAGAAGGTCCACGGTTACCCTGGCCGGATGATTTTCTTCATCGAACATACTGGTATCAGACATGGCGACTTTGATAACAGGAACCTGTAGCTGATAGATCAGGTTAGTCATTAACTGCGAGACTGTAGCGTCGTCGGCTATCGCGCCAAACATCATACCGACGAAATCAATGCTCCTCTCATCAAGCAGGCTTACCTGCTTGTCTAATATACCGCCGTTCTCACTGCTTATGTTACTGAGCAGTTCCTGTTTGATTACTTCAGGTGTCAGGCTCTCAGCGATATCATGCAGAGATGATAACTTATGCTGAAGATTGGATAAGGCTTTGACTACCTCTTTTCTCTCGTAACAGCTGTTACCGTCGAGGTCCTTTTGTGTAGGTGCGCGTAGAAACGATTCGGGTAACTCGATCTCGTCACCTGTGATGGTCATACCACCAGTCATGAATTCATTCACGACACGGCTGATATCTTCTTTTGTCCTTGGGATGAAGTCAGTCGCGACATTTTCTGTCGGATCGTAGTATGTCGCTACCTGTGTTGACACTTCTTCTTCTTCGAATTGTTCGACCTCTTCCTGTTTCGTGGTCTTCAGGATGATCTCTGGCATGATGCCATTATCAATAAAAATCTGATTGATCGTCTTGTACATTACACCAAGTTTTGAACAGACTTGCTGGTCAAACATCTTGTAGAAGATCAGTTTAACTTCTATGTCGATATCGATGTCTTCGGTGGTCTTTTGAAATATCTCACATATATGTTTAGGGTCGAGTGCTTCCTTATCAAATGAGTCTGCAAACATGATCTCGATATACTCGAGACGGGCTTCCATATGGTTGACGTCCTCGCCATAGATATTCATGGCTTTAGCATGCATGGTGGTGATGGCCACCATCTCTTCCATTTCATCCTGACCGACCAGGCTAAGTTCCTGCGATTGCTGTTCGATGGAATCAATGGATACGGGTTTTAATGAATTGTTTAAATTTATAAAAAAGTGATGACTGATGTCATTTCTCTCAGTACGAAATATTTTCGTACAATCCATGAATTTCATCCTTTCTTCATCGGTTTTGGCCTTTTCAGCCTGATCGAACAGTTTTTCATCTGCTGATGTCAGCATCTGGTGCATCAAGATCAATAAATGATCATTTACACAGTCATGCACCTTGTCGATAACTTTTTTATAGTTAACAGCGGTTGATCTTTTTTGCGCAGAAGTGTCGTGATTTAAGTCCATCTTTTTTCCAAATAAAACTGGTTAAAAAATAACTAACTGTCACACAGGTCGACAGTAGTGAAATTTTTAATTATTTGAACGCATTTGATGTTGCCGGTGTTGTTGAGTCACACCCTGCAAACGGACTTTTAATTTATTTGATTAATTTACAAGTCTTTGAATTTATTTGAATATTTAACTAACAGGTCTGTACAGTTAGATACTGTCATTAAATATAGCCAGAAGTGACATTTTTTCAACACTTTTGATTGATATTTCGACACAGTGCGGAGGATTTTCCGACAAACGGTATATTAATGTAAGAAATACCGAATTCAGTGTCGGATTTCTAGATAAAGTATAACTATTGGTTGGCGTTTTTCTTGAGAATAGCCTGATGCAGGTAATTATGGATAATGCCTAATTTGCCATCGTCGACGATCAGAAAGTGTGGGGTGCCATCTAGATGTCGGTTACTGGCACGCATCCAGTGATACATGGAAACACCATCACCTTCAAAATAATCAAATAACAGGTTGTATGTTTCTACAAAAAGTACTGCCTGCTGCCAGGCTTGTGTATCCTGTTTCAGACAGCTTTTTCCTGATGATAATTTGCCGATATCACCACATTGTTGTCCGAGTATCCGTGCCAGTTCGGCGTTGTACATACCGAGCATTTCGGTTACCTGTATTACAGATTGCGATAGTTCACGTTCACTCTTATGCGATTTAGTGATTCTGAAGACCATTTTGCAGATGACTGACTTTATAATTGAACAAGCTTTAGATATATATAGCAGGTGCACTCTCCTGCCAGAGTTCATGTTTTTGAAAAACATGAGTAAACAGTTCGGTGTTGATCAGCTTGTTCAGCCACTGTCGAACGTGTGGATATGGTGCTTGCTCAAACCAGTCTTTGTCGACCAGAGAAAATTGGCGAACGAAAGGAAACACGCCGATGTCAGCAAGTGACAGTTTGTCTGCTAGCAGGTATCTGTTCTCAGTCAGCATCTCTTCAAGTTCTTCGATGAACATTTCACATGCCTTCCGGTAGTGTTTTTCACTATGCTCTGGATGGCGATCAGCATATTTGTAACGATCGAGATCTTCCTTGAAAGAAAAATCATTGGTCTCGATTAATATCTCAGCATCAAGCATGTGTTCGTTGTTTTCACCTGACCAGTTATCCGGATCATTTTGTGTCAGCGCCCACTTCACGATGTCCCAGCTCTCATCGATGACGGTGCCATCTGGCAGGTGTAAAACAGGTACCGTGGCTTTAGCTGAGATCTTTAGTGCTTGTGGCGGGTAGTCTTGCAGGTCAACTTCGCGTAGTTCGACTTTGACGCCTGAGTACTTGAGTGCCATATGTGCACGCATACAGTAAGGACAGCGGCGAAAGCTGTATAAGACGGGTGTAACCATAATCTATTTTGTGTCGTACATATATTTGAAAATGATGAGCGCGATACTCATAAAACTAATGAGCCCCGCGCCAACGATCAGTGGTATGTTCTGTGTTAATGACGCATGTGCGACCCAGAAACCGTTACCGGCAACCGAGATGATAAGCATGGACATGGAAACGTCATCTGTGTGCTTTGTTTGTACTGCTTTAAATATCTGTGGAACCAGTATCAGTGTGCAGAGAAACGATGCAGTCCAGCCGAATACAACTTCTATTTGCATATTTGTAACCATATTCCGAAAGTATTAACGGTGAACCAGGTTGGAACGTCGATTTTTTTCACGTTGTACATCTTTCATCTGTTTTCGCTGTTGACTGATCTCTTTTACATCGGAGCCGAGGTGTTGCTCGCCACGTGCCCGTGCCAGTTGCATCTGCCGCTCACGTTCTGCAAAGCGTTTGCGCTGCTGTTCTGACTTTTTATCATAACAGGCTGGACAGCTTACACCCTGTTCATACTTTTCATCTTTTTTGTCAGCTTCGGTGATCGGCAGGCGGCAGGCATGACACTGGTCATAAGAACCTTTTTCTAGCTGGTGGTTGACACTGACCCTGTTATCAAAAACAAAACATTCGCCGTGCCAGAGTGATTCTTCCTCGGGGACAGTCTCGAGATATTTCAAGATGCCCCCCTGGAGGTGATAGACCTCATCGAATCCCTGCTCTTTTAAGTAGGCGGTAGATTTTTCACAACGGATGCCGCCGGTGCAGAACATGGCCACCTTCTTATGTTTAGCGGAATCCATGTTGTTTTTCACATAACCCGGAAACTGGCGAAATGTTTCGGTGTCAGGGTTGATCGCATTTTTAAATGTGCCGATCGCAACTTCATAATCATTACGCGTATCAATCAGGGTAACCTCCGGGTCAGAGATCAGATCGTTCCAGTCTTCCGGTTTTACATAGGTACCGACGACGCGATTAGGGTCGATACCAGTGACCCCCATAGTCACTATCTCTTTTTTTAGTTTCACCCGGGTCCGGTAGAACGGCATACTGTCATCGAACGATTCCTTGCTCCTCAGGTCTGTTAAACGTTCGTCAGAGCGTAACCACTGGTGCAGCCTGTCGATGGCCGACGCTGATCCGGCAACGGTGCCATTGATACCTTCCTGTGCCAGCAATAATGTTCCCCTGATCTCATGTTCGACCATGAAATCATACAGTGGCTTACGTAGCGCCTGGTAGTTATCGAGTGTAACGAAATGGTAGAGTGCCGATACGACGACCTGTGACATATGTATTCCTGTATTTACCGACTTGACCGCCATTCTTGATCGTCAAGAATAACGAGACCGGTGTATCAAAGTTTGGATAGCGGTGAATTTTACCTGATTTTCAACAGATAAAAACATACGCTATAAACTGGTATTATTAGCCGCAAACAATAAGCAGAAAAAAAGTAAATCATATGCAATTGCTAACTGACCTGATCTCATACATAAATGGCATCGTCTGGGGCCCCCTGATGCTCATTCTGATCCTGGGTACTGGTCTGTACCTGATGTATGGCCTTTCTCTGATGCCACTAAGGCGAATACCCTATAGTTTCAGATTATTGTGGCAAGGCAGAATAGCAAAAGGTGAAGGCGATATTGCCCCATTTAATGCCCTGATGACCTCTCTATCCGCCACTATCGGTACTGGAAATATTGCGGGTGTGGCCACAGCTATCTTCCTGGGTGGCCCGGGTGCGTTATTCTGGATGTGGTGTACGGCCCTGGTCGGTATGGCAACGAAATATGCAGAGGCGGTTCTGGCCGTGAAATATCGTGAAGTGGACAATAAGGGCATGCATATCGGTGGCCCTATGTTTTATATCAAAAATGGATTAAAGCCGCACTGGGCCTGGTTAGGTACCTGTTTTGCGGTGTTTGGTGCATTGGCCGGATTTGGTATCGGTAATACTATACAGGCAAATTCAGTCGCAGATGTGATACATGACACCTTCGCCGTTCCACATATCATCACCGGTGTGATCATGGCCGTGCTGGCGGCCCTGGTGTTGCTCGGCGGTATCAAACGTATCGCCAGTGTCGCTGGAAAGTTGGTACCCTTCATGGCGATTGCTTATGTCGTAGCGGGATTGATCATTCTGACGATGAAGTTTGATATGTTACCGAATGCCTTTTCATTGATCTTTACCCATGCATTTACGCCGATTGCTGCCACCGGTGGTTTTGCTGGTGCGGCCGTTTGGGCAGCGATACGTTTTGGTGTGGCCCGCGGTATTTTCTCTAATGAGGCCGGTCTGGGCAGCGCACCGATCGCACATGCAGCCGCCGCTACCAAAAGTCCTGTACAGCAAGGTCATATTGCCATGCTGGGTACATTTATCGATACCATCATCCTATGTTCGATTACCGGCCTGGTGATCATCACTTCTGGTGCCTGGTCGCAGGGTGAAACAGGTGCCAGCTTATCGTCTGCTGCCTTTGAGGCATCCTTGCCAGGATACGGCAGTTACATCGTGACCTTCGGTTTAAGCATTTTTGCCTTTACCACGATCCTGGGCTGGAGTTTCTACAGTGAGAAATGTGTTGAGTACCTGTTTGGTGAGGAGGCGATAAAATCGTTCAGGTGGTTATGGATAATCGCTGTGCCCATCGGCGCCACGGCCAGTCTGGATTTCATGTGGCTGGTCGCAGACACGTTAAATGCGCTGATGGCGATACCTAACCTGATCGCCTTGATATTATTGAGCCCGGTCGTGTTTAAGTTAACCAGGGAACATGTCATTAACAAATAGACGTTTCGACTAAAATATTGCGGTCGAGAATTCATTCACAGCTGCATAAGCTGCAACACAAAACTGCAACACTATGTTTCCTGATTTTTCTACACTGGATATTATCTTAACTGGCGTACTTTTTCTGTGGGCTGGCTTCGTGCGAAGTGGACTGGGATTCGGTGGTGCTGCCCTTGGTCTGCCTTTCATGCTGCTGATCTATGACCAGCCGGTTTACTGGTTGCCGCTTATCGGTCTGCACCTGTTATTCTTTTCCGCATTGACCCTTCGTACCCGTTTGAATAATGTTAACTGGGAATATCTGAAGACATCCCTGTATTACATCATTCCCCCGGCACTGATCGGCGTTTTTGGTCTGTTGAACCTGCCAAACCTGTGGATCGTTACTTTTATATACAGCATCACCCTGTTCTACGCGGTGATGTGGTTGTTGAACAAGAGTATACATAGTGATAATCAATGGATAGACAGGATACTGCTCATCTCTGGTGGCTATGTCGCTGGCACCTCTCTGACCGGCGCACCGTTGATGGTTGCTGTATATGTACGTAATGTGGTTCAGTCACAACTGCGTAATACGTTATTTGTGCTCTGGTTTATCCTCGTAATGATAAAGATGACAACGTTTGCTGCTTTGGGTGTCGATCTGAATGTCCTTACTTCGATTGCTCTGTTGCCTGTTGCTGCGGTTGGGCATTTTATCGGTCTGAAGACACATGATTTTATCTTGCAGAATGATGTTTTGTTCAAACAGGTCATTGGCGGGATGCTGGTGGTGGTAAGTGGGTTGGCATTGTGGGATTTGTATTAGTTGTTAGTCGTTGTATGGGTGTTAGCCGTTTACTTTTGTCTTTTAGTTAGGCTATGCGGGTCTCGCCCCGCTGGCGAGGTACTCGTTCCTGATTGTGAGTGTTTCTCTTTTTAACGCTGCCTGGGTACGAGGATTTATATCGTGAGTTTCGCCTTTTACGGCGAGTTACTTTTTTTCATCAGCTAAAAAAAGTAACCAAAAAAAGCCGTCACTACGCCTGGCGCCCCTGTAAAAGGCACAGGGGTTCCCATTGATGTATACCCGCTATCATGCTGTGAAAAAACTCGCCCACGTTGAAAGACACGTGCGCTCAGACAGTTTTCACAGAAGTCCCATGACACCGGGCATACCTCAATGGCTGGGCTAATGTGAAAAAAAGTCAAAAAAAATAACCAAAAACAAAACAGCTGTTAATAAAAGAGCATGGAGCTTTATGTAGACACTGTTTTTGATTTTGACCTTAAACCCACCTTAGCAAGCCATTGAGGCAGTGCTATTATCATGGGCTTTCTGTGCCAGCTGTCTGAGCGACTTCTGCGAGTTCTGGCGCAGCATGATAATGGTGCTGTCTCAATGGGAACCCCTGTTTTTCAAGGGGCGCAGCTTACGTGGCGGCCTTTTCTGGGTACTCTTTTGGGCTGATGCAAAAGAGTACATCGCCAGCGGGGCGAGACCCGCAATGCCGGATAAAAAGAACCGAGTAAATGATGAGCACCCAAATCACAAATCAAAAAATAACTCTGCATAAAAATCGAATATTTCAAAGCGAACATACCCCATAAAAACTATACGAATAAAACTTATCCTGCCGTAAAATCACACCGTGATGAGAAAAGAGACAAATCATGGCTGAATTTATCCCTGGTCAACGCTGTATCAGCGATGCAGAACTTCAGATGGGCCTCGGTACTATCCTGTCGGTCGAAGAACGTACGTTAACCGTGTTATTCCTGGCAACCGGTGAAACCCGCACCTATGCAAAATTAACAGCGCCGTTGACGCGTGTTATGTTTTCTATCGGGGATTCGGTAAACAGCCACAACGCGATAAGGGTAACGGTCAAAGAGATCTCTGAGAGCCATGGCCTGCTCACCTACTCCGGCATTGATGCCAATGGTGAAATGCATACCATCGAAGAGGCTGAGCTGGATAACTTTATACAGCTAAACCGGCCATCGGAACGTCTGTTTAATGGTCAGATCGATAAAGATAACTGGTTTGATCTGCGTTACCAGACCTTGTATCAAAAGAATCGCCTGGCAAAATCTGACCTGTATGGCTTGACGGGCAGCCGTACCAGTTTGATCCCGCACCAGTTATATATCGCCCATGAAGTTGCTAATCGTTATGCACCGCGTGTACTACTGGCTGATGAGGTTGGCCTGGGTAAAACCATCGAAGCAGGCCTGATACTGCATCACCAGATTCTCACTGAGCGTGCTGAACGCGTTTTGATCGTGGTTCCTGAGACATTGATACATCAATGGCTGGTGGAGATGCTTCGTCGTTTTAACCTTCATTTCAAGATATTCGATCAGAACCGTTGTGAAGACCTGATGAGCGCCAATGAGTTTGAAAACATTTTTCACTCTGAGCAACTGGTGTTGTGTAGCATCGATTTCCTGGTGAGTAATGCCTCCGTATTTGAACAATGTGTGTTCGGTGACTGGGACCTGATGGTCGTTGATGAAGCGCATCATCTTCAATGGTCGGCTGAAGAGCCTAGTATCGAATATATGGTCATCGATCAGTTAAGCCAGCAGACAAAAGGTGTACTGTTACTCACTGCTACTCCAGAACAGCTTGGTAAAGAGAGCCATTTTGCGCGTTTACGCCTGCTTGATCCTGACCGCTTCCCCGATTTTCAGCAGTTTATCGAAGAAGAAGAGAACTATGAGCCTTACGCACAGGTGATAGAAGACCTGTTAAATAATAAAGCGCTCAACAGTGAGGATATCGCATTGATCAGAGAGACGATCAAGGAAGGCGATAATCTAACCTTACTGGAGCTGGTGAGTGAAAGTACGCCAGTAGATGATGAAGTGGCTCAGCAGGCACGTTTTAAACTGGTGGAGCATCTGCTCGATCGCCATGGCACCGGTCGAGTGCTATTCAGGAATACTCGATCTGCTGTAAAAGGTTTCCCTGAAAGACAGCTAAGTGCATATCCGCTCGAGCTACCAGATGAATATCATGCTTTTAAAAATGCTGAGGTCAGTGAGCTGCTAACTCCTGAGCTTCTGTACCAGCGTGAAAATAAAACACTGCACTGGACGCAGATCGACCCTCGTGTCAGCTGGTTGAGCAGTAAATGTGCCGAGTTGTATCCGAGTAAGATATTGGTGATCACAGCTGATGCGGCAACAGCTCTAGACATAACTCAGTACTTTAAAACGCAGACAGGTCTGCATGCTACGGCATTTCACGAAGGTTTAAGTATCGTCGAACGAGACCGAGCGGCCGCCTTTTTTGCTGATTTTGAAACCGGTAGCCAGATCCTGGTATGTTCCGAGATCGGCAGCGAGGGTCGTAACTTTCAGTTTGCGCACCACCTGGTTTTGTTCGATCTACCGATTAACCCTGACCTGCTGGAACAACGTATAGGCCGTCTCGACCGGATCGGTCAGACAGAGACGATCAATATCCATGTGCCCTACTTCGAAGAATCGGCGCAATCTGTCTGTTTCCGCTGGTACGATGAAGCACTACAGGCTTTTTCACATACCTGTCCGGCAGGCCATTCAGTATATAAACGAGTACAGCACGAGCTCTATAGAACGTTGCATGAGATAAATGAAAATGGCAGTGTACCTGAAGCTTTAAGTGCCCTGCTTGAGCAATCAAGAAACTATTATGTCGAATTGAGTCAGTCACTACAGCGTGGTCGTGATCGTCTGCTCGAATACAACTCCTGTCGACCTGCTATTGCTCAGGACATCAAACATCGCGCTGATATCGAAGATAGCTCATCCCAGCTAGCCGACTATATGGAGAGTGTGTATGACTGTTTTGGTATCGATAACGAGTTACACAGCGAAGGCTGTTTCGTCATCACGCCGACAGAACATATGATCAATAACTTTCCCGGTCTGGCCGAGGACGGCATGACGATTACCTATGATCGTAATGTGGCATTGAGTTTTGAAGATGCCCATTACATAAGCTGGGAGCATCCGTTAACGAATAACGCCATCGATATGGTCATCACCAATGAGACGGGCAATACTTCTGTTACAGCTATGGAATACAGGGGGGTGCAGGCAGGCAGTGTCTTACTCGAGTGTCTGTTCTCGCTTGAGAGTGCGCCGATAGAAGAATTACAGAGCAGCCGCTATCTGCCACCAACGATGATACGTGTCGTCTGTGATGAGCGAGGTGCAGATCATCATCTAAAACTAGCGCATAAAACCATCAACGATGGCCGTCAGTTTGTTGATAAGGGTGTCGGCAACAAGATCGTCAAAGCCAAGAAGAAGATACTGAAAGCGATGCTGCAACGTAGTGAAAAATTTGCCGAATTGAAGTCTGCTAAATTACTTGAACTAGCACAGCAGAACGCAAGCAACACTTTGACTACTGAAATCAATAGATTAAAGGCTTTATCTAAAGTAAATCCTAATATAAGGGCAGATGAGATCAATTACTTTGAGAAGCAGTTATCGATGCTGACAGAGGTAATTGATGCAGCCAATATCCGTCTGGATGCTGTTAGAGTAATCGTAGCAACCTAGTAATACATCACATCTACCAGCTGAAATAACTGAACCCCTGCTCCTGTAGTTGCATGATCCCGTCGACACCGATAGGTATTACCTCTGCAATCGCCAGCATGTCTTTATCGCTCCACTCCATACTCTTCATCGTGTTACCGCAGGCTTGAAAACGAACACCATAGGCCGCGAGTGACTTTACGCGTTGCTGTTGTTCCGGACGTATCAAGCGCCGTGGATGTTCTGCCAGCAGGTTTACACCCGGGCCTAAAGTGGTCACCACGAGCTCTATATCATCTCCGTATTTGCGCAGCATCTCGCCACATGAAAAAAGGATCTGATCGATATAGTCTACATCGGCTTTATTACACTGGTATACCAGGCGATGTTTAGATGCATCATCAAAGTGCGTCTCTGTGTGGTGTGCCTGTACTTTTGCTGACACACTACTAAGACCCAGGCCACCAAGACCTAAGCCACCCAGTCCAAGAAGAGATAAAAACTGACGTCGCCTGGTTATCTTCATCGTAGTCTCCCGGTAAAGTCGATACTAGCTTATAATTGATGATTATTTACTGTAGCACAGGTGTATGCGTGTTTTCTTCCCTATTACTTGACGACCCACTTCTCGAGGCCATCGAACAGCTCGGCTTTAAAGAGATGACCGAGGTACAGACTGCGGCCATTCCACTGGGGCTTGAAGGCAGGGACATGATCGTCAATGCCAAAACAGGCAGCGGCAAGACGCTTGCCTATGTGTTGCCGATGTTGCAGCAGATCCTCGATAATCCGCAGAGCCTCACGCAGGCGATTATCCTCGCGCCAACACGTGACCTATGCCGCCAGATCAACAAACAATGCACTCTGCTCGCACAGTTCACTGACATAACCACCGCGATAATCATCGGCGGCGAGGACCCTAAACACCAGATCAAAGCACTGGAGAAGTATCCAGATATCATCATCGCGACACCGGGACGTCTGCTGGAACATGTGAAACGCGACATGGTGGTGCTCGATGCGATCAATATCCTGGTACTCGATGAGGCTGACCGCATGCTGGCCATGGGTTTCAGTGATGACGTGATAAAGATTGCGAGCCAGTGTAATGAAGATGCTCAGACCGTACTGTATTCAGCCAGTTTTAATCAGAACAAGTTCAGTGAATTGATCGATACTATCTTGTTCGAACCCGAGATCATCCTGGTCGATAGCTCACGCGAGAGCAATGATAATGTCAGCCAGCAAAAGATATGTGCGGACGACAATGCTCATAAAATAAAGCTATGTCAGTATCTGTTAGAGCATGAGACTTTCACCAAAGCCATCATATTTGCCAACAAGAAGGAAACCGTCAACCAGATAAGCTCGGCTCTACAGTCAAAAAATATTACAAACGCGTTCATTCATGGCGATGTCGAACAGGATACTCGCAATCGTTTATTACGAAATTTTAGAAAAGATGACCTGAATGTTCTGGTTGCGACCGATGTCGCATCACGCGGACTCGATATTCCTGACCTTGATCTGATCATCAACTTTGATGTCCCCCGCAACGGTGAAGACTATATGCATCGTATCGGACGTACCGGAAGGATGTTCGAATCGGGTCAGGCGATTACGCTGGTCAACGCCAACGAATGGAACAATATGATCAGCATCGAAAATTTTCTTAAGATCTCATGCACTGAGCGTAAGATAAAACCACTGGCTGCAAAATTCACCGGGCCTGAAAACAGGAAGTCTTCTGGCAAGTCCTACGGTACCAAGCGAAAGAAAACGACGAAGGTCAAGAAGGTAAAAAGCAAAATAAAAAGCCGTGTACGGGACAGAAAAAATATCGGAAAACGGAGAAAACCGTCGGAAAAGAAACCCGCTGACAGTAAAACCGGGTAATTGGCGATAAGGCTAGTCATGAAAAGAAACACGATAATCATTTCGTTATGTTTTTTAATCACCGGTTTTCTTGCTGCGTATTTTATCTTTGGCTATAGAGCGGATCACATATCATATTCCGATAGTAGCTCTGAACTTAATTCTGATATCACCTCGTCCATAGCAAACCCATTCTCGGTAAAAGATGATCATAGATCGGGAGGTGCCCGAGTCGATTACCTCGAGAATGAAGTCAGGCTAATAAAGCAACAATTGCAGCAAATCGATTTGAGTCTGGAGGAGCTAACGAGTACCACCACGACAGGTTCAGCTGAGTCTCGTTCAGCCATATCTAACAATAACCGTTTTGCCTCTGCACTTACCCGGCGATTATATAATCTTGATAACCTTATAAAGGGCGGTATCGACCCTTCTCTAGCCGAAGACATCGTAAGAAGGAAAAACAGCATCGAGCTTAAAAGGCTGGCTCTGCAGGATCGAGCTACTAGAGAAGGTTATTTAGATACTCAGCAGTATTATGATGAGTTAGCAGCGATCAACATTAACGACATCAACTTAAGAGATGAGCTGGGTGATCAACGATATGACGAGTATTTATATAATAGTAAACAGAATAACCGTATCAGGATATCATCCGTGATGCTTGGTTCTGCTGCAGAACAGGCCGGCATCCAGGATGGTGACGTAGTAATCAGTTACGATAACACCCGGATGTTCAACTGGACAGAACTGAAAGATGCCACAGCAGAAGGACAGCTAGGTGAATATGTCTCTATCAGTATCGACAGGAATGGTGAGATTTTCAGCTTTTCAGTGCCGCGTGGTCCGCTCGGCATGCAGTTGGGGGCAACACGCTTAGAACCGTGATCCAGCATGCGTTGTTATCCTGAGGACATACTCGCCATAAGCATGCCTGGAAGAGTGTTTGATTACTTTCCTGATGCTTTCCAGGGTGCCCAGTGATGGCTCCGGCGTTATTGACTGGTCACTTGCTATAATCCAGATCGACTCTTCCCCGAAGGGTTCGCTGATGGTGAAGCGATAGAGGTTTTCATACTCCGGGATCGTCAAAAAATAACCGGCAGAATAAAAATGACTACGCTGGTTCTCATTAGGCAATATCTGAGTGATGGCACCAGCGGCATCCAGGTAGAACATATAGATGTAAGCGTCCTGGCCAAGGCTCAGCAGGAACTGAATCTCATCACCTTCGACAAACTGTTGCTGGTCACCCAGGTGTGTGGTCAGTTCCAGGGGTATCGATATCAGCTCATCACTGGTTGATGTGCTCTCGTTGTTATTCGGTGTACTGCAGCCGTTGATAAGAAGTGCAAGCAGTAAGCAGAATAAAATCTTGTTATACATTATTGAGTCAGATGCAAGCAGCCCGCTACAGCGCGAAACTGTAGTTGTATCCGATAAACAGTGCATTGATATTATAGTCCTGTTTCGTATTGTCGAGATATTCGAATTTATATTTTCTGGTTTTTATCCCGGCATTTAAGAAATGACGTTCGTTTATCGAATAGACCGTGCCTAATTCCAGTGCCCAGCTGGTGCCCTCACCCACCTTGTTTTCATCGTTATCTCTGATCTCTCCCCTGCCGATAAAACCGAAAGAACCGAATAGTGTCCATTTTTCATCTAATGGGATATAACCTGAAGTACCGATACCCAGTCCCAGGAAGTTCTGTTTATACGGTTCGTCCAGCCAGTTATTAGTAACACTTTTTATATCGACAAAAAGAGAGACCTGTGACCAGAAGTAATAACCGACGAGCAGGTCCAGGTCTGACTGTTGTATCTTTACGTTCGAACTTGGTACACGACCGGTCAGCGTGAATTTATCAGGAGCGTCGTTTTTAAAGTTATATTCACCGCGTTGAAAGTTCAGTCCGGTATAAAACTTGTCGATCTTATAGGCGATGTTTAATCCGAACTGGCCGCCTTCATCACTCTCAAAATCAGTACCATCCGTACTATTATCACCATTCCAGCCGGCGGCCAGGAGCTTTGCGCCAAATGTAAGGCGCTGCTCTGCTAGTGCGCTGTTAAGACATAGCGTTAGTAGTAATAGAATAAAAGATAACTTTTTTATTAGCATGATGCGTCCTTCTTACAATGTTGGGATTGGAACAACCTTCTGTTCGGTAACCGGTCGCTGCTGTTCTTTTTTCGTGGCGTCTGCCTTTGCTTTATCATCGGGTATGACATTCACTTGTACTTTTACTCTTTCGGGATCGACACCTTCTACAGTAACATCCATCTTTATAAAGATGAACTCTCCCAGCTCATCCCCGGCGCCCTGCAATACACCGCTCTCGGGAACCTGATCGACGTTATTCGCTACTGCACGTTCGACGTTGCCTGATAACTGACTGACCGTGAACATCGGGCTGTTATTGGTCTTTAGTTCATTGATCAAAAAATAGGTGAACGGCGAATGTCCGGACTCCCGATAGTCATCATCAACAAATTCAAAACCGCCCGCCGCCATTATCTGTACACTTTTCTTGTTGGATACTTTTTCAAAATATTTTTCAGTGTAATCTGACTGTGAAATACCGCGGGAAGCTGTCCTTAACAGCGAGCCGCTAAAACATGAGTCAGATATAAGCAGTGTATGTTGTACGCGTGAAGCGATGCTCGATACCTCATCACGGATAGTCGAATTACGCAGGAAGGTCGTATGGTCATCACCCTCGGCATCCACCGGTACCCAGAATCCCTTGTTTGTTTCGTCATCTAAAAAGCCATGCCCGGCATAATAGATCAGTACGTTATCGTTTTTGAGCGACCTGTTGGCCAGATCTTCGAGCGCAAACAGAACATCCCTGCGAGTGGCATTTTCCAGCAATCTGATATCGGTAAAACCATATTGTTCTTTGAGCAAAGCCGCGACCTCTCGTGCATCTTTAACCGCTGTGCTCAATGACTGCCATTTACCCTGCTGGTCCTGGTATTGATTATTGCCGATGATCAGGGCGCGATATACGCCATTGTTGATATTTGAAACCTGTGTTTTAGCTGTTTTCTCTATCGAGATGCCTCGTGAGTCTGCAGCGAGCGCCTCATGGTTAATAAAAGTAAAAAAACTGAACATCGCAATGACGATGCTGAGTATATATTTAATATTTAAATCATACATATGAATCACCATAAACCGGCCTCAGTATCGACCCTGCTAATGACAAAACCGCCGGATGCGTAGAACATACGATCGTCATGAGTATTGCCATACAAGACCCATTCATAGCGTTTGTTATGGCCGTTCTTGCCAACCGTACTCGCATTGTCAGGTTCCAGTTCAAAAATCGTGTGATTGGCTTTTGTCGAATTTTCTTTTAATACAGTTTTCCTGCCCTGATTAAAGACCTGTATACGTAAATTGTAAAGTGTAGCACCGTCAACTTCCGGCCAGGATATCCTTATCGAGTTTTCAGTGATGAGTTCAATCACGATATCTTCGAAGGGTTTAGAAGTACTGCCTGACTGTGAGAAAAAACCGATACCCGGCAATTCATTCTGCTCAGTAAACTGTATCGTCGGGTCATCCTGGTAAGAGGCGATCATAATTCTGTCCTGTTGCATTACAGGCTGTTGCAGCAGAGCCAGGATGGCAGCGAAAATGCCAGCTGTTAATGCCATGGTATAAATCATTGGTGAGCGAAGGCTAAAGATCTGACTCAGATAATTTTTCAAAGACGTCGCATTTGAGTCGGAGTTGACCGTTTCAGTCTGCGCGTGTTCACGAATGCTATCGTTTGCCGCCAGGGCATGCTGCATTTGATCACTATGGCTCTGATAATATAATGCAGCCTTCATCGCTTCCGGCTGCGCATCGATAAGCAATTTTACCTCTAGCTCCTCTTCAGGCGGCAATGAACCATCGATGTAATCACATATCAACTGGTGTTGATCTTCACTCAATCCTGATTGCTGGTAGATATCTGGCCATCTCTCCTGCAAGGTAGAGATCATCGATACCTGGTTCCTGCATTCTTCACAGTATGCGAGATGATCCAGAACTTCTTGATACGACGCACTGTTCATAGCAATGGTGTCTGTATTTACGTTATCTTCGAAAGCAGCCGTTCTAACGAACATGTTTAAAGTATCGTAATGAATATGATTATTCGTCATGTTTTTGCCCTTCATGCCCTTGATGTTAAAGAGACATTATTCGCTTTGATATTTGAAAAATATTCAGGAGTAGTCAGCATGATTCTATTCTCTAATTATAAGGTCATGTAATTTTGACAGCGTTTTACGACGGAAATAGTACAATTGCTGCCTGTCCAGATCTTCGGCTGCTACATTTTTCTTGAAACTTATGTTCAATCTTTTTAGTGAGTTGAGTACGATTTCGGCATCCTGATCTTCTATCACTAGCGCTTCGATCACAAATTGCTCTATCGGGCTCAACTTCTTCCATGCCGCTGATAAAAGCTGCTTGTCTTCGATAGTTTCTATTGCCTGGTCATAACTTGCAGTCTCACTGACAATTGCAGACTGTGCAGACTCATCCGTGTCATCTTGAGTCAATGATATGTTCTGAGGAGGGCTCAGCAGATACAGCCTGTTTTTTTGTGCGAGAAGTTTTATGATCTCCCGGCTCAGCGCTTTTGTTTCCTGGACACTGCGTGATGTCTGCTGGCAGATCTGTTCTATTGACTGCTTGGAACGCAAACCGTAAAACACTATTTTGGCCGATTCCCCTAAAGCTTGTATATAAACTGGAACATGGATATTACGTCCGAATCGCCAGTTTTTCCAGCGCTCATAAAATGGCAGTGAATTGGCGATGACATAACAGTAATCAAACAATGTGGCATTGTTCCTCGCCTGGTATTTTTTTAGACGGTTTGGACTACTCAGGTCATCCAGCATCCAGGCGTAACTACCGTTACCCCACTCGCATAGACTTGCATCTGCAGGCGGCGAACCGATCGGTGAATTTAATGTACACCTGAACTGATAGCGATTTTCTTTACAAAAGCGTTTACAGAAACGGTCTGTTTGATACTGGATGATAGGTGTGAGCAGATCATTAACTCTTTTTCTGGCAGACGCATCATTGCTGGCCGCATCTTGTGCGAGCTCGATATTCTCCCAGTTTAGCTCGGCCCGGTGTTTGGCCGGGCTGGCTGTTCGTTTCGCCAAAGTGTTACCTGTAATAAGTGGTCATGCATCTGATTGTAGTGAAGATTCTCTTAGAAACATAAAAGTCAGTCCTTAAGTACCATATATATTACTTGTCTCGCTTCATGATATACCCTGGCCAACAGCAGGGATTCATGGTGTCTCATATAAAAACCAGCCTGTAACCTTATCGTTGCTGATACGCACGGCCAGGCCAAAGTCGTCATAAGCCAGGTATTCGCCCGAAGTCATACTCAGTTGCCGGTCTGGTATACCCAGGGTTTTGAACGGCCGGTCAGCCGGGTCGCCGATTTTCAAAGAATTGCTAATCTGGTTACTATTCATCTTGTCATCATTCTGCCAGGCGCTGATCAGCGTGCCGTCATCCTGAATGATGTAACGTGAATTCATATCGCGAACGATCTGATAGCGTTCACCATCAATCCATAGATCAGAGCGGTGATTATTGTTCTTGCCTGTAATAGTTATGCTGTCACCCAGTCGCTTACCGTTGACGGCGGGTGCTAGCTGCAGTTTTTGTACCGGCAGGGTATTTTTTTCCTGATTGATATGATTTAACGCTAACCTGAATAATAAGGTTTCACCTTTTCTCTGTGACAGTCGCGCCAGTTTCATCCATACTTTTTCAGCATCCGCAGTTCTGTCGATAGAGCCATACAACTGAGCAAGGTTATAAGACACGCTGTAACGTAATATATGTCCAGGTATCGTTGAAACGACTTCGTTATTTACCGTTGCTGACAGTTTTTGCAAGTCATCTATCGATTGTTCAATGTTTCCCTCTATAGCAGTGGTCAAAGCGAGCAACATGTCAACTGCAGGATCAGTACCAAATTTTTTAACGTATTGGCCCTGCAATACGCCTCTCACACGATACGAGTTGTTTGCCAGCAAGTGTGCGGAAGCCAGCAGCAGGTATGACTGCTGATGATCAGGTGCCAGTCGTATGGCTTTTTCAAACTGGCTGATACTCTGATCGATCAATTGTGATTTTTTTCTTTGCAGGCTGCTGATCAGGCTTTTCATGCTAGCGCGTTTAGTTTCTTGCGAGGTACCTGATGTCGTACCAGGCACATCGGCATCGAGGATCAATGGGTAGTAAAAATCGACAAGTTGAGTGCTGTCATCATACTCAGTGATGCCCGAAGCAAGTTCGATCAGCTGCTTATGTATATTCTGTGCTTCTGCAAAATAACTTAAGCCGATTGCGGATATGATTGCCCTGCCCGGATAATCACGTCCGTAGACAGTAAAATACTCTCTCGCCTGCTGGTAATTTCCAGCGACAAATTCCTGTACACCAAGATCATATAACAGCGACTGTGCTGCCACGGTCTCAAGTTGTGTCTGTGTCCTCAGGGCTCGTGCCTGCGCCTGCTTACAGGCATTGTAATTACCCGTGATTGACTGGCCGTCAGTACAGGCCTGCTGCCATATGTTTTCGACCCACAGGGTAAAAAAATCTTTATCGTCGATGACCTGGTATGCATCAAAGCCAACGCTGGTCATCAGCACCAGGCCGTCATGATCAGCCTGTGCTTCTTTCTGTTCCAGCTGAGAGATCAGATCTGCATCGAGATCAAGGCCTGCCATCATTTTTTTCTGTGACTCTTCTGAATGGGCACCGATCATCCGGAAGAACCGCTGGTGCCACAGATCATCCGCACGCTGATGTGCCAGTTCATGTGCTAACACAAAAGCTAACAGGTGCTCACCTCGCTGCTCGCCGTAAGAAAAACAGGTCTCGATCGCCCGTCTGCTCAACAGGATGTTGCCATCTGCGAGAGATGCAGCCCAGGCGCCGACATCTGACTCGACGACATACAGGCCAGGTTCTATTCGTGACTGGTCCCATGCGCGAAGCAGTACTGAAAATATTCGTTGAGATTCCTCAACCAGATCAGTGCTGTCATCGAGGGCATATCGTTTCCAGTATGTAATGGATTGCTTGGGATCTGATGGCGGGACCAAAGAATTGTCTTCACTATCGGCAACTGCTGATCCGATACCTGAAGTGGCAGCAATGAGAAATATCAGCAGAACTTTCACTAACAGTTTAACCGGCTGTATCTTATAATTTTTCATGTGACTGCTCATATGATATCAAGGCTATTATTTATTGCCATATATACAAGAGACAACAGTTTGTGCTGGATTTGAATAATTATATATCCAGTATTTTTTCAAATATCAGACTTCTGTCCGTCTCTTGGATATCGAACATAACTAACTGGCCTGGCAATGTAATTACAAGCTTAAGCCAGAATAAAGGAGAAACAAGATGAAGCTGAACAATATAAGGCTTAAAACACAAATGATAACAAATTTTAGATTACCCATGGCTGTTACGACATTATTGTTAAGCAGTCTGTTAGTCGGCTGTGTCGGCGAGGATAGTGATAATTCAACACCGGTTTCAGAAAATCCCAGCATGGATATGGGTATTCCTGCGAGTCTGACCGGCGGCAGTACATCTACTGCACCTTTGCTCGCCATGGCGACTGATACCATGATCAATGCCAGCAGTTCTATCAGGATGGCAAAAGCGGGAACAGGCGAGCCGTGCTCATACCTCGGAAATGAAGACGAAGATGACCCATTCCGAAATGGTTACGAGACCAGCAAGTTTATGATTTCTGTCATGGCGACCTGGACTTGCATTGCGGACCTGCTCATCGATGTCTCGAGTTTTGTACCGCATGACGGATCGATCATCGAAACCGAAAATGATAATAATAGTGATGATTTCGAAGCGGATGAGCCGACACATTACAGTGTGGTCGATGATTCGGAAACACAGGTTACAGTACGCCTGTATTATAACTATAGCCGTTCACAGCCACCTGTTAGCGGAGAAGAAGCACAGTTCTATGTTTCATGGAACGAGGCAGATAATGGAGATATCGAAGGCCGTATGATCATTGATGGTGATGGTGTTGACTGGGATAATCATGATAGTGAAGATCCATCTATGATGCGCATGGATTTTTTCTATACGGACACGCAGCAAACAGCTGATATGTTTCTCCAGTTTGATGATGATAACCTGTGGGCTGATGGCTTCAGAATTCAAATCGTAAAAGACCTTGATACGAATCCTCTACTCAAAGTCTTCGAAGCAAGGGGCCTGATCGATATGAAAGCGCAGTTTGTACCGATTGCTACTATCCCGGAAATTCCAGATGTTCATCTTTATACGGTTGCAGATGCTTTAGGTAATGGTGCATCGATTGCTGAATTCCAGGATATGTCACTACCGCTCGAGCTGAATGCAAATCTGGGTAATCACCTGGGCAACTATATTTTCACCAAAAAAGATGTGTATTTTTTCGAACATGATATGGACTGGGAGTATATTCACAAGACAGTGCTTGCTTCAGAATACCGTGGTGCTCGTACGACACCGTCAACTGGCGGTACATGGCTACCTTTCGATCCTTCACTCGATCTTATAATCACCGCTTTCAGTCTTGACAGTGATTACTTCACCGGTTCCAAATGTGCTGCTATTGGTGATGATTGTGCTGACCTGCTAAATGCTGTATTTAGCTTTACCGGCGGATTTGCTGGCCAGGAAGAAAACCAGGGTGCTGATCCACTTGACTGGCGTTCGACTGCAATCAGCACTGCTGATTACCTGACTACTGTTTATCCAAACGGTGTTGACTGGACGGGTGCATTTGAGCATAGTTTTACGCCGGGGGTGAATCCTTAAGGTTTGATACTCATAACGATATTTAAGATATCGCATATAGATTCGAGATTACAAGGTGGTGTAATTTCCTAAAACTTGAACTTTTTACTCTAAATACCTGTCTTCTTTACTTGAAGGCAGGTATTTTATTGTCTGCAACATAATCACTTTTGATTTTTGTTAAAATACCTAATATCGTAGCCCGGTCAAAATCAAAACTTCTACAAAGAATTTCTTATGGTTACTTATCTATACTGGTTTGGCATCATCGCCCTGGCATTGGGCCTTTTTTATTTTATTGGTTTGAAGATCGATGAGATTAAGATCGCGGCAATTGCTGGTTTTTCTGTCTTGCTCATCGGTTTTGTGGCGTACCACTTTCATTTTCAGCAGGTATTCGTCAAGAGGTATGGTGGTGTGATGACCATAAAAGTCCCTGAAGGTGAAGTCCACCTGGCAGCAACATGGAAAGATGATAACCTGTGGATCGAAAACTATAACCCTGAAACGAATACCTGCCACTTCAGAGAGTATTCACGCGGCAACCTGTTACAGGGCCAGGTGACCATTAAAAACTGTAATCCCCTGCTACGGCAACCTGCTGGCGCAGTACAATCTTATCAATAACAACCTTCTGCTTATCTATATGATGTTGAGTTTTCAATTAATTGCTTTATTTAGAAAGTCATTTTTTTGCCTTTCTATATCGTTTCTGATTTTAGGTAATGTGCACGCGGCTGATAGTGACACAAAAACAAGATCACAGTTTAGTCGTGATGATTTCGCGCACTGGTTGGATGCTGCGTATATTGCAGATGCTACCTATAAATCCAGGCAGGATATCGAACAGGTACTGGTCTCACAAGGTTACACTCTTAATCATTTTAAACAGCTTGACGGTTATTCTGTCGGTTATGTCATTGCCACCAATGATAAATTGAGACAGCATATCATCGCTGTGCGAGGTACTTCCAATGTTGAAAACGTTGTCGTTGATGCGGCATTTGTCCTGGTGCCAGACAAGATTACCGGTATCGATATCCACCAGGGTTTTCTACTCTCGGCGAGAGATATATACCAGCAGATTCTGCCAGAATTGACTCCGGGTTATACGATCAACACCATAGGTCACAGCCTGGGCGGTGCAGCCGCTCTGATCATAGCTATGATGCTGGATGCGCATGGCCACTCGATCGGCGAAGTCATAACTTTTGGCCAGCCAAAAGTGACCAATATCTCAGGTACTCGAGCATTTAAGCACCTGGATGTGAAACGACTGGTTACCCCGAAAGATATCGTGCCACTCGTCCCGCCGCTTGACCCGATGGAGATGATGAACCTGAGTATTTTCTGGCACCAGGGAACGGAGATCATCCTGTTCAAAAATAACCAGTATTCTGTACTGACAGGCATCGATAGCATGATACGTGCGACTGACTTTTTAAATGATATGCCCAGTGAGCAGCATATAAATAACCACTTCATGTCGACCTATATCGCGCATCTTAAAAGCAAGCAGGATTCAGCAGAACAGATCACGTATAAAAGTGATTTTAAATTTTCAGACTGGTTCAGTCCTTCTTCGAGTAAAGTTAAATAGAAAAATCCAGTGTAATCAGGGTGTTCAAGGCGTCCGGTCAAATCATGGTATCGTCTACACTTTTTACTGGAACAACACCTGATACAAGGCTAATATAGGAAACCCGATGCCAGCCAATAAAATATTGGCTGGTAGATACAATCATAATCTTATTTGGAGTACAGAGAATAATGAGCGTAAAGAAATTATCAATTGCAGCATTGACCTTTGCTTTTAGTACATGCACTTTCACTGCGCAGGCCAATAACGATAGCGGGCGTACCTGGGCACCAGGTCAGCCAGCTAACCCATACTGGCAGGCGCCTAGCTGGCCTGATCGTAATGCACAACGTCCCGCGCCCTCCGCGCCTCCAGTAAACAACTCAGGTTATCCGGGAAATAATTACCCACAGTACAATACTGACAGTAACACACCGCCTCCTCCGACAGGCCCTTATAGAGGCACCCCCGCACCTCGTAATCCTGCCCCTGCACAACGCCAGGTGCAGCGAACTGAACCTTATTACAGGGGCGCTCCAGCGCCACGGCCACCTGCTGGATATAACGGACCATCAGCATTTTATACTCCAGGTTATAACCCATACAGAGACAACCGCAGAAGCAATAATCGCTGGGGTGGTAACAAGTTCTGGGGAAAAAGCGGTCCAAGTTCATGGATGAGCCCGAGTAAGAACAACTGGGAGAATAGCTGGGACGATATGATCAATTCGCCGAGCCGTATGGGTGAGATGCCTGGCGGCTGGACGGCGCCTGAAGTCTCAGTACCCAACCCGATAGACATGGGTGACCAGATGCAGGACAACGCACAGGATCTGCCTTCTCAGATGAAAGATGGGAATATCGGTAATGACGTTTCGAACTAGATAATGATTGTCAGCATCTGAAAAAAACCCTGCCTTGCAGGGTTTTTTTTTCGTGTAGGTTCATTTGCCGAAGAATGCGCAGCATATATTTTTCTATATATGTCTATCCAAGGAGATAATTCAGT
Organism: uncultured Gammaproteobacteria bacterium; assembly: GCA_963807625.1. GTDB lineage: Bacteria > Pseudomonadota > Gammaproteobacteria > SZUA-229 > SZUA-229. Next base: position 73,378 of record CAWECN010000016.1, read on the forward strand.
TATATGCTGAGATAATCCATTAAATACTTTAAATACAGTAACATATATCTTTTATTGAATGTATTACATTACATGTTGTCAGTTATTGTTGTCTAGAAAAAATCCAACAATAAACAGATATTTAGTCTATTCTTATCTTTCTGAAACAACATCTTTTCAGTTGTAACGCACCCAAAATGTAAATGAGTTTTTTGCGTACTTAAATTATTACAGCAAGTATTAATTTGTAATAGGTAATTGGTAAAAATAATTTTGCATTTCTATGTTTAAAAAATTCACACAATTAGATTCTGACTTGTTGCAAAAACAGGTCAATCCTCTTTTTGAAGCGACACGATCAGGTGGATTAGCGAACATATTTGCAGCATGGCTAGTGTATGCGCTTTTATTTGGTACACACCACCAGGAAAATGCGTTGTTGCTGAGTATCGCTGTCACATTCCTATCGGTTGTTCGTATTCTATTTTCAGATGAATATCTACGAGTGTGTAGTAAGAATGTTAAATTATATCTTGGAATTCATCTCTCTCTAACATTTGTCATAGGTATTGCATGGGGTTTGTTTGCACTTATGCAATCAGCACATGATGATTCAGTTATCAGAAATATGGTTTTCCTGATTAACTTTGGGATGATCGCAGGTAGTCTCGCGACACTATCGATATGGGTGCCTGCATATGTCGCTTATATAACACCTCAAGCAGTCTGTATCTTTGCTGTATTGGCAATTCAGAATAATAGTATCAGTTCATACATGGCCGCCGCATTTTTTGTATTTATTATAATAATGATATCTACCAGTCTAAAAGTAAGCCGTGGCCATAAGCGCGAGATGCTGCTCAATTTAAAAAATAAAGAACTGATCAACGATCTTAATGATGAAGTAATTAACAGAACACGCACACAGGTCTTATTAGAAGATAGTAAGCGCGATCTCGAAGATAAGGTAAGAGCAAGAACGATACAACTGGAAAACATTAATGAATCCCTGGTAAAAGAGATCTCAGACAAGGAAAAGGCCGAAGAAAGCCTCGAGTATATCGCTTATCATGATGAGCTCACCAATCTGCCAAACAGGAACCTGCTGATCGACCGTATTAATGACACCATCGAGACGGCACATCGCAACAATGAAAAACTGGGCATCCTGTTCCTTGACCTTGACCGGTTCAAGGCTATCAATGACAGCCTGGGCCACCATATCGGTGATAAATTAATTCAGGAAGTTGCTAAACGTCTACTACATACATTACGTAAGGAAGACACCATCTCACGTAATGGCGGTGATGAATTTGTCGTTGTCATAAAACGTATGCAGAATAGCGACGAAGCAATTTTGATCGCCCAGAAGCTGATCGAGAACCTGACAAACATATTCGAGATCGATTCACATAAGATACATATCGGCGCCAGTATCGGTATTAGTGTCTACCCAAATGATGGGGAATCAGCTGTAGAACTGGTCAGAAATGCTGATACAGCAATGTTTAATGCTAAAAAGAGTGGCGGTAACCGTTTGCAATTCTATGATGAAAGCATGTCAAACAGATTACGTGAGCGCCTTATCCTGGAAAATGAACTGCATACGGCCCTTGAACGGGATGAATTCCATATGGCTTACCAGCCGCAGGTTAACTGTTTGACGGGGCAAACAGTTGGTTTTGAGGCACTTCTCCGCTGGTCCAATAAAAACCTCGGTACTATCGGTCCTGACCAGTTTGTACCACTGCTCGAAGAAACTGGCTTGATCTATTCTGTCGGCAAATGGGTCATTAAAGAGGTGATCGAGTTTGTACGATCAGGCAAGACCAGAGATCTTTCGATTTCGATAAATCTATCAGCACTTCAATGTGGTGATATTGCTCTGGTAGATTTTATTAATAATGAGATCATTACATCAGGCATCAACCCTGCCTGTATTGAATTTGAGATAACGGAATCTCTACTGATAAATGATTTTGAAACCACCGAAGTTTTTTTGAGTGAGCTAAATAAGTCTGGCTGTTCGATCGCATTAGATGATTTTGGTACAGGTTATACTTCGATGAGCTACCTAACCCGACTGCCGATCGATTGCATTAAAGTTGACCAGAGCTTTATCAGCAATATCGATAGTAATATGACTCTCGAAAACATCGTAAAAGCTATCGTGAATATGAGCACTAGCCTCGGTATGAAAAATGTTTTTGAAGGCGTTGAGACAGAAGCTGAACTCGATAAGATCAAACAGCTAAATGGCGTCATCGTGCAGGGCTACCTCTATAGCAAGCCACTTGATGTGCATGGTGTTCTTAACTGGCTGGCTGCTGACAGGTTGAACATCACTCAACAGCACGCTAAATATTAGTGTTTAACCAACACTGGCCTTTAACACCATTATCGCGTTCAAACCACCAAAAGCAAAGGAGTTGGATATAGCAACATCGACTTTTTGCTGGCGTGGATCATTCGCTACATAGTCCAGATCACATTCCTCATCCACTTCAGTTATATTAACCGTGGGTGGAATCAAGCCGTGATGTATCGTCAGTGCTGTAGCAATGAGCTCTATTGCACTGGATGCACCCAAAGCATGACCGTGCATAGACTTGGTAGATGACACTGCAAGATCTTTGGCATGATCGCCAAAGACCTGGTGGAGTGCCTGCGTCTCAGCCAGATCATTTGATTGCGTTCCTGTACCGTGTGCATTGACATAGTCTACGTCTTCAATATTCATATCGGCATTCTGTAGCGCGTTTTTAATTGTTTGCGCGATATTATCGACATCCGGGCGAGTGATGTGTCCGGCATCTGATGACATAGCATAACCGGCAATTTCTGCATAGATTCGTGCACCACGCTGTTTAGCATGTTCTTCAGATTCGAGTACCAGGATACCGGCACCCTCAGCCAGGCTCATGCCGTTACGATTTTTACTGAAAGGACGGCATACATCGTTCGAAACCACACGCATAGCATCCCAGGCTTTTAATAAACCATAGGGAAACGGTGCATCGGTAGCGCCAACCACGGCCACATCAACCAGACCTAGTTGAATCATCATGCTGGCCTGAATAATCGCATGTGCTCCTGATGAACATGCGCTTGCAACAGAGAATACTGGGCCTTTTATACCCAGGTGTTTACTTACACTGCTCGCCACCGCACTGTGCATACCCTTGGGAATCGAGAGTGGGTGAACTCGTGGACGATTATTTTTATAGAGTTTTTTATAGCCTTCTTCATCAGTGTGCTTGCCACCACCGCCACTGCCTATTATTGCAGCAGCATTAAGAAGGCATTCATCGTTTTCCAATCCAGCATCAATGACTGCCTGATTAGCAGCCAATATAGCCAATTGTGAAAACCTGTCTAACAGGGGAAGTTCATCAGCAGAAAATAGTTCAGTTTCATCGTAATCAGGCACTCTTGCGCCGATAGAAATTTTTACACCTTCTAATGGTGTAAAAGGTTTAATGGCACAATGACCGTTACTGATACCTTGCCAAAACTCATCCAGGGTTAAACCAAATGCTGAAACAACACCCAGACCAGTGATCATTACTCGGTGACTCATTGTATTAGGCTCGACTAAAAGTTTTTTAGTGATGAATGCCTTTCAACCTGTTCACGATGTCACTAACTGTGACGATGGAAGGAATAACTTCATTTGGAATTTCGACATCAAATGCTTCTTCAAGCTCGAATATGACGGTAATCGCTTTTAGAGAGTCTATTCCCAGTGTCATCAATTCAGACTCTGGTTTAATGTCTTCTATTTTACAGTGGGAAATTGTGGCAATAATTTGTGCTACTTTATTAAAAATCATAGTTTTACTTCAGGTAATAGTTATTTAATAACGTATAGCCTATCAACTGAGTTGCTCACAAGATAACTAAATCCCGCCTAGTCCATTAACATCCATAGAGCCTATTCCTTTCAGTACGCAGAAAATAAATCAATACAGCATGTACTAATAGAATCTCTTAATAATACGTATTTAACGGACATTCGTCCATGATTTTTTTCATATATTTCAAGTAGATTGTAAATATTATTAAAATAAAAATTAATTTGCTGTTTTAAGTAAAAATTGCCAATATATGGGTGCAACTTATATCGATTTTATAATAATAAAGGTAAATCCAGTGAAGATTGACCATGAAGTAGCTGCCGAAGAGCAGGTAAAAGAACCCGAGAGCAAAGCCAGCAGTACATATAAAGAATATACTCAGTTCAGTACGCGCTATGACCCTGATACCAGTGCTATCTGGTGCTGGATGCAGCCGGAGCCGCGCCCTTGCCTGAATACCACGCTTATCGATGAGCTTGTACAACTGCAATATCAGCTCACCACCACATACAAAACTCAACATCCGGATAACATCTGGCCGTTCCGCCATCTCATCCTGGCGTCTAAAACACCCGGCATCTACAATCTTGGTGGTGATCTTGGCTTGTTTAAACAATGTATCGTAAATCGTCAGATCGAAAGGCTGAGAAACTATGCATATAAGTGTATTAATTTACTGCACAGTAACATCGATAACCTCGACCTGCCGATCACCACCGTTTCTCTGATACAGGGTCAGGCCCTGGGCGGTGGTTTTGAAATGGCTCTGTCCAGTGATGTCATCGTTGCTGAGCGAAGCTCAAAGATGGGATTCCCGGAGATCCTGTTTAATCTTTTTCCCGGCATGGGTGCGTATAACCTTCTCACTCGCAGGATTGGATCAGCACTAGCAGAACGGATTATCCTCAGTGGCAAGACATATACTGCTGAAGAACTCTATGATATGGGGGTAATCGATGTGTTGGCTAAAGATGGTGAGGGTGAACAGGCGATAGAAGATTATTTAAAGAGTCATAACCAGTCACATAATACTATCCGTTCGATCAAAAAGATCCGTCAGATCGTGCACCCTATCACGCGTCAGAATCTGTCTGATATCGTCGATATCTGGGTCGACGCTGCCATGGACCTGAGCGACAAAGACCTGGCAAAAATGGAACGTCTATTACATCTTCAAAAAGATATGAAAGACAGTAAAACTATCGAACAGCAGAATAATGTTTTAAAGTCACGCCGAGGAGACTGGCGTAAGATCAGTGATGTAAGCTTTCCCCTGATCACCCATCTCGGTGAAAACGTTTCGCGTAACAGAAGAAAGAACCAGAGTCGAAGACGGGATTAGAATAATCAACTGTCTATAAGGTATTACCTGGGCAAGGGAGCGATGGATGTTTAAATTCATAAAAAACCTCATTGTATTGCCCATCACCTGGCTTTTGCTCATCATCCTGAGTGTCATACTGTACGTACTATCGCATCTGCCACGAACATTTTCTGGACGTTACTACCATTTCCTCGCCCGTTTCTGGTGCCGCCTCTTCGTAAAGTCATTAGACGTTGATCTAAAGCTGATTCATAAAAACATACAACCATTGCCTGAGCAGTTCATCCTGATAGCAAACCACCCGTCGGCACTGGAAGACTTTGCTGTCCCGGCCCTGTTTGACATCTATCCACTTGCCAAGGCCGGTGTCCGAGACTGGTTAGTTCTTGGACGCATCAGTGATTATGCTGGAACGATCTATGTTGCCCGGAGCAGCGCGAGTTCTCGTCAGGCGGCTAAGGAGGCACTGTCTGAAGCGGTGAAATCTGGTAAGAATATCGTTATATTCCCCGAAGGCGGCTGCAAAGGTGCTCGTATATTCGAGAAGTTTCATACTGGTGCATTTGAGATATCGTTACAGACAGGCATACCGATCTTGCCAGTGTTTCTGCAATATATCGATCAGCAAGCTTTTGTATGGCAGGATGAGCCTCTGGTTAAAAAGCTTTGGCAGATATTTAAATCAGATAATAACCAGGTCAATTATTATGTTTTTGATGCCATCCGGTCAGATGGTTTTAACGATAGAGAAAGTTTCGCAGAACACGCGCACTCTTTATACCTGCAATGGCAGAAAGAATACCTTGATAGTTTATGATGCTGAGTACTTCGTAGTATCACAGTATGACTGTCTGAGCATCACTCAGGACTCGTCCTTGAGTCGATAGTGTCTACTTACTACTCTGCGATAGCTGTGAGCTTGGCGTTGCCGAACCACTTGAGTGTCAGGGCTGTGGTTACACCGACATTTTCAGCACGAACCAGGAAGTTCTCAGCCAGGTTAACGAATAGTGGATCATTCGCTGGTAATGCGATTCCAATAGGCTCATATGTCAGCAGTGAAACCACTGATTGGAAACCACTGTCAGGGTAACGTTTCATCACGCTCAAACAGATCGGGAAATCTGTAAGCATGGCTTTAGCTTTACCGTTTGCGACCAGGTTTGTGCCTTCATCGGCATCTGCAACCGGTATACGTTTGAGTTCCGGTAGCAGCTCTTTTACAAAGTTTTCACTGGTGGTACCTTTGACCACGGCCATCGTCAGGTCAGCCTCTTTTAAGTCGGCCGCTTCGTCAGCTTTAGCCATGGTCTCTTCTTTAGTGATCAGACATTTTCCTGAAACAAAATACGGGCCGACAAAAGCAACACGCATATTTCTATCTACAGTCATCGTCATATTTGATAGCACGATATCGACCTTGCCACTTTCCAGGGCCGGTATCAGTTCTTCGAATGGTAGAACTTTTGTTACCAGTTCTACATCCATGCTTTCAGCGAGAGCATTTGCCATATCGATATCGTAACCGATGACCTCACCAGTCATGGTCTTTTCAGACATGAGCGGCATGGTTCCCGATGTACCGAGAACCAGTTTCCCAGATTTCTGAATACGAGATAGTACCGGTGAATTATCAGCAGCATATACGGTACTGCTGATGACGAAGAATAATGTTGTACAAGCAAGTATTAAACGTGCAGGATATTTCATAGTTATTTCCTGGGTTTTTTGTGAGTTATTATAAATTCGCCGTGCAAATTATCTGGTAAGCGCACACTAGTCAATAGGATAAAGCGTAATTTACTAATTACTGTGGACAGCAAAGGTGCCTCATATTAGTAAATATTAATATTTAGTCGCATTTATCAGGTAAGTTCATGTATAATCCGCGTTCAACTTCTGGTGCACTTCGGTCTGCACCTGTATTTTTAGAGCAGTAATCTATTACCGCTTACCCTGGAACTAACACGTTTCCGCCTGGACCGACCCAAACTTAAGTGTATTGGGCGGGCCGATCCTTAGAGAATATTACAATGTCATTTGAATCCCTCGGCCTTATGGCTGAATTACTCCGTGCTGTATCTGAAAAAGGTTATAGCTCTCCCACTCCGATACAGAAACAGGCTATTCCTGTTGTCCTGCAAGGTCGCGACCTGATGGGTGGCGCGCAGACAGGTACCGGTAAAACCGCAGGTTTCACCCTGCCCTTGCTACAACGTTTGGTAGAGACTGATGTGCCACGCAAAGGACGCCGTCCACTGCGTGCACTGATACTGACCCCAACCCGTGAACTGGCAGCACAGGTATCAGATAGTGTCCGTGATTACGGTAAGCACCTGGCATTACGCTCTACAGTCGTATTTGGTGGTGTCAGCATCAACCCACAGAAGATGAAGCTGATCAAAGGTGTCGATATACTGGTAGCAACTCCAGGGCGACTGCTCGATCATGTCGGACAACGCTCTGTCGATCTTTCACAAGTTGATATCCTGGTGCTCGATGAAGCTGACCGCATGTTAGACATGGGTTTTATTCACGATATCAAAAAAGTGCTGGCGCTGGTTCCTAAGAAGAAGCAGACATTACTGTTCTCAGCCACTTTTTCTGATGAAATTAAACAACTTGCCAATGGTTTGCTAAAAGATCCTGTACTCATCGAAGTGGCTCGACAGAACTCAGCAACCGATACCGTCACACAGGTCATACACCCCGTCGACAAAAGTCGTAAACGTGAACTACTCTCTTTCCTGATAGGTTCGAACAACTGGCAGCAGGTACTGGTGTTCAACCGTACCAAACATGGCGCCAATCGACTCGCCGAACAACTGAACAAGGATGGCATTACCGCTGTTGCGATCCATGGTAACAAGAGCCAGGGTGCACGTACCCGTGCACTGGCCGATTTTAAAGCCGGCAAAGTGCGTGTACTGGTTGCGACCGACATCGCTGCACGCGGTATCGATATAGATCAGCTTCCGCATGTGGTGAATTTTGAGTTACCCAATGTTGCGGAAGATTACGTACATCGTATCGGCCGTACCGGTCGTGCCGGCAATGAAGGTGAAGCCATGTCACTGGTCTGCGTCGATGAGCTGAAACTGCTGAAGGATATCGAGAAACTCATCAAGCGCGAGATCCCTAAAGACGTGATCGAAGGTTATGACCCTGACCCATCGATAAAAGCAGAGCCCATAAATAAAGGACGAGGTCAGCAACAACAGAAACGAGCTCCTCGTAATAAAGCTGGCAGACCAGGCAAGAATGCCAGGAGAAATGCTACTACTGATAATGCTGCGGGAAACAATTCGCCGTCGCCATGGAAAAAACGCACTAACAATAAGAAACGTACGAGTAACCATAATCGTACCAGGGATGCTGCCTAGCAGGATGCCGTGGAATAACGTCCGCAATTAATAAACATCGTATTAAATAAACAATATATTCGGAATAGAACAATGTTAATAACTGCAAATCTAACTATGCAATTTGGCCCCAAGCCACTATTTGAAAACGTCTCTGTGAAATTTGGCGAAGGTAATCGTTATGGTCTGATAGGTGCCAATGGCTGCGGTAAATCGACCTTCATGAAAATCCTGGGTAGTGACCTTGAGCCGACTGCTGGTAATGTGTCAAAGGACCCGAACGAACGTATCGGCAAGTTGAAACAGGATCAGTTCGCGTATGAAGAATTCAACGTCATCGACACTGTTCTCATGGGGCACGAAGAATTATGGGCGGTCAAATCTGAAAAAGATGCGATCTACGCAAATCCCGAGATGAGCGAAGAAGATGGTATACGTGCCGGTGACCTGGAAGCTGAATTTGCTGAGATGGACGGTTACTCTGCAGAAGCACGTGCCGGTGAATTGTTACTGGGTGTTGGTATTCCGATCGAGCAGCACTATGGTCCGATGAGCGAAGTTGCACCGGGCTGGAAGCTACGTGTCCTGCTGGCACAGGTACTGTTCTCCGAACCTGACATCATGTTGTTAGACGAGCCGACCAATAACCTTGATATCAATACTATCCGCTGGCTGGAAGACACCTTGAATGCCCGTAACTGTACCATGATCATCATCTCGCATGACCGTCACTTCCTGAACAGTGTCTGCACGCACATGGCTGACCTGGATTATGGTGAAGTACGTATCTACCCGGGTTCGTATGATGAATACATGACAGCTGCAACACAGGTTAAAGAACGTCTGCAGTCTGAAAATGCCAAGAAGAAAGCACAGATCGCCGAACTGAAAAGTTTTGTTAGCCGCTTCTCTGCAAACGCATCAAAATCCAAGCAGGCTACTTCCCGTGCGAAACAGATCGACAAGATACAACTGGCAGAAGTGAAACCATCAAGTCGGCAAAACCCTTACATCATTTTTGAAGAAGAGAAAAAACTGCATCGACTGGCACTTGAAGTTGAAGGCCTGACAAAGGGATATGATGATGGTGATTATCTATTCGCAAATCTCGATATGATGGTCGAGGTCGGTGAGCGTATCGCTATCATCGGCCCTAACGGTATCGGTAAAACAACATTATTGAGATGTCTTTATGGAGATCTGGAACCTTCTGCGGGTACAGTTAAATGGTCTGAGAACTCGCAGCTAGGTTATTATGCACAGGATCACGCCTCTGACTTCAAAGAAGATAAAACATTGATCGACTGGATGAGTTATTGGGGCAAAGATAGCGATGACGAACAGTCTATCCGAGGTACACTTGGACGTCTGCTGTTCTCATCTGATGATATCAACAAAAAAGTCAGCGTTATCTCAGGTGGTGAACAGGGACGTATGCTGTTTGGCAAGCTGATGTTACAGAAAAACAATATCCTGCTGATGGATGAGCCGACTAACCATCTCGATATGGAGTCCATCGAATCCCTGAACCTGGCACTGGAAAATTATCCAGGCACCCTGTTCTTCGTCAGTCATGACCGTGAATTCGTATCGTCATTGGCTACACGGGTCATCGAAATGACACCAAAAGGTCTTGTTGATTTCCGTGGTACTTATGAAGAATACCTGGCTAGCCAGGAATTAGATCAAGGGAAACGCAAGGCATCATAGAAATATTTATCGTGGAAAAAAAACGGCAACCATAATGGTTGCCGTTTTTGTTTATGGCCCTTTGAAATACAGTAGAACCTATGTACCTTGCGGTATTATTGGTGCTGGTGCTGGTGCTGGTAGTGGAGCGTTCTGCTGACTACCCTGGCCACCACTTCCCATACCACGGCCATTACGATAACGGTACTGATGCTGGTATTGGTACTGGTTAGGATTACCCTGGTTACCTGCGCCACTTCCTTGACCACCCTGTCCGTAACCGCCCTGGCCGCCTTGACCACCGCGACCATAACCCTGACCACCTTGACCACCTTGACCACCACGACTATAACCCTGACCGCCCTGGCCACCTTGACCACCGCGAGCATAACCCTGACCGTATCGATCCTGTCCGCCACGGTCGTAACTTTGGCCACCCTGCCCATAACCACCCTGGCTGCCTTTGTTATAGCCACCACCTTGACCACCACCGCCTTTAGCAAATACGTTTGATGCAGCTGCAACGGCTACTGACAGAAAAATGCTACCAATGGCGGTTTTAATTTTTGAATTCATGATTTAGAACTCCTGTGTTATGTTTTCAAAATGAACATGATTTGTCATAAGCAACCCTGAAGCCATAAATAAAGCCTGCGCGCCTACGTAATGTTTTTTAGTGTAACAATATGTTGAAACAGTCGCATTGATCAATATCATATTTATATATTCTGTATAATCCGAAACTTACAGGATTAACTGTAGGTTTGGATTCCATCCATGAGAAAAATTGCCATTTTCGTCGATGTACAAAATATTTATTACACAACTCGTGATATGTATAGTCGTCAGTTTGATTACAGAAAATTTTGGACACGATTATCCAAACAGGGCGAAATCATTATCGCCAATGCTTATGCTATCCAACGCGATGATGATCGACAAAAGAAGTTTCAGGATGCTCTCAGACATATCGGCTTTACCATAAAACTTAAGCCTTACATACAGCGCAGTGACGGTTCAGCAAAAGGTGACTGGGATGTCGGTATTACCATCGATGTAATGGAGGCTGCCAGAGATGTTGATACGGTGGTATTACTCTCTGGTGATGGAGACTTCGACCTGTTACTCGATAAAATAAATAATGATTACGGTATCAATACAGAAGTATACGGTGTACCGGCACTGACTGCGAACTCACTTATCGAGGCCGCAGGACGGTATCACCGTATAGATGAAGAATTATTGTTATAGCTGCCGGGTTATAAGCTACTACGGGGCAAGTCGATTATTTGACCACTCACCAGCCTCATCTCTACGGTAAATAAAGCGGTCATGCAGTCGACTCTCTCTTGCCTGCCAGAACTCTATCGTCTTCGGCGTGACACGATACCCTCCCCAGAATGGCGGTAGCGGAACTTCCTGGTTTTCATATTTCTGCTTCATCTTGTCGACCATCGACTCCAGGATAGAGCGGGAATTAATCATCTGACTCTGATGTGATGCCCAGGCACCGATCTGGCTGCCACGTGGCCTTGTAACAAAATATTTTAGTGACTCAGCAGTCGATATCTTTTCTGCCTGGCCGGTTATCTTTACCTGACGACCGAGGATGTGCCAGGGAAATAACAGGCTGACGTTTGCATTAACAGCATATCTGGCCTGCTTTTCGACTCTCGTAATTTGTAAAAAAGACGAAACCATTCTCATCGAACAGTTTTAACAAAACGATGCGTTGCCATGGCTGGCCGTCTTCATCGACCGTAGCAAGTGACATGGCACCAGGTTCATGTACCTCGGCATCTATTATCTCTGCATACCACTGTTCAAACTGCTGTACCGGGTCTGCAGCCATATCATCGTGGTTGATGCCCTTGTCCATTAAACGTTGGCGTAATTCGTCTTTATTCATAATGTGAATAGTGTATTTCTAATTTGTTAACTGATATTTAATTCATATCAATTTTTACACAATTATCTCGGATCAGATACGTCGTTAAGTTATTTATCTTCAAATAGTTTATTCGTTCAGCTTTCATTCAGCCAGCAGGCGATAAATTACAGTCATCGGGAAACAACCCGGTTTAATGAAACTATCTGGAGATTAACAATGAATATTAGATCTACGATTAAAAGCTTGCCTGTAATCGGTATCCTGGCATTAGGGCTCGCTCTTTCATCTAATGCTGCGATGGCTGATAAAGGTGACCGAGATGGGCATAAAGGTAATATTACACAGCAATTTTCTCATCAGGCTGATAAATCACATAACAATACAGGTAAATATACTAAACGATATAAAGAGCATAGGTATAACAGAAATGACCACAGAAAAGGACACAAGGATCGAAGTCGCAAGTACTACAGCAGCCATAATGGCCATAAACACAAAAGCCATAATAATCATGCGCACCGGGACAACCATAGACACGGCTATAGAGGACATTCGCATAGTCACAATGTCGTGAATCATCATGATCATTATGTCGGCTTTGATGACCTTCGCTTCATGGTTGGCCTTCATACTGATAGATTCGATATCATCTTACGTGACTAGCAGTAACCATACCGGCTGTCGACCTGCTTATTCATGAGGTTCTCAGCCGGTATATGTTTCTGCTTCGATTTTGTGACTCGTACTAGTTCAGTGTAAGCTTCACTAGTTGAACTTATATGGCTGTGTACATGAAAAAAATACTCAAAAATCCCTTACTCGCATTCACATTAGCGCTTACTCTATTTTCAGGAGGTGCTGCGCTGGCAGAACCAGAGATCAATGTCAGTAAACAACAGGCAGTCAATATCGCACAGCAGTATTACCCGGGTCGCGTACTCGCAGTTAAACTCAAAGGTAATATCTACCAGGTGAAGACCCTGAATGATAGTGGTGAAGTTCGCATTATCACTGTTGATGCTGAATCTGGAAAAATCCTCTCCGAAAGATAAAATGCGTATCCTTGTAATAGAAGACGAACTGAACCTGCAGGCAGATATCAGGACTGCTCTCGAAGCAGAATCATATTCTGTAGACTGCAGCGCTGATGGTAATGAAGGCTATTTTTTTGCTACCGAATATCCGCTTGACGCAGCTATCGTCGATATCGGTCTGCCTGGATTAAGTGGTATAGAGATCATCCAGAAATTACGCGAACAAGGCAGCACGCTTCCGGTACTGATACTGACCGCTCGAAGCCGCTGGCAGGAAAAGGTAGAAGGCCTGGAGGCCGGTGCCGATGATTACCTGGTCAAACCTTTCCAGATGGAAGAGCTGCTAGCCAGGGTAAAAGCCCTGTTACGTCGCGCTACGGGTTCACCGACCAGCGAGCTACAATGCGGTCCTGTTTCACTGAACCTGGGCACCCAGCAGGTACTGCTGAACGATGAAATAGTTGAAGCTACTGCCTTTGAATATCGTATGCTGGAATACCTGATGCGCCATTCGAACGAAGCCGTATCGAAGGCTCGGCTTTCAGACTACCTTTACCCGCATGATGATGATCGGGACAGCAATGTAATAGAAGTTCTGATAGGAAGGTTGCGAAAGAAACTGGATCCCGAGGGGACACTCAAACCGATAGAAACCTTACGTAATCGCGGTTATCGTTTTACCCTGTGCGATAGCCGTAGTTAGCAAGCTTATACGAACTCGATCAAATGTCTCTCAATCTTCGAATTATCCTGAGTGCGACACTGGTACTGGTGATCTTTATCAGTCTGACAGCCGTCACGCTGGAACGAGCTTATGTCGATAGCAGTGAAAGCGCTCTGCGTGACAAGTTGACCAGCCAGCTATATGCCTTGATGGCTGCTGCCGATGTCGATGATAACGGAGTGAGCATGCCTTCCAGTGAGCTTGACGCCCTGCTCGGTCTACCTAGTTCCGGCGTATATGCATACGTGACCGATCAGGATGGTAATGCAATGTGGAGCTCATCTTCTGTTCTCGGTGCAAAACTACCAAAGCCGATAGCACTACAGAGCGGTAAGCAGCGTTTTATCAAAACGACTGTCGATGCAGTGGAGTTCTACAGTTTTGTCTATGGCGTCAGCTGGGCGACGGATAACAGGGACCTGGCACTGACATTCAATATCGTCACTGACCTGCAATCGTTCGATAGACAGCTTACAGAATATCGTACCACACTGCTTTCCTGGCTCGTGGCCATGGCAGTATTACTGCTAGTCACCCAGGCCGTGATCTTACGCTGGGGCTTATCTCCCTTGCGTAAGGTCGGCAGAGAATTAAGCCTTATCGAGAGCGGCGAGCAGCAGCAGATAAAAGAAGATTACCCACAGGAGATCGAACGTCTGACCGATAACATCAATATCCTGTTACAGCAGGAGCGCGATCAGAAGACACGTTACCGGAATGCACTCGGAGACCTGGCGCATAGCCTTAAGACTCCACTCGCTGTTTTGCAGAGCGCTTTAGCCAGTCATAAAGACAATAAATCAGATGATTCGATGCAGGAGCAGATAACCCGCATGAACTCGATCGTCGAGTACCAGTTGCAACGTGCAGCAACAGCGGGAGCTGCCAGCATTGGAAAATCTGTCGATGTTAGCTGCATTATCGAACGCATCCTGAAGTCATTACATAAGGTCCACCAGGATAAGTCGATCAATGTCACGATAAATATCGAAAAGGATACGATCTTCAAAGGTGATGAAGGTGACCTGATGGAAGTCCTGGGTAACCTTCTTGAGAATGCATTTAAATGGACTGAACACCAGATCGAGATAAGGGCTTCCAGCGATGAGGGGAAGTGTCATATTAGTATCAGTGATGATGGTCCCGGGGTGGCTCAGAGCAAAATCGATGATATCCTCAAACGTGGCGTGCGTGCGGACCAGTCGATAGCAGGCCATGGCATCGGCCTTTCCATCGTGCAGAATATTGTCGACGCATATCATGGCAGTTTAAAGATGACGAAAAGCCAGTCTGGTGGTGCCGAAGTACATATCGTACTGTAATAATAAATCTAACGATCTCCGTCGTTTTGTTCAGCAGCTGTTCAGCTGCATGATGATGTAATAGTCCCGTGTTTTGAATACTTTGTTTAACAATACGGGAGACGTCGATGTCATCAACAGCAATCAAAAAACAGGTTCTATCTTTAACTACATGCGCTGCACTAGTATTGCTAACTACTCCAGTAATGGCTGAAGAAAGTGGAGAGTTACGTAGCACCAGATCGGTGACTTTCAGCAAAGACGCAGAACTCGATGTAGCCTCAAAAGACGTGCTGTTAAAACAGGCTGATATAGAAAACCTTCCAGCACTTAAAAGCCAGGGCTTTCGCGAGGAATCAACGGTGATGGCCGCACATATTATAACCACTGAATATAGCAGTCATGGTGACGTGGCCGTTTACGATGTGTCGACTGAGCTGATCAGTGACTTTGATTATGACGGTTATTTTCACCGTTATAGTGTTGCTATCGATGCCGATACGATCTTTGATACTTCATTCATCTATGCAAGGTTATATCTTAGTTATGAAGGTGGCCCATGGAATTATTATGCCAGCAGTGATAATTATCATATCCACGGTGATAGCGAGATGGATACTTTTATCATCGAAACAGAGCTGGCTGATGGCTACCCTGCTGGTTACTACGATCTACGAATCGAGATCTACGATGCAGAAACAGATGTCTGGCTGACCAGTTACGGTCCTTACGATGATGCATCGTTAAGCGCTTTACCATTGGAGGACAGCTATGATGATAGCCCTCGTGAGATTGCCTGGTACCCTGTTGAGACGGAAATCGTCGTTGCAGCACATGGCGGTTCGATGAGCTGGTTGATAATCACATTGCCAGTCTTGATTGTAGTCATGAGGGTATTCACCCTCCATCGATGAGCTGCTGGATCCTGAGAGCGAACGATGACATCTAAACATGCAGGTATGGACGAGACAGTTATCTGGTTTTCGAATACTATTACTCGTAATATAGATATCAGTCTGCGTTCTTACCCGTGATACCTGCTGTCAGAGCGAAGCGCATGGCTTCTTCCATAGTCATTTTTACAGGTCGTACGTGTTCGCGCGGGATGAATACGGTAAAACCACCGATCATATAACTCATAGGAAGGTAGACAAGGACTTTATCCTGCTCGCGAAATGATTCTGGTAATTTTTTCTCATCTGTCTGAGTGACGAAACCGATCATCTCCGCACCGTTATAGGTTACAGCGACCACTTCACCAAGCCCCTGTTCTTTCGGAGTAAAGAAATCGAAAAGGTCACGCATCGCGCGATACACGGTTTTTATCAACGGTAACTGGTACAGGATTTTTTCACCGAACGAAAAAATCTGACGGATCAGGATGGCCTTCATCAGTAGGCCGACGACAAATACTACGATGAGACCCGCGATCATCCCCAGTCCGGGGAAATAGGTCGCATTGGGTAATACCCAGCGCAGTGCAGTGCCCATGACGTTTTCTGATGACACGGCCAGCCAGTACAACAGGTAGATGGTCAGTATCACCGGTAATAATGTGATAAAGCCTGTGAGCAAAATTTTAGTGATTGATTTGATCATGAGAACACCATAAATCGTGATTTTTAGTTAGTGAGCGTATTATAAGTTCTAATACAGGAGAATCTACCGTAGAGAATGACCGGTGATTCATGGCCTGTTTTTTTCCAGAAGCCTGAAGATCACATCTACCGTTATTTCGATAGCTGACAGTTCACATGCTGCTTCCCTGCCTTCTTTAGATGCACGGTAAAAATGCGGTGTCATGATGAGTAAATCATTAATTGACGCATTATCAGATATCTTTGTTTTGAACTGAAGTTTTTCACTATCGATCTGCTGAAAATCATTATTTACTGCATGGAAAGTTTCAACTGTATCTGCTTTTTTAATCTCAGGATAGATGATCTGTCTCAGCTCTTTAAGATGCTCAGGTCCAGGATCGACGAGTATGATCCTGCCCCCGGGTTTTAATACCTTGTTAAATCCATCAGCACTGAAGAAACCAAATAGACATAAGATGATATCGACGCTCTCATCACGTATAGGCGGTTGTCTGTTCGTGCCGACGATCCAGCTGATCTGTTTATTTCGCTTCGTTGACTGGATGATGGCGTCTTTCGAGATATCCAGCCCGATGAATGACAGCTTAGTCGCTGCCGGCTTCATCGTCAGCGAGTTATAGAGAAAGTCAAAATAATATCCTTCACCACAACCAGCATCGAGCAGGCAGACCTCGTTTTTATCGCAGATCTGTGTATAAACAGTCTCGGATAATCTTTCAGCGATTGGCTGATAGATACCGCTGTCCAGGAACCGACTCCTGGCGACCACCATGGCTTTGCTGTCCCCGGGTTGCTTTGATCGTTTATGTTGCACCGGCAGCAGGTTGACATAACCCTGCCGCGCCAGATCAAAAGTATGGCCGTTATTACAGGTGAGTTGCTTGCCGGATGATTCCAGGGCATCACCGTCGATCGGACAAGCGAGATTCTGTACTTCAATGATGTTCATGCGTGTTAGGTAATCAGGTTAATTTTTTTTGTTTAACTATGTTGTTGCGATAGTAAAAGATAATCTTTATTAAACCATGGATATAGTGACCTGTGCTGTATAAGATTCGCACCTATGTCAGATAAAAGCAGTAAAACAGATGTTGTTATCATCGGTGCCAGTGCATCCGGCTTGATGTGTGCGATAGAAGCCGGCAAACGAGGACGTAAGGTCATCGTTCTGGACCATGCAAACAAAGCAGGTAAAAAGATACTCATGTCGGGTGGCGGGCGATGTAATTTTACCAATATGCATGTCGATGCCGGTAATTTTATCTCGCACAACCAGCATTTTTGTAAATCTGCCCTCAGCCGATTCACACAGTGGGACTTCATCGCGATGGTGAACGCTCATAATATCCCCTACCATGAACGCGACCTCGGCAAGTTATTCTGTGATGATAGCGCTAAAGATATCCTGAACATGCTTCTTGCGGAATGTGAAAAGTCTAAAGCGAAAATACAGCTTAACTGCGAGATCAAAGATATCGAAAAAAAGGCTGATGGTCTGTATAACATTCATACTACGACAGGTAACTATCACTCGAAGTCACTGGTCATCGCCTGCGGTGGTCTGTCGATTCCAAAGATGTGTGCCAGCCCCCTCGGTTATAAAGTTGCTGAACAGTTCGCTCATAACATCTGGCCAACTTCACCCGGGCTGGTACCATTTACCCTGCAACCGCATGATAAGGAGCAGCTAGAGGCACTCTCTGGCGTATCAGTGGAATGCCTGGTCAGCAATGGACGCATCCAGTTTAAAGAGAATATCCTGTTCACTCACCGTGGTCTGAGTGGTCCGGCGATACTGCAGATATCTTCTTACTGGAAGCCGGGAGAAACGATTGAGATCAACCTGCTACCTGATATATCTGTCGTCGAGCAGTTGACCATTCGAAGACAGAAACAGCCACAGCTAAAATTAAAAACCGTCCTGGCCGAAGTGCTGCCAAAACGTCTGTTATCGGCTTTGTTAGGAACAGATATGATCGAACAACCGCTACAAAATCTTTCTAAAGACAGGATTGATGCGATCGCCGTGAAATTACAGCAGTGGAAGATTAAACCGAACGCAACTGAAGGTTATCGAACCGCTGAAGTAACGTTGGGTGGCGTTGATTGCGATGAGCTGTCATCGAAGACCATGGAGTCAAAAAAATCACCAGGACTGTACTTTATCGGTGAAGTCGTCGATGTTACCGGCTGGCTGGGAGGCTACAACTTCCAGTGGGCCTGGTCGTCGGGCTGGTGTGCCGGACAGGTCGTTTAATAGTCAGATCGTCTTGCTGCCAAACTCATCCGCAAGTTGATCGACGATACCCCTGATAAAATCGATAAATTCATCAACACCGGCCTGATCCTTGTTGCGGCGACATTCGTTCATCGCTGAGATGGCAAGATTGATCGCGGCATGGTAATTGCCTTTCTCGAGGTGTGTATTGATACTATCTTTCTCGGATTGAATATCCATCATTAATACCCCTTCTGGCAATAGCTCTATATGTTAAAGGCCGTCGATAATAGCGTTAAGCGTCGCACTCGGGCGCATCACTTTCGATACCAGCTCCCTGCTCGGACGGTAATAACCGCCGATATCTGCTGCTTTACCCTGTACCGCATTCAACTCTGCAACGATCTTGTCCTCATTATTTGTCAGCTGCTGAGCGACAGGCGCGAATGTTTCCTGCAGCTCTTTATTATCATTCTGTTCGGCCAGGGCCTGTGCCCAATACATGGCCAGGTAGAAATGACTGCCGCGTATGTCCAGCTCACCTGTTTTGCGTGATGGAGATCTATCGTTATTCAGGAACAGACTGTTCGCCTTATCTAAAGCAGCGGCGAGTACTTTTGCTTTTTCATTATGCGTTTTAAGCGCAAGATCTTCGATAGAAACGGCAAGCGCAAGGAACTCACCGAGTGAATCCCAACGAAGATGATTTTCCTCTAATAACTGGGTGACCTGCTTTGGCGCAGAACCACCAGCCCCTGTTTCGAACAGGCCGCCGCCTGCAAGCAGTGGCACGATAGATAACATTTTTGCACTGGTGCCCAGTTCCAGTATCGGGAACAGATCTGTCAGGTAGTCACGCAGCACATTACCCGTCACAGAGATCGTGTTGTCACCGGCCTGTACGCGTTCCAGCGTATAATTGATCGCGTCCACCGGTGTCATTATCTCTATCTCAAGTCCGCTGGTATCATGATCTTTGAGGTAGGCCTCTACCTTCGTTATCAGGTTCGCATCATGCGCACGATCCTTATCCAGCCAGAATATCGCTGGCTGGCCAGTTGCACGGGCACGGTTCACTGCCAGTTTGACCCAGTCCTGTACAGGCATGTCTTTGGTCTGGCACATACGCCAGATATCACCCTTTTCGACTTTATGTTCTAACAAGGTGTTACCAGCGTCATCAGTAACCCTTACGGTACCATTCGCTGGTATCTCAAATGTTTTGTCATGAGAGCCATATTCTTCAGCTTTTTGAGCCATCAGGCCGACATTGCTGACATTGCCCATCGTGGTCACATCAAATGCACCATGCTGTTTACAGAAATCGAACACTGACTGGTAGATGCCGGCGTAGTTGCGGTCAGGGATCATCGCCTTGGTATCATGAAGTTTGCCGTCGGTGCCCCACATCTGACCTGATGAACGTATGGCTGCGGGCATTGAAGCATCGACGATGACATCACTTGGTACATGCAGGTTGGTAATACCTTTATCTGAATTAACCATGGCCAGTTCGGGACGTGTCTGATAGACCACCTGGATGTCTGCTTCTATCTCTTTGCGCTGTGCATCCGGAAGGTTTGCGATCTTGGCATAGACATCGCCAAGACCGTTACGTGTATCCACGCCCAGTTGCTCAAACATAGCGCCATGTTTTGCAAACACGTCCTTATAATAAACGTTCACTGCATGGCCGAAGATGATCGGGTCAGAAACCTTCATCATGGTAGCTTTCATGTGCAGTGAAAGTAATACGTCCTGTGATTTGGCATCCTGCATTGCTTCTTCGAAGAATGCTCGTAAAGCCTTACAGCTCATGACAGTGGCATCGATCACTTCGCCGGCAAGCACCGGGGTCTTGTCTTTTAGTACCTGGCTTTCACCTGTATCCGTTGTTAATTCGATCTTGACGTCGCCTGCTTTATCGATGATCTTTGATTGCTCACTCGAGTAAAAGTCACCATCACTCATCGAAGCGACATGTGATTTTGATTCAGCAGACCACTCTCCCATAGAATGCGGATGTTTCTGTGCATACTCTTTTACCGGTGCAGCGACGCGACGGTCAGAGTTGCCTTCACGCAGTACCGGGTTAACGGCACTTCCCAGCACTCTGGCATAACGTGACTTGATCTCCTGTTCTTCAGTTGTCTGTGGGTCTTCCGGAAAATCCGGGATGTCATAACCCAGTCCCTGCAACTCTTTAATCGCCGCTGTCAGCTGAGGGATCGATGCGCTGATATTGGGTAGTTTGATGATGTTCGCTTCGGGTGTTTTAGCCAGTTCTCCTAGCTCAGCAAGCGCATCACCAATCTTTTGATCTTCCCTCAGATTATCGGGAAAATTTGCGATGATCCGACCGGCAAGAGAGATATCACGTGTTTCAACATCGATACCGGCCGCTTTTGAAAAAGCCTGAACGATTGGCAATAAAGAATATGTCGCTAATGCGGGTGATTCATCCGTTTCGGTATAGATAATCGTCGGTGCGGTAGTTTTTGACATCGTCAGTTTCTCTCAAGATTGAAAATATGGCACGTTTCTATATAAGGTACGCATTATATTCTAGAATGCTGATGGAATCACGCCGGATTAGACCTAACCTGCTACGGACGCTCAGCGGGATAACTAATATCTAAAAGGATTACTTTTTCAACGCCATGATTGATGCCAGGGTAGCACAGGAAGTGAGCAGTACGAGCAGGATCGAGAATACCATCAGCGCTTCGGCAATGGTTATTCCAAAGACGATCTCGGGAGTATAACCACAGGTGGTTTCTACACGATACAACCACGGCAGCCAGACATCGACAGCCAGCCAGGATGGTAGTCCCAGGTCAAAACCACAGTCACTAAATACGAAACCTCGCTCTGTGCCCAGTAGCTGATATGCACGCTCGGTCAGGCTGAGTGCGACCAGTACAGTCGATACGTTTGCCAGTACATTCACGACCGGATGATTTCTAGTTAACAGTCCGGTAACAGCGATAATTATCAGCAATGTAAATAACAGTCGCGCCTGTATGCACATCAAACAAGGTGGTTCTTCGCGGATATACTGGAAATACAAGGCTGTGGCTAATAGACACAGGCTTGCAATGATATACAGCAACCAGTACCAGCGGGCATGGTGTAAATCTTCGAGTCTTTTCAGGATAGTCAACGCTTTCATTACCTGTTCAGTGGGTCATTAGCATAGCGCTCTTTCGGTATTTACAAATATAGCCTAGATTGGCCATAACATCATTATTAAATATCATGTATTATTTAGGATTGTATGAAAAGATTAAATGATGCATATAGGTGAAATCATGCGCTATACAGAAGAACAATTGGCTGAGATGGATATTCTGATTCGCTACAACCTGCAGAGTACACAACAAGGTATCAAAGTGCATTCACGTGCAAATAAGGAACAGATCGCAGCTGTGCAGCGTTTATTTGACAAAGGGCTGGTCACGGCCGTCGATGGTGGTTATCTAACTGATCTCGGTAGAAAAGCGGCTGAACATGCACAGGCGCTGTTATTGATGCTGGCGCCACATCAGCAGAGCATGGCGAGTTAACAAGCTATAAGATTAGTCGTTATCCTGAGCAAGGCGAACAGTGACAAAACTATTTGCCTGACCTATGCGAATTTCTAAACTAGTAGTAAAAACTTTTACTCCTTGCTGGCATAGATGACATGCTCTCCCCAGTTCCAGGTCCGCTGAATCTTTTTACCGGTTAACGGAAATAATTCTACCGTCATTTCCGGTAATCGCAGTATCGCGCAACAGTTGTTAAATACCGTACTGCCAGGGTTTATCACGAGCATACCGGCTATTTTTTCGACAAACACCTGATGTGTGTGCCCGACTATGAGGACGTCGTAATCGAAGGATGATAAGGTCTCAGCCCATTGTTTCAGTTTATCTGCTATCAGCTCACCGTTCTTATCCAATAATTTAATGCCGCCATGACAGCCATCGGGTGGTTGGGCATGAACCATATATACTTTCTTGCCTTCGATGACTGCTTCATATGAAACCGGTAACTCTCTGAGAAAAGTGATGGAATCGTTCGATTCTCCCTGGTTATGGTCGAGATACAAAAGATCGTGATTACCAACGACAGTCTTGCAGCCACGTGCGCTTAGCAGTTTTATTGTCGGCTCGAGTTCATCCATATACCCCGCGATGTCGCCGGCACAGAGAACCTCATCGACCCCTGCCTGTTCGAAAATGGCGAATGCCTGGATGACGGCTTCTGGCGCTGCGTGTACATCGCTTATTAAACCGATCTTTGTCATAGTAGCGTTTCATCAGGATTCATAATTTACGATTCTGCGACATTGCACGTGATGAAGCAATGTCGTCTCAAGGTATTGCTTGACATAATCAGACAATTGCATTACTTTATTGCTTCACTATCAGACATTCGTCCAACTTGTACTAACATTATAGGATCATAGCATGAGCGAAAAAGACCTGTTCAATGAAGTAACTATCGGTAATCTTAGCCTGAGCAACCGGATTGTAATGGCTCCGATGACTCGAAACCGGGCAGCTGAAGGAAATATACCCCAGGCTATGAATGTCGATTATTATCGCCAGCGTGCCAGTGCCGGCCTGATCATCACTGAAGCGTCACAGGTCTCACCCGAAGGCGTAGGTTATCCAGCAACACCCGGTATATATAATCAGCAGCAGGTCGACGGATGGAAGATGGTCACTGATGCTGTACATGACGAAGGTGGTCACATCTATCTCCAGCTATGGTATTGCGGGCGGATATCTCATCCAGACCTGCTACCGGATAACCAGATACCTGTTGCCCCTTCAGCGATAAGACCGGAAGGAGAAGCGGTGACATTTGAAGGTATGAAAGCCTTTGTCGAGCCACGAGCATTAACTACTGAAGAAATTCAGGTCATCGTGTCTCAGTATAAAAACGCAGCGCAGAAAGCAAAACAGGCCGGTTTTGATGGTGTAGAAGTACATGCGGCTAATGGTTACCTGATCGATCAGTTCCTGCGCGATGGTAGTAATCAGCGGACCGATGAATACGGTGGCACCGTCGAATATCGTATGCGACTGTTGAACGAGGTAATCGATGCCGTCTCAGAGGTCTGGAATAGCAAGTGCATCGGTGTCCGCCTGACACCAGAGAACAGTTTTAACTCGATGTCAGATTCTGATCCCCAGTCGCACTTTAACTATTTTATCACGCAGCTGAATAAACGTGACCTGGCTTATATACACCTGCTCGAAGGCGACATGATGGGTGCAACAAGAAACGTTGATTACCGTACCCTGCGTGACGCATATGATGGTATCTATATGGCAAACAATGGTTACGATAAGAAGCGCGCACTGGCAGCGTTAGATAAAGGTGACTGCGACCTGGTCGCAATCGGTGTACCTTTCCTGGCAAACCCCGACCTGGTATATCGTTACCAGCATGATCTGCCACTCAACGAAGCAGACCAGTCGACTTTTTATGGCGGTGACGAGACCGGTTATACCGATTATCCAACTGCCCAGCTGGGTGTTACTGAAACAGCCTGATGTTTGATATCGTCGTGTCATCCTGATAGTCAGTGCAGGCGTTTTAGAACTGACTGTTAAGGTCAGCTTCACTGGTGTTCAGAATGGCATTGGCGAAAGCTATGTGTTGATTCAATCTACAGATAAGCAATCTCGATAATTCAGCTATTGAATTAATGTGCGGAAGACGGCATGCTAATGGTATGCCTGTAAAAAAAATAGTCGTCTCTTTATTTGTTCAGTTGATTCTCGTAGCCAATGCTATAGCAGATGATTTCACACTGCTGCGTCTGCAGATGGTGGCCGAGATCGAAGCTGATGTAGAGATAACGGCAAAATATATCAATAAAAAGTCATTAGATCCGGCCGTTATCACCGCCATGAAGACCGTTCCACGGCATGAGTTCGTACCGCCCGACATGCGCATAAATGCCTACGAAAACCGGCCACTGCCTATCGGGCATGGCCAGACGATCTCACAGCCATATATCGTCGCCCTGATGACTGATCTTTTACAGCCTCGGGAGGACCATCGTGTACTGGAAATCGGCACCGGGTCTGGTTACCAGGCGGCAGTTCTGTCACAGCTGGTCGACGAGGTATACAGTATCGAGATCATCGAAGCACTGGGTACATCTACATCTCGGCTATTAGAGCGACAGGGTTATCACAACATTACGACAAGTATTGCAGATGGTTACAACGGCTGGCCAGAGCATGCACCTTTCGACAGTATCATGGTAACAGCAGCCATCAGTCATATCCCGCCGCCACTGGTTCAGCAGCTCAAGAATGGCGGGCGTATGGTGATCCCAGTAGGGACTCGGTTCCAGACGCAGCAGCTGACACTGGTCGAAAAAGATATGCAGGGTAAGGTCACTACACGGCAGCTGCTACCGGTCTATTTCGTACCTTTTACCGGCGGCCACTAGACAATACTTACAAGATGCAAACCTTGGCAGATAAACAGGTACCAGCACCACCGTTAGTATCTATCTTAATCCTGTCCGCTGCTGCCCTGTGTTACGAAGTCCTGCTGATAAGGCTGTTTTCCATCATTCACTGGCATCATTTCGCATTCATGGTGATCAGTATCGCACTACTCGGTTACGGAGCCAGCGGCAGTTTCATCACCATATTTCGCTGTCGGTTGCTAGATAACTATGACCGGGTATTTATCGCCAATACCCTGCTATTCGGACTTTCATCAATCATCTGTTTTATCATCGTCCAGCAACTGCCGTTTAATACCCTGGAAATAATTTGGGACAGCTCACAGTGGCAACGGCTGTTATCGAGTTATCTGCTACTCACGCTGCCCTTTTTCTTTGTCGCCAATGTAATAGCGCTTACTATCATGCGTTTTCATCAACAGATCCCGCAGGTCTATGGTATTGACCTCATCGGTGCCGGTATCGGTGCCTTGCTGGTAATGTTATTGCTGCAGCTGTTTACGCCAGATGACATACTGCGTGTATTGTCGGCCAGCGCCATGGTCGCCGGCTTTTTTGCACTGCGAAATCTGGATAAAACACAGAAGCAATTAACGGTATCGATACTTATATTAGGTATACTCGCAGTCTTTATGGTGCCGCAGAAATGGCTGGATCTGCGCATGTCAGAATACAAAGGTCTGGCACAGACACTGCAGGTGAAAGATACCGAACTACTCTTATCTCATAGCTCCCCCCTCTCCCAGACGGATGTCATCGATAGCCCATTTATTCCATTTAGAAATGCGCCAGGTTTGAGCCTGCAGAGCCCGGCTTCACCGCCCGAACAACTGGCAGTATTCAGAGATGGTGACGAAATGACTACCATCGATCATGTGACAGATAAGAGTTCACTGGAATATCATGACTATATGAGCTCTGCACTGCCATACCACACGCACCGATCACCAAAAAATATCCTGATCCTCGACTCAGCTACCGGCGCTCAGATACTGCAGGCACAGTATTACGATATACCGCAGATAGATGCCGTCGAACCGGACAGGAAACTCAGTCAGTTGCTCACTGAACAGTATGCCGATTACTTCGGCTGGTTAAATCTGAAAGACAAAGTAAAAATTCACACCATATCAGCTCGTGGATTTAGCGCATCACCCAATAGCTATGATCTCGTCATCAAGGGACCTTCCGGCGGTTCTACTGGCGGTTCGGCAGGCGTGTATGCACTCTCTGCCTCATATGACCTTACTGTCGAGGCGCTGCAGTCCTACCTGTCTCTGCTCGCCCCTGACGGTCTGTTAAGTATCACCCTGTGGACAAATACCCCTGCTCATGGAAATTTGAAGTTATTTGTGACCGCAGTGACAGCAATGAAGAACGCAGGCATCAGTGACCCTGAAAAGAACATCGCATGGATCCGCAGCTGGAATACCGCAACACTGATATTAAAAAGAACCGTTTTAACCGACGACGAGATAAGCCGGGTACGAGAATTCAGTATGTCTCGCAGCTTTGACCTGGCATGGT
Source organism: uncultured Gammaproteobacteria bacterium (assembly GCA_963807625.1). Classification (GTDB taxonomy): domain Bacteria; phylum Pseudomonadota; class Gammaproteobacteria; order SZUA-229; family SZUA-229. The sequence continues at coordinate 100,366 of CAWECN010000016.1, forward strand.
TGCCGGGGATCAAGCAGGAAGAAGTCAACAGGTACCAGCTGTTGCAGGAGCCTGTTTTTTATCTTGCAGCCCGTTCACTAATGAATATGCCCGGTGCGGATATGACGGAAAACACTTTTGTCCAAAAATATAAATACGATATACAGGCGAGTACCGATAACCGGCCATATTTCAATAATTTTTTCAGCTGGTCGAGCCTGGAAGAATTCCTGTCCATGCCCGGGCAAACTGGTATATCCATGATCGGTGTCGGTTACCCGACCTTGCTCGTCACCCTGTTACAGGCGATTGCGGCTGCATTCTTTCTTATATTGTTACCATTGTTTTTTGTACGAACCGATAAAAACAGGTCGGACAGGATAGATGCCAGAGACAGTCGCAAGAATATTATCATCTACTTCATGGCGATTGGCCTGGCTTTTCTCTTCATCGAGATCGCCATTATCGAGAAGTTTACCCTTATTCTTAGCCAGCCACTGTATGCCGTCGCCGTCACATTATGTGGCTTCCTGATTTTTTCGGGGCTTGGCAGTCTGTATGTCCAGCACTGCATGAAGACTGCGACACCTGCTTTCATGCCAATCATGTTGCGCCGAGCTGTACTTCTGATCTCTTTGATTGTTATCGCTTATATCGCTGTTTTACCATTTATCAGCAGTGTGGTGATGGCTTTACCCGAAACGGCACGGATAATTTCAGCATTTGCGCTGGCAGCACCACTGGCATTCGTTATGGGTATGCCCTTTCCGCTGGGTATGGCCAGGGTACAGCAGAGCAACCCTCAGCTGATACCCTGGGCCTGGGGTATCAACGGCTGTGCCTCCGTGCTGAGTGCAATAGTAGCAGTTTTGCTGGCGATCGAAATCGGTTTTAATGGCGTCATGTTAAGCGCCGTCGTGCTTTACATGGTAGCGTGGTTTAGTCATAAAATGTAGCTGCTATTCATCAGGCAGTGCATATTCTGTCTGCGTGCCCACATTCGACTGATCATCGAACACCCGGTATTCATAGCTGCAGATCTTGATAGCATCGCCATGTTTTATCTCTTTTTCTCTCACAGAGATATTATTCACATAGGTACCATTGGTACTATTCAGGTCGTAAATGGTTAAATCGAGCTGCTCTGGCAGGTAGTTATTGGGGACCAGTTTTATCAGGGCATGCTCGCCGCTGACCTCACCATCATCCAGCTGTAAGCTGTTACCGTGGTTACGTCCGATGGTGAATTCGCCTGCAGATAAATCGATCTCTGAAACGACAGCACCGTTAATAATATGTTTAAGTTTTATCAAGATAAGCTCCTAACACGTGTACAAAAAATACTGTAATTTAACCATAGACTAATTAAAAAGAATTGGGCAACAAAACCATGCATAACGAATTAGATAGTTTCTAATATGAAGATATTTTGACAAATATCACATTTCTTAATAAATCTCGGCGATAAAATTATAGTTGTTAGCAGAAGGCTAACGATAAATGAGACTAAAAAAGGAGGATTGTATGGAAGAAAAGAAGCAACTAGAAGATGAAACGAGGAAGCTAACATTTGTAGTGATTTTAATGTCGTTATTCGTGGCAGTGTTGTTCGGTCTTGGGCCGCTAATATAAGTGTTAGCAATATGTAACGATGGTGCTCACCATCATTTAAACAGGTATTACGGCGACTTTCATAGTCGCCGTATTTATTTTATAAATCCGTTATCATTACTACATGTCAGAACCGATCAGCATCCGTTTTCATGATCAACTCGATTATTTTTTGCCGGCGGAACAATGTGGGGAAGCATTTGATGTCGAGTTCAAAAAAGCTCGCTCCGTTAAAGACCTTATCGAGTCTATTGGTATTCCACATACAGAGGTCGATCTGATCATAAGCAATGGCATATCGGTTGATTTTGCTTACCAGGTGCAGCCAGGTGACAATATAGAGGTCTACCCTGTCTTTGGATCGTTGGATTTTTTGCAATTCGAGCAAGCGATAATACATTGTCAGCCAGAACCATTACCTGAGGCTCGCTTCGTACTGGATGTACACCTGGGCAAACTTGCTGCTTACCTGCGCATGCTTGGTTTCGATACCCTGTATCGTAATGACTACGATGACCCTGCTCTGGCATTTATATCTGCTGAAGAACACCGGATATTACTCACCTGTGACAGGATGTTACTCATGCGCAAACAGGTCAGTTATGGCTATCTTATCCGCAACAGGAAACCTCAGCAGCAGCTACTGGAAATACTGTCAGGTTACGACCTTTACGATGAGATCAAACCGTTCAGTCGATGTATGCATTGTAATGGTAATACACGAGCAGTGAGCAAACAGGATATAGCAACACAGTTATTACCAAAAACAAAAAAATATTACGATGAATTTTATCAGTGTGATTCATGCAACAAGATCTACTGGCAAGGAAGCCATTACCTTCGCATGCAGGACATGATCAACAAGGTAAGAGATGACGCTCATTAATCGTTACTCGACAATGATTAAACCTGGAAGCAACATACCCTCTTTATAAATTTATAATTATATAAGCGATAACTGATTACGTATCATGTTTATACCGTTTGTCTTATTATCCATATAAGGCCTTGTTTTTATGTAAACATCGGGAGTATACTTACTGTCCGCTTTGCGAATAGCTGGCGATAAATGTGCAAAAAAAGGAGGGTTATATGGATAAGAAACCACTAGAGGATGAGCGAGAGGACGAGACGAAGAAACTGACCTTCGTTGTGATATACATGTCGATGTTCGTACTCGTATTATTTGGCCTTGGCCCAATGATATGAAAGATGACAATCAAAAGTAATTGTCATTACTAGATAAAATATTTCAGCGGCTTAAATGGCCGCTGTTTTTTTGTCTACTACAATATTCTAACCTACATTTCGTGTAACCAATAGCGGCAACCATCATAGTTGCCGCTATTGTTATAGTCTAATAATGATAAGTACTTTTCTAGTTTTTACTCAGCCAGGGTGGGTGCTGTGGGTACTGCTTCCTGCTGACCAGCCTGGCTGCCCTGCCCACCGCCACCTTTCTGATTCCTATTCTGGTTCTGGTTCTGATTTTGATGCTGGTACTGTTTGGACTCACCCTCTCCTTTACCACTTTGCTCGGAACTGCTCTGGCTACGGCTATAACTTTGGCTGCTTTGATCACCCTTGGTAGCTTGACCGCCGCCCTGACCGCCTCCCTGGCCACCACCTCCGCCACCGCCACCTTTGGCGAATGCACTGGAAGAAACTGCTACTGCGAGTGCTACGATTAAACTGCCCATGACTTTTTTCGTTCTTGTGTTCATGACTGAGAACTCCTTTATAAAGTTATAAATCTGAATAATCGGTAATAGAAAGTGCAGTATTACTAACATAAATGTAAAGACTTCTTATACCATCAAGTTCGATGTTAACAGTTTATTTTATAGAAAGAATTGACGAATATCATATGAGAAAAGTATTTCTCACTCGCCTTCCCAACCGATCTCAACAGTGAATCCTGCAGCATTTTTATGGCCACCACCACCATATTTTTTTGCCACTTCGGCGACATCGATACTGCTGACATCGTCCTGGCCATTTGAGCGCAGACTAAATGAACGACCATCAGCATGGTCCCAGTAACAGGCTGCAAAAGGCTCGCCCACCGACATGATATGGCCAGCATCAGATACGTAGGCTGCTGGTGCATTGAGCACGGGCACATCGTAACCGGCTATGCGCATCCGTCTGACACCAGATGCGATCAGCTGTTTGATGTCTTTTTGTAGCTTGCGCTCGATGGCTTTACCTTCGTGTTTAAGAGACTCAAGTGCCTTGTCGTTACTGGACATGAGCCTGTCCCATAGTTTGAAATCATGCGGGTAAGAAGATAATGCGGAACAGATCTCCCTGGCGTCTTCCAGCTTGAACGACCACAAATCTCGATCCTGAATGTATTCGATCAAGGCGGGTGCCTGCTGACCCTGATTAAACCATTCCCATGCCAGCATGGCGCCGGATTTGTTCATGTCGAACAGACCGTTTATTTTTCCAGTCTCTAATAATTCGCTCAGGTCTTCTGCTGCAGATACGTGGTGATCGAGTATGGTGATGCTTGCCGCAGTTTCCAGCATGTCCAGCAGTAATTCTTTCTTATAAGAGAAGTCGACCAGGAAAACGTCCATACCATCAACACAAGGCGGTCGTTGCGCATGGATGCCTGCAAAAAAGCTAACACCCTCACCTAGTGCATGATGGACAGCCCATGCTGCGCCAAAACCATCGAGGCAGTTAGCATGATAGATACATAACTTGCCCGGCTTAACGCTGTTAGTTGACAAAGCGGAAGGATAAGTTGGCTTTGATCAACTTCATCGAAAGCCATATAAAAATGAGTGGAAAAAGAATCGTCTGCATGGTAAAGACGACGATAAGATCGATGATGTGATTGGTAAGATTATCGGCCTCTGCTTTTAGCTGCTGGTAATATCTATCAACATCGATAGAGTCTATAGCGGAGTCTATGCTACTGCTCATCACTTCATACCATGACTTATCAGACACTTCTTCATTGATTGCCTGATTTTCACTGAGGTTGGCTATGTTCGTGTTGGACTGTTCCAGCTGCTTCGTTGATTCGATATATGTCGGCTCAAGAAATGCTTTGTACAGGCCATCATTGGTAATTGCCATCAGTGGGATAAAAAAACGCAGGATAATCAAAAAGGCAGCGACCCGGTATAAGGTGTTTTTCAGGTTTATCGATGATTGTTGATTCCTCCAGATAAACAACACTATCATTATGAGTATCGTTGACACAGCTATCGAAAAATAGAATGAAGAAAATATATTCAACAGGATCGTTTGAATACCGAGTGATATCGTGCATATGAGCATTACCCAGGAAAATCGTTCGATCAGGTCGTTAACCGGATCAAGGATCTGTCCTGGTGTCAGTATCACACCGACGCCGACAGGTTCTATTGCAACCTCCGTACCCTGTACCACTGATATAAGTCCGTTGAGTCCTTTCGCAATACCAAATGCTGCTAATGAGCGTGTCAGTCCCTCTTCCGTATATCTTTCTCCGAAGGTATCAAATGAAAATGTATCGAATAGTTTTGATACAGAAAAAAAAGCTAATAACAGTAAAAATACAGTGATGGTGATTTTCTGGTAATTGTCTTTTGAAAAATTCATATGATCACAAGCTAAGGCTGAGCAGAAGATATTTAGTGTCCATAATACAAACTATCACGTGGTAGGCCCAAGTTAACGGGCCGAACCTGAGCCAAATATATCACTTAACAGCTCAGGCTCGTTGATATGGTAACCTTGCGCGTAGTCTACACCGAGTTTACGTAAGTCCTTTAAGATATCTTCACTCTCGACAAATTCGGCGATGGTTTTTATCCCCATGCGATGACCTATCTCATTGATCGCCGAGACCATAGCAGCATCGATAGGATCATTGACCATGTCTTTGACGAAGAATCCATCGATCTTGAGATAATCGATCGGTAGCTGTTTAAGATAGCCGAATGAAGAAACACCGCTGCCAAAATCATCCAGCGAGAACAGGAAGCCAGCTTCATGCAGTGCTTCGATAAACTTGAGTGCTTTAGTAAAGTTAGCGATTGCTGCTGTCTCTGTTATTTCAAAACAGAAATTTGATGTCTTCAGATTCATATCCGCTGCCAGATCAAGGACAAAACTCATGAAACTTTTGTCACATATAGAGTTGCCGGAGATATTTATCGATAACATCATATCTTCAGGTATCTTGTTTTCATATACCCTGGTGAAAACATTCTCGACGACGTATTTGTCAATATCGATGATGACATCGTATCGCTCTGCGGCAGGTATGAAACTGTCAGGCAGTATATAGGTTCCGTCATCCTGACGCATTCGCGATAAAATTTCGTAATGGCTGCCAAATCCATTCTGCAGCGAAATAATCTCCTGTGCGAACAGGATGATGTCTTTCTTTTCTATGGCATGTTTGACACGAGTTGCCCATTGCATCTCAACCTGGCGCTGCTCAAGTACGGCGTCATCCTTGGTATAGACATGGACGCGATTTCGACCGTGATCCTTGGCTGCATAACAGGCGATGTCCGCTTCTTTCATCACAGTATTGATATTTTCAGTCTGAGGCGTTATCTCGACGACACCGACACTGGCACCGACATGGAAGAATTTGCCTTCCCAGGCAAACCGGAAATCCTGTACAGCCTGTATAATCTTCTGTGCCGTCGCCTGAGCGATGGTCGCATCACAACCACGCAATAAAACACCGAACTCATCACCGCCTAATCGTGCCAGGGTGTCTGCCTGTCGCGTATTGTCACTGATTATAAGTGTCACCTGACGCAGCAGCTCATCGCCAGCAGTATGGCCACAGGTATCATTAACTACCTTGAATTGATCGAGGTCGAGGTATAACAGCGCATTGTTTTTATTTTCCTGCTTTGCTATCTCGATGAGTTGCTGCAGCTGAAGTTCAAACTCTCTCCGGTTGACCAGTCCGGTCAAAGAATCGTGGGTCGCCTGCCAGGACATCTGTCGCGCCATCTCACGTGTATCACTGACATCACGGAATACGACAACGACACCGAGCAGCTGATTTTTACTGTTTTTTATCGGCGAGACAGACTGTTCGATATCAGAAACTTTTCCCTGTCGATTCGTGATACGTAGATTTCCTATACCCAGAGAACTATGACCACTTTTCAGACATTGATCGACAACATCCTGTAATGATCCATTATCATCGGTATCGTCCTCTATACATACCTCGTTCAAGTGTTTGCCGAGCGATTCATTTATCGACCAGCCTGTCAGCTTTTCTGCAACGGGGTTCATGAAGTCGATATAACCATGTGAATCTATCGTAATCACTGCATCTGCAATCGAGTGTAGTGTTACCTGCGCCTGTTCCTTCTGATTGATGAGTTGATCATCGATATATTGCCGTTCTAATTCTGCACTGGCTCGTGCTGCAAAGACTGGCAGGATAGCGCGTGCCAGATCGATCTTCCATGCGGAGGCTCTATGTGAATCAACCAGTACCAGTACACCGATAACTTTGCCTTCATGGTCTTTCATGGCAACACCCATATAACTTTCAGCATCCAGCCTTTTCATCATCTCATCTTCTGGAAACAGGTTCTGTAGACCAGACTTGATGAAGTGCTCACCCTCACTGATAGTCATTTCGCACGGTGTCCCAGTGACAGAGCAGTTCCCACATTTTTCGATAAAGTGGCTGTCCCAGACAGCCAGTGGGTTAAGCAGGTCAGGATTAGTCTCATCAAGTTTTGCCAGCAGGACAAAACGTGTGCGGAGTACGTCAGATAAGGTATGTGCCAGGCTCTTGAAAAAATCCATACCGACTGTATCTGATGTGCCGGCAAGCAAGGACTGCAATGCACTCTCGATACGTTTACGATCACTGATGTCTGTCATCGTGCCAACAGCTCGTGTAGGAGCACCAGATTCATCAAATTCTACTGCCTGTCCCCGCCACTGTACCCATACCCAGTCGCCCGCAGCATTCCTCAGACGGAACTCATCAACGAACCTGGGCGCATCGCCATAGAGATGCAGTTCGAGTTCATCTAAAACTCTTTTTGCATCATCCGGATGCAAGGAGCTACGCCAGGTCTCAAGGTTTAGTGCGACCGAATGCTCCTCATAACCCAGGATCTGTTCCCAGCGTGGACTGTAATAGACCTTATCTGTTTTTATGTTCCAGTCCCAGAGACCATCCTGAGAACCATTGATGGCATATGACAGACGTTGCTCCTTTTTAGCATGTTTCTTACGTTGTTTTATCTCGTTGATCAGCTCATCTTCTTTATGCGCTAACTCGATGAGCTGTTTGTACTGTTTGTCCTGCATGAGACGTATAGTGGTATAGAAAAAGCCAATGCTTGCTCCGACGAGGATGGGAATAAAGAATTTCTGTAGAGTCAATTCCTGGAACGGAATGTTTAGTACATATAGATGCTGACCAAAGGCCATGATCAGCACAGCGGTTACAGAAAATAATATTCGCCAGAGATAGCCTTTCCAATGTCTATATATGAGCGCTAGAATTCCTGATTTTCTTGGAGAAATGTCTGTCATCATCCTTATTACATCGCTGTTATTTGGGAGACTCATCTAACACATGCGTTAGAATAAGTATAACATCAATAATAGTATGGTTTATCTGGTACTTTTAATCTAATTAATTACAGAAATAGTACGTAATTTCTCTGACAATATTACATGTGTTATTTACTGGTTTTTACGTCACGATATAGTTCAGCTCCCGGTTATGTAATTTCCCCGGCATAAAGCTCCATAGTACGACCACTGAGTGGTAAATGCTCAGGCACCTTCGAAGCTTTGATGAACATGTCCGTTCAGGTATCAGTAATCACTTTTTCATCCATTGTTGAGGCTTCGTTAGCATGTGAAGTGATTACTGCGGTTGCACTTATCAGTTTATTGATGACTATAATCGTATAGTCTGGATAATTGCCATCTGCCCGCCCTTCTTATAAACCTGGTTTACTGTTCGCTTTTACACAAAACATTATAAAAAATGCGTTCCAGTTGTCATAACCATCGATATCAGCGATATCTGATAATAAAGACTGGCCTTTTAAATACGCGAGTGATTCTTCGATCTGTTTATCTTCGATTCCATTTAACCTGATCAGATCAAGCGCAGATTCGGATGGTGTCCATTCGTTTAACAAATTACTCATTTCGCAACGATGGTTACCTGTTGAACAGGTTCTTTAACTTGTCTTCAGCTTTCTTTATCTCTTCTTCTTTCCTGGCATCGGCCTGTGCTTCGAGTTTCGCCTTCTCTTCGTCGACCCTTGCCTGAGCCTTATCTTTGAGTTTGTTCAGCTCCGCGTCGATGATGTCTTTCTGTACCACCTCACTGGCGCGATCGGTTAGACGTTTTAATATTTCACTGGCCAGTTCAGATCCGGTAGCACCTTTGCTGCCACCGAGATCATTCATATCCAGGCCAGGTAATTTGAGCTGATATTCCTTATTTTGCAGCGCTGCTACCTTTGCCTGGATGCTGCCATCAGTGAAAGTTACACGTCGGATGATCAGACGTGGTTCCTTCGCACTACTTTCAGATGCCGGCTGATCTTTTTTCTGTGATGACGAGCTGCTGGAGGAAGCGGCTGCCAGGTTCTTCTTTAGTTCGTTTAGATTGGTCTTGTTACCCTCATTGATCTCGACGAACACCTGTGGCGCAAGTATGGTGATCTCATCGATGATGTAGGGCTCCTCTTTAAGAGATTGCAGATCGATGCCCGTTCTTATTTCGCCGAGTGAAAACGCATACGGCAGAGCAAAACCTTTCGGGTTAGCGATGGTTAAGCCACTGATAGCGCCAGCGCCATTACTGAGATCGATCTTTACACTAGCAACACGAACAGCGGTCTGTGTGGCTTCGCTGCCATGCTTTTCGATCGCTGCTTCGACCAGGGCATCGAGATTAGTAAGCACATAGTAGACACCTCCGGCGATCGCGAAGATGATAACCAGCACCAGGCCGAGAATGACTTTTTTCATGTGTTGTCCCCTATATATTTGTTCGTCAGTCGAGAATAAATGCGAGAGTATCAGATTGGTTCTGAGTTCGCACTTACATCGATTTACTATTTTACTTCTGTAACAGGTCGACACGGATAGGCATCAAAAAATGTGCCCCGTCGTCGCCGACATGCTGTTCGAACCGCTGCTTGACCAGGTCATACAGTGCTTGATCAAGATTATGTTCAGAATGTGTCGCCCTGATGGTATTGTTTTCAAATTCCTCGAAATTTTCAAAGCGCATCGGCGAGTTGAAAAATACCTCTTCGACCAGTTGGAATAAACCGTCATCGACAGATTTTTTAACGTTATCGAAGGCAGCCTGGCGAACTTCCTGCTCATCATGAAAAAGACGAAGCAGCTCGTTAAAATCACCGGCAAATACAGGTTCCGAGATATAAGCCAGGCCACCGGGATTTAACACTCGCCTTATCTCCCGCATCGAAGGTTCCATCAGTTCCTGCGGTACATGATGCAGAGACTTGAACATGAACACCACATCGACCGATTCATCTTCCAGTGGTATCTGCTGTGCACCAGCCAGGGCAAATGTCACGTTAGGCAAGTCAGTGATCTGCAGGTTATTGTTATGTGCGATCTCGTCGACTTCCAGAGCCGTAATCTTGATATTTTCACCGGAGTTAGCGATATCACGAGTGATGTCAGCACTGCCACAACCTAGTTCGAGGATGTGTTTACCATCCAGTGTTAACAGGCGATTGTATATATCAGATTCTGGGCAGCTTATTTCGATCTGCTGTGTAGATATTTTCATCAGGGTTTAGCCCTTAATATTTCGAAATTAGTGTATCGGTCAGATAGTATAACGTTACCAGATACGGCTTTTACCTGTAAAACCATGAAAAATAGAAATATATTTTTAATATTTTGAGAGGAGTAAACTATTTAATCTTGTATCTACAACCGTTCGAGATACGGACAATCAAAATTCTCGGTATCATATGACTCATTTCTACCCCGAAATAAGGTATAGTAGTGCTTAGAGTACAGGTCTGTGTTGAACTACATCAACTTCTCGATGCAGTACGCTTCTCCTCAAGACTGACACCATAACAAGGTTCGTGGCGTAAAAACCTTTCACAAACTGTCATTCCAGATACACAGCATCTAGCTGGGAAACTCAATTTTAAAAGATTGGCACATCTGTCTCATACAGAGAAACAATCGCAGATCATCAACATCGCGCAATTATTTAAATATTCAGGCCATAGCGCAGATAATATATAAATTTAGAGGTATAGAGACATGCAGAGTAAAACAGCAGAATATAAATATAATGTAACATCAATAGAAAAGATCACAGCCCCGGAAGGCATGACCGGCGATGACTGGTATCTCTATATTATCGAAAAAGGTAATTCGGTAATGGAATGTAAAAAATCAGGTACCCTAAAGTCAGTTACAGAGCACGCGGAAAATGCGGCCGAGCTGATCAATGCACGCAACGTCAGAGGCAGTCAGAAGAAGAAGTAAGCAGGCCCGACCTCTTCAGTCAAAACGACTATCTATCAGCTGATTGTCCGTACATCTCTTTCAGCTGCATCATCAGTGCGCCAAGCCCCAGCAGCAATAGTACAAAGATCAAGAGACCACCGATCAGTGGTATGTTACTTAGTAGGCCCAGTACGATGATAGCCAGTGACACCGAAATAAATCTTCGTCCGGTCGTTGATATGTCTTTATTGAAACGCTTCGCTGCCCAGTCGCTGACGAAGAAACAGGAACTGAGGAAACCGACGATCAATGCCACCAGGTAAAGCGCCATAATACTCAGGCCTACCCAGAATCCCAGAACAATCCCCATCAACAAAGCTGCCGATAGCGGCGCGATGATCAGCACCAGGAAACCAGCACCCAGGCTTTTCAACGGATCACCAGAAATCCTGGCAACTGTGGACATGGTGAACACTGGGAATAGTTTATACAGGACGATACTGGCAACGATCATGGTGATGACAAAGAAGATACCAGCGCCACTATGAGGACGCTGCCATTCGACCTGTTCATATATGATATCGCCAGAGATCTTTGCATCAGCATGTATATTGGCTTCATGTGGGCTCTTGTAGCGTAAGTTGCCATCGATGAAAGCGCCTTCCAGGATATGTATCTCACCGGCTTCGATCGTCACATCACCATGGACGAAACCAGATATTCGAACGCTACCGGCACCGATGTGGACATTGTTGTTCACCGTACCGGCGATATTTACATCCCCCCCTGCCAGCCAGGCTTCACCAGCCACAGCGGAACTTGAGGAAACATTGATCCGGCCACCGCTTGCGATAAGGTCATCACCAATATTGGCATCGATCAAGATGTCTCCACCAGCAACACGCACATCATCCTGAATGTCTCCGCGCAGGTTAACAGAACCGCCAGCGGCAATGACATCACCTTTGATATGATGTCCGATAAATAGCTCACCGCCGGCGACGACGACATCGCCCGAAATGAGAGCATTGATATCAACGGTACCACCGGCTGCATAATAATCATCGTTCACCGTACCGCGCTGAGTCACCATCTCCCCGCTCTCTGGCATAGCGAAAGCTGACGAGGGTAATAAGAGCATCAAGGAAACAGCTAAGATTGTGATAATATTTTTGTGTGTACGCATTTCGTCACCAGTTTTATTATTTCATATGGCTAATTGTTTATACATTACGCTTTTTTAAACTATTGTAAAAGATTTTGTTCCAAATGATGATAGCAAGTCAGATAATACGATGAATAACGGCGGTAGTATGAGAGACACTTTAACTAAAATTTTCCAGGTATTAATAGTTTCAATCACACAGCTTGGCAATGTTTCTGCATCGGAAATATTTGCCGATAGCCATATACATTTCAACTGGGATCAACGTGTAGAAACATCCTCGCAAGAAGTCGTCGATATATTGAAACGGCATAATGTTGGTCTCACCATCGTCGCTGGTACCCCCTCCGAGTTAGCGCTGGAACTCAGAGAAAAAGGCGGTGACTGGATCATTCCCTTCTTCAGCCCGTACATACATGAACTAGGAAAACGTGACTGGTACATGGATGAGCAGGTGGTCAAAAATGCCGAGCAAGGGTTAAAGAACGGCCAGTACTACGGCATCGGCGAAGTCCATTTCATGAATGGTTTTCAACCGAAAACAGACAACACGATATTCCTGCAACTGATCAAACTTGCAGAAAAATATGATGTACCGATGCTAATACACATCGATTCGGGAAATGAGAAGACCTTCCAGAAGTTGTGCCTGGCGAACCCTGCTATCAGCATGATCTTCGCCCATGCCGGCGGTAACCTGCGGCCGAGCCATATAGAAAAGATACTGCTCAGCTGTGAGAATGTCTGGATAGACTTCGCTGCACGTGATCCATGGCGCTATGACGGTATCAGTGAAGAAGATCACACGCTGCTACCTGAGTGGAAAAAACTGGTTTTGAAATACCCGGATCGATTTATCACCGGCACCGACCCGGTCTGGAAAGTTACCCGCTGGTCGACCTGGGATACTGACGATGAAGGCTGGACACACTACCAGGAGTTATATGCTTACCACTGGGCCTGGTTGAATGACCTGCCTGAGGATGTCAGAAAGAAGATAGCCTGGGAGAATACGCAGACCCTGCTCAAGAGATAGCCTGTCAACAAAAATATTCAGGCACGGCCTTCCCGCAAGGTCACTACCGGCGGCGTCGTTAATACGCTCCTCGTTCCCAGGATCCCGGCGATGACTACGATCAGGATGCCGCTGATAAAACCGGTCAATGCAACAGTGATGTCGAACTGGTAATCAAAGCGAAATATGAACACGGCGAGTAGCCAGGCTAATGATGTTGCCGCCAGGCCAGCGAGCAGACCAGACAATGCACCGAGCATGGTGAACTCAGCAAACAGGCCGAGCATCAAAACTTTTTTGCTGGCGCCCAGGGTACGTAATACGGCGCTCTCAAAACGCCTCTCATCCTGGTTGGACTGTATAGCAGCATACAGCACAGCGAGTCCTGCCAGTAAGGTAAACAGGAAGATGAACTCGACTGCCAGTGAAACACGATCGATGATGTCGCGTACCCGCTGCATGATGGTCTCGATATCGATCAGGGTTATGTTAGAGAATTCACGTACCAGTTTATCCAGTTGCTGGCGTTGTTGTTTATCGAGGTAAACACTGGTTATCCAGTTAGCCGGTTGCTGTTCGAGCACACCCGGTGGCACGACGGTGAAAAAATTCACATTGAACGTATCCCAGTCAACACTGCGCAGGTTAGTTATGGTGAAATCGATCAAACTGCCATTGATGTCAAAACTGACTACATCGTTCACATCCAGTTTCAATGTCTGTGCCAGCTGCGCCTCGAATGACATCAACGGTCGGCCATGATCTTCCTGCTGCCACCATCGACCCGCGACCACCTCATTGTCAGGTTGCATCTGTGAGGCCCATGAGAGATTAAATTCTCTGGTCACAAAACGTTTTGCACGTTCACTCTCGTAATCAGAGGTACTCACCTTCAAGCCATTAATCTCGACAAGACGTGCGCGTACCATGGGGTACATTTTTGTGTTCTCTACGCCCATCTCTTCGAAGTATTTTGATATGTTTGCTACCTGGTCAGACTGTACATTGATGACAAAATAATTTGGCGCATCGTGCGGCAGGCTGCGTTGCCAGTTATCCAGCAGATCGGATCGTACCGTCGATAGTAACAGCAGCACCATGATACCCAGGCCAAAAGCCACGATCTGTATAACACTGCTGCCGGGGCGTCGCGAGATATTTGCCAGTCCGAAACGCCAGGCCACACCAACGCGTGCCCGCAGACGATTTAACAACAGGATGAGTAGATAGGCAGCAGCAGCCAGCGTTGCCAGTGTCGCCATGATGCCAGCGATGACGATACCCACCAGTTGCAGATCACCGATCTGCCAGTACAGTAGCAGCGACATACATAACACCACAGCAAGATAGACCGACCACACACTAGGCGGTCGTGTCGGCACATCCTTGCGCAGCACATGTAATGGCGGCACCCGTCGAAGTGACAGTAATGGTGGTAATGCAAACCCGATCAGCATGACGACCCCGGTTGCATAACCCAGCACCAGAGATTTCAATGAGGGTGGCGGTAATTGTCTCAATACCAGCTGATCCAGCAACTCTGTGATAACGACCTGTGTCAGCATGCCCAGTAAACAACCCACCGAACTGGCGAGTAACGACAGCCACAGCATCTCCATCGTGAAAAGTCTGATGATAGTATCCTGTGATGCGCCCAGGCAGCGCATCATGGCGCTGGTATTAAGATGGCGCGAACTAAAACGATTTGCTACCGTCGCCACTGCCACGCCAGCGAGCAATACGCTGATCAGTGCCGCCAGTCCAAGGAACTGCTGAGCACTTCTTAATGCAGTATTGAGTTCCGGTCGACCTTCTTCAATGCTGAGCAACTGCTCACCCGCTCTCAGGCGTTTCTTGATTACATCTCGATAACTTTCGATACTGTCGCTGTCACCGGCGATCAATATTCGGTAACTGACCAATGCGCCGATGCCGATCAAACCGGTAGCATCGAGATCTGAACTGTTCATCATCACCCGTGGTGCAACGCTGAACAGGTCACCAGCACGGTCGGGTTCATAGCGGATGAACTTACGGATGGTGAAAGTCGACGTACCAAGATCAACACTGTCGCCGATCTCAAGATCCAGTAACTGTAATAACCTTGGTTCGACCCAAAGTTCACCCGGTGCAGGTATACCCGTGGTCGCTTCATCATCGCCAAAAGCCGTATCACTGATCCTGAGCACTCCGCGTAACGGATAACCGTCGCTCACAGCCTTTACTTCAGCCAGCTGAAGACGCTCGCCGGCAAGTACCACGCTACGAAATTGCTGGGTCGTCGTTACCAGGAAATCATTCGATCGCGCCTCTGAGATGTAATCATTAACATCAGAACGCCCAGAGGTTATCACCAGGTCACCGGCGATCAGTTCAGCTGACTGCATCTGCAGGCCACGTTCTATCCGGTCAGTAAAGAACCCTACTGCCGTGATACTGGTGACAGCGATGATAAGACCAATTGCCAGGATAGTAAGCTCACCGCCACGCCAGTCACGCCATAACATGCGCCATGATGCATACCAGTAAAAACTGAAGCCCTGTTTATTGCCGGCCCGTTTTTGATTTGATCCAGGCACTGGCCTAAACCGCCTCACTCTCGAGCATGCTTCCGGCTTCGAGTCGAATGCGCTGCCGGCATAGTCTCGAAAGCTCTATATCATGTGTAGCCATGATCAGTGTCGTGCCGTGTTCTGAATTCAGCTCGAATAGTAACTCGATGATGCGCTTGCCGGTTTCACTATCCAGGTTGCCCGTTGGCTCATCCGCAAACAGGCAGCGCGGCCTGGTCGAAAAGGCACGCGCGATAGCACATCGTTGCTGTTCACCACCGGACAGTTGATTCGGATAATGATGCAGACGTTCCTGCAGACCAACCCGTGTCAGCAGTTCTTCAGCTGTCTGACGCGGATGCGGCGCCTGCGCCAGTTCCAGCGGCAGCATCACGTTCTCCAGCGCCGTCAGACCAAATAATAACTGGAAGTTCTGAAAAACGAATCCGACCAGTTCCGCCCTGAGTAATGCACGGCCGTCTTCATCAAAGTCATTGAGGTTATTATCATCGAGCAGGACTGCACCCTGTGTCGGTGTATCCAGCCCTGCCAGTAATCCCAGCAAGGTGGTTTTACCTGAACCTGAAGCGCCCAGTATCGCAACCGAAGTGCCCGCTTCAATCTTAAAATTGATATCATGTAGCAGAGTCAGCATCCCGTCTCGGGTTGTGACCTGCTTGCCTAGCTGACGGGCCTCAACAAAAGACCTGGAAACTTCATTCGTCATGATACAAAAAAACTCCGATTACCTGTTTTCAACACTTATTCCTGTACTGGGGTTCCTGATAATGACAAGCACCGTTGTCATAGGTTCAGGTCTGATGCTTTACCCTACTGCATATGCAGCAAGTAAAACACCGGCAACTATTCTGGTTTTAGGTGACAGTCTCAGTGGCGCCTATGGCCTTAACGCCGATGAAGGCTGGGTAGCACTTTTACAGCAACAGGTTACCAAGCATGGCTATAATTACAAAGTGATCAATGCCAGCGTCAGCGGTGATACCACACGAACAGGCCTTAGTCGTATCGAACCGGCACTGAAAACACATCAACCGGATATCGTCATCATCGCACTCGGCGGTAACGATGGTCTGCGAGGGTTGCCGTTCAGTGAGATCGAAAGCAGCCTGGCCAGGATCATCGAACTTGGTCAAATGCAAGGCGCGCAGTTACTGCTGGTCGGTGTTCGACTGCCACCAAACTACGGCCAGGTCTATAATCAAAAATTTGCAGCGCTCTATCGGCGCCTGGCTGACGAATACGAAATACCATTAGTACCGATGATACTGGAACAGGTCGCTGAAAACCGCGCACTGATGCAACAGGATGGTATACACCCAAAAGCTGAAGCACAACCACGAGTGATGCAAAATGTCTGGACAGGTCTAAAACCGGTACTGGATCAAAATATTGCTAAATAATAGACTTATGAATCGGATCAATCCAGAAAAACTGTTGTTGTCTAAATGGACCACATTGAAGCCAGTTAACAAAGAGCGGCATTTTATCGTCACCAGGCTGTTACGCAGTGATGATGAAAAGGTCATCGCTTGCGAACTGGAAGCAGTGATCAATAAAAACAGTTATGAAATCGACTGGCAACGGCTCAAAGATCCATCGAACTGGGTGATGGGATGGAAATGAGCGGCCAGGACTTATGTCACGGGTCTCTTGATCCTGGTTCGCATGATTCCGGCACGCATTATTAAGTTATCGATTTTCAGCCAGCTCGGTAAAGATGCGGATATAGTCATCCGTCTTGTTCATGAAATACTCTTTTTGATCTGTTGTCGCAGCGTGCACCAGTTTTACCGTCAGTGATGCTATTACCCGTTTATTTGCTTTATCTGCATCAGACAATGCATCTGCCTGCTCGGTATTGAATGCCTTGAAGAAAACGCGTAACCGTTCTGACTTTATCTCAGTAGCATCATCAGAATACAGGATCTCTCGAATGTTGCGCTGCCATTTTTTTCTCTGCTCCAGTCGCAGGTGGGCACTGGTATGAAACCTGTACGCGGCTTTTTCTATGTCAGCTTCCTGCTGTTCGGTTAGCTCCCCCAGCCAGCTCTCGTAATTCTCGAGCAAACTATCGGTATACTCTTCGATCAGCTCAGCTTCATCGAGATCAACATACTCATCATAAAAATCTTCATTCTTATCATCGATACTATCGAATAATTCCTCGAGCTGCTCATCGTTGAGCAAGGGCAGTAGAACAGCCATCTCTACATTCAGTTTTACACCCAGAGGTTGCCATAACGACTCCATAGCGGTCATATGCTGTGAGACTCGTTCCTCTGTCAGCTGTGGACCAAAGTCCTGCTGATAGTCTCGCAGCAGGTCGGCATATTGCTTTAGCTGGGTATTACGGTGCCAGTTGATGAGGACCTGCGTTCGCTGTTCGACGTGTTCCTCGAGCATGTCATCCAGTGATACCATGCCTTCGACATATGACGGGATAAGATAGTCCAGATTGTTATAGACAGACTTGAACGAACACGCGCTAATGATAACGACGAATGAAATAATGAAGATGAATTTTGAATAAAATGTACTCAAGATTGACTTTATCGATGATCCGCGGTTACGAGTAGTCGGTCCTGCTATTGCTTTCATTGCTCAACTTCTGGATTGCCCAATGCTGATAATGGCAGTTATTTTCAAAATAAGTTCAATGTCTTCTTCGTTAGACACGGCGTACGAAGATGATATTGCTAACAGATAGCGTGTTACCCCATCACCACGCTATCAAGCCGTGCCGAACGTGTACCGGGTATCGGGTGATTGTCTGCATCATGATAGCTAAATACCAGCGAGTATTTAGGATCATTGGTTTGATTTGCACCGGCGACATGAAATGTCCGGCAATGGAAAAACAGCGCATCACCTGCGTTCAATTTTGCGTCTACCGCCTGATCCAGTAATTCCCGGTTTTCCGGCAGGTCATCTCGCAGGAACAGTTCGGCATCAAATCGACCACGATCGAGCTCGAGCTTGTGAGAACCCGGTATAAACTTCATACCGCCCTTCTCTGCATATTCATCACCCAGCGCCAGCCAGACATTGACCAGTTCAGGACGATCAAAACTCCAGTAACGCATATCCTGATGCCAGCCGGTCCTGGTGCTATAGGTCGGCATCTTGGTCATGATGCAATTATGATGATTCTGGGTCAGTGACAGTTTATCGGTTCCGATCAACTGCTTAAGTGCTGTTACTACATCAGGATTACTGGCCCACTCGCGGAATACCTCATCACGCGCATAGGCATTCAGTAAACGTCGCGGTGTGGTACCACCGGGCGATAACTGATCTGGCGGTGCACCCGGATAAGAGAGATCAGTTTCATATTCCAGCGGACCTAAGGCAGGCGCCATAGATGATTCCACGGCTTCGATCATGCGTCGACGTAAACTCTCATCGGCAAGCCCGCGGACGATCAAGTAACCATCGCGCTTGAACTGTTGCACCTGCAACTCAGACAGGCCTTCACTCAACACTAATTTTTGTGATTTAGACATATCGCTATTATAAAATCTGGAGCTTGCGCATACCAGCATTTTAAGTGCTCGAATCCTTATTTTTCTATCTTATTACCGTCATCGGCATCCGGTCTGTCCGCATCATCGAGCTCATATGCATCGGCGACATAAGCCGGCCCCTTCATCAAAACGACGGTGATACAGCCGATCGCAACCGTTATGACACCACTCAAGACTGCGAAAAATATCGAGATAGACAGTATGTCGATACTTATCAGCAGTTTTGATATGTCGGCCTCTGGCCTGACAAAAGGAAACAGCCGCACAAGAGCCGATAAAAAAAGTGGTATAAAAATACCAGCAGCCATAACCATAGGCAGCATTTTCAGAATACGCCATTCAAGACCTGCCGGATGATGCTGGTTATGTAACTTTCTCATACATATCTCTTCTGCCCTGGCGAATTTTTCAGTAGAGCTAATAAAGTAACTCGGACGCAAGTGCTTAAAACTTTACCCGTCTCAGTTCGGTCTTAATCGTATCAATTACCTGTGAATCCAACGGGTCGATTGCACTTTTATAGCTCGTGACGAACTTGCCATCACTATCGATGAGATATTTATGAAAATTCCACTGAGGGTAAGTACCAGAGACCTCAGCAAGCTTTCGATAAAAAGGGTCTGCATTACGGTAAGCAACCCGCGTCTTTTTAAACATTGGAAATTCAACACCATAGGTCAGTTTACAAAAAGATTTTATCTCTTTTTCAGTACCTGGTTCCTGATGACCGAAATCATTGGAAGGGAAACCTAAGACAACGAATCCGCTGTCTTTATATTGTGTATATAGTTTTTCCAGAGAGTCATATTGATCAGTGTAAGCGCATCGGCTGGCCGTATTAACCACTAATATCACCTTTCCCTGGTATTCTTCACACAGGTTTACCAGTTCATCTTTACCTAACTTCTTGACATTGAAATCGAGTAACTCTGAACAGTCTTTCGCATACAGCTGCACATTAAAAAGCAAAGTCATTATTAATATAATTGATCGCATGACATACCTCATCTATCACCAATATTGACCCGCATCAGCACGGTAACTTTTCAAACGAAGTGAACCTGGTGACACCGTTGGGTAATTTACGCATACGCTTTACGCCTTCGCCGCCTAACCATAGATCCACATTTTTCGGGATTGAATCACGCAATTCGTTTATGTTGCTGCGGATATTTTCATATTTATATGCACCGCTGAAGGTTACACCTAGAACGTCCGCATTCAGACGGTCAACCGCTAAAACGATCTGATCAAGCGGTACCTCACCTCCAAGGTTAGTGACGTTTATATTTCGCGCTGATAACAGCGCCGCAAACATCAACAGGCCAAGCGTATGCTCCTCTCCAGGCAGAGTAGCGAGTAAAACACGCGGTTTGCTGGTGTTTTTCTGTAATTCGGAGATCTCACTATTGAGGAAACGTGTCAGTACTTCAGACAGCAGGTGTTCTTCAAAAATCTGTAATTTTCCCTTTGCCCAACGTTCACCAACGGTATACAGCAAAGGTACGACAGTTTCAGTTATGAATGCCTGCATTCCCTGTTGCTGATAGATCTCTGATAAAGCTGCTTCCAGCTCAGAACCATCGCTAGTCTGCAATACGGTCAAAATGTGTTCGATCGAATCACTGGTTGATGTATCCGGGTAAAGCTCTGCTTCCAGTAAATCCAGGTCCGCATCATTCAGTAATACCACTTTTCCCGGACGTAGGCCCTGGTCAAGTAGACGCCGAATACGCTGCAGGCGTCGTAATTGTCCTTCCGGATACATGCGCTCGCCTTTATCGTTACGAAGTGGCTCAGGAAAACCGTAGCGACGCTCCCAGATACGCAGTGTATCGCGCGCTATGCCGCTATCACGCTCAACGGCACCGATGGATAGGAATTCATAATTCATGACTTAACTATAACAAAAATACAAATAAAAGCAATTTTAATGCTATTTGTCCTAGACAAAAGTAAATAAATCCATATAATGAAATCATGGGTTAACGAAATAGAGCAGTAACACCCATCGTTAGAAAGTTCAGAAAAACCATAAACCGGAGAAAAGATTATGATTAATTATGAAGAACAGAATCTAGCAATCGAACAGTTTTATGATAAGGCCATACTGGCAGCGGAAGCAGAAGATATCGAAATTTTGTCTTCTGTCGTACCAGGAAGCCGACTACACGAAGTTATCCACAATCCGATAGATAGTGGAATTGATGAAGGTTAATCTCCCTAGTAGGGCTCTGGAATCAGCGCAAACTTCAACCTGTCACACACACTCTGTTGAAAAGCATGAGCCCGCCGGAGAGGGTCCTAGACCTCTCCGGTATTTTTTTTACAACTATGATTAATAAAAACATTACTTAACTTTTATAAAGAGGATATAACATGCGAATTTCAACACTAGACCCTATATCGATGAATGATGTTACAGACACAGAGTCGGCACCCTATGTTATCGATGGTGACTTGAAAATTTATTTTGAATCTGAAGCAAATAAAAATGAATATCTAGATATCCCTCTCCATGGTGCATTGAATAGTGAAGCTTTGAACAGAGTTTTTGATGATGCATCAGATAGCCCCATTACGGGTTCAA
This sequence comes from uncultured Gammaproteobacteria bacterium, assembly GCA_963807625.1. GTDB lineage: Bacteria > Pseudomonadota > Gammaproteobacteria > SZUA-229 > SZUA-229. The sequence continues at coordinate 122,294 of CAWECN010000016.1, forward strand.
TCAATTAATAGTAATACTCGCATATTTAATAAAGCCACTAACTAGTCTAATGTAAATATTATGATACTAACTATTTTTTACGACAGTTATTGCCCGCTATGCAGCGCAGAGATAAATCAGTTGAAAGCCTACGATAGTAACAATCAACTTTCATTTGAAGATATTCACGCTGTGGATTTTGTACAGCGCTACCCATACATTGATAAGGTGGAAGCTAATAAATTATTACATGGCCAGTTAAGTAACGGTGACATGATCTATGGCCTGGATGTGACCTGTATGGCATGGAAAACGGTCGGCAAACACCGTTGGCTATCGATATTGCGCTGGCCAGTGATACGCTGGCTTTCTGATCGAGCATATCTACTTTTTGCGCGTCATCGCAACACTATCTCCTGCCTTGTTACCGGCAAAAACAAAGATCTTAATTGCCAGAGCTGTAAAGCTAAAGTAATTGATTAGCTAGTCATAAAAAAATCGACACCCGTCTGTCTGTTCGTTGACAAAATACGATTAATGAAATCAGAGATTTTCACCTGTAAAGTGCGGTTATATTCATTCATGAACAGCCTTATACTGAGCACTGGACTAATCAACAGTGCGATTGCTAATGACATGAATATTCTCATTATCGATGACCGTAGCAACAAAGATGTGACATCTAACCTTGGCACGAAATGGCAGCTGGTAACAGATGGTGTCATGGGCGGACTGTCGCAAGGCCTGTTAACCCTGGATAACTATAAAGGCAAAAACTGTCTGCGTATGCGCGGCACTGTAACGACGGAAAACAATGGAGGGTTTGTACAGATCGCGCTGTCTCTATCAGACCGGGGTGATTTCGATGCTTCAGCCTATAGCGGTGTCGAGATCGAAGTCGCAGGTAATAACGAACTATATAATATCCACTTTCGTACCGGTGAGCTCTGGTTTCCATGGCAGTCATACAGATCAAGTTTTACGGCCGCTAGTGACTGGCAAACTTATCGCATACCTTTTTCAGAGCTGGAAAAATATAAAACTTTCCATAAGTTTTCGCAGGACGACATCAAACGCATAGGGCTGGTTGCCATAGGACGTGAATTTCAGGCAGACCTATGTCTAGCGGACATCAGGTTCTACAATGACTGAGTCTGCTGCAATCGTCATCGGTGCCGGCAGCAGTATCGGCGCTGCCCTGTGCAAGAGATGGCAACAGGATGACGCGATCAGCCATGTCTTTGCTGTTAGCAGAGAGCAAACGTTTGACCACGAACGTAGCGAGCATGCATCGATTCACAACATACGGTGCGATTACAGTGAAGCATCCATCATCGAAGCCTGCCAGGCGATAAAAACGCTGATAGATGAAAAACATCTGGGTACGATAAGCCGGGTATGTATCTGTAATGGTATCTTACATAATGAAAATGTCTGGCCCGAAAAGCGCATAGAAGAGCTGACCAGCGACTCCCTGATCGAAGTCTTTAGCATCAACAGTGTAACTCCCCTGCTCTGGTTGAAAGCACTAATCACACTCGTAAAAGCACCATCTGATTGTGTCATCACGGTATTTAACGCGAGGATAGGTAGTATCGGCGATAACCGTTCCGGCGGCTGGTACAGTTACCGTGCATCAAAGGCGGCACTGAACATGCTGCTAAAAACCGCTGCCATCGAATATGCCAGGCGGGCAAAAAATGTAAAGCTGATATCGTTTCACCCCGGCACCACGGATACAGCCTTATCTAAACCCTTTCAGGGCTCTGTAAAAAAAGAGAATCTATTCACGCCTGACTTCGTTGCACAGCACCTCGTACAGATCATGAACAAGCAGAACGTAGACGGTGAATTATCATTTATCGACTGGGAGAATAAAGCAATTGTCTGGTAAAGAGAAAACAGCAAAGTCGCTCGGTTATGCCGGCCTGATACCATTTATCGTATTCAGTATCGGTAGCTGGTTCCAGCTGCCGTTCATATCTGACAGTACTTATATTTTGACTGCATATGCAGCGATCATCCTGTCATTCATGGGGGCCATACACTGGGGCATCGCCATGTCGAGTACTGAAGATCAGAATGGCAAGTACTTCGTTGCCAGTGTCATACCGGGGTTGAGTGCATGGTTAGCCCTGTTGTTGCCACAGAGATATGCGATCACACTATTGATGATCGGGTTTATCGCACTCATCATATATGACTGGTCTGTAGAGAAACCACAGAGACTACCCGGCTGGTACATCCCTATGCGGAACAGACTGACACTCGTCGTCATAATGTGTTTGACCATCACTCAGTTATCATTCGCGATGCCTTAAATCTTGCCTGGACGGACTGCTTATGCGATTGAAAACAGAACAGATCGAAGCACTGGATAAGCGATATCGGGCGCTTTTCATAAACGCACTGAGTGGCTTCAAAAGTGCGAACCTCATCGCCACATGTGACGATAGAAAAAATACCAACCTGGCAATATTTACTTCAGTATTTCATATCGGTTCGATGCCGCCACTGCTTGGTATGATATCCAGGCCTCATAGCGTGCCCCGGCACACACTGGAAAATATATTGCAGACAGAACACTACACCATCAACCATATCAACGAGTCTATCATCCAGCAGTCGCACCAGACATCCGCTCGCTACGATGAAGAGATATCAGAGTTTCATGGCACAGGCCTGAGCGAACAATGGGACCACGACTTCACTGCACCTTTTGTAGAACAGAGTCGCATTCAACTGGGCATGAAATTACGGGAACATCATCTTCTGGCGATTAATAACACCGTTATGATTATCGGAGAGATAACCCATATCAATATAAAAGATGACGTCGTTCATCAGGACGGTTATATCGATATTGAACGAGCTGGCAGTATCGCGATAAGCAGCCTGGACAGTTATCACCGCACCGATCTGCTATCACATCTCAGTTATGCCAAACCCGGAAAAATGCCTGCACAGATAACAGATCGTAAAAAATAATACTCAGGATCACGGGCTAGGGTTAGCGTGATTATTATGGATATCTTCGATCGAAGATAATACCTCATCCGATAAAGTCAGGTCGATGCTGTCGACATTACTGCGTAACTGTTCCATGGTCGTTGCACCGATAATGGTACTGGTAAGAAATGGTCGGCTATTGACGTAGGCCAGTGCCATCTGTGCCGGATCCAGGTCATGATCTCTCGCCAGTGACACGTACGCCCCAGTCGCTGCTACTGCCGCAGGATTACTGTAACGGGTATAGTCAGGCCATAGCGTTATACGTGCGCCTTCTGGATTACTGCCATCGAGATATTTGCCTGATAACACACCAAAACCCAGTGGTGAATAGGACAGCAGTCCGACGTTCTCACGCCATGAGGCTTCAGCCAACCCGACTTCATAGAGTCGGTTTAACAGGCTGTAAGGGTTCTGCACACTGACGATACGCGGCAAACCGGCCAGCTCGGCGAAATGCAGAAACTGCATCACACCCCAGGGGGTTTCGTTGGACAGACCGATATGGCGTATCTTGCCGGCTTTTACCTGTTCAGCCAGTGCTTCCAGGGTTTCCAGTATCGGCGTTACCTGTTCGTCTGCAGCTGCTTCAAAGCCAAGCTTGCCGAAAAAGTTGGCTTCACGCTGTGGCCAGTGCAGTTGATACAGGTCCAGGTAATCTGTCTGTAAGCGTTTGAGGCTGGCATCCAGTGCCTGTGGGATATCTTTTTTATCAAAACGGGTCTTACCACCACGGATGTGCGGTATCCATTCTTCACCCGGTCCGGCGATCTTGCTTGCCAGCACGATCTTGTCACGCGAACCTCGTGCCTGTAACCATTCACCGATGATCTCTTCAGTACGGCCATACGTCTCTGCTTTGGGCGGTATCGCGTAGAGCTCTGCAGTATCGAAGAAATTTACACCTTCGGCAAGTGCATAATCCATCTGTTCGAACGCCTGCTCTTTCGTATTCTGTTGCCCCCAGGTCATGGTACCCAGGCAGATGACACTTACATCGATGTCAGTATTTCCAAGTTTGCGGTATAGCATGTTGTTTACCCTGTTTAGATCAGCGGTTTAACCAGGGAATAAATTATGCCATAGAATATGGCTTTTTAAGATTTGATGAATAAGAATATTAGCTAGTTAAAATCCGTCTTTCTTACATACATAGGATTTGCTTCATGCCACTTTTCAAGTACATTTTTAATAGTTGAACCACTGACATAGACTTCATCACTGTTTAAAGCTGCAACAGCCTGCACGAATCGGTAGAACTTGCCCGTATAACCATTGATAACTGAATAATGACATGTCGGTTTAGTCTTTATCTCTGCTTTCCACAGGTCTGCTAATTCCCAGACGAACCACCAGACAGGTATGTTTTTAGCGATGATGACTGCCGAAGGGATATTGATAAGGGTGTTTTCGGTTAGGTGCTCAAGCAAAGTTAGATTATTAGCTACTTCGTATATCAGATCATCGATGCCGTTGTCGTAATTATCCATCAGGCATGACAGCTCGGGTGCACTTAACTTGGAGACGACGCCCTGCATGTCCTTACTGCATTGATTTAATTCTTTAATCAAGATGGCGGGATCACGAATTGTCCGCTTAGCATAGCTGAATATCTTCAACTGCCAATAAGCATTATTAATACCATAACGTAACTCGATCTTATCTATGAAATTAAACTTGACTGCGATGTCAGCAATTTCAGTATCCGTCGGTAAGTAGCTTATAATCTTGTTTTCCATACTTAAATATAGTAGCAGTATTTTTTTATTTGCTAAAAAAATCAGACGAATGGAAACATATATATAACATTAACTAAATGTTATATATATTTGATATAAAAAGTATTATTAGAAATAATGGCGGACCGGATGGGATTCAAACGCATGATCTCCGGCTTGACAGGCCGGCATTATAACCAGCTGAAAGACCGGTCCGTAGGATGATATTTACGCTTTGAAGTGGCGATGCTCAACATAATGGGCTTAGTACCAAAGAGAAAGCGGCGCAATTCAATATCATTAAAAACCAATAATATTGTTACCTGAGTAATTAAATTTTATTTACTGCTCAACACGGTCACCACGATATGGCGCTCATTTCGGGGGCCGTCATATTCACAGAAGAAGATATTCTGCCAGGTAGAAAGCCCCGGCTCGCCGTCGATGATCGGGATCGACTCCGACGGGCCGACCAGTCCGGATTTCAGGTGAGCATCACCATTACCATCCTGCTTGTCATGCTGCCATACGCCGTTGGGGATCATCTTCTGTAACAGGTTGATCACGTCGGTCTGCACACTGTCATCCCAGTTTTCCTGGATCATGATCGCCGCAGTCGCCCCCTGGGCATAGACGTTGACCAGGCCATTACGAACACCGCTCTCATGGATGACAGCTTTGACCTGCCTGGTGATGTCGATCAGTACTTCACGCTGATGTGTCTGGATAGTGATGGTCTTATGCATAGCAATCAGGTCAATATAATTTTTCACGGCTGGTCAATAATGATAACGTTATTGATCGATAGCTGTCACCCGGTGTTTATGATTATGAGATATTCATCCTTAAGATTTCTGATCTTCACACTCTCGTTACTGAGCGGTACTGTAACCTGGTCTTCTGAGATCGACAGCATCATCGCGCGCGAGCAGACACCTGCGGGAGTCGTGTTTGAGATTGTCAGTGAAGAGGATGGTTTGCTCGGTGAGTTATTACCGTCTGTTAAGGCCGATATTAAAAAGTTACGTCAACGTTTCCCCGATCTGCAGATCGCGATAGTGAGCCATGGCAATGAACTGTTTGCCCTGACGAAAAAAAAATCGCAGTACCGAGCCTAGGGCACATGACCTGGTCAAAGAGCTGGTCAAGAAAGATGATGTCGATGTGCATGTCTGTGGTACGCATGCCGGCTGGTATGGCGTTTCAGCAGAAGCGTTTCCAGATTATGTCGATGTAACAGCAGCAGCACCGGCGCAGATCGATGACTATGAGGCCATCGGCTACGAAGTGATCATATTAACCGAATGACGGTTATTTCAACTCGGCTTTTGCACGTTTCCCCGTGCTCTTGTGATTTGGCGTTGGCGCATTCTTCATCACGAAACGATGATCCTCGATGAGAGTGAGCAGATCAAAAGAACTTATAATACCAACTACTTTCTGCTCATTAGTGACTATCAGGTGATGAATCTTATGATTACGCATCATACGGGCCGCAACAGAAACATCTTCATATTCTGGAATGGTATAGACGTTATCAGCCATTATATTAGAGATCGGCGTACCCTCTTTCCTGGCTGCTATAAGATCAGAAGCGGAGACGACACCGACAGCTGCATGGTTAGTTGATACCACAGGGATACTGTTCACATTGCGTTTGGCCATCTTCTCCTTGATATGACCGACAGTGTGGTGAGGTTGAGCAGTGGTGACATCTTTGGTCATCAGGTCTTTTATTTTTACAGCCATTATCCGGTTTCCGCTAATCAGTATTAAATATTCGTATTCTGGCAGGGTTTTTATCAAAAAACAGGCGTAAAGCAGTGAAAAACCAGTATTTTCGATGAAAATCGTCGATTTACTCAAACAAGTCTGTCGATGCCTTGATGATCAACATGATACCGCCAACCATCAGTAATAAACTGATTATATGGTTAAACCGCTTCTGATCGACCCTGATATGAAGATGATGCCCGAGGTATATCCCAAGCAGCGGTATGGCGATCAATCCCGAACCTAAGCCAGAAAGGTCTTTGAGTGTGTATGCGATAAATCTGATGCTCACCGACAATATGATCTGTACCGGTGTAAGTTGCAGTAACTCGAAAAGCATTAGGTTAAAGACGTTAGATATTCATCTAACCGTAGTTTATCTGAAAATCAATATAATGAATTCTCTGCTTCCGGCCAATAACGGACGGTCATGAATTTTCACTCTGACCCCTTTAATGTTTTCGTTAGAAGACGCCGCGACAATTTTTTCCTAGATACACATTTATACTGTCTACTTCTGTTGCACCTTCAGGCATATCTGCGTCTTCAAGTCCAGGATAGGATTCCTGATCCTTCCAGTTCTGGATAGTTGTACTAAAAAACTGTGAAGCGGAAGCATCAGTTTCATAGACAATTAGCTCATATTTTTCTCCAAGATCACCACCAAACCGGGTAACTACCTGCCATTCTCCATCTCGTTTATAAGATGTATTGGTATGGTCTGATTGAGGATAGTATTTTTCATCTGAAGGCTTGAGTACTACCCAGATATCTTTCTTATGACCTTCTGGATATACGCCCATGGATAGAATTCTACAATCGACAGAGTCTGCTTCTACAGGTGAAATCACTTTAACGGAATCAACAGGGCCTTCAATCTCCAGTTTGTTTCCCCTGGAAACCTGTTCCATCTGGCTACTGACATAGCCCACATCTGATGTATAGCTACCAAATATGATCATTACTACGCCAAGAACACCCAATGGAATACCCACTTTTGGATGAACGAGTTTTGCGCTAGAGCCCTTTTCGCCAAGACTGTTGAAAACTGCCAAGCCTGTGAGGACAATGCCCACTAATATGATTAATAGTTGTGCCGACATTTTTTTATCTTTTTACCTGTGATTAAATTACAAAGTGCCTCGTCTTGCTTCCAGCTCTGCTTTTATTTCTCGAGCTTTTTCTTCAGTCAAGTCGTAGTTCCACATGAACAGAATCGCTAAAGCTGCTGTAACAGATGGAATCACGATATCTGCTATTCGCAGTTGTGTTATGGTTTCTGCTGATTGAGTGGCGGCATTGCCATCAAATCCTACCCAGCTAAGCACTGCACCTCCAATAATCAGTGCCAGAGCCTGACCCAGTTTTACGGTCCACCAATAAATAGCTCCGAACGTACCTTCTTTACGTGGCATGCCATTTTCTAACTCGTCCAGATCACAGATATCGGCCGTCATACTCATCATCAAGGTAAACAAACAACCCAATCCAAAAGCCATTAATGGAAGTGGCAGAAACATAAGGAACGGATTGTCCGGATTGAAGCCCCACCATTTCAGAACATACCCGACTATTGAAATCAGGGTGGAGATGATAAATGCATTCTTCTTTCCCCATTTGCCTGCCATCCATGCTACCAGTGGAATCACAAAGAAAGCTGTAATAATAGCAAGAGTGGTGGAAAACCAGGCTGGCCACGTGCCGGCAGCTGCATAATCGCCATTAAACAAATAGAATAAAATAATGAAAAAACTAAAAGATGCGACAATCTGAAACCCATTGAAAACCAGGAACGTAGCACCGCACAACCTCAAGAATGGTTTATGCCTGAAGACTTGAAACATGCCTTTGAATAAACTTAGAAAAATAGCTGTCATGTTCTTTAACGAAATCTCCTGGCGATTTTCGATTTTACTGGAATCAATACCTCTACAAAAAATGGCCGGTAAGACTCCAAAGACAATCGCTATGACCCCCACAATGACGGCGAGTTTTCTAACCCCTTCGGCCTGGGTTGCAAACAAGTTTTCATCTGCGATTAAAACCCAGAACCAGGGTACAACCATCCAGGCGAACTGACCTACAATATTGGCCATTCCCATGAGCCTCGTTCGCTCATTATAGTCTGAGGTCATCTCATACCCGAGTCCAATAAGCGGTGTGGAGAATGTAGTGTTGGCAAGAATGAACACGCAGGATATGGTAAGGAAATACCAGAAGTTATAATCCTGTGAATTATTCTCATCCATCTGCCACAGTAAAATAAACAGCAGACCTGTAAGGATGGCACCAATAAAAATATATGGCCTTCGTCTTCCCCAGCGAGTATTAGTATTGTCTGAAATATATCCCATAACCGGGTCAGACAGGGCATCGACCAATCTTGGTAAACCACCGAGTAGTCCAGCCAAAAAGGGATCCATACCAAAGGCTGTAAGGAGGAAAAACATAAAAACACCCAAAGCCCCCGGCATTAAATTATTCACGAGGTGACCTGAGCCAAAAGCCGCTTTTTGTATGAGAGGTATTCTGTCCTTTGCCGCTGTTTGGTGATCTGACATAGTTAGATGCTTATAATTAATGTTTGGTTATATGCTTATAAATAATATTTCAATAGCTTTAGAATCAATAATACATTTTATTTGCTATATAGCAACGCTGGCCTTAAGTATTCTCTTTCCTTTTCAATATAAATCTGGTGTGGTGGCTGCCTTTTAGCAGAGGGTAATATTAGAATTCACTAACAGTCTGCTTCGGGTCGACAAGAGACACCCAGGCTTTGAAAACGATTGAAATCACCTGACAGGCGGCTGTCGGCCAAAAACGGACTGTCATTGATGATGGTTAAATTTAATCCTTTTGTCCCCTTTTATCTGCCCACCGTCCACTTAAATTTTGTAAAAACGTGGTCTATCCCCTATTGCCATGTATACTTTTGAAAAAATTAATTTCTTCATCAGGTAACAACATGGAAAGCTCTAAAAACCCCAATTACAACCACACTGCAGCACATAGACTATTTAAATCTATTGTTTTGCTATCTCTCATGACACTCAACGTAAACTTTATAGTGGGTTGTACAGATAACCAACCAACCATTAATACACCTGAAGGAATGATAAAACTAACGGACATCACAATTGACAACACAATAAAATATTCTGATGGTTACTTACTCGTTCATTTCTCATCTTATGACCCAAATTGCGGATACTGCGAAAATTCAAATCCATACATAGACGAGGTCATGCAGAACCATAAGAATAGCCTCAATGTTGCACGCATAACATGGGAACCTTGGAACAGCTATTCAACAAAGTCAAAATCAATAACAGATCACTACTGGATCAGAGGCATTCCCATGTTTATACTATATAACAACGGTCAGGAAATCTGGCGCGGCACTGGTCATACAACGGAAAACACAAACAAAATTGAAGAGCTATTAAAAGAGTGCTGCGGTTAATTTCATGTTTTAATCAGCTCAGCGTTCATCCATTTATATAGTAAATCGAGACCTTCTTTTCCAAAGCCTATATCTTCAACTATCAGCTCACCAGATGGGCCGTAGATATGTATAAATGGTGTTTTACCAATTTTTAGTTTGTAAGTATTGTATGCGTAATCACCTGACCAATCATAGCCCAAATCAATCTTTCGAACAGCAACATCTCGTCTTGCGCCAACAAACTGATTTAAATCAGTATTAAGTCTTTTACAACCTGGACAACTGTTACTGTAAAAATAAAGTATCGTGTAAGCACCCGGTACCACATAATCATGAGCGTCAAACCTAATCGACGCGCCTTGTATTTCCCTGACACCTCCGATTTCTGCCGAGAGACTTGATTGGACTTCAAGCAACTTATCTAATTCAGACTGATGATTTAAGGAAACATAAACTCCAGTACAAATAAATCCAAACACTATCGCATGCTGAATATAATTGATGTTCATATCGCTGGATCGACGCCATCTGACAAAGTAGACCAGTGCGTATATAAAAACAGTCAACACCAGACCTAATAAAAGCAAATCACGCACATTCAGTTGTGTTTGCTCAGCAACAGGGTCGCTTACAAGTTCTTCTTTTTCAACAATATTGATAATTTCGCTAATCCCAGCATTTATACCTTCAAACCACTGAGAACTGCGCCAATATGGTTCAACTTTTTCGTCAGATAAACTCCGTACCCTTGTATCAGGAAGTACGTGCTGAATCATTGGGCTGGTACCGATAAAATACGAAGCATCTTGTGAATTTATTACCATTAGCACGGTGATATGCCTACGGTTATGATTCTCCTCCCAGGCATCCATCGCACGAAAGGTATAATTACTTAGCGGCTCTCCTGAAGTGGTTGGAACGATAAGAACGACCACCTCTGCGCCATTTTTGCGTTTTAACAACTCAATTTTTTTAATGAGCCCTAACTTCTGATGAATTGTCAAAACACCATGAAGATCATTAACCGGCTCCTGCATAGTAGGAATAGCGGCATCGTAAACTGCGCCTTGATCAGTAACAACATTTAGGTTAACGCCAATTAGTAATAATAATAAAAGTGACAAGACTATAATGCGCACCATCATATCGCCTCAATAAAATGATTGAGGACCTGATATATTCCTAAAGTTATTAAATCCATCTTTGATTTCTTTATTTTATTGAGTGATTGCAAGTATAAGTTGTTTCGAGTTGATAGGATTGTTAGGCAACGTCCCTTACCACTATACGATGACTTGAGGACACACCATACTTTCTGGTCTTTCATGGCCATCCTCTTCAAGATCATCTAGTACATTCCCAACGTTTGAGCTAACTTGGCGGCGCGTTTTCTGCGCCGGTCAAGTTGAGTGATTTGTTAGAGTTTAAACGTATAAATAATACCCCAGTAAGGCCGCCAACTATAATTAGTAACCAGCCAAACATAATGAGCCCGAACATACTGAAACTTAACCATATTGGAATGATGTCCATTATATACATTTGAAATGGAACACCATAGGCAGCGATTAAAGCATGAATGAATGTATATGATAAAAAAGTACATAGGGCGACAAGAAGGCCTACGCCAAACCAACGATATGTTGTTACAGGTGCGATATTAGTGTTCAGTAGCTTTATGGTAAAGAACCTACCCCAGAATGCTGAAAAAATTGTCGTAATAATTGGGATTAATAATAAATACTGTTTATCTCTAATGCCGAGTATTACATACGCATTGTCACCTACAAAGTTCCATAGATAATACGTACCAGCTGCTGCTGAGAAAAAGCAGGAAGTGGCAAAGTATATTGAGGCCTTTGTTGCTATATGCATTTATGTACTTTAACGCTTGAAATAACGCGACGCGCTTTTTGCGGTCGCTGTTAATTGACTTGTTATGCGTTTGTCATTGTTCATTTACGCCTGCTGCTATAGTAATATATTTGCGCAACCTTAAAAAATAAAGAATTAAGAATACTGGAACAGCTATAAACACACCTACAAGTGTTATATATACTCCAATAACACCAATTGCTGATGTTAACGCTGTAGCTACAACAGCAAAGATAAGACCTACCCATAAGAATACTACAATTAACTGTATGCCAACTGGCAGTGAAAGAACTGTAAACCGCATAAAGAAGTCTTTACCATCCCCTTTTTCATTAACTTGATAGACTAGCCAGGTACCATAATAACTAATAACACCAGCAATTATAAATAAAACGATTTGCACTATGATTTGAGTAGCATTTATGTTGGTTTCTGAAAAGTCTACTGAAACTGGTATTTCAAAGCCGATTCCAAAGAGAACTAAACTGGCTATAAGGTGCTTTATCGCTCTATGCTGTGAAAACGTCCCTTGATTCAATTCAGTAGCAAGACCCATTGCGTTATAAAAATATATGTCTTTTAATCCTTTCATATTGAATATTTAGCTTATGTGGTTATGTGTTATTTTATAGTGATAATATCGCTATACCTGCGATTATTAATGCTGCTAAATAAATGAACAAGTTACCAATATTTGCAGTATTTACATGAGCACGTTTTTTTTGAAGTAGCATATCTTCCATTTCAGTGTCTGTGAGTCCATCACAGTGTACGCATTTTCCAGCTTTTCTTGGGTAACGTAAGCCACAACGTTTGCATTTATTAGAAAACCTTATAGGTGGTGGTGCAAACATGAAATTTATTTAATCCTTTTACGCATAACAGTTGAATTAACGAGACCCCGTGTCACGTTATACATTTGTAGACAGAACTCTATTACTCATAATTTTATCCAGTTAATCAATAATTTAGCATATTTTCACTTAAATACACTTCCAAGCAAAACGTGACACTGGAAATTTGACTAAAACCAGAGGTATACAGTGTTTATTGGCAATTATAGAGGGAGCTGACCGTCTCTTATGGGGCGACAAGAGACGCTCATACCCTGAAGCATGACTAGACGATCTGACTGACTAATTTCGGCCATGAGCGCCCAACAGATAAAAATAAACTTTTCTCGCAAAGACGCAAAGGCGCGAAGAAAAACACTGACATGATAATCATTTCTCTGCGCCTTTGCGTCTTTGCGAGAATTATTTTTATTATTACTGACCGAGAAAAAAGGGTCAGAAGCTGACATATGCAACATCCTCACTATTACGTGACATACAAATGTGCAAGTACTAATTTGCCGTACAATTTTGTCGAACCGTTCGAACCCCGTCTATACCGTTACAATACACACGATATACACTAACAGGGTTTAAGGTAGCTATTAATTTGTGGACGGGATTATTCGGGCAATCCTGCCCTCACCCTTCGGGTCATCTGCACGAAACGCAGATGATCAAAATTGTTCCAGACAATTTGTCGAACCGTTCGAACCCCGTCAGACAATATACAAGCGCAGTAATCGCTTATATTTTCGGATTATGTCTGGAGAAGTAAATATGGCGGACCGGACGGGATTCGAACCCGCGACCTCCGGCGTGACAGGCCGGCATTCTAACCAGCTGAACTACCGGTCCGTAGAATGACATCTAATGGTGGGTGCTGAGGGAGTCGAACCCCCGACATTCGCCTTGTAAGGGCGACGCTCTACCAGCTGAGCTAAGCACCCAGTAAGAAGCGGCGCAATTGTATATTACCGAGTCCTAATAAACAATAACCCGGAAGCAATTAGTTACAGCGATATTGAAATCTCTTCCCTGTCACCCCCTGGTACACACAACGAACAGCAGATACGGTCATATTCCTCAGAGACCTTTAACTATCTCCAGCATAGCCTGTGCATGTCCTTCGGGATCCACACCATAGATAACCTCGGCAAGCATGCCCTCTTTATCGATGACAAAAGTCGACCGAACGATGCCCATTTTCTTCACACCATTCTTTTCTTTTTCCTGCCATACGGCATAGGCATCACAGAGTTTGCCATCGGTATCGGCTAACAGGTCCACCTTCAGGCCAAATTTATCGATAAAAACCTGGTGACTCTCACATGAATCTTTACTCACACCGAGAACCACGGTATCGACTTTAGCAAACTCACTCGCCAGTGCGGTAAATTGATTGGCTTCGATGGTACAGCCAGGCGTGTCATCTTTCGGGTAAAAATACAGGATAACATTCTGTTTGCCGGTGTAATCAGAAAGGCTGATCATCTCATCTTGCTGGTTAGGTGTACTGAAAGCGGGTGCGGCCTGTTTTTTCTCGAGCATGTTCTTTATCTCTCTAATTTAAGTTCGAGGCAATGATAGCAACTACAGGAGCAGAGAACACGGACGAAATATACTGATATTCTACTTGGCGATGGCATGAGACATTGACTATTTATGAATTTAATGGACCGATAAATATAAAACCGTAAATTTAAACCTTTTTTTAACTTTTATTGTCCCTGCATCTATATACTTATATCTCTGGCAATCCATCTCTGACATCAAGAATCTCAAAAGAAACGAAAATGATAAAAAATATTCAGGATAAAACTTTTAGCATCGTTCTGGCTGGTGGTCGCGGCAGCCGCCTGCAACCACTCACCGAAGAACGCACCAAACCGGCGGTACCATTCGGCGGTAAGTACCGGATCATCGATTTTACCCTGTCCAACTGCCTGCACTCTGGTCTGCGTCGTATCCTGGTATTGACCCAGTACAAGTCCCACTCATTGCAGGAACACCTGCGTGATGGCTGGTCCATACTCAACCCGGAACTCAACGAATACATCACCCCGGTACCGCCACAGATGCGTACCGGTGATAACTGGTATGCCGGTACTGCAGACGCTATCTACCAGAACCTCAACCTGCTGGAAGAAAGTGGTGCCCAGTTCGTACTTATCCTGTCAGGTGATCATATCTATCGCATGGATTATGCCGCTATACTCGAGCACCATGCCAAACATAACGCAGCGGCCACGGTGGCCTGTATGGAGGTAGGACTGGAAGAAGCTCGCGAATTCGGCGTACTGACAGTCGACCAGGATAAAAAGGTTCTCTCTTTCATCGAAAAGCCGGACGATCCCCAGGGCCTGCCGGATAACCCTGCATGCACCCTCGCCTCGATGGGCATCTACGTCTTCAGTATGGATGTGCTGAGGCGCGAGCTGGATATCGATTACAAAGACGAAAACTCCAGCCATGACTTCGGCAAGGATATCCTGCCACGTATGATCGGTGAACAAGCTGTCTTCGCTTTCCGTTTTGGCTCGCAAGATGGTCGTGTCTCACAAGATCGTTACTGGAAAGATGTCGGTACCCTGGATGCCTACTACGAGGCGAATATGACCCTGCTGGATCCGGTACCGCCGCTGAATCTTTACCAGCGTGACTGGTCGATACGCAGCTACCTGCCACAGAGTCCGCCTGCCCGCACCGTGCCGGGACCGGACGGACACGACGGCATCATCTATAACTCGTCTATCGCTGGCGGCACGGTGATCAATGGCGGTACGGTCAAACACTCCATCCTATCAGCCTGGGTTAAGGTCGAACACGCCGCCCTGGTCGAGGACTGTATCCTGTTCGACGGTGTTACCGTCGGTTCGGGAGCAAAACTAAAACGCTGTATCGTCGATAAACATGTACGTATTCCCGATGGAGAAAGCATCGGTTATGACCTCGAACGTGACAGACACCGTTTTACCGTCACAGAAAATGGTGTGGTGGTCGTCGGCAGACGTGTTGTTTTCGATAACGTGTGACTTTTTTATTCATCCTGTTGATTACTATAGTATCTATATATAAGGTGAAAGCATGTCAAAGACATCTGATTCAAACGGGCTGAAAGGTCTCGAAGGAATGATTTTACTGAGACAGGGTAAAATCGGTGTCTTGACTAATGGCCATCAGTTTATTCCATATACCAGCTTCAATACTGATTTTTCAGATGAGATAGAAAAATTCTGTAAGGAGTACGAACAGGATCCTGATAGTTACAAACTAGGATCATTTAATTTTGATTCTTATAGTCACCTCGACGAGATAGACTGGGAAAATGCAAACCTGATATTAACTGGCAATGTCTTCAAAGAAATAAAGCTACTTGAAGACAGCCTGCCAGAAGAAATAAAAACCATGAGAAAGTTGCCCGTCGAAAAGTGCATGTCTTCCTATATGGGGATGCGGAGACTGTCCATCTTTGGCAGCAAGATAAAGTATTACCCGATCCTGATGATCCAGGATAATGATCCTGTGGTGATCAATTTCTATACCCCCACTGCTAATCCGGATTTTGAAAAAGAAGTAAGACACCTGATACTATCGAGCCCTGTTTTTACCAAGTGTAAGAGTGAAGAGTATAAAAATAGTGTGTTAAACCATAGCTTCGACGATATAGATATCGACCAGCTCAGTAAACATATCAAGTAGGGTGTAAGTGATACGCCCCGATTGTTTATATCACTGCTATAACGGACCGCAATACTCTCTGGCAGCGGTACAGTGTTCTGCACGCTTTCAACGTTAATCCAGGTCAGTATATTTTTTTGCGTTACCTCTCGACTTCTCTACCGGGTATTTCTGCTCGTTGATCTCGATCTTTCGTCGAGCTGCGTCCAGTAGATCAATCTCGAGCTTATCCGCCAGCCGCACCAGGTAGAGCAGCGTATCAGCCAGTTCGGTCTCAACTTTATCCAGTGTCTGTTGAGGCAGGTCGTTGCTCTGCTCTTCGCTTAGCCACTGGAAATGTTCGACGATCTCAGCAACCTCCACACTCAGTGCCATCGTCAGGTTTTTCGGTGAATGGAACTGATCCCAGTCTCGGGCGTCGGCGAACTCACGCAGACGTTTTGTTAACGAATCAAAATCTGAATTAGTCATCGGGTGTCTTGCCTGTATTAATTTAAAGGGCCTTTATTGAACGCATAGGGTGAAATAATATCCGAGTGTAGTGTTCTTGCAAAAGATTGTGGTTACTCGCCAACGAGTACGTCACATCTATAGAACGCTCCATCATCCTCGCCTAGTGTTTCGACCAGTCGCGGCAAAAGCTGCGACATCTTTGCCATCAGCGTCCATGGTGGATTGATCACGATCATGCCTGAGGCTGTCATGCCTCTCTCAACTGAATCTGCCGACAGAGCCAATTCAAATCGCTGTATACTTTTGATGCCACTGCTGATGAATTTATCCTGTAGCTGATCGATACGATGACGATCGACCACGGGATACCAGATAGCATAGGTACCGGTAGCAAACTTTTTATGCGCCAATGTTACTGTTTTAAATACCGTATCGTAATCGGTTTTCATCTCATAAGGCGGATCGATCAAGATCAAGCCTCTACGTGATAAAGGTGGTAGCAGTCCAGGAAGTCCCTTGAAGCCATCCTCCTGACGTAAACGTATCCGTCTATCGTGGCCGATATTATCTTTCAGCAACTCGAAATCTGCAGGATGAAGTTCATATAACCATGCCTTATCCTGCTCACGCAACAGCTGCTGAGCGATAACGGGTGAGCCGGGATAATATTGCAATGAACCATCCACATTGAACGAAGTGATACACGCAAGATAACTGGCAAGCTCAGGCCAGTTATCCGGCTTCAGTTTGGCAATACCATTGTTATATTCCTGCAGTTTTGCCGCATGCTCAGACTTCAGGTGGAACAGGCCTGCACCAGCGTGAGTGTCGATATACTCGAATGCTTTGTCTTTCTGTGACAGGTATTCGATGACTTCGACGATGACGATATGTTTGATCACATCGGCAAAGTTGCCGGCATGAAATGAATGGCGATAGCTTAACAAAGAATTTACCCGGTCAATTAGAATAGCTGTGATGAAAATATGGGATACTCATCATAGAGTCTTCAGATAATAAAAAGGTAATACTATAGTTGCTATTTATCACCGATTCGTCGAAGTCTCAAACGTCTGAATGCGTATCATCGCATCTCTGACAGGCAAAATCCTCGAGTTTGGCCGCGTCTTTGGCGAAGTTACGAATTCCTTCCGCCAGTTTTTCAGTCGCCATCGCATCTTCGTTCATCATCCAGCGGAATGCAGATTCATGCATCGCTATCGTCTGTATGTCCATCGACTTTGCTTTTTCTGCATCGAGGTTACGTATTACCTCACCCTCTGTATCGCGCAACTCTTCCATCAGCTCGGGTGATATCGTTAACAGGTCACAGCCGGCGAGTTCGAGGATCTCATCGCTATTACGAAAACTCGCACCCATGACCACTGTAGAGTAACCGTGATTTTTGTAGTAGTTGTATATCGTCGTCACTGATCTAACGCCGGGATCGTCGGCGGCCGCATATTTATCGACACCTTCCGCCTTCTTATACCAGTCCATGATGCGGCCGACAAATGGCGAGATCAAGGTGGCGCCTGCTTCGGCAGCAGCGATCGCCTGTGCCAGGCTAAACATCAATGTCAGGTTACAGTGTATGCCACGTCGTTCCAGTTCAGCAGCGGCCTGAATACCTTCCCAGGTCGAGGCTATCTTGATCAGGATCCTCGAAGTATCGATGCCCGCCTGTCTATAGAGACCGATCAGGCTCTCGGCACGAGCTACAGTGGCATCAGTATCGAAAGACAAACGCGCATCCACCTCTGTCGATATGCGTCCGGGTATGATGTTCAGTATCTCTAAACCAAAATTGACCGCCAGTTTGTCCATCATATCGATCGCACGGCTCTCCATCTGCTGACTACGAGACATGGCGTAGTCGATGGCATCCTGCAGCAGATCATCGTACTGCGGCTGCTGGGCCGCCTTGAACAGCAAGGAAGGGTTCGTCGTCGCATCCGTCGGCGTATAAGCACTGATAGCATCTATGTCGCCGGTATCAGCTACCACGGTCGTCATCCTCTTTAACTGATCTAGTTTATTCATTTTTTTCGCCACCTGTTTGTAGAGTGTGAGTCAACAGACACTCAAATCATAGTCGTAGCATTGTGCTACTGAATAAAAAAATATACAAATACAAATCTAAACGCAAGTAGTTACGTTACTATTACTGTACTCGTTTTTATGTAGATAAAAACCCTATATAAATAATAGAATTCAGGGTCGTCTGTATTAATTGTTAAGATTGAATCGTTCAGAGGAAAGATGGTGAACAAGCGGATCAATAATAAATTTTCTATTCTAATATTTGGGCTATCCTGTAGTCTGTTTTTTCTGTCTCATAATAGTTCAGCAGACAAAGAAGTCACAATTCCTGAGCTGATCTATGATTCGAGTGAACATTTTTCAGATATAGATTCTGCAAACCTCGATGGTTTGTTACAGCGTATCGGTGACTCCCGCGTGGTATTACTGGGAGAAGCATCACATGGTACGGCCGAGTTCTATGACATGCGTGCACGCATCACCAGGGAGCTGATCGAAAACAAAGGCTTTACCATCGTCGCCATTGAAGGCGACTGGCCGGATGCCGAGATAATCGATGATTATATACAAGATGTGGGGCGTGTAAACGAGCAAAAGAGAACGTCTAAAAAACCATTTACTGGGTATCCGTCCTGGATGTGGGCAAATCATTCAGTACGGGATTTCACAAAATGGCTGAAAGAGTATAACCAGTCAACTGTTTCTACTAAAGATAAAGTCGGCTTCTATGGGCTGGATCTGTACAACCTGTTCGTCTCCATCGACGCTGTACTCGAGTATCTACAGGATGTCGATGCAAAGGCAGCTGAAGCCGCACGATGGCATTACGGCTGCCTGCTTCCATGGGCGCATGACCCGTCCTTATATAGCCGGGATATGCAATCAGGCAGATTTCGCGGATGCGGATATGAGGTGTTCGCCGTTTTGCAGGAACTTCGTAATAAACGAGCGCACTATATACAGAACCACAGAGATGACGATAACGAGTTGCATCGACAACGGTATTTTAAAGCTGAACAGAATGCGCGACTGGCAATCAATGGCGAACGTTATTTTCGCACCATGTACGACTCCAGTAATGAGTCATGGAATCAGCGCGATCATAGTATGTTCGAGACCTTACTGGGTGTCATGAATTTTCGCGGTAAAACATCGAAAGCAGTCGTCTGGGCACATAATTCGCATATCGGTGATGCCCGGGCCACTGAGAGGAGCGAATATAATGAGTTTAACCTTGGCCAGCAGGTACGCGAGACATTCGCAGATAACGCCTACCTGATCGGTTTCGGAACAGACCATGGTACGGTTGCAGCCGCATCAAAATGGGGAGGCCCGATGCAGGTGATGCAGATACCGCCATCCAACAGGGATAGTTATGGATACCTGTTCCACCAGGTCAAAACTGATAACTTCCTGTTGCCGTTAAGAGATACTGGATCGCGTGATTACAACCAGGATAAAACGCGCAAAAAACTACTAACAGAAAGACTGCAGCGTGCTATCGGCACCACATACGATCCCGAAGACGAATTAAAAAAACATTATTCCCATGCCTCACTGCCTCGTCAGTTTGATGAATTCATCTGGTTTGATGAAACGCGGGCTGTTAAGCCATTGAACAGAGAGCAGTGAAACACCAAAAGGGTGTATGAAGATGACATCGAGAAGCTGGCACTTAATAATTTGCGCTCTGCTCTTTACCGTTACTTCAGATATGGCGTTCTCCAGGGAGCATGAATCACTTCATAGTAAATCTTATCGCCAGCCTTATAGTATTCCACTTAAAGATATAACGATTAAAGGTTACCTGGTCACCTCTGATAACACATCGTATGCATCAACGGTGATCATAATATTACACGGATGGTTCTGGCAAGATGTTAATGGCGCTCGTGCCTACCTGCCCTACGCGAATAAACTGGCCAGGGCCGGCTTTACTTCCATTACCCTGTCGATGCGAGGCTGGCCCGAAACGGGCGGTATTGATGACTGCGGTCATAAACAATCACTGGACCTGGTAGAAGTCATCGACTGGATAAAAAACAGATCATCATTCAACGTCAGCAATATCGGTATTGTCGGCTTCTCCCAGGGCGGACAAGTTTCATTGTTGACCGCGGCCAAGTCCAGTCAGCTCGATTTCACTGTTGCATACTTCCCAGTTACCGATATCAATGCCTGGCAGAAGAGTTCTAATGTAAAAGGTATTACCGATGACTATATCCCAGATACCTGTGCGCAGGCGCCTGGTAATGAGCTTAAATCACCGATCAATCACGTCAGATCAATCTCAGCACCGGTGCTGTTCATTCATGGCGACGAAGACTTTCGAGTACCGACTGAACAATCACTGTCAATGGTAAAAAAGATGCAGCAGCTGAACAAACATAGCGAATTTCTCATCATCAAAAAAGCCGATCATGGTGATTTTTCAACGGAGCAGAACCAGCTCGCTTTTGATACCGCAGTGGATTTTATCCGTCGCCATATCGAATGAGACACCTCGTCTCGATAAAGGCAGGGACCCAGTCTGTCTCTGGTGATTATTCTTTACTGATCAGTTGCAGGAATTCGTGTCGGGTACGATGATTATCACGAAACGAACCGAGCATCATAGAGGAAATAGTCGAAGAATTCTGTTTCTGTACACCGCGCATCATCATGCAGAAATGCTGCGCCTCTATGACCACACCGACACCAGCAGCATTGGTCACTTTCATAATCGCGTCAGCGATCTGTTTGGTCATCTGTTCCTGGATCTGCAGACGGCGGGCGTACATATCGGTAATACGGGCAATTTTTGACAGACCGATCACCTTGCCTTGAGGCAGGTAGGCGACATGGGCCTTGCCGACAAATGGCAACAGATGATGCTCACACATGGAATATAATTCGATATCTTTGACGATCACCATTTCGTCATTGTCAGAATCAAAGATAGCATCATTGACGATCTCGTCCAGAGACTGCTGGTAACCTTGAGTCAGGAATGTGAAAGCTTTAGCAGCGCGTTCCGGGGTTTTCAGGAGCCCGTCACGCTTCGTATCTTCACCGGCATTAGCGATCAGTTGTTCATACAGTTCTTTGGTTTTCATTGTTATTATTCCTGTATCCAGCATTACGGTAGCCCCGACTATGTCAGAGGTCGGGCAAAGAGTCTAGTCTGGCAGCGATTTACAACACCTGATAAAGCAATCGATGCTCAGGAGCTATTATATTTTTCTTTTAGCTATTTTTAACCACATGATTTACCGTGTCATAGTCACTCTGTCATCGACAGACAAGAAGAAACGACGATGATGACCGCCTGATAAAAATTTATCTCCTATCTGAGTACAAGTTCGATCGACTTTCTGTCTTTGCCACCGGCTTCAGCATTTTTGATATAGTGAAGTTCAACGACGTCGCCCGGCTTTTTATCCAGTATGGCAATCTTGAAATCTGCATAACTTCCTACGGCCACATCATCGAGACCTATGATCACCATACCTTTTTCCAGACCGGCTTCTTTTGCCGCACTATCGTCAGAGAAACCCTTGATGACCAGGAGCTTTCCTTCGGTTTCCAGAAACGCACCGATAAGGCCGACAGGTGGTAGTGCCTGTACCGCTGATAATACCAGGAAATCCGCACTGTTTTCTGATAAGGACAGGTAGTCTTCTGATACCAGTATCGAATACTGTTCGACATCGATGCGACGTTTGATACGGTCAGGTATCCCCGAGCCATACGCGATATGACCGCTGCCGGCAAGCACCAGCATGCGTGTATCAGGATTATCTTGCAGGTACTCCGCCGCGCGCTCAGCCATACTCTCATCCCATGTCAGCTGGCCACGGAGAAACTTATCAAATTCACTGGAATATTCCGGATGCTCATCGAATACGCTGCGCAGCCGCTTTTCGTAAGCCTTGTCAGACCAGTCATAACTCCTGGGGAGCTGCGATTTGAATTCGGCAGGCAGATCATCGAAGCCTGATATAGCCAGGGCATCACTCAGTTCTTTCGAGGCATTCAGCGCGATGAGAGGAATCTTATGTTCACGTGCGTATCGAATTATTGACCGATAAAGACGGTAATCGTATCGCCATCGTGAAAAATAGCCGGTCTGGTGAAGCATCTCCTGTTCACTGATTTCACCGGCAATATATGCATCCAGATATTTTTGAAAGGGTTGCTGGAACCATTCGACACCGATGGCAAGCTTTGTTGATTTCTGATATAAAAGCTTCAATATCTCCAGTTGCACCAGGTGATGGTCATACCTCGTGTGTGTCTCGCCCACCAGTATTACCCGTGCACTATCGATCTTATCTATCATCTGTGCAAGCGGATAAGTCTGTTCCAGCTTTACCACGGGCAGATCTGCAACCGATTCGGTAGTATTCTTCGTGTCGGAGTGGACGGCGCTGCTGAAAGAAGTACTGATTAAAGGTGACATGGCAGAGACGGTGTTGCTGATACAACAGATGAATATTGTTGCAACTAAAAATAGTAGCGAGCCACTAAAGTCTATCTGTCTTAATAGAGGTTTAATATGTTCAAGCACAACCGGTTCTTGAATCGACTGAGTCATAGAGCGTCTCTCGGGTTATTATTATCACTGATTCTAAGTTCTACAGTTTCAGCAGCAGAAATCATCCATCATAAATTGCATGTCAAGTTGCGTCCGAGCGAAAACAGCATTAGTGTCATTGATAGCATACAACTACCTGCAGGTACTGATAGTGCAAAATTTTCGCTGAGAAACGGTCTGACTGTCAAAGCAATCGGTATCGAACTGACCTTGCTCGGTGAATCCGACACAGGTCGATTACGCCACTATCAGATTAAGAGACTACCCGCTGATGGAAAGGTTCAGCTCAGCTACGAAGGCAAAATAGTATCTGAAAAAACTGTCGGGCCATTCGATATGCCTGAATCCGCCTTAGACACAGAAAATGTCTACCTCGATGCCGGCAGCGCCTGGCTGCCCGTCTTCAAAAGTTTTCCATTGCACACATCCAGCCTGGAAGTCGAAGCACCTTTAAACTGGCAGTTCATCAGCCAGGGTAAACGTAACGATGTACCAGGTGGTTACACCTTCGATATGCCGCATCCTCAGGATGATATCTACCTGATAGGTGGACCTTACCAACGATACTCTATAGATCACGATGGTATAGAGATCGTCGTCTATCTGTATGAGGAAGATGCTTCACTGGCAGAAAGCTACCTGCAGACATCTGCACACTATATTAGCCTGTATAACGACTGGATAGGTCGCTACCCTTATGCCAAGTTCGCCGTCGTAGAAAATCGATGGCAGACGGGATACGGCATGCCATCCTTTACCCTGCTCGGCTCCAGGGTGATACGTCTGCCGTTCATCCTGAACACATCGCTGCCGCACGAGATACTGCATAACTGGTGGGGTAATGGTGTCTACGTCGATATTTATAGTGGCAACTGGAGCGAAGGCCTGACTGCCTACATGGCTGACCACTTCAACAGCAAACAGCAGGGTAAAGACCGTGAGTACCGTCGCAAGGCGCTCGAGCGTTATGCGAACTTTGCCGCCGAACATGGCGATTTTGCCCTCTCAGGCTTTCGTTCGCGACATGATGACGCCAGCCAGGCAGTCGGCTACAGTAAAGCGTTGATGTTATTCCACATGTTACGAAAGCAGTCGGGGGATGATGTTTTCGACGACAATATCAGGCGGTTCTGGCAGCGTTACCAGTTTAGATATGCAAACTTCATCGATCTCATCCAGCAACTGTATACCAATACAGAAAACCATGACGATAAAAACTATAAGCGTTTTGTAGAGCAATGGCTGATAAGAACAGGCGCACCAGAGTTATCACTGGATGATATCAGTGTCGAAAAACTGAATAGTGTTTATTCACTATCGATCAAAGTCAGCCAGCTACAACAGGGCCCTGCCTATCAACTACAGGTACCGATCGAAGTGACAATGCAAGGCGACACACAAAGACATCGCGAAAATATTCAGTTGACAGAAAAAAGCAATCTGATCACCTTAAAATTTGAAAAGCAGCCACAGGCGGTAACACTGGATCCTGATTACGATGTGTTTAGACTGCTGCGTGCTGACGAACGCCCTGCTTCGTTAGGTCGTCTGTTCGGTGCAAAAAAACAGTTACTGGTGATGCCTGCCAATGCCACGGCAGAACAGATCAAAGCATGGCGAGAATTGGCTGCCACATGGTCCAGGCGCTATAAAAATGTAGAACTCGTTTTCGATAACGAGATAAAGACCATACCAGACGATGTATCGCTATGGTTACTGGGCTGGAATAACGCCTTATTGAAAGACCGCCAGCAATATTTTACTTCTCAATATCAACATTCAACGACGCAGACGTTCTCACAATCGTTATCAGATAATATGGTAACCATAGGCGAGCAACAGATGCATGCAGATAGACACGCAGTAGTGCTGCTTGATACGGATAACCGTCGAACCGCGTTGGGTTTTATCGGTGCGCAGACGCCTGAGGTCATCGCTTCGATCGCAAGGAAACTGCCACATTACAGCAGTTATGGACTACTCGTTTTCGAATTGCCTGAAGTCAATAATATAATCAAGCAAAACCTGCCCGTGCTCAACTCAGCGATGAGCTGGAAGTCGGAGCAATAAAAATCATGAACCGCTGGCTGTCTAGTGCGTGTCTAATTCTCTGTCTCTACAACAGCTCAGCAGCAGGCGAGCAAATTGTGGTCAACTGTCAGGGAACTGGACAGCCGGTTTATCTGATCGGTGGCGGTCCGGCATTTACCAGCTGGAACCTTGAACCAATACAGCAGCGTTTGCGCGACCGCTTTAAAGTCTGCCGTTACGATATGCGCGGTGTCGGGGAAAATGCGACACTGACAATAAAACACGATAGTCCGGTTTTAAGCCAGTGGCTGCAGGATATGGCAGAGGTCCTGCCCGAACAGCCTGTTTTGATATGGGGACATTCATGGGGAGCATTGCAGTCCCTGCTGTTCTCCAGGCTTCATCCTGATCGTGTAAAAGCGCTGGTATTAAGTAATCCTGTTGACCCTGAACTGGCCAGCCTTGAACAGATAGAAAGAAAACGTTTTATGCATCCATATGTCCAGTCACAACTCGAGCTGGATGATATCGATACAGCAGCTGAACAACGACACAGTTTTCGCAGCAAGATCGCGAGTTATTTTGTCGATGCAGAAAAAGGCTGGCAATATTCTGCGCAATTCGATGACAACGACACTAATAACAGGCTGAATATTCGGATCTGGCAGGAATACAGGCGAATGCCATTACAACAGCACGAGCTGAAGCTGCTGTCTGCAAAAATATCTGCGCTGATCTATTGCAGGCAGGATGTATTGATGCCGGAAAACTATGAGAATTACAGCAGCGCCCTGCCCACGGTAAAACATTACATGATAGATGACTGTGCGCATTTTCCCTGGGTGGAAACGCCTGCGGAATATTTCGAAATATTGCAGCAGACAATCACTGATTGATATTTTACCGGCCCCGAGCAAACACCGTGATTCAGCTCAGTCGCCAGCTATCACAGAAAATGTGATATTGACCTGTAAAACACCTTCGAACCAGGTGTCCATGATCAACTTGCCCGGCTCTGTTACAAGCTCAAACATTGGCCTCTGTGATGGCGAGACATCAGCATATCTAAGCCGGCGTTCCGGGTAATCGATGATCACAGTGGCATGGTATGGGTAATAACCGTCGAGAAACCGACGATAGTATGGGCCATAACTCAAGACATAAGAATCCTCAGCCGTGTTTTCGAGTAGCTGCACTTCTGCTGCAACACAGACAAATGCCGATGCAGTGACATCCTGCAGCTGGATACTATTGCCGATAACTCTGGCATCAGCGATATTGCCGACGGAAACGATGCGTAACTGTTTCATATTTTTATAGCTATAGACGACTTCCATTTCAGCAACAGGGTCAAGATTCCGGTAACACTGTCGCAGTGAAACCATGCCGGTTTTAAGACTGTTATCGGTAATCGTCATAACCGCTTCGGTAGAAAGAATATTCTTATCTGCGAGCGGAGCAATGAATGTTAACTGACCTTCATTAATATCTTCGATATTCAGCTCGCTGTCATCATTGAACCAGTCTTCTATCTCCTGTTCGGACATAGCCTCCGCATATGTCGAGGTGACAGTGAAAAACGCCAGGTACAATGATAAAAAAAAATTTACTACAGGGCGCTTGATAATCGGGCAGAAAAACATAAGGCTCCTTTTATGTATGCATTCAGGATAGTATAAGTAGTATGTTTCATTAGCCTATCTGAGAGAATTATAATTCATTGGTTCAACCATGGGCGCAGGTAATCATCTTTTTGCAGCCATCGCTTACCAGGTGAATAACTCCGCACCATTCCCCTTCTGTCTTTTGAATAATGCCACCTGAATAGCCACATTTTCATTGTATTGTTTTGCTTTTGAACTCAGAGTAGTATGCATCGAATCCAGGTCATTAGCCGAATAGAGATACAGATGTACAGTTATCAAGGTTCTCATCAAGATCACTCCCGTCGAAATCAGCCTCGCCGAAATCCGCTGCATCTCTGGCTGGCTTACCTGATAACACCCATCCTGTTGCTGGCAATGCATGCAACTGCCTATGCAGCACCTGCGGCCCAGGGAAAGACAAAAAAGGACAAACCTAAACACGTTATCGTCGCACCCGTGGTATCGAAACAGATCTCCGATCGAGTCGAAGCGCTTGGCACCGCACGTGCCAACGAATCCGTCAATATCACCAGCAACGTTACCGAAAAGATTACCCGCATCGACTTCGAAGATGGCCAGCAGGTCAAGGCAGGTGCGATACTCGCCGAACTCGACAAGGCTGAAGAACAGGCCGAGCTCAAACGTGCACAGGCGGTGCGCGGTGAACGCAAGCTGGCACTACAGCGCCTGAAGCAGCTCGAAGAACGCCAGCTGACATCCCCCGATGAGATCGACCGAACACGTCTTGAGCTGGAACAGGCTGATGCCACTATCACCGCGATCAAAACCCGCATCAGCGACCGCGTAATCCGTGCTCCCTTTGACGGTATCGTCGGCCTGCGGGATAAAAGTGTCGGCGCGCTGGTGGAAACCGGTGACCTCATCGCCACCCTCGATGATACCCGACAGATCAAACTCGACTTCAGCGTACCCTCTGTTTTCCTTAGCGAACTCAAACCCGGACTTAAGATCAAGGCACGTGCGGTCGCACTCGACAATAGAGAATACATGGGTGAAGTGAAGAGCATCAATAGCCGTGTTGATCCGGTGACACGCTCGATCCAGGTACGAGCCCTGCTGCCCAACCCTGATGGCAGTATCATTCCCGGCATCCTGATGCAGGTCGACCTGTTACGTAATACTCGGCAGGCACTGGTGGTACCGGAGGCATCTTTACTGCCGCTGGCTGATAAACAATATGTCATGCTGCGCGTCGAAAAAGATAGCAAGGACACGGTCGAAAAAAAGCAGGTCAAGATCGGCCTGCGTCTGCCAGGCTATGTTGAGATCCTCGATGGTCTGAGCGAAGGTCAACAGGTTGTCACCCACGGCAATAGTAAAGTACGCCCGGGCGATACCCTCGATGTCATGGCGGTTGATGATGGCAGCATTGATATCGCAACCATCATTAAAGATCAGAAGACAAATGGCAAAGATAACAAAAGCCAGAATAACAGGAACGGACAGCCTTGATCCTCTCTGATGTCTCGGTAAAACGCCCGGTACTGGCAGCGGTAATATCCATATTACTGGTTGCTTTTGGCCTGGTCGCATTCGACCGCCTGCCATTACGCGAATTCCCTAATATCGACCCGCCGGTAGTGTCGATCGATACCGTGTACCCCGGTGCCTCGGCAGATGTCGTCGAAAGCCGTATCACCCGCGTCATCGAAGACCGTATCGCCGGTATCGAAGGCATGCGTTTTATCGAGTCCGGCAGTGAAGACGGGCGCTCTAGAATTTCCGTCGAATTCGATGTCGACCGTGATGTCGATGCCGCGGCCAATGATATCCGCGACCGCGTTTCCGGCGTACTCGATAACCTGCCGGTAGAAGCCGAACCGCCTGATATTCAGAAAGCCAGTAGTGATGATGATGTCATCATGTGGCTCAACCTGTCCAGTGACCGTCTTACCGTACCGGCGTTGACCGATTATGCGGAACGCTACCTGCTGGATCGTTTCTCGGTACTCGATGGGGTCGCCCGTGTACGCATCGGCGGCAAACAGTCCTATGCCATGCGTGTCTGGCTCGATCGAAACAAGCTGGCGGCACGCGGAATCACCGTTGCCGATGTCGAGAATGCCCTGCGCAGCGAAAATGTCGAACTACCCGCCGGCAGTATCGACTCAATAGAGCGACAGTTCACCGTGCGCATCAAGCGCACCTTTCGTACCGCACAGGATTTTTCACAGCTGGTCATCACCAAGGGCGGTGATGACCACCTCACCCGTCTCGGTGATGTCGCCCGCGTCGAACGCACTGCCGAGGAAGACCGGCTGTTCTTTCGCGGTAACGGCATCCCCATGGTGGGTATCGGCATCATCAAACAGTCGACCGCCAATACCCTGGAGGTCGCCCGCAAGGCCAAGGCTGAAATGTTACGCCTGAACCCGACTCTGCCCTCCGGCATGGTCATTGACCAGAGCTATGACAGCTCGGTGTTTATCGAAGGCGCCATCACAGAAGTGTATAAGACGCTGGGCATCGCCATCTTCCTGGTGATCACGGTCATCTACCTGTTTCTCGGCAGCCTGCGCGCGACCCTGGTGCCAGCGGTGACCGTACCGATATCACTGATCGCAACCTCGCTGGTGTTGTTGATGCTGGATTACTCGATCAACATGCTGACCTTGCTGGCACTGGTACTGGCTATCGGTCTGGTGGTCGACGATGCGATCGTGGTGCTGGAGAACATTCACCGGCGAATGCATAAATACGGTGAGTCAGCGCTGGTGGCGGCTTTTCGCGGCACCCGCCAGGTGGCTTTTGCGGTCATCGCGACGACCGTGGTACTGGTGTCGGTCTTCGTGCCTATCGCCTTTCTGCAGGGTGATGTCGGTCGCCTGTTCTCCGAGTTTGCTATCACCATTGCCGCCGCAGTGGCTTTTTCCAGTTTTGTTGCACTCTCATTATCACCGATGCTGGCCTCAAAAGTATTACGTCCGAGCGACAAAGAAAATTTCGCAACAAGATTCGTCGATACCGGTTTCAAACGTCTGCAGGGCGGCTATCACACAGTGCTTGCCGGCGCACTGAAACACAAGTGGATTATCGTACTGGTGTTTATCGGCGTTGGTACAGCTTCCTCCTGGCTGCTAACGCACATACCCGACGAGTACACACCTAAAGAAGACCGTGGCGCATTTTACGTAATGATCAACGGCCCCGAAGGCGCTTCTTATGAATACATCAAAAAGTACATGGACGAAGCTGAAGCACGGCTTATGCCGCTGGTCGAATCGGGTGAAGTGACCCGCCTGCTGGTCAGGGCACCACGCAGTTTCGGTAATGTTGCCATCTTCAATAACGGTATTATGATCGTGGTGTTAAACGACTGGGATTCGCGCCGCTCAGCCTGGCAGATCATGGATGAAATCCGGGTAACACTCAGCGACCTGCCCGGGGTAAAAGCCTTTCCGGTGATGCGCCAGGGTTTCGGTGCACGCATTCAGAAACCGGTGCAGTTTGTTATCGGTGGCGGCACCTATGAACAGCTCGCGCAGTGGCGCGATATCCTGATGGCAAAGATCAATCAGAACAATCCAGGCTTCACCGGTCTGGATTATGACTACAAAGAGACCAAACCACAGATGCAGGTGGTGATCGATTATGACCGTGCCGCTGATCTGGGTGTCACCGTGAGCAATATTGGCCGTACCCTGGAAACCATGCTCGGTTCGCGGCGGGTGACCACCTATATCGACGAAGGCCAGGAGTATTACATCCTGCTCGAGGGCGAGCGAAAAGCACAGAGTACGCCTGACGACATACAGAACATCTATGTACGCTCGGAGCGTAGCGGCGAGCTCATCCCGTTATCCAACCTGGTCAGCATGGTCGAATTTGCCGATTCGATAAAACTCAACCGATACAACCGGGTACGCTCCATCACCATCGAGGCCAACCTGGCCGAAGGCTATTCCCTGGGTGAGGCACTATCGCATCTGGAAGGGCTAGTCGATGAACACCTGCCCGGCGAGGTCATCATCGATTACAAGGGCCAGTCGCGTGACTACAAGTTTGCCGGTGAGTCGCTGCTATTCATATTCCTGCTCGGCATCATGGTGGTATTCCTGGTGCTGGCGGCACAGTTCGAGAGCTGGATACATCCCTTTATCATCATGCTGACCGTACCGCTGGCGATGACCGGCGCCCTTTTCGGACTATATATCACCGGGCAGACGCTCAACCTGTACAGCCAGATCGGCCTGATCATGCTGGTCGGTCTGTCGGCAAAAAACGGTATCCTGATTGTCGAATTCGCCAACCAGCTACGTGATCAGGGACGTGAATTCAGTGAAGCCCTGATCGAAGCGGCCGATACCCGCTTCCGTCCGATCGTCATGACCGGCATCACCACAGCAGCTGGTTCCATACCACTGCTGATCTCTTCAGGTGCCGGTACCGAAACCCGTTATGTCCTGGGGATAGTGATACTGTTCGGCGTCATCGCCGGCACCCTGTTCACTCTGTTTATCGTACCGGCCGCCTATGACCTGGTCGGCAGGTATACCGGTTCACCGAAAGCCGTCGCACAGAAACTGGAAAAAGAGCTGGAACAAAGCAGTCATAGTGAATGATTCGCCGCTGGGGTGCCCACAGCTAACCGAATCGGGGACAGACCACGATTATTCTTTAATTCAACCCGTCATTGCCAGCGATAGCCCGGCAATCTATGGTTATAAAAAGACCACGCCCGGCACAGGCTAACCCAGGTCCAACGGTTTAACCGGTGCTTCCATCCAGCTATCATCCTTCTTCCAGTCATAATCCGGGTCATCGACATAGAGTTCCAGCTCGTTACCGTCCGGATCTCTCAGGTAGATACTCTGACTGACAGTGTGATCTGACAAACCATCGACAGGATAATCCATCGCTCGAAGTTTTTCGTAGAGTGTTTTCAGGGTCGTCAGGCTATCGCCCACATGCCAGCCGACATGGTACAGGCCAATGCGTTTGCCCTGCAGTGGTCCATCAGCGCTACCGACCTGGATGAGAAGCAACTCGTGATGTGTGTTGCCGCCACTCAGTAAAGCAGCACGGTTATTAAATATAGAACCTTTTAGATCAAGGCCGACGATATCAGTATAAAACTTCACTGAAGTCTGAAGATCGCGTACGTAAAACACCACATGCCCGAGTGTCGTCATGGTTACCTCAATTTCTTAAATTCATCAAGCGTTAAAGTTTCCGTCGTTAACTCTTTTAATGCAACATCACTGGGTACACCAATCCCAGGAGGACAGTTATAGGTATACAGGGTTATATGTGCAGGCTGAACAGGTGTATCCGAGTCGATCAAGCCAAGAATATTAATCCGCTGATAAAATTCAGTTACCCCCGTCATGTCGATCAGCATGATGATACTCTTCTGAACGTTTCTGCCTTTTTTGCGTGACAGTATATGGACCGGACCGGAGTTTCCGTATGTCCAGTCGATTGATTCAAACGTTTTTTTCAGCAGGGTTTCGACTGTTGCGTCCTGTTTGATTTTATCCTGCAAGATCAAGCCGAGCTGCGTACCGATCAAGGTGACATGAAATTCATCTTTGACTGTGAATATTTTACCGGATACCTCGATAAACATTTTCTCAAGTCTGATAGGTTGATCCGGAAGCTCGATGATGACTGTTCCCTCATCATTAAACCCCGGCCATTGTAATTTCATCACCTGAGGCTGCCTATTCACAATTCGACATGCTAAACACGATACGGCGTTGCTTATGATGCTGCCTGTCATGCAGCCACACGCCCTTTGGAATCATCGCTCTGCAACAGGCGAACCAGATCGTCTTGCATGGTGATCGTCTTATGCATTCACTAGTCCTTCATCATCGAGTATTAATACGAATTGTAAAGCTCTGCCTCAAGCCTTGTTATCTCATAGCATTATTTGACTATGACTTAATCTAACTCAACTTTTACTCAATTCAATACGCGTTAAACTTACAACATAGTTATTAGTATTTCCAACTACATTAATGAGGGACAGCCATGGCGATTGCAGAAACCGTGAAAAACTACCTGGCACAGAAGTCAGTCGACTACGAATTGGTAGCTCATCCGCATTCTGGCTCCAGTCACGAGACCGCTGAGGCATCTCATGTCAGCGAGGACCACATCGCGAAAGCCGTGATCGTCAAGGATGCCTCGGGTTACGCCATGGTAATAGTCCCGGCCAGCAACTATGTCGAGATGAAACATGTGCGCAGGGAACTCGATCGCGATCTGGAGCTCGTAGAAGAAGATGAATTTGCTCGGCTGTTTCCCGACTGTGAGCCTGGCGCCGTACCACCGCTCGGCCCCGCCTACCAGATCGAGACATTTCTTGATGAAGCGCTAACCAGTCTTGCTAATGTTTATCTAGAAGCCGGCGACCACGAACACCTGTTGCATGTCAGCGGTGAGAATTTTAAGGCCTTGCTCAGTGGTGTTCGACACGGCCACTATAGTGAAGATGACTGATGTCTCGACAATTTACTTATCAGCAACTAAATGAGGAACAACACGATGCCAAATGAACTCGATCCACGAATAGACCAATGGTACGCCCATCTTGATAAAGGCCAGCGTTTTTACGTCGTAGATGTCTCTGAAGACAGGGACAACGTTGAACTACAGCATTTTGACGGTGACCTCGAAGAACTCAGTCTGGATGAATGGCGTAATCTCAACATCATATTGAGTGAAGAGCCAGAAAACTGGTCAGGCGCCCTCGATATAGCAAATGAAGATGATCTGGGCACTGGTGTTACTGACACCCGTTCTGCTGACTGGGAAGAACCGGGCGAAGATTACACACCACGCAATAAATAATTATCGAAAGTAGCAGGATATTTGTGTCCAGAGTTTGACTGACAAACCAGTGGAGTCAGAGTAAAAACACTTAGTAATAGTTTTTACCCTGACCCCATACAATGCCAGATACAGCAACGTCTTATTTTCCTTAGAATCTAACCTGCCTGATATCGACACCATAAGCATTATTTTCAAGACTTTTTGCGATAAATAATGGTTTTTTACTCTGTTTTACCAGATCAAAAACTTTCTGCTGTTTCAATGGTTGTTTTTTATCGTCAAGCAACATCAGGACCTTAGGTTTCATCTTCTGTTCTGCGTTCTGAGATAGCACCGCACCGACCGCGCCAGATGTCAGCTCGACCAGAGAACCCGTTGGATACACACCCATGCACTGAATAAACTGCTCCACCAGGTCTTTCTGAAAGAGTTTATCGCTCAGGTTATAAATATTCTGTAGTGCTTTATGCTCAGGTATTGCCTGCTTGTACGGTGCCGATGAGATCATAGAGTCATAACAGTCGATGATCGCAGCCATCCGGCCAAATGCCGGTGTCTGGGTGCCGACCAGTCTGTTGGGATAACCACTGCCATCGTATCGTTCATGGTGGGTCAATGCGATGTTGATGATATGTTCATTCATGCCTTTAGCCTTCCTCAGGATATCAACGCTAAAAGCGACATGCTTACGCATGACGGCAACTTCATCCTGGGTAGGAGGCGTGGTTTTCGTCAGCAATGCTTTTGGCAGTTTGATCTTGCCAACATCCATCAACAGTAATCCTGTTGCAAATGTAGTCAGGTCCTTCTTGTTAAGACCTATATGACGGCCAAACGCGATACCCAGGGCACAATTTTGCACGGAGTGATCATAACTGTAGCTATCATGGTCCTGCATCTTAGATAGCCACATAAATGCATCTGAATTTCTGATAACACTGTTTAAGATAGGCTCAATGACTTCCTTAACTTTTGCAACATCAAGCTTGCCGTTTCGAATATCATGTTCCATCATATCAGCAATGCTGATCGATGCCTCGTCTATGGCCGCTTTGGCATCTGGTAACTCCTGGATAGTAGTTTTCTGATCAATGTAAGTAACAGCTTTTTTACCAGTATTGAGGATTGTCTCTAATTGCTTGTTACTTGCCAGGCGCTGGTTGACATGAAAAGCGGGGTTAGATAGCGGTGGTGCTGTATCGAGATACATATCAGCTTTTTCACCCATCTCAATATCGATGTGTACATATTCACAATATTCAACTAATTTGCTGATATCGCTCTCTTCTTCAATAAAGAATCCCTGAATTAAAAATGGAGTTTGCACCCATGGCCGGTCAAGCTTTGAAACATACATTCCCACTTTCAGATAAGCGGTACTAACTTTACGATCCATAACATATATCCTATTGAAATATAAAGGAATTTAATTATTTTATGGATTTAGTGCGATAGATGTTATGAGAACATCATGTGCGGCAGAACTACTTGTATTCGAAGATTATAGTCGTAGATTTGTTACAAAGACAGGCTTTGTGTCATTTTTTCAATAGTTTCGACGAACGGTATTAGAGCGTTTCCAGATGATGAGATAAATCTGGGCCGCCATGTTTTTTCTGTTTAGTCTATAGACAAAAGCGTGTCCTCTGCCCCTTTGTTGTTAAACTAATGATAAAGGTAGATAAGAGGAAATTCAGATGAACACCGTAATCAAAACAAGCATTGCAACATTACTAATCGCCCTGTTTATAGCTGGCTGTGCCACTCAGAGAGATCCTTACAACGATGCTGATTCACAGAGATCAAGATCCAGTCAAACACAGGATGAACTATCGCGAGATACAAAATAGAAAAAGATCCTAAATAAAAAATTCCCTCTCTCCCTCAGGGACGCCTGTAACCATGTACCGGATGTACAGTATCAGGGTGGCGCATGAGGGAGGTGAGATATTATTTAGCGAGCAATTTTAACTTCTCGATCAGCTCATCAGAATCCCATTCAACACCGCCGAACAGGGTGTATTTGATTTTGCCATCGGGGCCGATGATGAAATTAGAAGGCGCGGCGAATACGCGCCATTCTTCGATGCTTTTTCCTTCTTCATCCATCAGTATGGTGAACTCAGGTTTAACTTCATCGACGAACGGTCTAACTTCAGCCTCGCTTTCACCCATGTCGACAGCGAGGATCTTGAACGGGGTATCGCCCATCTTTGTCATCATCTTGTTCATCGAGGGCATTTCCTTGCGACAGGGGCCGCAGTAGGTGGCCCAGAACTGTACCAGTACGACCTGGCCTTTATAATCCTTCAGGTCGTGGATTTCGCCGTTCAGGTCTTTCAGAGTCAGTATTGGTGCAGCAACATCATTCGTGACAGGCTTCAGATTAGCGGCCTGAACTGTGCCCTGCGACAGGCCGGTAATGCTGAACAATAAGATAAATAGATATACTTGTTTATACATTAGATTTTTTTCTCACCGAGATAAAATAAACTGACTTTTATTAACCCTGCCATCTGAGAAGTAACCACGTCTTCTGAGCGATTAGCATCCTGACGTTTAAAGAAATATCCACGCACCTTAGGGATAATCTTTGATGTGACATCACTGCCGTTTTTCTGTAGTTCGTGGCTAAGCGTGTTCAGGCCCCAGCGGTTTGGTGTACGTCCACCTTCCAGCAGCATGATAGGTAACCTGGTTTTGCCAACTGCGTCGACATATTCTGGTGCCTGACCTGGTACAGGTGTGTCTTTAAACAGTCTTGGGAACATCAGGATAGCACCTGCGACGGGGTCATGATCTTCCGCCTCCCACTCGCTGGCGGCACGTAATATAAGCTCCGTATCAGGACCGCTGGCGATCAGGTAGACCTTTTTACCGGTCTTAAGTGCTTCAGCGATAATCGCGGTGATGGTCTCAGTGGGTATATCGGCAAGGCTGCTGCGTACCTTGGGCAACATAAAACCGCCTAACATATCCGGCATCCAGACCTCGACGCCGTCTTCAGCGAGTGATTGAGCGGTTTTCTCTTCGGCGATACTTTTACCTTCATCACAGGGAAAACCCAGCAGTAGCACATCGCCATCAGCGGGAAATACGCGTACTTCGATATCGGCGTCGGTGGTTTCGATATGCTTTATTACTTTTGCCTGTACGTTAGAAGCAAGTAAAAGCAGCGCCATATAGAGTAAAACTATTTTTAAATTCATCATTGTTTAATTTGGGTTATTAAAATTTAGCGTCCAGTAGTGTTATGCTATCCGCAAATTCAACCACCCCTCTCATATTAAAAGAAAAAGAATATGTATTTCAGACATTTACACGCACAACCTAAACGTTTACATCACTATAGACGCATACTTGCGAGCGGCATTTTAACATTGGCAGCGTTCACACCTCTTTGCGCTATATCAACAATTGCTAATATAAGTGACGAAATGACCCAGGCGATAGCATTGAAGCCGGATCTCGACAATGGCAAAGAAATCTACCGATTGTGCGCCAGTTGCCACATGAAAAACGGCTGGGGCAAGAAAGACGGCAGTTTTCCGGTTATCGCAGGGCAGCACCGCAATGTACTTATTAAACAGCTGGCCGATATCCGCTCGAAGAACCGGGTTAACCCGACCATGTACCCGTTCACCGACCCCGAATCGATCGGCGGCATACAGGGCATAAGCGATGTTACCGCCTATATCGCTTCCATGGAAAAAGACCCAACTCCCGGTGTCGGTGATGGCAAAAATATCGAGCTGGGTAAAAGTATCTATAACAAACGTTGTATTCAGTGTCATGGTGAAGAGGCAGCAGGCAACAATGAAGCTTTCTTCCCCAGTTTAAAAGGCCAGCATCATGCTTACCTGTTACGCCAGCTTAAATGGATCCAGCAGGGGTACCGGAAGAACGCTAACGATGTAATGGTGACCGAGGTGAAGGCATTATCAGATGACGAACTGGATGCAGTAGCCGATTACTTATCGCGGCTTTGATAAAAACGTCTACAGCGCCTGTACGTAAGCAAGCATCTTCTTACGTATAGCCTCATCAGGCAAACGCCCATATCCCACCGCTATATTTTCACGCAGATGTTGAATCTGTGAAGTCGCCGGTATGGCGCAGGTAACCGCTGGATGAGAGATGATGAATTTCAAAAAGAACTGTGCCCAGCTCGTGCAATCGATCTCACTTGCCCAGGCAGGTAACGGGTACTGTTCAAACTTATCAAAAAGACCGCCACGCTGAAATGGACGATTAATGATCAACGGCAATGCCCTTTTCCTGTGCCAGTGGCAGTAGAACCTCTTCTGCTTCGCGATCAATCATATTGTAGGTAAACTGCACGAAGTCCAGTTGCTGAGTACGCATGATATGTTCTAACTCATCATGACGGCGACCGTGTGAAGTCGTTACGCCAACATAGCGGATGTCGCCCTGCTGCTTCATAGTATGTAACGTCGGCAGGTGCGTCTCCCAGTCGAGTAGATTGTGCACCTGCATCAGGTCCAGCTTGTCCAGCCCCCACAACTGGCGTGAGTCTTCCATCTGGATGAAACCCTGGCGGTTGCCCGTAGTCCAGACCTTTGGTCGCAGAGAACAGGCTATCGTGATTATCGATACGTTTGAGACCTTTACCTATGACCTCCTGTGCAACACCATACATGGGGGAAGAATCCAGCACCCCGCCACCACGCGCTAAAAATTCACGCAAGATAGCGATACGATCAGCCAGTTCTTCCTCATCATTAACATCGATAGAAAAGGTTAACCACGAGCCAAGGCCAACAGCAGGAACCTTCTCACCGGTGGATGGAATAATGCGCATATGCCTGCTGGCAGTGACGGGAGGTAGCGCCGAATAACTGCGACTGGCAGACAGTGCTAAGCCGGAGATGAGCCGCAGATGGCGAGATACTTAATAAATTGTCGACGTGTAATTGACACCGGGATCACCTGCAGTAATCAATTGTTGAGTGTTATAGTGTACCTCTACTGAAAAAACAGGGAAAGCCTCACTCCACCTTTTCTGCCTGATACATACCATGCCCGTACATAAATATCTCACACACTATCCACCGTCATTGATCGCCCAGGTTGAAACCTTGGTAGCAGAAGATCGGCTGGCCGGTTATTTGAAAGCGAAATATCCAGAAGCGCATAACGTTGCCAATGATAGCGATCTACGTGACTATGTGTTGTCACTAAAGAATCAGCACATGAAAAAATCACCGCCGTTAAGCAAGATCCTCTACGACCATAAACTGCATGTCGTGAACAATGCACTCGGCCTGCACAACTATGTGTCACGGGTACAGGGCGGTAAATTAAAAACAAAAAACGAACTGCGTGTGAGCTCGGTATTCAAAAAGACACCTGAAGCATTCCTGAACATGATCGTGGTACATGAGTTAGCGCACCTGAAAGAAAAAGAACACAATAAGGCCTTCTACCGTTTGTGCCTGAACATGCTGAACGATTATCATGAGCTGGAGCTGGACATGCGCCTGTATCTCATCCAGCTGGAAACAGGTAAAGCTTTATACGATTAGATAAAGCTGAGATGACGGTAATAATGCATCAACGGCATGTTCACCAGCTTTGTCAGACACTCAGCACGCCAGTTGACCTCTGACTCGTGCAATGCAACCTTGTTCTTACAGCAGAACATGATGGAATTTCGTTTTCCCGATGACTCATCAGAATCATAAACGATTATCTCGTCAAAAAAACTTTCGATCGTATCCATCAGCAAGGAACCCCGATGAGGTTTATCATGGAAATTCAAAACCAGGCAAGCCGATTCACTCAAAGCCTGATAACAGGCAATTATAAAATCCTGTTGTTGCTGGCATGCAGCCATACCCTCCGCTTCGTACAGATCGCTGAATATAATATCGGTAGAATCCTGCGCGAGTTTCGAGACATAATTCATCGCATCATCGTTTACTACCACCAGGTTATCCAGCCGTGGCAGATCAAACCAGTCATAGGCGATATCGATCACAGCCTGTCGGATCTCGACTACCTGAATCGACGATCGCGGATAATAATGGCTCAAACAATGCACCAGCCCACCACCACCCAGACCAAGTAAGGTCATGTGCCTGGCTTCGACGAAGACCAGCCCGAGTAACATGATCTGTGTGTATTCATGTATCAGGTAATAAGGTTTTCCTATCAGCACACTGCTCTGTTCCAGCTTCGAAGCAAAATTAAGTAGCCGTTTATTGCCTCGTTGGGTAACGATGATGGAACCCTCGTCATCTTCAGTGCGATAGAGTTCTTTACCCATCGACGTGTCATGGTTGATACGTGCACCATGCTGCAGTGGTTTCAAATTAGACTCTCGATGTTAAGTATTTAAGATAGCCCAGGACAGACTATCATTTGTTAATGGTTACTGAGATTATGCAGCATAGAGTACGAATCAGTGCCTTTCCAGTCAAGTTAGAAAACCAGGATTGAGTCATTACTCTAATTTAAAAAGACGACTCACTGAGCATATTAATACACAAGTTTTTACGAAGTAAAAATCTATTAAATTCGAATTATATAAATGAAACGACAAAGTATAAATACAGTCAATATGTAGCAGGCATTTAATCATTACAACTTGCGGATGGCTGTTGACTCACTCGCCCAAATATTGACAGGAGAATTAATATCATGAGTTTAAATAATTTACTCAACCAGTTTCTTGGATCTACGCCCTCGACAGATAATCAGGGGCAGTCACAGGGACTATCACAAACCTTATCCAGCCTGGCCAGCAATATTCCAGGTGGTCTCGCTGGTGGTGCCGCTGCAGGCGGAATCATGGCTTTACTGATGAGCAATAAATCTGCACGCAAGGTTGCCGGTACGGCAGCTAAATACGGTGGTGCGGCCATGCTTGGTGGTCTTGCTTTCAAGGCCTATCAAAATTGGCAAAGCAACGATCCTGCGGCTGCACAAAAAGCAGCTAGTTCGCAGGTACCAGCAAGCAGCGAGGACACGTTTCATCAACAGGCCATCAACGATTCCACAGAAAGTGAAAGCGATTTTGAACTGACTGTGATCAGGGCAATGATTGCTGCAGCCAGGGCGGATGGACATATCGATGCCCAGGAGCAACAGCGTATTTTTCAGGCAGTAGATAAAATGGACCTGTCCTCGGAAGACAAAGGGCTGGTTTTTGATTACCTGCAAAAAGATATCTCTATCCAGGAGCTGGCAAATGGCATCAGTTCAATGGAGCTTAAAGCCGAGATCTACCTCGCTTCCTGTCTCGTCATCAATCCCGATCATCCTGCAGAACGGGAACACCTGGATAAACTGGGGGCAGCGCTTGCTCTACCCAAAGAATTATTGCAGCAACTGGAGCTGCAGGCAAACCAGGCAGTCGCCGAAGCTGCCTGAATTCTCAATGATCATAAACGCACGGGGCGACAGTAGACCCGTGCGTTTATTGTAACAAGCTAACCTCTCATTCAGGGCATATCACTGCCCTGTTTTTACTTTTCAGAATTAACCATGTACAGTCCCGCGCGCGTATCGAAACCGTCTTAAGTTCAGACGAAGTCGTCGATGCAAACACAAAGATTCATAGCTTCGTATTTTTCGATCATTTGAGTCATTTAATTCGATTTGTATTTCATTAAATCATCTATAGATTAGCTCTATATTAACTCGAAAAAAACCATATAATTTGATTCATGATGAAGATAAAACCGAACCTGAGCAGCAAATCGTTAGTATCAAATTATATCGTTTTGAATGCACCTGCCCATAATCAAACAGTGAGCCTCATCTCACGATCAGATGAAAAGAGGTGTTTATGAAAACACTACGGTCGTCAGCAATGTGGACCTTAGCACTGCTTGTAGTCTGGCTGATATTGACTGCGGGTGACCTGACATCATTAATAATAGCCGTCCCCTTTATTGCGCTGGCGATACTGTTGCAACCGGTTGCAGATAACAGGTGCGAAAAATCCAGCCTGTTAGTAAACATCAGCGGCCTGCTGCAGTTCGCCCGGTTTTTTATCCTTGAGTCACTACGTGGAGGAGTAGATGTCAGCCGTCGAGTATTAGCACCAAAAACCAGAGTTGATCCCGTTTTTTATGATTATGCCATGCAGCTGCAGAAACCTCATGCGCAGCAGTTATTTATCAGCAGTATCAGTTTATTGCCCGGTACATTGTGCGCAGACTTGAATAACAACCATATACGTATCCACACCCTGGATCAGCAAATGGATACAGCTCAGGGGATCAGACGCCTGGAGTCACTGGTAGGGAAAATATTTGGAGAGTCCTTATGATGTCCGGCGGCGCTTCAACTTCAATACTGAGCATTGCCTTATTGATCGCACTCAACCTTTTGCTGCTCAGCCTGCTCCTCGGTCTCTTCCGCGCGTGGCTCGGACCGAGTGTAGAAGATCGCTTCAGTGCCATTTTATTAATCGGCACCGGCGGTGTGGCGATATTGTTGATCCTGGCCATATTATTGCAGATAACAGCGCTTTACGATGTCGCGCTGGTACTGGCTTTACTGGCGGTCGTGGGTACCGTCGCATTGACGCAGAGCGAGCGCAATCATGATTGATACCCTGGCCATAGTGGCGATTTTTTCCGGGCTGTTCTTTTTCCTCTCGGGCAGCATCGGTTTACTGCGCTTGCCGGATCTCTTTACACGACTGCATGCACTGGCAAAGGCAGATAATGTTGGCCTGGCCTTAGTCGCGCTGGGCGTCATCATACTCGAGCCCGCGGTAACTAATGACATCAAGATTGTCATCATCTGGTTACTTGTCATGGCGGCCAGTGCGATTTCATCACACCTGGTGGCCAGGCATGCGCTACGGGAGAATCGGAAAGATGATTGATTTTCTCTGGTCCATTTTCGATATCACGCTGGTGCTGTTACTGCTCGCACTGGCCTGGACCACCTGCTCTGCGCAAGATGTAAAGCGTGCTGTGACCCTGTTTATCGCCATGGGTTTATTGCTGGCGATAGTCTGGGCGCGTCTGAAAGCGCCTGACCTGGCCCTCGCCGAAGCCGTCATCGGCGCCGGTATCTCGGGTGCATTACTGTTAAGCGCCATCAAGGACTACCCAGTAACACCCATGGTTAGTCACCGCTCCAGGCTGATCGAAGGCATCATCAACAGTCTGACCCTGGCACTGACCATCCTCATGAGCTGGGCAGTCTGGCATGGGCTTAATATGAGTGATGGCATACGTTTATCCGAACAGGTTTTTTCACAGCTGAATGTTAGTGGTGTCAGCAATCCGGTCACCGCGGTGTTATTGAATTATCGCGCCTACGATACCTTGCTGGAACTCGCCGTGGTGCTGACTGCCGTTTTAACCGTACTCACACTCAACGAAAAGCGTGCCGACTATCAAGGTTCAAGCCCCTTGCTGCAGGGCATGACGCGCTGGCTGGTTCCTCTGCTGGTTGTCACCTCCGGTTATCTGTTATGGGTTGGCGCGCATGCACCCGGTGGCGCCTTCCAGGCAGGCGCCATGCTGGCCGCAGCAATGATCCTGTTGCAATTAGCCTACCCATCCAGGAGACAGGCATTTAACAATTACCTGTTAAAGATCCTGCTGGTTATCGGTATTTTCACTTTCGTGCTGGTCGGTCTATGGATGATGTCTCTCAACGATGACTTTCTGGCCTTTACCCCGGCCTGGGCCAGCAGCCTTATCTTAATCATCGAGACCGCTGCCACCGTATCGATTGCCACCGCACTAACGCTCGCTTATCTGGGTGGCAGACCCAGTGGCTGGGAAGGCACTGGCCGGGAAGACACTAATCGAACTAGCAGGTCTATCGCAGAGAACGGGGGGGCAGGATGATCAGTGAGCAACTGCTGTATTCTCTGGCGGGTATCGGCTTATTCGGCATAGGCTTGCGCGCCACCCTGTTACATCATATGTTGTTGCTGCGATTACTGGCACTTAACGTCTGTGGTGCCGGGGTATTCCTCATCTTTATCGCCATTGCTTATAGCGGCGTTGAACTCATGGCCGACCCGGTGCCACATGCACTGGTACTCACCGGTATCGTTGTCGCGGTCAGTGCGACGGCAATGGCGTTGGCCCTGGGTAGGAGATTAGAGGCATTGAATGATGAATGATGCCATCATCTGGGTGATCGTCATCCCGTTACTCGGCAGTCTGATCAGCATAATCTGGTCACGTTATGCCAGCATCGTTGCTATTATCAGCAACCTGCTGGCGCTCGCCGCCAGTATCATCATTGTTGCGCAAGTCTATCAATACGGACCTGTTAACCATGCGCTGGGTAGCTGGCAATCCGGTCTGGGTATAAGCCTGCGTGCTGATGCATTGTCATCCATCTTATTACTGATGAGCATGATGGTTATCAGTGCAGCAACTTTCTACGCCAGTGCTTATTTTACCGATCCCGTCAAAAGAGCCCGGTTCTGGCCGCTGTGGCTGATGCTTGTGGTCGCACTTAACGCCCTGTTATTGTCGGGTGATCTTTTCAATCTTTACGTAACGCTGGAATTACTGGGTCTTTCAGCCGTTGCCCTGACCG
Organism: uncultured Gammaproteobacteria bacterium; assembly: GCA_963807625.1. Taxonomy (GTDB): domain Bacteria; phylum Pseudomonadota; class Gammaproteobacteria; order SZUA-229; family SZUA-229. Next base: position 166,708 of record CAWECN010000016.1, read on the forward strand.
CCCTGAGTGATAACCGTGCAGCTTTGCAGGCTGCGATCCGTTACCTCAGCATCGGTCTACTGGGTTCGCTGGTCTTTCTCGCCGGCGTCGCCCTTATCTATATGGGGCACGGTACCCTCGACCTGGTTGCGCTTTCCCACAAGGTCCAGGCTGAGCCCCTGAGCCAGGTAGCCTTCGGCCTGATGACTGCAGGGCTATTGATCAAGTCGGCATTGTTCCCTCTGCATTTCTGGTTACCCTCAGCGCATGCCAGTGCACCGGCTCCGGTCAGCGCAGCCCTGTCAGCGCTGGTGGTAAAGGTTGCCGTGTACATCCTGCTGAGGTTATGGGTAGATGTATTTGACCTGGTATTGACTCCCTTATCCGCGATGCTGCTGGGGACCCTGGGAGCCATCGCGGTTATATGGGGATCCTGGCAGGCCTTGCAGGCACAGCGTTTAAAGTTAATGGCGGCTTACTCTACCGTGGCCCAGATAGGTTACCTGTTTATCTTCCTGCCCTTGATCGTTGCCTTACCTGAAGGCCCTGTACAGGATGCCGCGTTTACTGCCCTGTTATTAATGGCACTCACCCATGGTTTTGCCAAGAGTGCTTTTTTCCTGAGCGCCGGCGTCATCCAGCAGTATTGCGGGCATGATCGTATTGCTGAACTCGGTGGTACCGCGCGAGCATTACCATTAACCATCTTCGTCATCGCCCTGTCAGGTGTCGCGCTGATCGGTTTACCGCCCAGCGGCAGCTTCCTCGGTAAGTGGTATTTGATCTCAGGCAGTTTTCAGGCCGGGCAATGGTGGTGGGTGCCGGTGATCGCGATCGGCTCCGTCCTTGCCACCGCCTATGTGTTTCGTATCCTCGGCTATGCCTTTGGCCCCGGAGAAAGTGTCGGCCGGGTATTGAACCGGGGTCGTGAAGAGATACCTGCACTCCTGCTAGCGTTGTTTGCCACATTGATACTTGGGCTTGGTTCCTTCGAGTTATGGGATTTTGTCGCTCAACACAGTGAATTCCTTAGGGGTTGATATGGATTTTTTTGATCACTTACCGTTACTTATCCTGTTAAGTTCATTGTTACCCGGTCTGGCAATTTTTCTGGTCAGGGAAGAGAGCCACCTACTGCGGACCGGCCTCAACCTGTTTGGCGCGTTTACCAAGTTAGGTCTCGTCGGCCTGATGATATGGGGCGTGTTTCACGAATGGGTCAGCGAGATGCGCTGGCAAATCGCTCCCGGCCTGGAGCTGGTTTTACATGCGGATGCGTTATCCGTCGTGTTTGTCACACTATCCACCGTATTGTGGCTGGTAACTACCATCTATGCCATCGGCTACCTCGAGCACTCGCCACACCGCAGCCGTTTTTTCGGATTCTTCAGTTTATGTGTAACGGCAACCGTCGGTCTTGCTCTCGCTGGCAACCTGTTCACCTTCGTCCTTTTTTATGAACTGCTGACCCTCGCCACCTATCCGCTGGTTGCCCATAAGGGTTCACCAGAGGCCGTTCGTGGAGCACGTATTTACCTGACCTATACACTCGGCGGCGGAATAATGTTACTGATTGGTGTGGTCTGGCTACACACCATAGCCGGACCGATTGATTTTCAGGAGGGAGGCGTGCTTTCAGGCCTCACCCACCTGGATCCCTGGACCTTACGCTGGATTTTCCTGTTCATGATCATCGGCCTGGGGGTCAAAGCTGCGCTGTTTCCATTTCATGGCTGGCTGCCCCAGGCGATGGTGGCTCCGGCGCCGGTCAGCGCGCTGTTACATGCGGTAGCAGTGGTCAAAGCCGGTGCTTTTGGCATCGTCCGCGTGGTTTATGACGTGTTCGGTGTCGAGTATGCAGACGCACTGGGACTGCTGCCATTTCTCGGTGCGATTGCAGCCTTTACCATCGTCTACGGCTCGGTGAAAGCACTCTCACAGGATCATCTGAAACGGCGCCTGGCTTACTCGACCATCAGCCAGGTTTCTTATATCGCATTAGGTACCGCTATCCTGGGGCCGCTGGCAACGATCGGGGGCATAGTTCACCTGGTCCACCAGGGCGTGATGAAGATCACCCTGTTCTTTGCCGCCGGCAACTATGCCGAAAACCTCGGGGTTCACCATGTCAGCGAGATGGACGGTATCGGCAGGCGTATGCCGGCGACGACCCTGGCCTTCTCTATCGCAGCACTCGGTATGATCGGCATCCCGCCGATCGCCGGTTTCATCAGTAAATGGTATCTCGGACTGGGTGCCTTACAGGCTGGTGCAGGCTTCTGGGTGATTCCGGTGCTGATCGCCAGCAGCCTGCTGAACGCGGCTTACTTTCTGCCGATACTCTATCGAGCCTGGTTTAAACCTGCCATTGTGAAATGGCCGGCAGAAAAAACGCAGACGGGACGCTGGGAGATGCCCGGTGCCCTGATGTGGCCACCCGTGATTACTGCCACCTTAGCCCTGTTATTCGGCCTGTTCGCCGCTGCACCTTTCAGCCCACTTGAATGGGCCACGCTGATTGCGGGAAGGGAGTATTGATTATGACTACAGATTATTTATTGATCGCCATTCCCCTGCTGCCTTTGATTCTGGCACTGTCGATGCCACTGCTTCGCTCCGGCCATATTATGATCCTTGCACCTGTGACGGCATTATTGGCAGCCTTGCTGATTCCAGTAAACAGCAGCGTGCATCTACCCTGGGTATTAACCGGTGTGCATTGGCAGCTGGATAGTATCAGCCAGTTATTCCTGCTTTTCAGCGCAGTGATCTGGCTGGTAACCAGCCTGTATGTTGTCTTTGCGCGCGATGATCAAACGAATCGGACCATCTACCGCTGTTTATTCTTGCTCGCAATGAGCGGTAATATGTTGCTCATCATCGCAGCTGATATGACCAGTTTTTACCTGGGTTTTGCCATGATGGGCCTGTCCACTTATGGCCTCATTCTGCGGCCATCACAACGTGCGCGTCGCGCGGCCAGGGTTTACCTGGGTTTTACCCTGCTCGGCGAACTGGCTTTATTCATCGCAATGCTGATCCTGTTCCAAAACAGTGGTTCGATGTTATTCATCGATATTCATCACCAGGCAATTCCTGATCTTGCCGTGGCATTTTTACTGCTCGGTTTTGGCATCAAGCTGGCTTTGCCCGGATTACACCCATGGTTGCCGCTCACCTACACCGCAGCACCTCTGATCAGTGTGGCGGTACTCAGTGGCCCGATGATGAAAGCCGGGTTACTGGGCTGGATACGCTTTCTGCCCCCCGGTGACGCTAACCTGCAGACCTGGGGCGGCGTCTTAATCTGGCTTGGTGTGGCTGGATTGGTGCTTGGTTCCATACTGGCATTGATGCAATACCGTGCCAGTGCCATCCTGGCCTATTCAAGCATCGCCAAAATGGGCCTGCTCAGCAGTTTTTTTGGTTATGCGCTGGCCCACCCGGAACAGGCGGATATCGTGATCGGTGCGCTGGTCCTGTTTGCCATGCATCATCTCCTGGTTAAATCAGCCCTCTTCATCGGTCTGAATGATTACCAGCATAGTAATGGCAACTCCGGGGTATATTATGGCCTGGTACTGTTATCGCTGAGCCTGATCGGGTTGCCATTCAGCGGCGGATCAGGTGCCAAGTCTGCACTCGATCTGGCAACAGAGGGTGATCTGGGTCTATTACTGATCCTGTCTGGTTTTGCCACAGCCTTGATGATGCTGCATTTCCTATGGACGGTTAAAGCAAAGGTTATAACAAAAAGCCGTATGTCCGGCCAGCCTGCACCACGATCAGGTCCAAACCTGGCCTGGTGGCTGCTGCTCCCGCTCGCCTGGTTTGGTCCTTTTATGCCAGGCGTTATCCAGTTCGACAGTAAGAGCTTACTGGTAATCGCATCAGCGGTTGCCCTGTTCTTCTATATTCGCCAGACCTGGAGAAGACCTTCAAGACAGCCGCTTATCATTCAACCTGGCGATATCTATCACCTGTTTAGAGGTGTGCGTCTGATAAGCCCTGTTCTTAAAAAGCGCGAGCCTAATCTGATAGCGCTGTTCACATGGCCGCAACCTGGAGCAGGCAAGTTATCAGGCAGCCTTTCCCTGACAGTCCCTGGCCTGCTCTGGTTTGCTGTATTGACATTACTCATCATCAGCTTATTGGTAACGTCATAACGACGGCAACTGGTGGAATCATGAAACGTTCTAAAAACTTATTATTTTTTGCCGATGGCTCGGAAGAGATGTCTCCAGCACTACAGCGAGCCGTACAGCTGGCGGAAGAGACATCAGGCGAGTCGGTATACCGGGGCTTTTTATCGGTAATACGGCCGAGGAGATAATCCAGACCATGAAATGTTCGGTGCTCGTAGTCAAACCGCCTGGCTTTATATCACCGGTAGAATAATCACGATAATTTTGATCGGCCTGAATGTCGACATTGATTTAATGCAATCACTAAAAAGGTAACCATTGCATCGATGCACAATTCAAAGATAAACCTGAATATGATGACAAGCTTGAATTATATTAAAAACACGGTTGAATCCCGCTGGTTTCAGAATTTTATTATTACCATTATCTTGCTCAATGGTGCCGTCCTGGGTATACAGACTATCGAGGGACTAACGCCGTCGAGCATGCTGATACTGGACATGGTTGATAAAATTTGCCTGACTATTTTTGTTATCGAATTATCAATGAAACTGGTCATTTATCGCACTTCCTTTTTCAGGCGGGGCTGGAATATCTTTGACCTCATCATCGTTGGCATCTCACTGATACCGGCCTCGGGACAGCTGTCCATCCTGCGAGCCTTAAGGATACTGCGCTTACTAAGACTCATCACCACGGTGGATTCGATCAGGCGCGTGGTCTCCGGTATGTTAATCGCAATCCCCGGTGTTGGCTCGGTGGGCGCCCTGTTATTGATATTTTTCTACATAGGCGCGGTCATCAGCACCTCGCTGTTTGGTGACCTGTTCCCACAGTGGTTCGGTAATCTCGGGCGATCTATGTATAGCCTGTTTCAGATCATGACGCTTGAATCCTGGTCGATGGGCATTGTTCGTCCGGTAATGGAAGCCTTCCCCTATGCCTGGATTTTTTTCATACCCTTTATCATGGTAACGACCTTCATGGTGTTGAACCTGTTTATCGGTATCATTGTCGATGCCATTGCCACGGTTAAGGAACAGGATAACGTGGACGAGCAGCACCAGTTATCCAGTAAGCAGGATATCGATCAACTCCGCCAGGATATAGCAGTGCTGCAAAATCAACTGGATCAATTACTCGAACACACGAGTATCGAGAGATCGCAGCAAAGGTTAAAATAATCGATTTTAATCTATAAAGACAAAAGGTACTTAAAACGCCGAAGGACCTTATCTGTATTCGGGACAGACCACTATTCAGTCAATGGTTTCTGCGAATAGGCATCATCGAATATGCTCTCCAGGTGCGCATCCGCTCCCCGCAGTTGATCGATAACTTTCCTGGCCCAGTCGAAATACTCCTGCCGGCGATCGAGCGACCAGGAAGGCGGCGGGTTCGACGACACGTCACGAAGGTTGCTGATCTTGTCGGCCAGTTTGACCAGCTTTGCTTCCTGGCTTATATGCGGCGCATGATCTATCTGTGCCTGTTTACGTTCGTGTCTGTGCAACGAGGTATCATCGGTTACGTCCATCACGATATCCTTTATCAATGAACCAAACTCAGCCTCTAACTCTTCAGGTTCGGTTTCAGTATCCTCGATAGTGTCATGCAGCAATGCACCACAGATCACATTAACATCGGTGACATGTGCTTCATTACATAAGATATTGGCTAAAGAGATCGGGTGATTGATATAAGGCGACGCTTCGACATCCTTCCTGCGCTGATTCTTATGTTTTCTGGCAGAGAACTCTAACGCCTTCAGGATCAATTTCAGATCATTTTCTTCGATAGTCATCTAGCGTTCCTGTATTCAATTAGTATCGACCAAAGCCATCGTATCTGCCCTGTCCTGAGCATCATCGAACCATCATTAATCAGGCCGGGGCTGATCTGAATTCCATTCCTCGATCTCAACGTCATCGCCTTTTTGTTTCAGCGTAAAATCGATCCCTGCACAGAGATTAGGGTACCTGTCATGTATGCTCTTGCAGTACGCCACCGCTTTTTTATTGTGCATGACCAGGGTAAATTGCTGTGTCATCCTGGATATTGTTTTATTTGCGCTTGCCTTCTGTTTCATCAGTATGAAAACAATAATGATCAGGATGATTGCTATTACGACTGCAGATATCGTTAGATTGTCCATAATGTAAAACCCTTAATATGTAAGTTATATTATTGAGAAAATACTATTGTAATATATCAGGCCTTACAAGGCATTTATTACCAGCCCTCCTGTTATTTCCCCAATAGCTAATCATCGGCAAGGTAAACCCGGAAACTCGGGGCTAGAGCATTGTTATTCGCTAAGACTGCCCCATATTCTAATAACTGTCATCAGGCAGCCATCAGTTGTAAACTTAAAAACATGAATAAATTCTTCAGTATCAGCAGTCAGCAAGACACCGCGCAGGCAGTCATCAACGACTGCGTACAGCAGATAAAAGCCGCCCCCAGCGAAGTGAACTTCGGCTTCATCTACGCCACCGATGCCATGACAGAAGACTACTCAGAACTATTGAAACAGTGCAAGGCAGCAACAGGTATCGAACACTGGGTTGGCTCAATCGGACTGGGGGTGATCACGACGGGACAGGAGATATACGATGTACCGGCAGCCAGCATCATGTTGGGTAACTTTGATGACAATGATTTCACCATGGTGCCAGGTATCGATAAACAGCAAGATATAACATCCCAACTGCGATGGCCACGCGAGTTCGCCACTAATTTTGGTGTCATCCACGGTGATCCGTTAAACCAGGATACGCAGGACCTGGTAGAAGCACTACAGCAGCAGCTGGAGAATGGCTTTATCGTCGGCGGTCTGACATCTGCACGCGGCAGCCACTACCAGGTAGCTGACGAAGTGATGAGTGGTGGTATATCAGGTGTACTCTTTTCAGAGAACGTCAGCGTCATCACCAACCTCAGCCAGGGCTGTAGTCCGGTCGCTGAAAAACACCGCATCAGCAAAGCACAGGAGAACGCTGCATTCCTGCTCGATGATAAACCCGCACTGCAGGTACTTATGCAGGACATGGATATTAGCAGTTACGATCAGCTGGAACTGCGAGCAGGCGAAGTATTCATTGGCCTGTGTGTACACGGTAGCGACAAGAGTGATTACACCGTGCGTAACCTCGTGGGTATCGATACCAATCATGATATCTTTGCGATAAACGATTATCTTAGCGAAGGGAATGAGATCGTCTTCTGTCGACGTAACGAACAGACCGCCATCGATGACATGCAACACATGCTCGACAAAATGGCTAATCGAATCAAGCAGTCACCCGGTCAATCGATCAAGGGCGGCCTCTACGTATCCTGTCTTGGTCGCGGCCGTGAGCAATTCGGACATGATTCAGAAGAGATAAAGATGATCCACAAAACACTGGGCGATTTCCCTCTGACTGGCTTTTTTGCCAACGGCGAGATACATCACGATAAACTCTACGGTTATACCGGCGTACTTACCCTGTTTACCTGAGTAGCGGTATGATCGGGGCAACCTACCTTTGTCTGCTAGTTTTACTCAGACCTGATATATTGACGTCATAAATGTAATACAGGAGATACAATGAACCTAACTTCATGGCGCATAACATCATTGGCATTGCTGACAATCGTGGTAGTCACCAGCATCGTCGGCTGCGATCAAATTCGCAAAGTGACTTATTCAGGGGGATTTACCTACCTGGATAAACAAGAAGTCCAAACACTTATGCAAAAAATGGGTGAAAGCATGGCGAGACTCGACCAGTTAGTTGCAGAAACGTCGCCATCAGATGAAAGTCAGCAGCGGGATGTCATTGCTGAACTCAATAGACTAGAAGGATTTGCAACAAGCCTCAGTGGTGGACACACACAAACTAATCAGTTCCTCATAGGTGAACATATCGAGGGATTTATCAGTGACATTGGTACAGCGAAGATGTTTGCAGGCATGAATCCGCCTAAATATTACAAAGTTGAGTATGTAACGCATAGCTGTGTTGAATGTCACCAGTTACGGTAAATCCTGGAATAAGAAAAAACGGGGCAGAGAGCGATTGTTTCCAATTTTAGAGATTATTGCTCTCTGACCCTGTTCTACACATTGTTATCTGACCGTGTTGTTTTATTTTGATATTTCTTTTTGAGGGATTTATAGATATACATTATAAATCAATGGCTTAAAAGTTTATATTAATGTTACTTCTCGAATATTTCAACACTAATTATTTAACAGTGCTTTTATTCGATTATAAGGCTCATTGAAAAGTACATAATGCGTAGCAGAATAAAGAAGATGCGAGCGTAGATAATACATCTGTTTATAAAGTTAATTTTTTTAAGTATAGAAGCTACGCATCACTATCGGGCTCTTCTTCGATAAGTTCGATCTTCACCCTATCAGCAGCATCATTAGCCTGCACCCCGATCAACGTAGGAAAACGGCTGGCCAGCTAAGCACATAATGCATAGATAGAAGCTGCATTATCCTGCTGCATATTAAAAATTTATTGAGGTCTGTCCCCCTTTATTCCCTTTATTTTGTATTCACTATTGTTTTCCTGTCGTTCTGCTATCTTTCTAGTTACACAATAAAAAAAGATCGATTATGAGCAAAGAAAAAGCGAGCAAACCACTAGAACCCTATTTGAAAGTCATGTCCGATAATCAGGCTGCTGATATGTATTTTGTTACCGGTGCACCAGCAAGTATGAAGTGTAATGGTAAAACCATACCAGTATCTAAAAACCCATTTAAACCAGGAAAGATTAAAGAATTAGCTTATGACCTGCTTACAGAAGAACAGATAAGCGAGTTTGAAGAGAACCAGGAAATAAACCTGGGTTTCGGTATGCCGAAGGTGGGACGCTTTCGTGTAAATATATTCATACAGCGTACCGAAGTCTCGATGGTTATCCGTTATATCAAAGATACGATTCCGGAACTGGAAGAATTGGGATTACCCAAAGTCCTAAAGAACCTCATTATGGAAAAAACCGGGCTGGTACTGGTGGTCGGTTCGACAGGTTCCGGTAAATCGACCACGCTGGCATCGATGATAAATCATCGTAACCGTCGTGAAACCGGGCATATGCTGACCATTGAAGACCCCATCGAATTTGTCTTCAGGCATGATAAATCTATTATATCTCAACGTGAAGTCGGTATAGATACGAAGTCATTCGAAAATGCATTACGTGAAGCGATGCGTGAAGCACCTGAGGTGATCATGATAGGTGAAGCACGTGATCGGGAAACCATGCAGGCAGCAATCAACTTTGCAGATACCGGGCATCTGTGCTTAACCACCCTGCATGCCGTGAATTCCAACCAGGCGTTGGATCGTATTGTAAATATGTTTCCCTCTGACATGCGGGAACATCTGCTTATGGACCTGTCATTAAACCTGAAAGCCGTGATATCACAACGCTTGCTTCCAGACAAACATGGAAAACTGGTCTGCGTTGTTGAAGTGATGAAGAATTCACCTCATATTTGCGATTTGATACGTGAAGGCAACTTTAAAGAAATTAAGGAGATCATGGAAAAAGGAGAATCAGATGGCATGCAGACGTTTGACCAGTCTCTTTTTTATCTATACAAAGAAGGCAAGATCTCAAAGAAAAATGCTTTAAGTTATGCAGATTCAGGTACTAACCTGGAATGGAAGATAAATTTTGGTAATTAGCAGATAGTTGCTCAAACATTTCCAACTGCATATTCCTCCCGTTAGCCTGTTAATTTACATAGGTCGGAGGATTCATTATTTAACCATGTAGTAATTGATTAAATTTCCCTACGTAGATGTTCAGGATCTGAGTAAAATCCTGAACGAATACAGTTAATTTTTACTCTGACAACAAACATTAACCCAGATATTTAATATTAATTAAACGACCTCCGCCCTGTTAATCCACTAACGTGGCCCCATTATTGTGCCATACTGTATTAGATAGCCTGATACAGCTGGCCAGAAGTTAGCCCCTCCCTCATTAAAAGAGAACATCATGAGCAAACAGCAAAAAACAAATAGAGAAAACAAGAAGAAAGCTTTACTGTCACCTAAAGAAAAGAAAGCCGCTAAGAAGTTAAAGAAAGAAAATACCGGCCTTTTTGCAAACGAGATCAAGTTATAAAATTTAGCAGAAATAATTACACAGAATAAAAACCATCGGGTTACAAAGTCACGCCGCTGGTTTTTATTTTAGTCACCTGCAACACACTACGATAGTCCCGACTCCTTTATCGAACTACCCAACTGCCTTCTATGATTAACCGCTCGTGCTCGAAGATCTTTCCTGTAAATACATCACCTGTCTGAATTGAATAATCAATTATCACCGTCGCCACCCCTTACCGTAGTTGTCACCGGTACCCCGCCAGTTACCTGAACTGTCCCGTCTCCAACCTGATCCATAATTATCACCAGTACCTTGCAGGTTACCCGAACTGTCACGCCTGTATCCCCTTCCGTAGTTATTCCCAGTGCCTTGCAGATTACCTGAATTGTCCTGCCTCCAACCTGATCCATAATAATCACCAGTACCTTGTAGATCACCCGATCTATCAGTTCTCCAACCTGAGCCGTAATTATTACCAGTTCCTTGCATGTTACCTAAATCATCACTTCTCCAGCCTGAGCCATAATTATCACCAGTACCATACAGATCACCTGCGAAGCATGCGCTACTACTCAGGGTAACCACCATCACGAACAGAACGATATACTTTTTCACAAACTTCCCCTACTTTATTTTTTTAATGATAAGGCGTTGAGTCGATCAGTTGAAGCCGACATCATTAGCTTACATTCGTTATATCATTATGCTCATGGCACCTTACACGCATCTCCATCACAGACATTCACTTCTATAGTAATATGAGATAACTTGTGGAACTCATTTAATAGTTCTTTATAATATTCTGTGCTTTTTGGAAACTGTGTTACTAAAGAGATTATAGCTGCATAATGGTTTGCTCCAACTTTCCAGATATGAATATCAGAAATCTGATTGTCTGAATCTTTTTCAATAGTTTCTTTTACAGCAGCACGATAAGCTTCTTCGATGCTTCCATCGAGTAAGATTGGACCGGTTTGTTTTAGCAGGCCATATGACCAACGTGTAATGATAACGGCACCCACTATTCCCATTATAGGATCAAGCCAGTCCCAACCAAAATATTTTCCTGATACCAGGGCAATGATAGCAAGTAGCGATGTCAAAGCATCTGCTATCACATGGAGATAAGCCGCCCTTAAATTATGGTCATGATGATCGTGGTGGTGGTCACTATGATCGTGATGATGATGGTCGCCTTTTAGAAGAAATGCACTTATAACATTGACAAACAAACCTAGACTGGCAACTGCGATTGCTTCATTAAACTGAATAGTATGAGGATCTATTATCCGTTGCATCGATTCGATCAACATGACCAGTGCAACAACAGCCAACGCTACCGCACTAGCAAAGCCACCCAGTACACTAACCTTACCTGTCCCAAAAGCATAATTCGGATTATCCGCATGTTTACGAGCATAACGATAAGCAAAGATCGTTATCATGAAAGCAGCGACATGCGTGCCCATATGCCAGCCGTCCGCCAGTAAGGCCATAGACCCAAACAAGCTACCGGCTATTATCTCCACGATCATGGTTATCGCAGTGAGAATCAGAACGTATTTCGTCCGTCGCTCACCCTTTTCGTTTTTAACTGAAAAGTCATGGCTATGTTGCCAGTTTTCTAGTGTGTGTATATGCATTTCCATATTCCTAAATTTAATACAGTATTAGGAATAACACTGTAATCATATTGGATTATAAATTATTAGATCAGGAATTAACTACGTTTCTGATATTAGAGAATATTGTTCGCTGACCCAGTTATCCAGCGACCCGAAATATTTCTACTGACAGCATAGAGTGGTTATTACCGCAAGTCGCTACGATAATGTTTATACCTTTATAAGTAACTAAACGCGAAGGAAATAAAAATGATTAGAACTCCGGGCTTATAACCGGGTCTTTTTGCCTGTTAACAATCGATTGATAATTGAGCCCGACGGCATCGATACAAAGAAGCTATAGATATGACTCAACAGGTTAAACCTGTTCCACTACTGTTGGATTAATCTGATAATACTGTCAGACTTTTTTAATCCCAGTCACTAAACGGACATTCAGACGGGAACAAACATAATCGGGCAAGAACATTTGGCCAATAAACCTTTATCAGTGCCGTCCATCAAAGCGCTGTACAATGGCCCATGTCTATGACGACCTATAATAATCAGGTCAACAGCCAGTCGTTCAGACTCATGTAATACCGTATTTATTATTGGACCGCGTACTAGCAGAGCTGTGGCATTAATATTCATATCCTGCATACATTTTGAGAGATGTTGCAGACAATTATGCTCATGACGTAGTTCAGTAGCGATTTCACGACGCAGCATCTTACTATCAATATTATAGGGAGGATCTCGCGGAGGTGGCGCGACATGGATAATATGCACTTTACTCGAACGATAGCTTGCCAGTTCAAGTGTTTTTTCCACTATTGGTGATGCGATTGTTGCAGTATCACAATCCTTAATAGTCATGAGTATGTTGTTCATTGGTAACTACTCCTTTACTAATAACTCAGTCACTGTAGTCATTATTATTAATAATGTAATTTTTCATGTTTTTTAATACTTTTTTATTTGTGAAGACCTGCAAATTAAATTTAGTTATTGAGAGCGCCCTGGTTAACCCATAAGTTCAATAATTCAACTTCCTCTTTAGTAAGCTTTGCTGCATCACCGTGAGGCATTCTCATTAATTCACCGGCACGCCCTTCTGTTAACTTGTTAATCACACTGCGCTTACTATCTCCCGGAATAATGACTGTGCCAAATATAGTCCCTTTCATCAGGGCATCATAGGTTTCCATGTCCAGTCCTGTTTGAACATAACCGGCTCCGTCTGGAGGTGTGTGACATTGCAGGCATTTTTCGTTCAGTATAGGATCAATATCATCCTGAAAACTAACCACTCGCTGAGTCGCGCAACCACTAATCAAATATAATGAAAGCATGGCACACGGGTAAATTCTTAAAGTCATATGATATTACTCGCTAGCAGTAACTGTATCGATAAGACGGTCATTACAAGGGGTATTTGAGTTGTCTACAGTTACAATCTGATCATTATTCAGCCATTCCCTCTCAGCTATAACACTGGAGATATTTTCCAGGTTTGTGAAGCTTGTTTGCATTTCTTCCCTGATGGACTTCTTGATCAAAAACCTGCCTACAACAGGCGGAATATAAATATCCGGTTCCATATCGGAAAGATAGGTAACTTCACAATAATCACCCATTGGTTTGATCTGCCAGTGTGTCTGGCCTGATTTGAATTGACTCAACTCGGGAATAATTTCTGCATGCAGATCACCAGAAGGCAACATGCGTACTTTTTCAACTCTATCGAGCTCTTCGCAGAAATAGGCTGCACACCCGATAACTTTTGTTCTTACACTGACTGAACCATCATCGTTTTGCTCAAGAACTTCACTTTCAATAATTGATGGATTCAATCGGTATATATGCTTGTAGTCTGTAAGCACATAACGCACATAATTGGCAGGCGCAGCAATAAGCGCAACCACTTTTATCTGGTAGACGCCGCTTTGCTCATTTATTTCTATTTCAGGCCGCTTTCCTGATTGTAGAGCGGACGATAAAAATTCTGACGTTTTTTCTCTTTGTAGCGTGTATCTTGCAATTTCAGGTGGGGTTTCTGCTCGAAGTACTGGAGAAGTACACAAAGTTCCAAATATTATCACTGGACAAAGTAATCCTGTGACATGAATACCATGCGCATTAGTTACAGCTATATCTTTATAGCATTTCACCAAACCTCCCTATTTCTCTAGTATTCTGGGAATACAAAGCACAAGTGAAGTGGAGGTGAAAAGGCATAACCCAAACACCTGACAGGTGTAAATATGAACCCTCAACCAACAGCACAAATAAGACATCATTGTCCTCCATTTGCCGAAATCACGGTGGGCTTAATATTCCAAACCTGCCAGCCGTGGACGGTGAGGTCTATAAATTATAAGGATTTGTTTTTTAGAAGCAATACAAACTTATAATATATTCACCTGCACCTAATAGTTATTGTCAGTTTTGTGAATGTTTGTTGTGCTCAACAGCACTCCTTTAGATAGAGCTAATATTAGTGAATATTGCTACCTGTCTTATTATTAGTTCATTGCGGCAGCCAGTAAACCATTTCCATTGCCAGGCCATGCACATCCTGCTCTGGAGTCACGGGTAAAACAGAATATTTATTAAAACCATATTTTGCCGTTACAGCACAGACCATCGCATCGATAATGTCATCATGTGCGAGCTGCCGACGATGATACTGCGATGATGCCTGTTCAAGCAGTTCATGACATGCCCTAAAGAACTGCTCTAACACGGCCAGTCGCTCCTGTTTCCCCTCAACTTTCTTTTTATTGTATTGCATCGCTGCTGTTTCATTAAGTGCCCAGAAACAAAGCTCCGGATGACACTCGCGGACTACACCTTGTAGTGCTGTGTTCGATGAAAGCAGATCATCGATCTCTCGTATCTTCGGCACGATGTTCCAGCTCTGCTGGCTCAGGCCTCTTGCATTTGATTTGCGGTTGATCCGCTGCGCTTGTTCAAAGCTGTTGGCCTGGAGTGTCTGTCTTGCGGGTGCAGGAAACACACTAGAAGAACGTTTTGGACTCAGTAACTTCCTGCCAGCTTTATCACACTGTCGTTCATCTGTGCCAGTATCGAGTAATCCAATAGGAATATCGATCAAGACGCTATTGGCATGTCTAACGTATTCACCAAGTGATTCTGCATCCGGGATAACACGATAAGACCAGCCCTCATCTTCATCGAGAGAGACGCAGAACCAGCCATCTTTACAGCCGTCGATTCCGATGAATGTCATATTTAATAATTTATAGGATCTGAGGGATTACTATTTAACCACATACTGAAATCGATAAAAGACTAATCCCTCTACCCCCTTTTATACTCAGTGTGCTGCATCGGGATAGCGAGGATATAACTTATTTTTCACAAACCCCATTAATAAATGGTTATTAGTTTAATAAAGCCTGTATGGTGTCTTTACCGGGTCTTATGATAGCTGCTATAGCTACTGCAGGATTATCGGGACAAGCCTCTGTGATAGCGACTTGTTTTATTGAAACATAACTAGAAAAAGGATAAATCATGACATCAGAAGACACTACGATTACTTTAGGCCCGCGTCAGAACGGTAAGCTCGGTATATTACACTGCGGTGTAACAAGAGACGGATTTATCGCGGTTGTTGGTGAGCAAAGAGATATTACAGATGGCGAGGCGATCACTTTCGATAGAGTGGGTATTACCGCAAGTCGCCTGGCTAACGTTTATACCTTTGTGAAGAACTAAACACGAATGAAATAAAATGATTGTAAATCCGGGCTTAGGCCCGGTTTTTTTGCCTGTTAACAATCTTCCCTGTTTAATTACACATCTGATTGATTCCAGTTATTGAATGCCAGCAACCAGGAAGAGATATCAGGATACGAATTTTCTCTTGCCATCAAATACTCACCCAACGCTATCATTAACTCTCGAAACTCCCGAATCTCGATACGCCATTGCCATTCTTCTAACCCATAATTATCCGCCAGGGCTTCATTAGCAACAGACCCCGCCCCGCCCCACATGCGTTTTGAGTTTAGGTTTTCAAAGAGTTTAATCTCATCGACATCACAATACGCTATGACATCTGCCAACCAATCAGCCTCACTGCTCTGATGACTGAGCAGTATCTGCTGTAAGCGTTCAAGTGTCGTTTTAATATCGAACGTATGCATCGAAATAAATATTCATGACTAGAAGCAGGATTAACCAGCAGGTATCAGGTACCGCAGAATGTTTTATGCACCACTTCTTCCGGCTCGGGTGGCAGCATATAAGACTCCTTACCTGGCTGGTACTGAAAAGGATCTTGTAACACCTCATGCAATGCATGAAACGGTGCAAAGTCATCATGATCTTCTGCGGCTCGGATCACTGCTTCGACCTGATGATTACGTGGAATATATACCGGGTTTACTAACTGCATACTCGCCTGTCGCTCGCTGTCATTCATCACTTCGCCAGACAGACGTTGTCGCCACTGCGTCAGCCATGGATCGATGGCATCAGGCTTACTAAATAGATTACGAAAGCCTGCATCTTTATCGCCGGGCTCTACATTTACCGGTTCTGCATCCAGCTGAGACAGATGATAAAACGTCAAAGTGAAGTCGGCCTGGTTATCAGCCATGATATCCAGCAATGATTCGATCAGTGCTTTATCTTTATCTACCTCAATATCGGCTTTATTATCGACAGCCACTGTTAAACCGCATTTGGCTCGCATATTCGCCAGCCAGGCTTCATCGTAGCGCTCGATATATTTGTGCAGGATACCTTTCGCCATATCGACGGCAACATCGACATCATCCGCAAAAAATGGCAACAGGGTCTCCGCAAAACGCGATAGATTCCACAGTCCGATGGATGCCTGGTTGTTATAGGCATAACGCCCATCACGATCGATGGAACTGTAAACCTGGTTGTGATCATAAAAATCCATAAATGCACAGGGGCCGTAATCTATGGTCTCACCGGCAATGGACATATTATCGGTATTCATAACGCCATGAATAAATCCGTACTGCATCCATTGTGCGATCAGGCTGGCCTGGCGCAACACCACCGCATCCAGTAATGCGGTATAAGGATTCGGTGCATCGGCCACATCAGGGTAATTACGTTCGATGACATAATCTGCCAGCGCCTTAATCGACGCAACATCTTCCTGCATCTGAAAATACTGGAAGCTGCCGACACGGATAAAACTGGTTGCTGCACGGGTGATGATACCGCCAGGCAGCAGCTGTTCACGCGCCACCTCTTCACCGGTGGTCACCGCCGCCAGCGCACGCGTGGTAGGCACACCAAGTTTATGCATCGCCTCACTCAACAGATATTCACGCAGTACCGGCCCCAGCGCTGCACGGCCATCGCCATTGCGAGAATAAGCTGTTTGACCTGAGCCTTTTAACTGAATATCCAGAAAGCCGCCATCGGCAAGACCCAGCTCACCCAGGTAGATCGCCCGACCATCGCCCAGCTGGGGATTGAAATGTCCGAACTGATGCCCGGCATAGGCCATAGCCAATGGTTCACTGGTCTGGTGAACCACGTTACCCGAGAAAATACCCGCGAGAGTCTCCTCGTCATGATCATGGTTATAGTCATCAGCCATCACCCCGAGCTCAGCCGCCAGCCCAGTGTTAAATTTAATTAAGGACGGCTGCGCGACGGGGGTTGGCTTACATAATGCATAAAAGCCCTTACCAAGGCCCAGATAGGTATTTTTAAAAGATAAATTAATCAATGCTAATCTCAGACAAAAAAGGTTAATGGCTGAAGTTTAACGTATATATCGAGGTGTATAGCCCGAGAGAGTTTGTGGGTTCGAGCGTGAAAGGAACAGTCAAAAAATCAATCGAGTCTGACCCTTTTGATGTATTCTATTTAATATTAATCGTGGTCTGTCCCTTATTATTCCTTATTCATAATATAAATCGGTATAAATATAAATGATGAGACATCTGGAGTAACACAATGGACTGGCAAGCCTGGTATTCGATAGCTGTGACTACGCTGTGTTTCGGTACACTGGCACTGACGCGTTATTCACCGGATATCGTCATGGTCGGCGGCCTCACATTATTGCTGGTTGCTGGCGTGCTCTCACCGGAACAGGCGCTGGCAGGTCTTGCCAACGAGGGCATGGTCACTGTCGGTGTACTCTACGTGGTCGTCGCCGGCCTGCGCGAAACCGGCGGCATCGACTGGATTGCACATTCTGTACTCGGACGCCCGCGTTCACTACAGATGGCGCAGATTCGACTCATGGCCCCGGTGGCTGCGATGAGTGCATTTCTCAACAACACGCCCGTGGTCGCGATGTTCATCCCGGCAGTCAGTGACTGGGCCAAGCGCAACGGACTGTCGGTATCAAAGCTGATGATCCCGCTGAGTTATGCCGGTATCGCCGGCGGCACCTGCACCCTCATCGGTACCAGCACCAACCTGGTCGTCAATGGCCTGTTTATCAAAGAAACCGGCAGTGACGGACTCGCGCTGCTCGAACTCGCCTGGGTCGGCGTGCCAATATTGCTGATACTTTTCATCGTGGTGCTACTTGGTAGCCGCTGGTTACTGCCGTTGCGGATGCCTGCGATCAGTCGCTATGACGACGCACGCGAATACACGGTAGAGATGCTGGTGGAAGATGGCAGCGTGATCAGCGGCAAGACCATCGAGGAAGCAGGCCTTCGCCAGCTGCCCGGCATGTTTCTGATCGAGATCAACCGTCACGGGCAGATTATGCCGGCGGTATCGTCTCACGAAATCCTGCGTGATGGTGACTGGCTGATATTCGCCGGTGTCATCGAATCCGTCGTCGACCTGCAAAAAATCCGTGGCCTGAAGCCCGCAACTCAGCAGATTTACAAACTGGGCTCGTCACGCCAGGACCGCGTGCTGATCGAGGCTGTCGTTTCGGAAAGCTGTCCGCTGGTCGGTAAAAGTGTTCGTGCAGGGCGTTTCCGCAATCTCTATAACGCGGTGATCATCGCTATCGCACGCAACGGCAAGCGCATTAACCACAAGATTGGCGATATCGTACTGCGCCCCGGTGACCAGCTGCTCCTCGAAGCCCATCATTCATTCGCGGAACAGCAACGAAACTCGCGCGATTTTTTTCTCGTCAGCGAACTCGAGGATACCTCACCGCCACGACATCAGAAAGCAGCGCTGGCAATGGTGATCCTGGTGCTGATGGTGATTACGGTAACAGCAGGCTGGCTGAGCATGTTGAAAGCGGCGCTGCTGGCAGCCGGCCTGATGATCCTGAGCGGCTGTACCACTGGCCGCACTGCCAGGCGCAGCGTCGACTGGCAGATCCTGATCGTGATTGCCGCATCGTTTGGACTCGGCAGTGCTTTGCAGATCACCGGGGCCGCAGAACACATCGCCGTTTCGCTGATACAGATTGCCGGCAACAGCCCGACGCTGTCTCTGGCGTTAATGTTTGGCGTCACTGCGCTACTCACCGCTATCGCGACCAACAACGCTGCAGCAGTAATCATGTTTCCTATCGCGATGACGACGGCGAATAACCTCGGGGTAAGTATGCTGCCGTTCGTTATCACTTTGATGATTGCAGCATCCACGAGTTTCGCGACCCCGATCGGCTATCAGACCAACCTGATGGTGCTCGGTGTCGGCGGATATCGATTTTCCGATTATCTGCGTATCGGTGTGCCGCTTACGCTGCTGGTAGGGCTAACCACGATTATTATTGTTCCACTGGTGTGGCAATTGAGCTGATTGATGCAGCCGGGATTTTATTCCCCATGAGTGTCGCCGCCGCCTTTACAATTTATTTCCACATTACATTACAGTCTGCCTTTGCTGCTGCAGTAAGAAGATCAATCAGAGGCAACGCACGATTTGCCATGCTCACTACAGGCTCATCTGCGTCCTGATCCTCAACTGGCGCTGAGACTTCTGCATCGATAGCTGCCGTTAACTTACTCAGGGCCGCGGGGACATCGGCTGCCAGGATTGCGCCAGGTACCGTGGCACTGTGTCCCATCATTTTCAGCATAGCCAGGGCAACATCGCCAAACATGGTGATGTCGGCATAGGCATCGGTCGTAAATGTAACCAGCATGGTATTCTCCTCGTTCGAATTATCATCTCAGCTTGCGCATGTAGATAGAAAAATGCACATGCTATTACAACACAATGTTCAGGGTTCAGAGTAAAAATCCTGCTAATAACAAACAAATAACGTGCTCTGCCCCGTTAAATCCATTTAGTCCACTTTAGGTATGGTTACAGGCCAGATTTGAATATAAAATCTCACTTTCTAAATACGACAAAATCCACACCGATTCACTTAATGGATTAGCCCCCCATGAAATATTTACCCCTGTCACTACTGTTACTGGCAGCCCCGGTGCAGGCAGCAGATAATGCGACACGCCTGAGCACACAAGATTGTTTACAGTTGATAAGAGACTATTGGACAGAATACGAGACTAGTGGCGCAGAGCCCGCACATCTATTTGAAAAATTCGATGTTCAATGTGAAAGCACGAAGGAACTCGATAACCTGATGCTTAATGATGAATATATCAATGCCATCACTACCAGGTTAACGGAAAAAGGCGTTTTCTAGTAACAAGCAGCACCAGGTACAACGTATCCTCCATATAGGGGCCTGACCCTAAATATTACTAGATACCATTCATGTACCAGAAATGCCGCCATAAGCAACGCCCGTTAAATGCGCCATCTCTCTATTCCATGTCGTCAGATCATCGATGCAAAATTTATTCAGGTGATCGTGACCGCAACCCCTGGCCATAACTTTCATTAGCTCTGTCGATGCTCGAAAAAAATTATCCAGTTGTTGCGCACCTTTTTCTATTTTCATACGCTGGCGTAAATGTGGTTGTTGCGTTGCTATACCGACTGGACAATTATTGGTATGGCATGCGCGCATACCGAGACAACCGATGGCCTGTAGTGCAGAGTTGGAAACTGCAATAGCATCAGCGCCTAACGCCAGTGCTTTTATGAAATCAGCAGGTAAGCGCAAACCGCCAGTGATAACCAGCGTTACATCGGAGCGGCCCTTGCTGTCCAGGTAACGCCGAGCACGTGCTAATGCAGGCATGGTCGGAACAGAGATATTATCCCTGAACAGCAATGGTGCTGCTCCAGTACCGCCACCGCGACCGTCCAGGATAATATAATCCACCCCGATCTGCAGCGCTGCTTCGATATCTCGCTCGATATGTTGCGCAGAAAGTTTAACGCCGATCGGAATGCCGCCAGTCGCTTCACGCACTTCGTGTGCGAATTTCCGGTAATCATCTATATGCTCCCAGTCTGGAAAGCGGGCTGGCGAAATAGCTGACTCACCTTCAGCTAAGCCTCGCACCTCGGCTATTTTGCCCTTAACTTTATCACCTGGCAGATGGCCACCGGTTCCGGTTTTAGCGCCTTGTCCACATTTGAAATGAAACGCCTGGCATTTTTTAACTTTGTCCATCGAATAACCAAAGCGTGCAGAAGCAAGTTCATACATATAGCGAGAATTCGCTGTCTGCTCTTCAGGTAGCATACCGCCTTCACCTGAGCAGATTGCTGTTCCAGATAATTCTGCACCCATTGATAAGGCCACCTTGGCTTCTTCCGATAAGGCACCGTAACTCATATCCGAAACAAACAGTGGGCGCTCGAGTATCAAAGGTTTTTTCGCATTGGGGCCAATGATGACCCGGGTGTCGACCGATGCATCATCCAGCAAAGGGACTTTATGTAACTGAGCCGTCAGAATCTGAATATCTTCCCATTTGGGCAGCTGGTCACGAGGAACACCCATAGCGCTTACTCGACCATGATGTCCTACTTTACTTAAACCATGTTCGGCAAGGTGTTGAATATATTGAGTATGTGGTTCTTCGGCTGCGCCATGAATGTCTTTGTAGAGTCCCTGGTAGCTATCTCGTTCATAAGGCTGTGGGTTGTCATCAGCCCATGCTGTTATCTCATCTTCATCGACCCATACCTGGTCATCTTCAACCCAGGAGGAAAAACGATGTAATCGCTCATCAGCGTTGTATGAACTGACACCCGTTTTGAAAGAGTAATCCCAGTTATGAAGGCCGCAGATAAGATTATCACCATCAACATGTCCATCCGACATTAAAGCACCACGGTGCAGGCAGCGCCCATACAGTACAGATACTTCATCCTTGTCTGGCCAACGGATTACAACGAGATCAACATTGGCGATAAGTGCGTAGGTAGGTTCGGCTGGGTTCAGTTCGTTCCAGCTAATGGCAACTACTTTTTTCATAGGCTGTTATCCTTTGGTATCAATTCATATTTATCGCATGGTGACCAGCTCTTCAGAACTGGTCGGATGAATAGCAACGGTATCATCGAGGTCCTGCTTGGTGGCACCCATACGAATGGCAACGGCGAAACCCTGCAACATCTCATCTGCACCAGGGCCAAGAATATGGCAGCCGACGACCTTCTCTTTTGCACCGACAGTCACCAGCTTCATCGCAGTGTGCACACCGCGCTTAGTAAAAGCATATTGCATAGGGCTAAAACGAGTCTGGTAGATCTTTACCGCATCACCATGCAGTTTACGCGCCTCAGTCTCACTCAGACCGACAGTACCGATAGGTGGATGCGAGAAAATCACCGATGCGATGTTTTCGTAGTCAAGCCGGCGTTCAGGTTGGTTATTGAACAGGCGATCAGCCAGGCGGCGTCCTGCAGCGATCGCAACCGGAGTCAGCTGCTCTCGACCAGTGACATCGCCAATAGCATAAACACCTTTAATCTCAGTGTTCTGGTAATCATCTGTTTTAATATAACCCTGCTCATCGACTTTCAAACCCGCATTTTCCAGTGCGATGCTGTCTGAATTAGGCACACGGCCGATCGCCCAGATAATCTGGTCTATGCCCTCGGTACGACTACCCTTGTCACAGACCAGGGTTAACTTGCCGTTTTCTTTTAGCACCGAACCGACCTGGGTACTGGGGAAGATAGACACACCATCCTCAATCATCTGCTCCATCAAACCTTCGCGTAACATGGCGTCGAACGTTCGCAAAAAGTGCTGTTTTCTAAGGTAAAGACCAACGTCACAACCCAGCGCATTCAACACACCGGCAACCTCGACGGCGATGTAACCTGCACCGACCACGGCAACACGTTCGGGTTTTTCAGTCAGTGCAAAGAAGCCGTCAGAGTCGATACCCAGTTCACTACCGGGCACATCAGGCGTCACCGGGCGACCACCAGTAGAGATAACGATGTGATCAGCAGTATAAGTCTCGTTGCCTACCTGCAAGGTATGCGCATCGACGAAGCTGGCATGCCCTTTGATCTCATCGATATCTGAATCCGAAAGATAGCTGTGATACCAGGTATTGATACCGCCGATAAACTCTTCGCGTTTGCGAACCAGCTCAGCCCAGTCAAATCCGTTATTACTGACATCGAAACCGTAGTCACCAGCCATCTCCAGGCTGTGTGCGATCTCGGCGCCGTACCACATCACTTTTTTGGGTACACAGCCAACATTCACGCAAGTACCACCGAGTTTGCCAGATTCGATGACAGCGCAGCGCTTGCCATAACGCGCAGCACGTTCAGCGACAGAAAGCCCGCCACTACCGGCACCGATAGCGATCAGATCATAGTGTTTACTCATAAGGTTTTTCTCTTAATCTCTGCAGCATCAATAGGCCCTACTGCTAATTCATAGTCATATTGTGTCATAGTTATGTTGTTACAGTTAATGCCAGAAGTTTAACTTATATGTCGATGTATATAGCCTGAGAGAGTTTGTGGGTTCGAGTGCGAACATATACAGTTAAAAAAACCAATCAAGTCTGCCCCCTTTTTCTGTCATGCCTGCTTTATTGTCAGAGCATAAAAAAAGGGCCAGAGAGCATTCACTCTCTGGCCCCTGATTTCGCGGTTGCTAGATCAGACACAACCGGTTGGTTTGGGTAGACCGCCATATTTGGTTATCGGTTTCATCGGACCAGTCATCCACATCTTGAACATTTCTTTTTGATCGATGCCGGTATATTTGGCAAATTTTCGGATCGGTGGAACTACCGCGTTATCTTCGTAATATTCTCTGGCTTTGAGTATCTGCTGCCATTTGTTGTCGTCCAGCTCCACACCATCGCTGTCAGCCATAGCGCGACCGATTTCAGGTGTCCAGTTATTCATATCGACTAGATAGCCATCGCCATCGCGTTCATAGTTTTCCATTTTTATTGCCTCGTTGATTCATAAGTGTTGTAAGTAGTTAAGATTAAATATGGGGGTAAAAAGCAGAAAAACAAGGGCTTACAGCATTGCAGACTGAAAATGCAGTTTATCGTTTTTGATTTATTAACGCATGGAAAGTTAACTACCCTGCTCTATTGATCAGTCAGGAAAGCGTGTAAATGATCGGCAACAGGAAGGATAAGCCCAGCCAGACGATGATGGTTAATGGGACGCCGACGCGTACGAAGTCCATAAACGTGTAACCGCCGGCATTCATCACCAGCAGGTTGGTCTTGTACGCCATGGGTGTGGCATAACTCATGTTGGCACCGAACAGCACGGCGATGACGAAAGGCTCCGGATTCACCTGAAGTTGATGTGCGATGCTGATGGCGATGGGGGTGCCGATAACAGCCGCGGCATTGTTGGAAACAATATTAGTGAGGATGGCCATCAATAACATCAGCCCCGACAGGATAAACGCCGGCGATGCGCCGGTGGTGACGGAAACGAACACCTGCGCCAGGTATTCGGCACCGCCAGTGTTCAGTAGCGCCGAGCCCAATGCCAAACTCGCCACGACGATGAGGATGACCGGGGTACTGAGAGCCATGGAAGCATCTCGCCATGTCAGGCAGCGGGTTATTAACATTAAGAACACACCACACACCGCACTTATAGCGATAGGTGCAAGTCCGAACGCGGCGACGATGATGATACCGGCCATGATGATTAATGCGGTTGACGCCTTGTCGGTGTGCGGCAGGTCGGCGGTGGCATCCAGCACCAGTAATTCACCGGCACGTTTGGTCTCTGCTATCTTTTCATTGTGACCCTGCACCAGCAGTACATCCCCTGTGCGCAGCCGAACCTGTTCTATCTTCTCACGCATGGTTTCCAGTGTGCTGCCTGCGCGGTGTAACGCCAGTACCAGCAACTGGTAACGATCGGCAAAATTTAGCTGTTTCAGCGTCATGCCCAGCAAGGGCGAACCCTGCACCACGATAATCTCAGCGATCTGCTGGCCTTCGCCGGACAGGGGATTTTCTTCATCGACCGCGGTATCACCGACATACAGCGTAGCACCAAGTGCACTTTCGAATTCTTTGAGGTTATCCGGGGTATCGTTAACTAACAACCTGTCATCGGCCCGGATAAGAGCGTCCGGTAATGGCTGGATGAAGGTGCCGCTGCCACGCATGATATGTGATACTTCCATCATACCACCGGTTTTTTCGATGAGCTCTGCCAGTGTTTTATCTACAGCAAAGCTCTCTTCCAGGATAGCGAGCTGTGCGGCAAATATCCTGGGTGAGGTATCGCTGAGCCTGGCTTGCCTTTCAGGTAGCAGCAGTGGCGCAATCAACCACAGGTAGACAATGGCGATGCAGGCCACGATGGCTGCCGGGATAAAGAAATCAAACATCTGTATCTTGCGCAGGCCCATGTCTGCCGCTACCGACACCACCAGCAGGTTGGTCGAGGTGCCGATGCTGGTGCTCATGCCACCGACCAGGGTTGCCAAACCCATGGGCATCAACATGCCGGAAGCCGATGCACCTGTACGCAATGACACACTGATGAGTATCGGCAACAACAATACGACGATGGGAACATTGTTAACGAAGGCACTGAGGAAAGCGCCTACGATGAGTGTCAGCAACATGCTGAGTGCCGGACTCAGTTTCCACAGGCGCGCGAGGTTACGGCCGAGAGGTTCGAGTGCACCTGTGCGCACCAGGCCATTGCCGGCGATCATCAGTGCGCACACGGCCACCAGTGCTTCGTGACCGAAACCGCTGAAGAAATCCACCGCCTCGAGGTGTTCACCCTGCGACGTAACATATGGAAAAATAGCAAAGCCGCCGGTGAGTAACACTAGTATGAACAGGCTCGAGGTTTCGATAGCAATCTTTTCCCGGCTAAACAGGAACAGGGCAAGCACGACCAGCGCGAGCACAGCCAGTGCATGGGGTTCGGGTATGGGTGGCAGATTCATCGTTTACGGTCGCCTGTGGTTTTGAATAGCCTGCGCATTAATATGCATGGATAAAAGGACACAGAAAGATTTTTATTTAACCACATATTGTCATTGATCATCATACTGGCGCCCATGCTTTCCATAATAGAGAACCACCGCTGATTAGTAACAGGCCACCAATAATCGCCAGCTGCTGCCGGTGTGTGATACCAAGGTGCACTTTATTACCCAGATAAAGCCCGATACCCATGATCGGTAGCCCCAGCAATAACGCGCTGAACATGTCTACCTGAATTAACAGGCCGAGACTCAAAAAGGTGACAAGACGAAACGCGCCATCAAGCAGAAACAGGCCAGATAATGTGCCGCGTAATTGTGTCTTGTCGTGCAGACGATGCGAGAGGTAAACCACAAACGGTGGCCCACCAGTGCCGAACAGCGCGCCGATCAAACCGCCACTAAATCCGGTAGGTACCGCCCACCAACGGCTGATCGGCTTTTCGCCATGCACATTGAAGACATAACGCAATCCGAAGAATATAACGAATAAACCTAGACTCACTAACAGAGGCTCACGCGGCAGACTGATCAGCATGAATGAACCTATCAGTATGCCAACGATGCTGGTCGGCATAAGAGAACGGATCTCATCCCAGCGCACCTTTAAGTGCGTATGGCTGCTTAGTACGATCGAGGCTACAAGATCCAGTACCAGTACCATAGGTACGACAAACGTCAGGGGCAGAAAGTGCGCCAGCAGCGGAATAGCAATCAAACCCGATCCAAAACCGGTGATGCCGCGTAAGAAATAAGCGAACAGCAGAATAAAAAAAGCAGCAAGGTAAGTTTCAGGAGTCATGGTAAGAAATTAATAGGGGTCAGAGAGCAATTGTTTCTTATATTAGAGTATGTTCTTTCTGACTCCTATTTTTTCGCGACTGACTGCTTCCCTCTATGTCAGGATAGTTGTCGCCTGGATTTATATTTGATCGTTATGCTTTCTTGCGTCTAGCGAATCCGATGAAACTAATAAGACCAGAACCGAATAGCCAGACTGCTGCGGTGACCGATATGATGGCTCACCCTAATATCACTTACAGGGAAAGGCTTCCATTAAAGCTAAAACAGTTAACGTTGTATCTCGTTGATGTAAATCTTCAGGATGTGCTTTTAAGTAATCAACAACCACTTTTGTTGCTTGTACTGTACTCATCTCAACAGGGACACAGTAAAGATTTTGCTTTGTGTAACCTCTCGACTCAGCTGATATATTTATTATTTCACCCGCGTCGATTACACCACGAATCGTACCCATACATGTACCCATACCGAAGTAGTTGAAAGATGAGACATCTTCACCATCAGATGCTTTACACGCTTTGCTGCAATTGCTCAGCAGTTCATTACCGTCCCCTGCATAACTAACAGACGGCAGCAAGAGGATGGTTAACAGTAGTGCGATTTTCTTCATGAGGTCTTACTCTAGTGATAATTATTGAAAAAGGTACGACATGTGTTTTCAAATCGATCATCAAAATCACTTCTAATAGTTTATCAGCCTAATAAATATCAGATTATCACCATTACTAAATACCAGAATTGATAATTGTCATTAATTACATAAATGTTTCTGCCAGCTTATTACATATGCTGTAATTGAAAATAAATCCTACATGATTAGTCGATAGCTTTGATGTCTGCTTTAAGTCGACAACAGACTCTCAGATCAGAAACCCTGGATAAATCACTAGACCGGTTGACCTCGCAGTCGGAATCAGCCATTGAGAATTAATCGATTGCTAATCCCTCTATCCCCTTTATCCATTGTTTCTAATATTTAGAGTGTGTGCTCTCTGACCCCTAATTACTCACAACGTCAGCCGTAGCGCACTCACAAGTACACCCGGCAATTCGATGCTGTGATTGGATCGCTGGCCATAGGTGCCAGGATCAAGAATCATCTCACGCTCTTTCGTCAGACCGAGCAGGTTCGTTCCAAACAGGTTATAGATACTGTCATCAAATCGCATGACATTCACCGGTGCCTGTATTTCTCCCTGCTCCACCCAGAAGCAGGCAAAGCGGGTCATGCCGGTCATCTGGCAGGCACTGCGGTCGGAGAAGTTCAGGTACCAGAGGTTATTGATGTACAGACCGGTATCCAGTTCTCTCAGGATATCCTCGCTGTTTAACTCACCCGCAGCCAGCTCCAGCGAACCGGGGAATTCGTAATCGGCATTGGTCACCTTATCGTATTCCATCGCACTGCGGGAATCGATCAGGCAGTCCTGATAACGACCATCCTTGATCAACTGGACATGGTCCGGCTTGATAAAACCACTGCCGGTAAATATCGGTGCCAGTCCACGAGCATGATATTCACGCAACGATATCGACGCGTGCAAAGAACGATCCTGCTCTACCATCTGCAGCAGCGGTGTGGATTTGGTACGATGACTCTTCAGCCCAAAGCCGCCCCACGACATCATATTGATGATCTCATCGACCGCCGAAGGCGCCAGGTAGGCACGGTAACTGCCCGGCTCCAGTGTTCTGGACGGTCGCGACAGGTTGCTTAACTGGTGTTTGATGTTCTCCATCTTTGCGGCCAGCCTGTCTGGCTGCCAGTCGAACCCGGCATAGTTACTTTTCACCGCCTTGTCGCTTTTACCGATATCGTTGGTAAGATAACAGCTCCAGTCAAAATTAAAATTGGCACTGCTGTGCCAGTTACGCTGCCCCATCGAGTTGGCAAACCCGGCATACTGGGTACCGTTGGCAAACAGTCCGACCAGGTCCATGTCACCTGCAGCCTGTACGATTTGCTCCACCGCGTCATGGCTATCGATGGCTACATTATCATGGTGGTATTCGGTGTTGTTGATCTCCTCTGCAAATACCAGGTAAGGATCCTCGGGTAACAGCTCGCGTTGCTCACGTAATTTTTTCAGCGTGATATCGAGCTGTTCCATGTCCAGTGCCTGCTCACCGTTAAGCTCGATGCTCGCCTGGGCATGGCGTTTGCCATTGATAAGGTCAAGCGACAGCGACCGTTGTGCGACACTTCCCGCCTGCCTGATGCGGTTATGATTCATACGCACGAAAACCGAGTCTTCACCAGAGAAACCGAGTAACAGCTGTTCATCACCCTGCAGTTTGCTGAACAGCGCATCACTGAGCGAATAAAAATAATCCTGCATCCCACCTGGCATCCCAGTTGGCATCACTGGGCCCCTCCAAATACGTCGACATCTTGAAAGTGACACACCGGAGAGGCATGGCCAACATAGATCGACTGGTTCGGCTCACCCTTACCGCAGTTGTTGACACCTGCCACGGTAAAGCTGTCTGCATTACCGACAGCCGCCAGGTTACGCCAGAAAGTAGCGGAGATACCACGGTAGTTCGGATTACGCACCAGCCCTTTCAGCTCACCGTTTTCGATCACCCGGCCCAGCTCACAACCAAACTGGAATTTATTGCGGCTGTCATCGATCGACCATGAGCGATTGGTTTCCATGTAAACACCGTGTTCGATGCCACTGATGATGTCTGTAAGTGTACTGTCACCTGGTTCGACATTCAGGTTAGCCATGCGATCGATCGGCGGCCGGTTCCACACCGCCTGGCGCGCATTGGCGACCCCCGGCATATCTGCACGCGCCTGCGAGGTTGCACCACCGAGCGGACGCTCGAGAATCCCCTTGCGGATAATGTATTCACGCTGTGCTATCGTGCCTTCATCATCATAACCGTAACTGGCCAGTTGCTCGCTATGACCGGGATCGTAAGTCACGTTCAACAGGTCTGAACCATAGCGGTAACTGCCGAACATGTCCTCGGTCACAAAACTGGTACCGGCATAATTACGTTCATCACCGAGGATACGATCGAGCTCGAGCGGGTGGCCGATACTCTCATGGATCTGCAGCACCATCTGGCTAGGTGCAAGTACCAGGTCCATCTTGCCCTGCGGGCACTCATCAGCGTTCAACAGGGCCACCGCTTCTTCTGCCAGGGCTGGCGCAGCATTCGGAAAATCCAGCAGTGCCAGTTGTTCCAGACCGCCCTGGCGCGACGCGTTATAACCACCGCCGGAACGGAACTGGGTCAGTGCCCCCTGGTTAGCCACCGCAGACAGGGATGGCTGGATATATTGAAAGCGCTGTTCGATGTGCGCACCAACGCTACTGACAAAGACGATCTCATCGCAGCCATAACCAAGGTATGCCGACCAGTCAACGATGCTGTCGCTGATATTCAAGGCTGTATTCGCATCCTGCAGCAGCGTGATCTTTTCATCCAGCGGCATGTCATGCCAGGGCTGTTTCACAGGAGTTTCATAACAGGCTTTGGCATCCGGGCGAGGATAGTCATACGCTTTTAACAGGCCCAGCGACGATGACTGTTTTGCCCAGTCACCAGCCAGCCTGGCAGCATTTTTTAGCCCACTCGGACTCAGGTCGCTGGTCGCGGCATAACCGCAACCATCACCACTGACCACCGTCAGCATGGCGCCGAAAGCATGATGATTGTAAACCGGTTGCATCACACCCTGGCGAACACCCACCGATTCATGGGTCTCGGAGGTTAAACGCAAAGTCCAGAAATCGACATCAGGGGCAATGTCGCTGAACTGCCGGGCAACGCGGTTGAGATAGTCATTCATGAATTAAGCTCGATAAGAAAGAAAAAACCGGGTCAGAGAGCAATATTCTCTAATATTAGAAACAATTGCTCTCTGACCCCACACACAATATCTTATAACAATTTGTATCTGGCAAGCTATTCTGGGAATAGTATATTGATTAGAGAAATGGTTATACTGTCACCGGATTTCGTTGAATAACCATATATTGTCAGCAGATAAACTGATTGCTCTCACATTCACATAGACAGGAAAATATATCTTCTCTCTGAACTCCAGCCCATGCTCACAAACCCCCTTAACCTGAATAACCCCGAAAAAGATTCCTTTCATCTGAAGCGATCTTTCACCATAGTGGCAGCTTTTACTATCGCCCTGTGGTTAATAAAAATAGCCGAAGTATTGCTTGGCGCCAGGCTGTACAAATATGGGATCCTGCCCGGACAGCTGAGCGGACTGGCAGGTATTTTCTGGGCACCATTGATCCATAGTTCATTATCACACCTGTTCGCCAACACAGCACCACTGCTTATACTTGGAACGGCACTTTTATACGGTTACCCGAAATCAGCAAAGATAGTTGTACCTGTCATATACATCGGCACCGGTCTATGTGTCTGGCTTTTTGCACGTCAGACTTATCATATTGGCGCAAGTAGCCTGACATTTGGTTTTATGTTCTTCGTCTTTACTATCGGCGCAATCAGATGGGACAGACGTGCGATTGCACTGTCGATGGTCGTGTTCTTGCTATACGGCGGCATGATCTGGGGCATCTTCCCAAACGAGCCCGGCATCTCCTACGAAAGCCACTTTTTTGGCGCCATGTTTGGCATTATCCTGGCCATACTGCTGAGAAACCATGATCCCAACTTACCCGATAAAAGGTATAACTGGGAAGAAGATGAAGACGATACGGAATATTATGATAAATCCCTTTAATTTTTATCTCATAGATAAAAGACTTAGAGTGCTTTTATAATTAAGTTAGAAATATAACAACGCTTTTTCATATTAATTCCCGACCCCTTTAATTCTTTCAATTGCACCAATGTAGTATCCATACATAATTTTTTGCACAAAAACAAAGCATCTGACTTGCCCTGAAATATCAGTTCTGATTACTCAGTCTATACCTTACTCATGAATTAAATCGAGTAATCAAAAACTTAGAAGAAATTATCAGTGCTGAAATAAATCTGGCATATTTTGTGTATTGCTTAATAACGTAGAGCAAAGCATAGACCAACGAAATCACTTATCGAGAGGATAGTAATATGAACAGTAATTACAATTTTTCAGATTTCTCAGGAATCCACCTGACCGCTAATAACGAATCACAACGATACGATCAGCAGCTCGAACAGCAACAGGTCTCCACTCAATCAATCGACTCTCCGGAAGAAAAACGCATCGAAGCGATGTTACTCAGCCACAGCAAGTACCACATCTACTGCGAATAACAATGGGGGTTAGTGTGTTGTAATTATTATTAGAGGTCACGCACTAACCCCTTATAGTGATTGCAATAAAAAGAGGCTCTGCTCCCTTTTATTTATTTAATCCGAGTGCTCACTCAGCCAGGCAGTCCACTGATCAAAAGTCGCCTTATCCAGCGCACCTACCGAGGAGCGCTTGCTGAGCTCATTGACATAGATATCTTCCCCTTCCAGGGTAGAAGAATAACCGCCCGCCTCGTTAAAGATGAGTAGTCCTGCCGAGTAATCCCAGATATTGGATGCCCCGTGCAGGTAGACATGAAATCGTGATACTGCCATCCAGCACCAGTCCAGCGCGACTGAACCATAACTACGCTGCGAACCATAGGGCCGCTGAGCAACCAGGTCCATCGCAAGGTGCGGTGGCAGTCGCTTAAAATCGATCAGCGCGGTACATTGCGAAAGCGGCAGCGTAACAGATTTGACCGTAAGCGGTTTATCATTGAGTAAGGCACCCTGCCCGCGTATGCCGACAAAACACTCTTCACGATTCGGGTCATAAACGATGCCCAGCGTCGCCACACCACGTTCGATCAAGGCCAGGGATATCGCATAGTACGGTATACCCACCGCAAAGTTACTGGTGCCATCGAGCGGATCAAGACACCAGAGCGAATCACTATTTTTCAACAGTTCACCCTGTTCATTCACCGTCATCTCTTCACCCAGGAGCGCGGTATGCGGGTAACGTTCCTGCAACTCATGCGTAATACGTGCCTGTACCGCCAGGTCAGCCTCGGTGACAAAGCTGCCATCCATCTTGGTATTACGCTGAACATCGGCAAAGCGCGGCAGCAGTTCTTCGCGTGCAGCACTGATGATTATTTGTTTTAAAACGGAAAGATCATATTTCATAGAAAAATTACTTTTTTACTGTATCCAGAATTATTGAAAAAGCATCATGATGCTACCAGTGTTAATGGTGAAAAGCAGGATTAAAGGGCTTTTCTCATTTTGATTGTATGAGCAGCATACCTGACTCATAAGCTATATTAAAACTGAACTATATAAGTATTTTATAACAATCTAACTTATTGTTTTATATGTATATATCACTTGATGTCCTGGTGTCATAACGATATATTGAATTCACTATATTACTTATGGGATATCTAAAATGAGCGAACAGGCGACACACACAGGCAAACCAGAAGAAAAACTCATGCCATTTACCGCGAAGGTAAATGTGGTTCCGATGAATGCCCCTTTTAAATGGATAAAACTTGGTATCGAAGACATGAAGACCGCGCCTGGTGTGTCCCTCGCTTACGGCCTTGCGCTAACGGTTCTCAGCATCGCGCTGGGATACGCTTTCTATCGATTCGGTACGCTAGGCTTATATCTCGGCATGGCCACAGGCTTCCTGCTGATCGGCCCGGTACTGGCGATAGGACTCTATTCCTTCAGCTGCCAGATAGAACAGGGACGAAAACCCGTAATGGGTTATTGTATGCGTGAGGGTGGCGGCCACATCAAGGACATGCTCATCTTCTCCTTCATCCTGCTGGTCGTGTTCCTGTTGTGGGCAAGGTCAGCAACAGCTATCCATATCTTCTTCCCTGATAACTCTGATTACGAATTCATCGACCTCGCCCTCTTCCTGGGCATCGGAACTGCTGTCGGCGCCGTCTTCTCGGCCATCGTCTTCACCACCAGCGCATTCTCTCTACCGATGCTGATGGACCGCAAGACCGATGCCATCACCGCCGTTGTCACCAGCATCAATGCCGTACTGACGAATAAGAAGACCATGCTGCTGTGGGCTGCGATGATCGTCACTTTCGTAATATTGGGATTTGCCACGGCCTTCATCGGTTTCATCATCGTACTGCCGCTTATCGGTCATGCTACCTGGCATGCCTATCGTGATGTTGTGGATGCGAGCGAGTGGCCGGAAAATGATAAGTACTAAATACTCATCGCAATTTGATACCTCACTCACCTTAGAATAAAAGGGCACTCACCGCTTTTATTTTTAGCCGCTTATTTTTGTTAACAGCAACTGTAAAGAAAACAATAATACTGACACATAACTTTACAATATTTCTTCAATTAATTATTAAGTAAATCACATAACTAATTGAAATATATATAACGAGAAAAAGTTAGTACGTAATTTGCATTAGATATATACAGAAGCCACACGTTATCGGTGCTGCAGGTAATCAAGCGTGCCTGTGACACCTAATGATACAATAGCGTGACTACGCCAGTTGCGATGAACGGCGTTTGAAATGAGAAAAAATTGAGCGTTATGCAAGACAAAATTGAATTACAAAAGAAGAATCTCGAGCTACTGAATCTGCAGATTGCAAAAATCGAAACTGAGCGTGATAGTATCCAGCAAGATATTCAGGCTATCAGCTTATTAGCAGCACAACGCACCTCGAAATCCCATTGGCACAGCCTACCTTTAGCCTCTGTTAGCGTTCTGGCTGTCATCTCCCTATCCTTCATCTTCGTTTATCACAACGCATTGAGTAATGTAAATAACAATGGCCAAGCTGAGGAATCTGTACTGAGCGTGCTGGAATCCGCGCAAATCATGAGCGGTGACCACCTGTTCGTGAACAATGGAAAGCAATCAGCACAATCAGGCAAACAGCAAACACGTTTCACCAGGAAAAAAGTAGCGACTCAGCAGCAATGGGGACCGTTGTTGGTGATGCCGGAGCCTGATAAACGCAAACGTTATTACGCTTATAATCCGCTGGTGAAAACGCAACAGGAAAATCTGCTTACACTGGGTTTTGATGTAGGTAAGGCAGATGGATACAAGGGAGCGCTTACCCGGCAGTCCATTGCAGAGTTCCGCGCCCTGTATCTACCGGTTTCCGCCGAACAGCTAGAAGATGCCGAGCTAGCTGTCATCATGGAGAACTATGCAAACCTTGCCCGTAGTGATGCCACCGAGTTTGGCATTGATCAAGGTGTCGTCGCGGCCATCCGTCTGAGCAGTGTGCGTACCGGCGTGGACTTCTCGTACCTGATGAAGCTGGCCGCCGCGGAAAGCAACTTCAAACCGGCAAGTAAAGCGGCGACATCCTCAGCGACCGGCCTGTACCAGTTTACCCACGATACCTGGCTGAATACCCTGAAGACACACGGTGTAAAGTATGGCCTGATTGCCGACTACGCTGCGAATATCGAGTACAAAGAAACCCGGAGCGGTTACCAGCGGCCCATCATGCTTGACCAGAAACTATACAAGCACCTGCTTGCGCTGCGCAAAAATCCTCGCATATCGGCAATGATGGCCGCGGAAATGGTGCGTGATAATCAGCAAAAACTGGCGTACTACTTCAATCGTGAGCTCACAGAAACGGATCTCTACATGACCCACTTTCTGGGTGCCGACGACGCCGTCACTTTCTTGTTATCACTGGAACACAGCCCCAGTGCAAATGCCGTAGAACTATTCCCCGAGGCAGCGCGCAGTAACCGTAGCATCTTCCACCCCAAATCCAGTGAACCGCGCACCCTTAACGAAGTGTATACACACTTCGGGAAGAAGTTTAATACACAACGCTATGGTGACTACGAAGCTAACACTTCACTCTGGCTGGCAAAAAATTAACAAATAACCAGACACGCATCAGTTAGCAGTCATCATTTATTCGACCTTACGAAACACCAGAAAATAATTGACGCGCAGCAAAGACTTGTCATCTATCAGTACAAATCCAGCCGAGGTGATTTCTTCAATCACCTTGTTCTGGTTGGCACGAACGTGTCCCATGACCCAGCCTGAACTTTTACCGGGGTGTTTTCTAAAATCGATCACGATCAACCTGCCACCGGAGCGAAGCGCCTTATGTATCGAAGCAAGTATGCTTTTCGGGTACTCAAAATGGTGATAAGTATCGACGGTGAACGCGAGGTCTATCGATTTCGCGTCCAGCATGACATCACCGGGGGAATTGACCACGCCTTCGATATTCATCAAACCCTGTTCGCGACTCTCACGCAGGATATTTTCAACAAACGGTCGCGAAATATCCACCGCGTATACCTTGCCCTGTGCGCCTACCTGCCGTGAAAAAAGTCGCGTAAACAGCCCCGTGCCTGCGCCGATATCCGCCACATCCATACCCGGCGACACAGCCGAGGCGCGCAAGATATCAAAGCGACGGTCATAGACTTCCCGACCCGGTGTTTCGAACTGATTCACCCACTGCTGCCAGTCCGGATCCATGTAGTAACTGTTGATACCCGGACGAACGCTTTCCTCTTCCGCCTGTACGTCGGGTATCCCTGAAAAATTCAGGCAGACAAGTATCAGAAGAAAGCACTGTAGATTTTTCAACTTATCACCCCTGCTACAGGGTTCACAATTAATACGGGTCAGAGAGCAATTGTTTCTAATATTAGAGATTATTGCTCTCTGAGCCGTATTATTCTTTAATCTTTGATCTGATTTCACGTCACAAAATAATCATCCCAGCGTGCATCAAGGACTTTAATACCGTCTTGAATCGAAACCACGCTCAGTTTTTCATCAGACTCACTCACCAGCTCTAGCGCAAGTAGCTTGTTCAGCGCATCATCAATCTCGAAATCCACTGTGCACTGCCACTTTTCGTGCAACCAGTGTTCAATCGCCCTGTCCAGTTCGGCACGTGTCATTGCTGATTCGCTGGTCAGTAGAAAATAATACGCCAGTACCGCTTCTTTGCACTCTTCCTCTTCGGCATCGTTCGCCAGCCGATGAAATACTCCAGCATTGTTATCCAGGTTCTTGAAATACAGGTTTTGTGTCAGTGCCTGCATAAAGCGCAGCTTGCGGTTTTTGAAGTTATTGAATTGCTTCCACAGGTAACCACCCAGTGCAGCCACCCCCGCCAGCAAAATCATGATGCCTGTTTTGTTAAGTTCGACCGGCTCACTACTCAGGCCTAACCAGAAACCCAGCAAAGAACCGAGTAACACCAGCGATGTCCCCAACTTGGTCGTTAACACGATGCCGCCACTGATCACCGCCGGCACACCGATCAACAACTTGTCCATAGGGCGCATACGTACCGCCGTGTTGGGAAACAACATTTCCAGGTCGGCCTTGGGTACATTCTGAAATAACTTCAGCAAAGTCGCCCCCGGCTTACACGTCGGCAAACCGGCATGCGCACCGTCGTAATCATCACGAAAACGAATGTACAACACCACACGGTCATAATTCGTAAAACGAATGTTTCTTTTGATTAAACCAAACAGGCTGGTGAGTGTTTCCTCGCGCTGTGAAACGCCGCGGCAGAACAACAGCACTTCAGAAAAATCATCAAAATCCACATGCAGCCGAATCTTGAACATCGAAGCCTCGGTCAGAGCCTGGTTGAGCTCGTCTTCTGATATCTGTTCGTAATTCGCCTTCTCCAGCAGCCCGCCCAGCAACTCGACAAAATTGAGATCAGACAAGGGTTGAGCATTGTTATAGGTACGGGTATCGGTGTCAGGATCAACCGGGGCATAACTGTCCTTCAGTGACTCGATGATCTGGTGAAATTCGAAATGGAAAATGCTGCTCAGCATGTAATACAGCTGGCGAAAATCATCTTCATGCCCTGCCAGCTTTGCATCCTGCAGGCACATTTCAACAACATCGCGTTTGCGAAAGGGGATAAAACGATAAGGGGTACCAGGGCTCTGCTCAGTCATAGACGGGTATTCTACCTACCTGGTGCTTAAACAGACCACAAATTTCGA
This sequence comes from uncultured Gammaproteobacteria bacterium, assembly GCA_963807625.1. Taxonomy (GTDB): domain Bacteria; phylum Pseudomonadota; class Gammaproteobacteria; order SZUA-229; family SZUA-229. The sequence continues at coordinate 204,641 of CAWECN010000016.1, forward strand.
AAAAAACTGTGGTTTGACCCCATTAATTCTTTATGCTTTCACGAACACCATCGTTAATAATTGCAATAAAAACACACCGGCCTACTATCAATCTCAAAATCGTTAAATTAGACTACAACCACTGAGATAAAAGCGAAGTTTCTGAAGACCAAAAATCTTCCAACGATGGAAAAGATCTGGCTTTCAAGAATAGCAGTCTTACTCATCAACCGTAAACCTGAAAAAACTTGAGATGCAACCCCAGGAGTAACCTGGTTTTGCAATGACAATACCCATTACATAAATAATTATGGGCCACAATAACTATAGAGGAAAAGCAAAATGGCATATCAAACAATCGACGGCGTTAAGTACGAAAAAGAATTACTTGAACTGGCTGAGAAACACACCACTGGTGTCGGCGAAGGCAAACTTTCCAAAGATGAAGTAGCCGACCTGTTCAAGTCAGCAAGCGATGGACAAGGCGTAACTGAAACAGAGAAACAAACACTGGAATACATCCGTAATAACTTTGTATTTACCGATGCTGCGGCAAAAGATTTTGATGCGGCTTTTAGCAATCTCTAAATAAATATTTCAGCATAAAAACCCTCAACGCGAGGTTTTTTGTTCTTTGGGGATAAAGGGCTCTAACCCTTTTAACTCAGTACAGCGGCAAGATTGGGGACAGTATCCGGAGCAAAGAAATAGGTATACTGTCCCTAGAATGCTCCAGAATTCATACGGTTTTTTCTATCATTGTTTACCTTTATCTGTATCATCCTTAGCTCTCGCCAATCCTAATTCCTCTAAAGAAAATCTAGTGACGTTTCCAGATAAATCATAGAACACATAAGACGTCAGCTGGCTTTTTTTGTAGTAGCCATTAGCATTATTGTAATGTTTCACCATCATAGGTTTTATCATCACATCAATTTCAGACGTAGACTTTCCAGACAAAAGTTTTTTGTCAATACGTAATATCCTGCCTAGATTTGCCAACCCACTCCAAAGACCAACACTGAAAATATGTCCGCACTCTATTCTTGACGTAAGGTTCATCATTTTATCAATCCAGAAGCTTCAGCATTCATTGCATGTTGTGATTCAATTTTTCGATTTTCGTCTATCTGTTTCTGATTAGTCATATCATTGTCCTTATCGTTAACAAGTTAGTAACACACTCACGCTAAGACGTTGTATCAAGTTTGAATAGCCCAGCGGTATATTTACTGTATAGACAGTATATAGGAGACAGATGACAGGATGTGACGTACTGCATTAACTAATAGGGGTCTGCCCCCTATTATTTTAGAAATAATTGCTTTCTGATGCCGATTATTCGTCTCCTTATATTACTCACCCTCTTTTATCTATATTTTTGAGTTGCGTCAAAATCTCCCTCGTTTATTTATGATATTTTTTTCTTAGTATTAGAGGGTGTTGTTGGCGATATACGCGACAATGTCCGCAATTGAGTGTAGATGCATACATGTAATCTCATGAACGAAGAAAACCTAACACAGGACCAGAAGAGTACAGAATACAGTGCTGGCATACGTATTGGTCAGCAACTGGTAAAAGCGACCACTCCCTATGCGGCCGAAGTGGTGTCGCAGAGCTGGTGGCACGTTGCTGTGACCTTTACCCTGCTGATCGCAGCGCTGGTCGGTGCTGGCCTGGCGCCCTGGTGGCAGGTGCGGGCCATGCTGTCAATTTTTGCCGCATTTTTAATGGTACGCGCCTTTATTACTTATCACGATTATATGCACGGCGCGATTTTGAGTCAGTCGCGACTCGCCTGGATACTGTTTCGACTATATGCCGCGTTTGCGCTGACACCGCCACGCTCCTGGAAAAAGAGCCACAATTATCATCATGGCCACGTCGGTACAATCAGCCTGGCGAGTGTTGGCGCCTTCCCAATGATGACAACGCAGATGTGGCGTGAAGCCTCCTCCAGCGAGCGTGCATCTTATCGCTTTCAGCGTCATCCGCTGGTCGTACTGTTTGGTTATATCACCATCTTTGCTTTCAGTATCTGCATATTACCGTTACTGCGTGATCCAAAATATTACTGGGATTCTGCAGTGGCACTAATTGCGCATGCTGGTTTGATTACAGTGCTGTGGGTATTCGGCGGTTTCGATGTGGTCTTTTATGTTGTATTACTGCCGATGACCATCGCATCAGCACTCGGCAGTTACCTGTTTTTCGCCCAGCACAGTTTTAAACGCATGACCATCCTCACGCCCGAAGCATGGACGTATTACCGGGCGGCCCTCGAGTCGTCAAGTTATATGAAGCTCAACAGAATCATGCAATGGTTCACCGGCAATATCGGTTTTCACCACATCCATCATCTCAATGTGCGCATCCCGTTTTATCGCCTGCCAGAAGCGATGGCCGCCATACCGGAACTTCAGTCACCGATAACAACGACATTGTCGCCTCGAGACATAAGAGACTGTTTTAGATCATCCCTGTGGGACGAGAGACTTCAGCGCATGGTTTCTTATCGGGAAGCGGGTAATATGGCGTAATCAATTAATAGGGGTCAGAGAGCAATTGTTTCTAATATTAGAAACAATTGCTCTCTGACCCCTATTTACTGCTATTGATCCTGCTTTAACAACTCATCCAGAGTTAATGCGTAACTGTGTGAAAAGGTATCTAGAAAATGCCGTACTTCTGGAAGATCAACCGCATCTAACTTACGCTTAATTTCTTCTGCAGCTTTAGAGAATTCAGGATTACCAGCAGATATTTCCATCTGACATTTTATATAGGCTGATATCATATCCGCAGATTTGATTATGATTTTGTGTTCTTTATCGATTTTATCTTCGATCAACACTGATTCATAATCATCCTGCAGGTCTATAGGAAGCAGGCTCAATAGTTCGTGCTCTGCTTGCCTCTCAATTGATTTATAAGCTTTTGTTATATCAGTTGAATGGTATTTAATCGGTGAAGGCATATCACCAGTGATGACCTCACTACAGTCATGATACATAGCCGCGACGACGATAGCATTGACATCTAACTGGCCATCATAGTATCGGTTTTTTATCAGCCCCAATGCATGTGAAATAGTAGCAACTTCCCAACTATGCTCCATAACATTCTCTTGAACAGTATTTCGCTTTAAACCCCAACGCTGCAGCCAACGAATCTTACTGATATATGCGTAGAAATGACTCTTCATGTAATACCTCTAAGATATAAAAAACGAATTTAAGGGATCAGTGACAAACAAGCATCGTTTATTTTCAGAACTGATCATCATTTGTCTTCGTCCCCTTGTATTATCTTTTTATTGGCCGAAGCGTAATACTCACGACACTCGGATTCACGTCCGCGCACGACACGTTCTCCGGTTAAGGCACCGTGTGTTTCTGTCACTACCGTGTGTTGGCTTTCATGATGTTGATCATCATAAAAGTAAATCACCACCCAGTCCTGAGTACGGTTTAATTGATGAGCCCGTGCCGTGTTGGAAAACAGTGCGGTGAAGTGCCAGCCCTGTTTGCTAACATGCATGACAGGTAACCAGGCCTTACCATCAGGATTAAAACGTTTCGGGGCAATCATCGGTAGCTCAGCGTCGCTGGCTTTTTTTCGATACTGACGATCCACATGCAGGATTAATTGCACAGAGGGGTCAGTGAAGGGTTCTTGTGGTTGTGGCCTGGGTCGTTGTTGTCCGAAAACCTGGGCAAGCCAGGCCTGCACCATGGCCACCTTCCTGGGACTGAATCCTGGAACCTTTTCCAGCCGCTGATTATGTGCTGCCAGCTCAAGCGCTTCCAGACTATCTATATGCAAGTGTTCAATAATACGATGCGCCAGTTTCGGACCGATGCCCGGGATCGTTTCGAACAGGGCAACCGGATCATGTCCCCCTTTTAAACTTTCCAGGCGACTCATGCGCCCCAAAGCCACGTACTCATAAATCGAACGTGCGATGCCTTCACCAATGCCCGGCAACGCCACTAAACCTTGAAGGTCCTTGCGCGCCACGATCTCACTCACTGGTTGAGGGAGATCGATGATGACATTGGCAGCATTCCGGTAAGCATTCACACGGAAAGGATTCGCCCGTTGCACTTTAAGCAGAGTGGCAATTTCCAGTAACTTGTCGGCAATATCCTGATTAATCACTTTTGTGTTGTAATTGATCATTGTTAATCTCCGCCCCGCTTTTTATCCCAATTTTCCCGTTTTACCCAATAGCAAACCAGTGATTTATTTTTTGACATACCCAGTCACCATCATCAAGGGTTAAATCATGACCTGCAAGCGGGTGAGTTTCTATTGGCAATAACCAGTTTTGTGCAAGCGACACAGAACTTTGCGAATTGACCAGGTTATCATTTTTGCTCCTAAGTAATAGTATCGGGATAGAGGGTTGTAGTTTGGGTACGCTGTAGCGGCTAGCTGCAAGTAACTGACGAAATGCATTAGATGGTAATACAGTATTTTCTTCTGCATAAGATACCCAGCGATGTAACAGCTTCTCAGTATTCGGATAAAGGTTAGAGGTCATCTTTAATATCATTTTTTCTCTACGATAGTTATTACTCTTGAACAGGGAATACAAAATTCGATAATAATTTTCTGGTCGTAAGCGATGATAAAAAGGGCTAATCCCTTTAAGGCTGGTATTAATTAAAATACTTGCGGCACATTCCTGCGGGTAAGATTTCATCCATTCTATTGCCACCATAGCACCCATAGACAAACCAATAATATGCACAGGGCCACTGGCTATGGTCGATGCGATGTCTTTACGTATAAAAAGCATCATATCCTGAATACTGGTGGGGCTTATTAAGTCTGCATGATCACCATTACCCGGTAAATCGGGTGTAATGATTTGTGTATCGGGAAAGCATTGTTGCAGTTTTTCTGGAAAATCTTCCCAATGACGATGTTCACGAGTCAGGCCGCGAAGTAACACCCAGGTTTTTACCTTATTTGACATGGATTGTTTAACCGGCTCGGATAGATATGAGTTAAAGGGACGGTGGTAAAATTTTAATTTAACCACATGTTGTAATTGATTGTTTAAATCGTGGCCTGCCCCCTATTACTTTCTATTACTTTACAGGCAATCCATCGCTTATTTTTAGACCTGCAAGCCAGGTAACGATGAGTATAACCAGTGCTGTCTCAGCGAAGAAAACACCCAACCAGAATGGGCCGATCGCTATTAACTTGTGGATGATGAAGTTGATGATCATCCCCACGACTCCGCTACGAAGATGAAACGCGTCTTCTGCCCACGGCTGCTGCAGAAACAGTAAGCCGGAGAGAGTGGCCGTTGCCAGTAAAAACAAGTAGCTGACGGCATAACGCAGACGTCTCATCAGCCTGCCGCTGACTTCCAATAAGGCAATAAAAGCAAGCAGCAGTGCGGTAAACAATAAAAAACTGTATTTTGTTATAGGTAACAGATCTTCACCGCCGAAAAAAAATCTGATTGCTGCTAGCAGGATGATGACGGTGCCCAATGCAGTACTCAGGTCTCGTATTAAATACAAAAAAGCGTTTTCTTTTGCTGGTTTTGCTACTTCAACAACGGATGCAGCGGTTGCAGAATAATGCCCTGATCGATCATGCCCAGATCGACCATGATCGCTGCTCAGATGATAATCATCCATAGTGGGATTACTGTCAGGGTCTGGATAGACAACGGGCAAAATTTCATCGGTCTCTGCATAAAACGATGACTCCGATGAGTCGTCATCATCTAAAGCCGGTAAATAACCGTCATTCTCAGCGATGATTTCCTGCAGCTGATTGGCCTGGATTAACGCTAGTATCTTTCGCTGGTAGGCAGAGGCATTTCTCAATCGCTGGTCATCTGCATATAAATCCAACTTTTCACAGAACCGCACTCTTTCACTGGCTTCGTTATCGGCGTCGATAACATCTGCATAGCGGCCCTCTCTGACCAGGTAGTCGAGTACTTCCCGGTAAGCCTGCTGCACCTCTGCTTCATCGCTGAAGCCATGCAGGAAATCTGATTTGCCTTTATCTGTCGTCATCTCGCTCAATAAATATGATTATCGGTAACGCGAAGCTGCTACTTCTCGACCGGTTAAAGGGGTAGAGATCAATTGCTTCTAATATTAGAGTGCGTGCTCTCTACCCCTTCTTATTCTAAGCGCCCGCTTTAATTCCTTCAATTAAGAATATGATATTACCTATGAATTATAAGGCCGAACAGAATACGGTGACAGGAGAAAATAATTGACGGTTACAAGAAGAATACTTGAATCTGATGAACAGGCTCTAAAAGATGGTCTGGTTGAGATGTATCGCCTGGCGAGTCTTGCACTGGACGAGGCCTGACAAAGCTTAATGGACTATGATGCCGATACGGCAGCACAGGTAATAAGCGAAGACAAGCTGATAAAAAGGATTGTTGGGAACAATCTTTGCCATGTAGTCGTGTCCCCAATTATTTTAAACCAGCTAATAAGACAGAAAGCTTGACATATGTTAATAAAAATATCGCTTAGGGAGTATAAATTGTACAGTTTCATGCTGATAAAAAGAACAATGTCAGTGACCTGCAAAGCAATAATATTACCGAGTGGAGTATAAATTATGGAGCTGGAGAAAATCCGCGACATTGAAGAGGCAACATGGGTAAACCGTAAAGAGATTTTCCGTCTGGGTATGGCGGTCTTATTTATCGTTGGCATCATGCTGTACCTCGAATCTCAGGGCGAAATCAGCAACATGCTGATCATCGCAGGCATTATCGGCGGTTACATGGCGATCAATATCGGCGCCAACGATGTCGCCAATAATGTCGGACCAGCGGTGGGATCACGCGCATTAACTATGGCAGGTGCCATCGCCATTGCCGCCATTTTCGAGGCCGCCGGTGCCTTGATCGCTGGCGGTGATGTTGTTAGTACCATCAAAAAAGGAATTATTGATCCAGCCAATATCAGTAGTACCGATGTCTATGTCTGGTTGATGATGGCAGCTTTGCTGGCTGGCGCCCTGTGGTTGAATGTAGCCACGGCGATCGGCGCTCCCGTATCGACAACACATTCAATAGTTGGCGGCGTGCTCGGCGCAGGCGTTGCGGCAGGTGGATGGGACGTAGTGAACTGGACAACGATGGGACAGATTGCCGCAAGCTGGGTTATCTCTCCTGTGCTCGGTGGCATTATTGCAGCGGCTTTTCTATATCTTATAAAACGCACGATCACCTATAAGAAAGACATGCTGATGGCTGCCAGGCGTATAGTACCCATACTGTTAGCCATCATGGCATTAGCCTTTGCCACCTACCTGGCACTTAAGGGCTTTAAAAAAATCTGGAAGATTGATACCACCATGGCCCTTATGATCGGTGCTGGCGTGGCCGTTGTTATTTACGGTATTTCCCGGCCATGGGTTGTACGCCGCACTAAACTGAATGCGAATGATAAACAGGGAATCAACCAGTTGTTCACCCTGCCTTTAATATTCGCTGCGGCCTTATTGAGTTTTGCACATGGTGCCAACGATGTCGCAAACTCTATCGGTCCTCTGGCTGCGATCAATGATGCCCTGACCACAGGCGGTATCTCTAGCAAAGCCGCTATACCTATATGGGTAATGATGATCGGGGCCATCGGCATCGCATTGGGTCTGGCGTTATATGGTCCTAAGTTGATCAAGACCGTAGGCACAGAAATCACCGAACTGGATCAGATGCGCGCTTTTTGTATTGCATTATCGGCTGCCATAACGGTCATTATTGCGACCCAGTTAGGTCTACCCGTGAGCTCAACGCATATTGCCGTTGGTGCGGTGTTTGGCGTGGGATTTCTCCGAGAATACCTAAAAACGAGTTACGCCAAAATGATTGAAGAGATTCATCTGCACCATCAGGGTCGTGATGAAGAGGTCGTTAAGCTATTCCTGGAGGAGTTCAGATACGCAACCCTGGAGGAAAAATCTAAAATGCTGGCACAACTGAAGGCACATTCAGCCGAAGCCGACCTTAGCAAAAAAGAACGCAGGAGCCTGAAGCGGGTTTATCGACATGAGCTGGTAAAGCGTACTGCCTTACTGAAGATAGCTGCTGCCTGGGTAATTACTGTGCCTGTCTCAGCCGGACTGGCCGCCATGCTGTTTTTTATGATCCGCGGCATGCTGTTGCCATGAGGCAACAGGTCAAATAAAACAACCGGTCTGCACTACTGTTGTTAAAAAAATAGATATACACTTTTATTGAAAACGGAGCATTGCTCCGTTTTCGTTTAAAGGTCGTTTCACCTCTACTTTGCTTCAAGCAGTGAGCGAAAATTATAAGGGGTTCAAAAGGAAGTACCCCTGATTTTGTACGCTTTTATCAATGTTTAAAAAAATTAAGAATCACCGTGATTAAAACACTAATAATAATCATCGATGTAATGGGAAAATAAATATCACCATGCTCCAGTTCTTTATGAATATCACCCGGCAATTTTCCAAACCAGTTTAATGTCCAGGGAAAATAATGCAAAAGTAGTCCAAGAACAACAATTAGCAAACCAATGATGATTAACCACTTACTCATTAAACCTTCCTTTCGATATTAACTAGATAGAATTAATTGGGGTATACCCCCTGTTATCTTATTATTAACTTTCGTCTTCGATTTTCGTTACGTACATCCAGGTCAGTAGCATCGCGATGATCGCACCGCTAAAAGCGAGGAACGAGTCTTTCTCTGCATCCCATTCGTCCCCCTGCGTTCCCAGGTAGGCGTTGCCGAGTTCAGGGTCAACCAGCATCGCCACCACTGCTTCCAGTAACTCATAAAAGGCACTGAAAGCCAGGATCACCGACACTGTAAGAAAGTAACTCCACTGCTTCTTGACCTTCGTCAGTCGCAATAATACTTCCCGGAACGGGTATGCGATGAGCAGGCCGAAACAGAAATGGACGATACGGTCGTAATGATTACGTTCAAAATCAAATATTGGTTGCAGCCAGAAGCCGACGGGTGTATTCGAATAGGTATAGTGCGCGCCGATAAGATGGAGACTGAGAAACAGGGTGATCAGCACATAGGAAAAATTCGAAAACTTAAACCAGGGATAAGTAAAAATCAGTATAGCGCCGTAGATAAAGACCAGCAGGTTCTCGATCAGCCAGTCTCGTGGAAAGTGTGGATTAATGGCAGTGATGACCCATAGCGTAATCAGCCACACCACAAGGCCCTGTAACACTCGGTTATTTCTAAATGATGACATTTGTTATGCGAGTATCCCTTTAATTGTCTGTCCCCGATTATTTCGAACTTTATTTAAACACATACTGTGAATGATCATAAAATTAATGGGCTCTGACCCCTTTAATTTCTGGAGGGAATATTACTGAGCCATCTACCCGTTAGCATGTAGGTTAAATACGATTATTCCAAAGCATAGATAAGCGAACGTAACTCATCCCACATCGACGTGTAACACTCTGCAGCCCTGCTGCGGGCAGCAAATACAGTCAAAGGTGCACGATGCACACCCATGCGTTCAACTTCACTGGCATACGGTATATAGCTTTTTAGAAGTGATGACATAAATGACGGAGGATGCTCCAGGATCAAACGGTGCATCTTTTTTCGACGATCAACCATCACGAAGAATGGCAATACTTTGGACTGATCTATACCCTGCTGCTCAAAGAACTCCATGATCTGCTGATAAGTCCGCAATGAAAGCGTGGTGGGTATCGTTGGCACCAGCACTATATCAGCGGTTGCAAAAACACTCTCTGATAGTGAAGAGATACTTGGAGGACAGTCCAGGAAGATATAATCATACTCCTGGGCAAACGGTTTGAGTAAGGTATTAAAACGGTCGACCGGGTCTTCTATTTGTGCCAGAAAGGTGTCCATATTGCGATAGGTGAAATCAGCAGGTAACAGATCCAGGTTTTCATAATCAGTACCTTTTACCGCCGCTTCTATATCTGATTTACCATCGATCAGTTTTTTGCCACCGCCTTTTATCTCAGCCTTTATCTTGCAGTAAAAACTGGCAGCTCCCTGAGGATCCAGGTCCCACAAGAGCGTATTTGCACCATCGAGTGAAGCCAGAAAAGAAAGGTTGACTGCTGTTGCCGTCTTCCCGACACCACCTTTAATGTTATATACCGCGATTGTTCTCACAGCTTCATCTTCCCCTGGTGATAATCAACGAATAACTCATTGAATTTCTTCTGGCTGGCAGATGAAGCATATATTTTATAACTGTCCTTAAAGTTTTTACCTGCTTCATCTTGCTGCTGCTGAAGAATTTGTATTAGCTGTACAGAGGCTTTTATTGCCTCTTCATTCTTGCACTGTTGAATAAACGCCTGCACCATAGCCACCTGAAAATGACGATCATTGAATAACCCGAGGTTATCCTGTATATCGGTTAATGATTGAGTTAACACTCGCAGCTCTACTGCCGGGTAAAGGCTGCTAAAAAACTCCATCAGATAGCGCAGCTGTTTGAAGGTTTTCCGTAAACTATGCAGCGTTTCTGCATCGCTATCTCTGGTAATAGTCTTTCCCTGTTTCAGGGTTTGCTGGTTAACTTCTCGAAGAAGTTCATCTGCCAGTTTGTATACCGGTTTTCCGTGGTCATTAGCCTCGTCGTTTTCAGTTGCAGAGTGCTTGAGATGTTCACGCCATTGTTTAATAGCCTGGCGATACCGGGAAGATTTCAGTTCCTCAATTAACTTGTTCTGCGCCTCAGCTCTTGACTGTAAAAGATAGTCACGTAAGGGTTGCAGCTGTTGCCAGTCTGATGTTTCGAAGTCGGGTTGATAATTCTCCAGCTGCATCAGAAACACATCAAGGTCTCTGACTGGATTAGTCAATTTACCCAGCTTTGAAAAGAAACGCCTGTATTCAGTGCTTACCGCTTGCGGGTAGTGAAGATTGAGCTGTTTCAGCACGACACGTATTTTTCTTAGAGCAACACGATAATCATGCATGAATTCCGTATCTCTTCCCTTGATACTGCCGGCGGTATTCTGCTGTAAGATTTCCAGTAATTGCAGCAAGATTATCTTTAATGCCTGTTCATCCGGCATAAACGGGTCAAGCCAAAGTTTCAGGCTAGTGCTGTAATCACTGGTATTTATGCCACTTGCTAACTGCGCTAGTTTTATCACATTATCCTGGGCAGATCGAAGCGGTATGGGCAGCTGCATATCTACAAAGAATGAATCAACTCGCTGGTAATCTTCGGCATAGCCTTTTAACGCTTTTACTGTCAATCGCCTGGTCAAAACCCTTGCAGCACGTAATTTCGTAGGGCGATACCAATACACATCGAAATATAAACGCACGACAACCTTGTCATTTTCATCAAGCACAGCAAGTGACTGGCGTTTAATTCTTATCTTGATACGGGGTAACAGCTCACGAACCGAGATGACTGACTGCAGTTGCTGGCGAAACTCACCAGTTGGAAGATCACCCGCCAGGCGCGGCGCTTTCCTGAGTCCGAGCTGTATTTTTAATTTTCCGTCCTTGTCTTGCTGCCAGTAAATCCTGGGTGACAAGCCATCGTCATCCACTTCAAGTATTGAACCATTCTTGCTCAGGCGCCAGTCAAACGTGTCATAAAATACCCTGTGATAAACAGTTTCATCCTGAACACGAACAGAAAAGGTCTTTTGTAATGACGATACCAGCGCCGATATACTTTGATCTTCTGGAATTATAAAACTGTGCTGATCAACTGACATTAACAATCATTGAGAGAGATTTAAGACGTCCAGATATTATTAGTTATATTAAGAATACGCAATAAATAACATCCTTTCCCGTAATATCTATATCATGTACGGGAAACATAGCGAAATAAACACTACCATCTAAATTATTAATGTTTTAATCTAGCTCATAAAGTTCATTCAAGGATACATCGTGAAACCAAAACCAGTACTACTCGCAATCTTCGACGGTTTTGGCGTCAACCCAAGCCGTGCACACAATGCCTGGGCGCTGGCGCGTACACCTCATCTCGACCACTATTTCGCCACCAACCCGCACACGGTATTACAGGCCTCCGGTAGAGCGGTCGGTTTACCAGACGGTCAGTTCGGCAATTCCGAAGTCGGCCACCTCACCTTAGGTTCCGGCCGTGTGCTGGAACAGGATCTGATCCGAATAGCCGATGCGATTTATGACGGCACATTCGAGCAATTGCCAGAGTGGCAATCCCTGATCGATGGCAGCAAACGTCTGCACCTTATCGGCCTGGTCTCTGATGGTGGCGTACACTCACATATCGAACACCTGCACGGTATCCTGTCTCTGCTGCGTAACACTGAGATAGAACCGATCATTCACATGATCACCGACGGCCGTGATACAGCACCCATAATCGCCCTGACTTATCTCGAAGAACTCGAAGACGCACTGAACAGCCTCGGGCGTGGCTTCATCGCCACCGTCAGTGGCCGCTACAGCGCCATGGATCGCGCTAAAAACTGGGACCGTACTGAACTGGCGTGGAAAGCCATGGTACTGGGCCAGGGACGCACTGCCAAAACACCACGCGAGGCCATAGAAGCGGCCTATGCCCGCGGTGAAGGTGACGAATTCATTCAGCCTACCGTCATCGACGGCTACGATGGCATCGATGCTGATGAACCGGTGCTGTTTTTCAATTTTCGTAGCGACCGTGTACGCCAGTTAACAGCCGCCTGCGGCCTTGAAAAATTTGACGATTTCGATCGTGGTGGCATCTATCTCAAAAAACTGGTGTGTATGACCGAGTACAACGCCACCTATCCATTACCGGTATTGTTTGCAACACGCATGCCGGAACAGATACTGGCCGAAGTCATCAGCGACGCTGGACTGGCACAACTGCACTGCAGCGAGACCGAGAAATTTGCCCACGTAACCTATTTTTTCAACGGTGGCCATGAACCTCCCTACCCGCTGGAAGATCGCATCATCGTACCCTCACCCTCAGTCGCGACCTATGACATGCAGCCGGAAATGAGCGCACCGCAGATTGCAGACGAGCTGGTAAAAGCGATCGAAAGCGGCAAGTATTCCTTTATCGTCACCAACTTCGCCAATGCCGATATGGTGGGCCACACCGCAGACCGTGATGCCATCATCAGCTCGGTTGAGACGCTGGATCGTGAGAGCCACCGGGTATTCGAGGTGGCACTTGAAAACGACTGGCGCATCATGCTCACTGCCGACCACGGTAACTGCGATGAAATCGTCGACCCGAATACCGGCGGGCCCCAGACCCAGCATACTGTATACCCGGTACCCTTTCTCATCATGGGAGAAGGGCCAGTGAAACTCAGCATCGGCCGAGGCCTGGCTGACATCGCACCAACCGTGCTGGAACTGCTCGGCATACCCCAACCACCGGTCATGACCGGTCGCAGCCTGATCCTTAAAAAAGGCCTGCTATAACGTGATGACAATACAACACGGTGACAATATGAAAGACAATCATGATCAAGTTTCTGTGCTGGCACTGAATCCCTCGGTCGATATCAGCTATGAAATCCCCCAGTTGCTGGCCTATCAGAAGGTACGCGCCAGCCAGACCTGGTACCACCCGGGCGGCAATGGCATCAACATAACACGCGCACTCGTCGAACTGGGTGTGCAGACCAATTGCTGCAGTATTATTGCCGGCGAAAGTGGCGACCTGCTGCTGAAACTTCTCGGCGATAGCCTGGGTGACAGACACAACTCATTTCGCGTCGATGGAGAAACGCGTTTGAATACCACCATCATGCAACAGAGTCCTCCCGGGCAGTACGAAATCACCAGCGTCGGCCCCGAAGTCCCGGCGGATGCTCTGGCCAGCGCGTGTGACTGTTTCGTAAACGTGGCAGATAAAGGCATCGCCGTGTTAAGCGGACTACTACCACCGGGCGCGCCCGAAAATACATACCGTGAACTGATCGAACGCGTCAACCAGAAAGGCGGCAAAGCCGTAGTGGATGCACATGGAGAACCTTTACTGCAGGCACTGGAAGCAAAACCCTGGATGGTTCGATTAAACCATTACGTACTGGAAATAACCATGAAACGCCGCATGGACACCAGGGAACAGGTCGCAGAAGTCGCACGAGGCATCCAGCAGCAGGGTGTGGAATATGTTTGCGTAACCCTGGGCGATAAAGGCGCAGTGTTACTCGATGCAGACAACAGCTACCACTGCGAAGCACCAAGAATACATAAGCAGTCGACCGTCGGCTGCGGCGACTCCCTGGTTTCAGGATTGATTGCTACCGCCCTGAAAAAGGAAACACCACAACAGATGTTACGTTTTGGCGTGATCTGCGGCAGCGCCACCGCATCGCATCCGGGCACGGAGTTGTTTAAACGGGATGAACTTGAAACCGAATCGACCGAGCTTGAGGTGACAGCGCTTGATGTTTAAATATAACCCTCACCCCAACCCTCGGCTTAAGCTTCCGGCGCCGCCCTCGCAACTATATCCATATGTAAAAGGGGTCGGTGAGCGACCTTTGAACAAGTGAACTACACCAAGACAATCTATCGGTCGTTTACCGGCTAATAACGGACGTTCAGTACAGGGTGGTATTCAATGCCTTAGTCGTTCTCTTTATGCACGAATAATTCCCAAATCTCAATCAGCAGAATATTTTGGTTTTTACAATATGTTAGGTAAATTTGCGGCAGTTCTTGAACCGTTAATGATCGGTATTATTGCCGCGATGTCAGGCAGTTCACGACTGGCCATGTTTTCCGTCAATATCCTGTTTATTAGCGGTGGAATCCTGTTTATTTCGTTGATGAGAAAAAGGCAGTACAAGTTGCTGAAGATTAAGATGCTCGATAGCATGAGAGGCTGTGCTTGAGCCTTATCGACCTTAACAACTTAAAAAAGCTATTCACCACAGAGGACATAGAGAGCACAGAGGAAAAGCCTTTATTATTGTTAATAGCGCCACAGGCACATTTAACAACATAAAACACGTTGACCTCCGAGGTCAAGTGTTTTTGACTTTCCGCTTCTGGCCGTTCTAAGACTGCTAAAGGCCCCTGGCTGACCTCAAAAGCTTTAGAGGTTTGATTGTTCTCGCAGGGGCGCAAAGACGCAGAGATAACTAATGCAATGACGTGATATAAAGTTTTTTCTTTGCGCCTCTGCGAGAAATACGTCTTTAGTCCGCTTCTTGATCTGGCCATTCTCGGAAGTAAAACTAACAATTCTGCACGCCTGCTGTTGGACTGTTTTGTATTCTTTCAGACTTTTGTCAGCTTTTTCCCGGACCCTCGTTTCGATCGCATCTGACTATGGGATGTCTCTAATATCTATCTGTAATGGCTGTCTGATCAATCACCCTTACCCATGTCGGATTGCAATAACATTCACCTCCATTTATGAATTATCTTTTATCATCATTAAAAACTTGATCTTAGTTAAGAAAATATCGAAAAAATGCCATTATATTTATAACCACCTATATGTTGTTGTTTTACAAAGTGGAATGATAGAGTACTGGTGTTATGACCGATTCCATATGTTATTTTAGTTACGAAAGTTATAGATGAGCACTTATGAAATCCTTCGATACCACAGACAGGAAAAACGATACCGCGATAGAATTATTACGGGTAATAAATGTTCTTGTCACAGAAGTGCAGCCACATCGCCTGCCAACGACGATAACGCTAGATACCAGGTTTGAAAAGGATCTTGGTCTCGACAGCCTGACCCGCGTCGAATTGGTTTCCAGAGTAGAAAAACAATTCAAGCTTGCATTGTCTGAGCAAATCATCGCTGAATCAGAATCAGCAAGAGATTTATTATGCGCCATCCAGGATTCTGCAATGCCCCGGACAGACTTGCAGGAAGCAGACATACAAGCAGTAGCGATGGATTATACTGGGGCTGACGTCAGCGCCACACCGGACGAATCACTTACCCTGATAGATGTTTTGAACTGGCATGTAAACACACATCCAGACAGGCCTCATATCAGGATGTATACGGATGAAGGCGATGGCGAGGTGATTACCTATAAACAGCTCAAAGCTGCAGCCGTTCGTGTCGCCGGTGGTCTTCAGCAACGTGGATTACAACCGGCTGAACCTGTTGCGATCATGTTGCCTAGCGGTCCTGATTACTTTTACAGTTTTATTGGCATTTTGCTGGCTGGTGGTATTCCGGTCCCTATCTACCCACCTGCGAGACTGTCTCAACTGGAAGATCATATGCGCAGACATGTGCGTATATTGGCGAATTGTCTTGCCAGTACATTTATCACCGTTCCTGAAGCTAAAGGCGTTGCTCATCTACTCAAGTCTCAGGTTCCAAACTTAAAACACATCGTTACAGCTAGCGACCTTAGATCATCAACGGCTATCTCAACGTCTCCCGTCTTAACAACAAACGACACTGCCTTTATACAATATACCTCAGGCAGCACCGGCAACCCCAAAGGTGTTGTGCTCACGCATGCTAATTTACTGGCCAACATCCGCGCTATGGGCCGCGTCGTCGAAGCAGGACCGAAAGATGTTTTTGTCAGCTGGTTACCGCTTTATCACGACATGGGTTTAATAGGGGCATGGCTGGGCAGCTTATATTTCGCAATGTTGTTCGTGGCCATGCCACCCTTAAGTTTTCTTGCCAGGCCAGAACGATGGCTGTGGGCAATACATCACTATCATGGCACATTATCTGCCTCACCCAATTTCGGTTACGAATATTGTTTACGGCGCTTAAGTGATGAAGATTTAGCAGGTCTCGATCTAAGTTCATGGCGCGCCGCTTTTAATGGTGCAGAGCCTGTTAGCCCGGAAACCTTGAGCAATTTTAGTCAACAATTTAAAGCTTATGGGTTTACTGACAAAGCGATGATGCCGGTATATGGACTAGCAGAGTCAACTGTCGGTCTGACATTTCCGCCTCTGAACAGGGGACCGGTAATTGACCGTATCGAGCGCGACATTTTTATGCAAACAGGTTTTGCTAATGCAGCACAGGATGATGATGAACGTGCTTTAAGATTCGTTTCTAGCGGACCGCCTTTAAGCGATCATCAAATCAGAGTCGTTGACCATGCAGGACATGAATTACCTGAACGCCAGGAAGGACGTTTGGAATTTCATGGCCCCTCTTCTACCAGTGGTTATTATCACGATGCAGAAAAAACCCAAATGCTATTTGATGAAGACTGGCTAGATACAGGGGATTTAGCTTATATAGCGAATGGCGAATTGTTTTTAACCGGTCGAATTAAAGACATTTTCATCAGAGCGGGCCGTAACATTTATCCCCATGAGCTGGAAGAAGCCGTCGGTAATATCACGGGGATTCGTGCCGGTCGTGTCGCTGCTTTTGGCAGTGAAGATAAACACAGCAAAACTGAACGATTGATCGTTTTAGCCGAAACTCGCAGCACAGATAACAGCGAACTGGAAATGCTGCGCAAAAAAATTAACACACTGGCAATAGATCTGATCGGTTCACCCCCTGATGAAGTCGTGCTGGCACCACCAGGAACAGTATTAAAAACATCAAGCGGTAAAATCCGTCGAGCAGCCAGCCGTGAACTTTTTGAGAAAGGCGAAATCGGCAAAAACCAGCCCGGTCTCACCTGGCAGGTAACACGGATCATTGTTGCCAGCATACTTCCCCAGTTAAGACGTATGTGGCGTTATAGTAAATCGGTGATATACGCCGCATATTACTGGCTTATATACCTGATACTGGCAATGATTGGCTGGTCAGCCAGCATGTTGTTACCCAGCTTCGCCATGCGCTGGTCGGTACTAAAAAACTGTGCCAGATTATTTGCCAAAGCCACTAATACAAAAATCACAATAAATGGACTGGAAAACATTCCAGCAGATGGACAGCCTTATGTAATGGTTTCTAACCACACCAGTTATCTTGATGCTTATGCACTGCTGGCAACATTGCCCGGTTACGTTCATTTTATTGCCAAAAATGAATTTGTCACAAAGTGGTTCTATCGCATTCCTTTAAAAAATATTCGCACGGAATTTGTTGATCGCTATGAAGCAGGTAAAAGCATCGAAAACACACAACGCCTGGCAAAAATACTCAGAGCAGGAAATGCATTGATGTTTTTTGTGGAAGGAACCTTTACCCGAATCCCGGGATTGAGACCCTTTCTTTTAGGCGCTTTTTCAATCGCCGCAGAGACTGGAACACCTGTCATCCCTGTTGCGATACGAGGTACCCGATCTATCTTACGCTCAGGATCATGGTTCCCACATCAAGGTTCCATTAATATAGATATAGGTGAAGCAATCGATGCCAAACAGATTGCAGATGAGTCGGGCAAAGACGCATGGCATGTCACGATAGAACTGCGTGATCGCAGCCGTGAATATATCTTACAGCATTGCGGTGAACCGGACCTTGCTCAGGAAAGTACACAGAGATGATAATGCAAATACTTAGCGGTATATACATCCTGTATAATGAAGCAGTTGATAACATGGAACGAGAACACTAATGCCAGACTATCAAACTCCGCAAAAATATCCGATCCCAAAAAATTGGATCATCAATGCAATACTCATTATTGCGTTTACCGCGATTTATTATGCTCTGACACAAAAAACAGTAACAGAGCCTGCCTTTGATATACCCTATAGCGAGTTCAAGCAATTGTTGAATGATGGCGCGCTGGCGTCAGTCACCCTGAAGGGCAACCAGGCTGAAGGTACTTTGCTTCAAGCGACAAGTATCGGCCCACAGCAAGAAATGAGCAGATCTTTCAAAACACGGATTCCCGATATTGGCGACGAAAGTCTGTTACCCGCTCTCGAAGCAAAGCGTGTTGAAGTAAAAGTACTTTCGCCAGAAACCGAGGGTGTTATATGGCGGGTACTGCTTAGTATATTGCCATGGATATTTATTATTGCTTTCTGGTTCTGGATTATTAATCGGGCACAACGCAGCATGTCAGGCGGACTAGGCGGTAAAGGCGAGCTGGGGAAATTTCTGCGCGGTTCAAGCAAGTCTGCTGAAATTCCCGATGTCACTTTTGATGATATGGCAGGTCAGGATACAGCTAAACGGGAAGTCACCGAGTTAGTTGAATTCCTCAAATCTCCCGCTCAATTTCGTCAGCTTGGTGCCGAAGTGCCACGCGGTGTGTTACTGATGGGGCCGCCCGGCACGGGTAAAACACTCATGGCCAGGGCGTTGGCAGGTGAAGCCGGTGTCAGATTCTATTCCATTTCAGGCTCTGAATTCATCGAAGTTTTCGTGGGTGTCGGCGCCTCTCGTGTTCGTCACCTGTTTGAAGAAGCCAAGAAAAACTCACCGGCAATTATCTTTATTGACGAGCTGGACAGCATTGGCCGTACCCGTGGCACCGGTCTCGGCGGAGGCCATGACGAGCGCGAACAAACCCTTAACCAGATTCTTGCTGAAATGGATGGCTTTAGCGGCCACGAAGCTGTCATCGTATTGGGTGCTACCAATCGTCCGGACGTGCTGGACCCGGCATTACTAAGACCTGGTCGTTTTGATCGTCATGTGGTGCTGGAATTGCCAGACCGTAATGACCGTGTTGCTATTCTCAAAGTGCATAGCCGTAAGGTGCCGCTGGCTGACGACGTAGACCTGGAGCAGATATCGGCCGGCACCCCCGGTTTCTCAGGTGCCGATGTCAAAAACCTGGTGAATGAAGCCGCGATGCTGGCAGCCCGAGATAAGGCAACACAGGTGAGCATGAAGTATTTTGATGAAGCACGCGATAAGCTGATCATGGGAACGGTACGTACCCTGGCTATCCAGCCGGAAGAGCAGCATCGTCTGGCGGTGCATGAATCTGGCCATACGCTGGTTGCCTATTTTCTGCCCAATGCCGATCCTATTTATAAGGTAAGCATCATTCCCCGCGGCAGAGCATTAGGTGCGACTCATCAATTACCTGAACAGGAGCGGCACACGCTGCCAGAGGATTATTTGAGAGATCGGCTGGTGGTGATGATGGGCGGACGAAGTGCTGAACAGGAGCTTTTAGGCAGTGTCAGTTCCGGCGCCGATGATGACATTGCGCAGGCGACGGCACTGGCCCGTGCCATGGTATCGCGTTGGGGCATGTCAAAAGAAATTGGCCCGGTTGATCTGCGCGATACCGAGGAGCATCCGTTTCTGGGCAAGGAAATGGCCCAGCCGCGTCACTTTTCCGAAAACTCTGCACAGTCCGTAGATAAGGCGGTAAAAGAACTCCTGGGCAATGCCGAAAAACAGGCTATCGATTTAATTGCAAAACACAGGAAACTGCTGGATAACCTGATTAATGAACTCGAAGAACATGAAACCCTGGACCAGGAACAGATTAAGGTTTGTCTCGGCAACAAAGTAAGTCAATTAATAACGACGACCACAAAATCAAATAAGTACTAAGCAATGGGATGAAAGTCAATAGTTAGCGATCTAAACGTCCGCTTTGGGTCGACAAGAGACCCTCACCTGACTGGCAGCTGTCGGCCAAAAGAGGACATTCAAAATCAAATGTTATAATCATCATTTGATGAGTCTTGCACACCTGGCGTAGTGATTGATGGAATAGTTATTCAAGCTGGTTGTATACCTGACCGCAAGACTGTCGAAGACTAGTTTGTAAGATAACCATAAAACCACTTCTGAGAAATCATGAAATATTTATTTATTTACATTTTATTATTCGGCTTTTTTACGCCAGCAAACGCTAGCGAACTAAATCTGGAATCATACATTTCAAGCTTTGATTATGAAGCAAGAAAAGAAATGAAAATAAATAGTGAGGGACTAATCAAGCTATTGATGGAAGGCAAAGCACAATTAATTGACATTAGATTTCATGAGGAATATGTGGCGTGGAAAGTTGGGTATTCTGTAAATATACCCATAAATGAGCTGCCAGGAAGATTAAACGAGATTGATAAAGACAAAATCGTTGTAACTGCATGCCCACACAAAGACAGAGCAATCATTGCCATGGTTTATCTTCGATCACAAGGGATTAAGGCGAAGTATTTAACTGATGGTTTAATTGGTCTTGCAGAGCATCTCCGCGGTGATAATGCTGAAGAATTTGTTTACACAATGGATACACTTAAAGATTAATGACGCTAACTGTTTATTGCCTAGTGCCTTTAAATATTGAAAGTCAGCTTTGGGTTGCGTCGACCGGTTGAAGTCGCAGCCAAAAGCGGACACTCAGGCAAAATTTCTGCGATCAGAACCAGAGCGGCGATCTATAGTAACCCATCTACCGTAACTATCTTTAAATGGTCGTTTGAGCAAATGAAAATGAATTTTATTTATTCTGCGACTGCCTTTAGTACGAATTGCGTGTGAAGGATTCTCTCTATCATCAACAATATGCTCAATAGTCATCTAACTCCTCCTGCCTTTCATCATTTTACTTACTGAATGATCGCCGTTAGCTAAAAGTGGACACTCAACTATTTTTATCATGTCACAATATTATTGCTCTAATACTAATTAGCCAGTCGATTAAATATGTATGTTAGTATGAGGAATGAACAAAGATTTACACTAATACTTTCCGACAGACGGCACACGTCTCCGACAGGCTGCACAGGGTCGACAAGGGACACTCAGACCTGAAGCCCTGGAAAAATAACTCGACTGGCTGCTTCCGGCCATGATCGGACGGTCAGCACATATGAAAAAACGACTCCCGCAGGAGCCGCGGAACCGAGCTGTCCCACCGGGACGGTCCACGTAGACGCCATCGAGGAGCGTAACTCACCCGCGGAGTAGCTCAGGCACTATCAGACGGTCGAGCGGTCAGGCAATCCTCGATCCCGACGCCGACCTGGCTGATCGAGCGAGAGAATTCGTCGAGGGAACAGGGAACCGTCTCCAGCGTGGATTGCTGAACGACTTTGATGCTGCCAGCAAATGATGCCGGCGACCATGGCAGTAAGACTGTCGCACGGCCATCCTTGTGTTTCTCGATAACATAGCAAGGGTCACCGCCGCCAGCACCATCCTTGACCAGCGCCGGGACGACCTCACTGGTATCCGAGTCGAGCAACGCGCCGGACATGATCTTCAGCATCCGGTACATCGGTACCTTTTCGAGAATCGAATTCTCGATCTGTCGGCCGATGCGAATCAATATAAAAGAACGCGCGGCGAGACCGAGGACAAACGACACGCCGACGATCAAGAGCACAGCAACCAAACCCGGCGCGGCCAGGTCTTCGAAAGGCCCTTTCGGAAACAGGTCAGCGATTGGCGTCGCCATCGCGATTAACAGTCCGGCTATCTCCTGCAGCCCCAGCCACACCAGCATCAATGGCAGTAGAATAAACAATCCGCCAAGCAGCGTAGTCTTAATAAAATTCATCATGCACCTCCGGGTGATGTTTCATTACAGCGATAGCTCCCACTGCAGACGAAAACGTCGTCCAGCAGCGCCCAGTTCCCGGGGCGTCGAAATCAAGCCACGAATAGTCAACCGTCAGTTTGTTTCGATAGCCGAAAAATTAAAGGGGTCTGACCCCTTTAATTATTTTCCGATTTATTTATTATTCTCGATACAGGGTATCTGTACATGTACCGCTGCAAACAGAGCCTTCTCCGATACTGAGATATGTTGAGGTTTTGCTCGCACTGCCATCAGCATTCAATACAAATGTTCCGCTTTCATCGTATACAGATTCTACGCCGCCACTATAGCTGAACCTGCTTCCGCAAACCCTGCCTTTATACGACGCTTCACTGTCGGTATATGACGCGATCGAAGGGTCGTTCTGATCTTGTGTTATATCCAGTGTTATATCAAATACTTCCGCACTATCACATATGCCTTCACAATAATAAGTCCCGACCCATGTGCCCTGTATATCTGCAGCCGACTCATTGCAGCTGCCAAAATCGATATCCAGGCTGTTCAGGTCGGCTATGGCTGTTATTACAGGAAGTATCCGTACACATATGGAGTAGCCACCGGTATTGATAATATCCAGTGTCTGCTGAGTTGCTTCAGCGGAGGATGGTGTTACGCTTTCTGGCTGAAAATTATCTGCCAGTGAAATGTCAAATGGGCCGTATAGCTCACCATCGGTACAGACGGTTGCTTCCTGTTCAGCACGTGCGATAAGAATAAACAGTTGAGACCCGTCGATCGCTGCATTAGCCGTTTTAACCAGGTGAAGCGGGAATGGGATATTCCTTTCAACTACGTTAGGAGCAGAGATAGTAATCGCAGACAGATGCGCCTGCAGATCCATGGTAAGTGAACTGAACGGGCCGCCATAGCGCTGCACATCATAAGATTCTGAAAAGCTGATCTCCTGCATTACGCCTGAAGTGAGGCTGACGTCTTTACCAAGATTAGAAACCGTCAGTTGGACGCCGCCTTCGCCATCAGAACTGGAGCAGGCTATAGGGTTTGTTAGTATCACCAATGCAATAATCGCAGCAAAGGTAGCAAGCGCTGTTGATAATATAGACCTGTACATAATGAATTACCCTCCCCTCGTTAATAGATTACGAATTAGGGTGTATCCAGTCAAGTTAAATAACCGGCCGTTACGGTTATCACTAAAGTCGCTCGTTCAAACCTGTTTTATTAGGCAGAAATTAAAGGGGTCTGCCCCCTTTAATTATTCCTTTAATTGGTCGTTTGCACACGGTCCATGATTAAATTAACCAGGTTCTGTACAACCTCAGCACGACCAGTGTCGATATGTTGGCCCTCTGTCCAGATCACCTCATAAGGTTGAGATGCTGAACGATGCAATGCTTCTACACTAGCAAGCGGCAATTGTTCATCATCTTTGGCATTGATGAAGACAAGCTTTCGTGGGCTAATACGCCATAACCAGTTTTCAGGCCGAAAGGACTCAACCGCAAGCAGGCGTGCGCTAGCCCACGCTACGAACTCGCGCAACAAAGCGGTCTTGATTCGGCCCTTCAACTTATGTGCGATGACCTTTTCCGGTTCGCCCGCACCGTGTACCAGCCAGGTTCGGGTTACGCGCTTGTCTAACGCCGCCGGTATACTGACAAAAAATGCTCCCAGGCTGACACCCACCAGTTCGACCTGTTGTTTATCGACAGACGATTGCGCAAGTAAATAATCCAGTGCCAGTAAAACAGCCGGTGTCGTATCACGTTCTGTTTGCTGATACTGCCTCACATCAAAGCGTTTCACTCCTTCTACTACCCACTTATCACGATTGGGATAAGATATTGCAGCGAGGACAATGGGCAGTTGTTGCGAGACTTGATGGATTGCATCACGACCAGTACGTTTACCACCAAGAATGAGAACAAGCGGATGACCTTGTGCCGTGTGCTCTTGTGGAAATCGCGTAGTCATTTTAACCATCAGACCACTATTCGACTGCAATGTAATATGTCGAAAGATTGAGTTGCCCTCTTGCCATTCACTTTCGATATCGATCGATCGTAACAACCCCTTACGCTGATAAAACTCATCGCTCGGGTCAGATAAATCCGGCAGAATCGACCAGACCAGATAGGATGGGACGATGACACATAATCCCAAAACACTCCATAGAACAATGCGAAACCAGCTGAAACCTGACGGCCTGTCCTCTCTATAACTCATTTCAAAATGCAGGGAAGGAACATACGACTATTTAACAAGCACAACATAAACCACAAAACAAATCCATGATAACACCAGCAACACCCACGGCAATATATTACCTTTAACGACGACTGGCTCAACCACCTGCTCCGTTGAAGTTTCGTGTGATGCACGTAAGGCCGTAGCCTTATTTAACTTCTTATCCAGCTCACGCGCCTTTTCACTCTGTTTCTTTTTATATATCTCAATGCCCTTCTGTATGCCCTGTGCGATCAATTTCGTTTGTTCTTTAGTTTGCCCCGGCTTTTGCGTACCTCGAGCTATCTTCATCGCATCGTCTTTGCTTTTTTCTGAGAGTAGATGTTTTTTTGAATATTTAGCCATGTTATCTGCGTTATTTTCGTTGGGTGGGTAAAGTATAGGCTTATATACATGTTAGTCGTTTTGTATTTGATAATCTCGCAGAACCGCAGAGCACGCAGAATAAAATATATGGGTATTGCTTTGCGTGTTCTGCGTCTTTTCTGCGAGAAAGTAAAATTTAACAATCGAAGTGTCGATAAATTCGGCATTGTCAGGCGCGCCATCAACAAGCACATGCTCAAAGACGGGGGGCTGTTCATCCCCGTAGTATTCTATGTATCGGTCCCAGTCTTCCAGTTTTGCCCGGTCACGGTCGTTACCACGAACGCTAAGCTCTTTGTCTGCGAATATCAGGCGGGCAGCGAACGTAATGTACTTCTATCGCGCAGCCCAATTCAGCGGTTAGCTTCGCAGGCCAGTCAGGATCCTGAATTTCTTTGGTAAATGGCCCGGTAAT
>CAWECN010000017.1:0-91637 GCA_963807625.1 uncultured Gammaproteobacteria bacterium
AGACATTCATCTTTAATGAAGATTAAGCGATATGCTGTGAGATAACCTGTCGTATCTTCTCTTCTGATGGCACGTGTCCTGATTCAATCACCTTGCCATCAAGGACTACCGCTGGAGTAAACATCACACCCAGCTTGGCGAACTCTGCGGGGTTAGTTAAATGTTCGATTTCAGCCTCTATCTCCATCTCGGCGCACACTTTACGTACAACCGCTTCAGTAGCCTTGCATTTGGGGCACCCTGGTCCTGCAATTTGGATTTTCATGTCATTTTTCCTTCATAAAACAAAGTTACCGTATAACCAGCCCATCAGCGTTCCAAGTACGATTAAGGTGGGCACATAAACTAAGGCCTTTTTGATGCCAAAAACTCGGGCAATCGCAAGCCAGTTTGGCAGGCTAAGGCCAGGGCCTGTTAACAGAAGCGCCAAAGCCGGGCCCTGCCCCATACCTTTTTGCATTAGTGTGTGAACAAAGGGCGCTTCTGTCATGGTGGCAAAATAACTAAAGGCCCCTAAGATCGTTGCAAGGAAGGTGGCTACGATTCCGTTGCCTCCCAGCCAATTCCTAATCCACTCTTCAGGCAGAAGAAAACCGATGATGCCGACGATAAAAACGCCAATCAGTAAAAGCGGCATGATCAGGCGTACGAACCACCAGGTTTCTTCCAGCCAGCGTCGTATTTCTTCTCGGTTATAGGCTCGCCCTGCATAGAAGCCGGAAACCAGCGTCAATGCTCCCCAGACTAGTATCTTTTGCCAGTAGGGGCCTGAAGTGACTAGGTAATTGGGCGCCAAAAGAGTGATGACAAGAAGGGCTAAAAGCCCGATGGAACGTTTATCGATAATACTCCCTGCTTCCAGCGGGTTAGTCACCGGAATTGATTCCTCACGATCTTCCGTTCCGAATGCTAGGGTCATCACCCACCCCACCGCAAAAGCCATTAGAAGCGCAGAGACAATACGTGCGACAACCATATCGGTTCCGAGAATCATCCCAGTATAGGTAAGCGCTAACACGTTGGCCGCAGGAGCGACCCACAGAACAATAAATGCGGCTCCGATTCCTGCACCAGCATAATAGAGACCACTGGCAACAGGAATTACGGTGCATGAGCAAGCAGCAATGAGGAAGCTGGAACCGCTAGCGAGGGTAAAAGAACGCAGCTTACTGACTTTTTCACCCAGAAGGGCGAGCACCGCTTCCCGACGGATAAATGTGACCATGGCACCGGCCAGGAAAAAGGCAGGTACAAGACAGGTCAGCACATGGGTAGCTATATAACCTTTGAGTGCCAGAAGTCCGGCGCTAATAATGTCAACTAGCATCATCTTCTCCATGTCTATTCATTGTTCTATAAGTAGTATTACCGAACCAGCACAGAAATGAAAGTAGCTCGCGCCTAGTGACCAGCTACATGTTACGAATTTTAGTTGTAAATCCGAAATCCATGAACGGCTGAAAAGGCTGTAAGCCGGTGTTCGGCCAGAAACAGACATTCAACACCATTCTTATTCGATCGTGCATATCTTTCGCTCATTGATTCGTATTGATAAATGGTTTCCACCACAACTCATGTCCATCTACCTTCCCAGGAACGACGACCTCTCCAATTTTAGGCGTAACATAATCGATACCCGTGTTATTCGCATCGATCAAAAACAGCTCGATCGGTTCATACCAAGGAAACAATCCCAGATCAAAGGTACCCCAGCCACTGGGCACCATCAGTTTACCCCTTACGGCTTGATGTGCTTTTACCGCCTGTTTAGGGGTGTAATGGACCTCCTTCTGTCCTATCAAATTGCTGTAGGCCCCAATCTCAAAGAAAGTCACATCGAAAGGTCCTAGTGCCTCACCTATCTCGTAGAGGCCATTATGCCAACCGGAGTCTCCACTGAGGTATACATTATGTTTTTTCCCCTGGATACCATAGGAGGCCCAAAGCGTCTTGTTCTTGTCAAAAATTCCCCGCTCGGAAGTGTGTTTGGCTGGAGCTGCAGTAATCGTTAAACCATCAATGAATTTTGTCTGCCACCAGTCAAGTTCGTATATCTTATTATGAGGAACCTCCCACTCTTCCAATAATTCCCCTACGGCTATAGGTGTAATGAAGTGTTTGGTCTTAGGAATAAGAGCCTTAATAGAAGCCTCATCCAGATGGTCGGAGTGATTGTGAGTAATCAATACTACATCGATCTCTGGAAGGACTTCTGTAGCAGGAAGCGTTTTAGAATATCGCTTAGGACTCACCCATTTATAATGGGCCTGCTCGTTGTGAGAAAACTGGATCGGTTAGGATCACTTTGTTATCAATCTTAATAAGGAAAGTGGTGTGCCCCAACCAAACGAATTGTAAATCTCTTTGCGCATTCCACTTAGCAATATCAAATGGAACCGCAGGTAGTGGAGAACTAGGTATATAACCTTCTGGTTTATTATAATAATTCCAGAACATCTTCAGGCTTGCCCAAGTCTCAGTGTCTGGGACTCGTTCTGGGTTTCGAAATTTAGTTCCTTCCCATTGCCGACTTTCTGTAATACGTTGATCTCGAATCACATCGTCTGCATTTGTGACAGTACACCCAACTAAAGAAATCAGAGCAAGAAGAAATCCGATAAAGAAGAGATTATTCATTCAAAAATGATACAGCTAAATACGATGTTATGAAACATCATCCATCTTCGATTGTGAACGTCCGTATATGGACTCCTCCTCGTTTGCAAGTAATCAGTTAATGGCTGTTGGCTCGACTGCATACGTATATCCGGCCTCTTAAGTTGGCATACGTTGATGCCGGGCCATAATGGGTTGTTCGCGCGCAGATTCCCTATTGCTTTGACGTGTCTTTAAACACTCGGACATTCTCGGGTTTTATCCGCGCCGGTTCGACCTATTTGCCATCACACAGCTTACTTCGCAATCGTCAATGGATTGTTTTTACTTTTGTAACATTTTTTAATTTGTCATTGCTGGACTAAAATCCGGATCATAATCAACACCTTTGCTCATTATGACCCAGGCCATTCGTGCCATCTTGTTTGCCATTGCACATGCCGCAACATTGGCGTGTCGTCTGTCTTGTAGGTTTGTTATCCAGCGACTTAGGCGATCATCTTTATCTTTTGCCGTGCGCATCGCAGAACGTGCACCGTGAACCAGTAAACATCGCAGATAGGCATCGCCTCGTTTGCTTATTCCAAGTAACCGGTCTTTACCACCAGAACTATGTTGCCTTGGGGTTAAACCGATGGCTGCAGCCATATCTCTGCCTTTACGATATTGTTTAGCATCACCCATGGTGGCAACAAGGGCTGTCGCAATCAACGGACCTATGCCTCGTAATTGCTGTAAACGTTTAGCCACTGGATTTTCTTGTGCGATAACCGCTACCTGCTTATCAAGTTCAGACATGCGTTTATCCAATGAACGCAGGTCTTGCCATAATCCGTGTAATAGTTGCCTGAAAAACATCGTTAGACCATTGTCTGCATCTTCTAACCATTCGGGAATGGCTTTGCGCAATGACAATAATTCTTTTGGTGCGACTAAACCGTATTCAGTCACCAGGCCGCGTATCTGATTTGCCTTGGCAATACGATGACTCTTTATTTCGTGTCTGATACGGTGAACAGCCTGCAGATCTTGTTGTTCAACTGTTTTTACTTTGACGGGGTGCATATTGGGACGCGCCATTGCCTCACATATCGCCTGTGCATCATTGGCATCGTTCTTGTTACTTTTTACGAAGGGTTTTACAAATTGAGGCGGAATGATTTTTACCTCGTAGCCTTTATCAAGCAGAATCCTGGACCAGTGATGAGCACCAGCACAGGCTTCCATACCAATTACCGTACCTGGTTTTGCTGTTTTAAATAAAACCTTTAACCATTTATCTCTGGACAACTTTCGTTTCCATACAGCTTTACCTTTATGGTCAGCACCATGTAATTGGAAAACATTTTTTGCTAAATCAACACCAATTCGTTTAATCTTCATTATGGGCTCCTCTTTATCGTTAACTGAATACTCAATCTCAGTTTGGCACATAGATGCCGATAGGTGAGGAGGAGTCCATCCCATTGCTTTGGCGCATGGTGCATGCCCATTCGTCGATCAGTTCTACCTTGTGCGGTATAACATCAAACTCTCGCTCATCATCAGCACTTTGAATGCAAATATCATGCTTGGTGTCCGCCCAGTCAATGCCAATAAAAGCGGTAAAAGAAGTCGTATTTAACGTGTCCATAGCAATACTCCCATGTTAAATTATTCGTAAGGGACATGTATGTATGGGATCTGCGAAAGCAATATAGGTGAGCCGGTGCAACGGCAAGCCCTGGGTATTCGTTAGTGATCCCAGGCAGCACCTGCAGACTCGAAACCAAAGCGGTGAACATCGTATGTTAGGGTCGACTTATTCGTAGTCTGCGGTGCATGTCCCACTCTCACTGACAGCTACCTGCCAGCTGTGAATAGTATCGCTGAAAGTGGGACGGAATAACTATACTGGGTCGGCAAGAGACTCTCAGACTATAAAACCTGGCCAAATCAATGGGCCGGAAACAGACGCTTAAGATTGATTAGTTTCAGTACTTAAAAAAACCTACACGACTTTCGTTACGAGGGTGGAGCCCCCATAAACAGTGGCTTTCAAATTCCATTGGTAAATGAGAAAAGGGAATATGGTTCAAGCTATCAAGCTAGGACCATCTAACTCAATTGGTACAGAGTTAACCTAGAATGGCTGAAGCCCACGTAATACGTGGCTTTTCACTATCATAAGGAAAATATTATCTGGAGTCGGCAATGCCGAGAAGGGAAATAAATGGTGGGCCTGGAAGGACTCGAACCTTCGACCTGCCGATTATGAGACCCGGCTAGCGAGTCTTTAAACCCACTGAAAACCGCGCTGTGTAGGCGTTTAATGGCCATACCTATACCAGTTTCCTTACCACTAGTCTGTTCGAAGTATGCTTTTACACAAGTTAATTTTGCAACTTAGCTCAATTATTACAAGAATATTCCAGCCCTTACCAGTTACCTTGCCTTAGCTATAACGATGTATGTTTTGACTGAATGAAAAAGTACTATAAGCGATTTTATGATTGGCAGTTAACGGCCATCAGCGGACGGACGATCCCTTTAAGCTGGTGTGGGGTACTGGGTGTATGAAAACCATTCGTCACCTTTAATCTGGCGGTAAGCAAAGGATCGCCGGTCTATCGCTAAGTCTGGCCTTTGCGTTCCGGGTACCAGACCCACAACACGACAGCCATCGCGAAGAGTAGCGGAACGTCCCCCCACATGTGGGCGTGTTCGTTCGGGTAGTAGAAGGACTGGGGAACCATCACAAGACCGTGTAACACGCTGGACAGGATGCCGAAATCGAACAGGGCAACGTTGCGACGAGGGTTCTTTGCGCCCCGGATCAACAGGATGCCATAGGCGACATACAGCGCCAACACCATGTAGAAGTAGGGATGTAGGCCCTGGTAAGGCGAAGGCGGGTGGGCCGGTCCGATATTCGGAAAGCCCTCCGGCTGGGCACCCCATAGGAATCCCGGGGGATAGATGAACGCCATCAATACGAGGCCGACCACCAACACCCAGCCCAGGATGCGCATCAACCGGGCCGATTTTTGAAGATGCTTTTCTTGTTCCGTCATATGGGTTCTCCTTGTTGGTTGTATGCTGCTAAAAACCGATTATTGATTCCCCGACCTTACGGCGTGTACCAGATCGGCGAGGAATAGGCCCTGTCCTGAATCGTCATCGTGACCTCCTTGGGCATCGTGATCCCGTACCGCTTCGCGTCGTAGGTCGGCCATCGCGGGGTGGGGATCTCGATGACGCGCACGTAGTAGAAGGCGCGCTGTTTCGGATCGAAGTCGGGGTCCTTCCAGTGGGCCATCAGCATGACGTCCCCGATGGAGTTGGTGTAGCTCGCGTCTGCCACGTTCACCGTGCTGCCGACCGGTTTGTGGCAGCGCCGTTTCTTGATCTTGCGATCATCCGAACACGCCACGTCATAGATGCGCTCTTGGGTTTTGCCGTCCTTGTCGAGCCAGCCCTTGACGATCTGGATGCGATCGAGGTTGGCACCGTCGGGATCACGGAGTGCCCGAACCATGAACGATGGCGCCTTTCCTGCAGGGCCGTTCGTGAGGTCACCGCCCATCGGCACCCCACGGGCGTAGCCTTGGGCGGCGAAATCGGGTCGCAGGACTTCGTCAGGCTGGAAATCCCAACCGCCGAAGACCCGCATGGTCAGGCGGGTACCGCTGGTGGCGTAGACCTCCTTGCGGGCCAGGGCGTCGAAAATCGCTTCGCGGGTGTTTTCTTTCGCCCAGACCGCGGCCAGCCCAGAGGCGCCCAACTGCCAGGTACTGACGAGAACATCGCCGGTCTTCTTGTCCTTCAGGAACGGCAATGAGGTACGCTTGGCCGAGGGCTCCTCATTCGGAAGCTTGCCGAAGTAGTTTTCCTCGCGGGTGGTGGTCAGGCTGACGTGGCTATCGGTGCTGCCGACCATCCCGTACTTGTAGGGATTGACGCCAAGCTTGTCCTCCAGCCGGAGCCCATTCTTAAGTGTCGAACGGGCGTATTCGTACTGCAGCATCGAATTTTCCTTGGGGTTCCCAAAGGAATCGCCAAAGTCCCAGGTCTCGAAGTCCGCGAACTCGTCTTCCGGCGAAAGCAAAGGATGCGTCTCTCCGTCGCCCTTCTCCTGGGTCGCCTCCATTAGAGGTTCCCAGCGAGCGCGGCGCTCAGCGTAATCTTTGGTCATTTTCTTACCCTTGATGAGCTCCGCGTACATCTGGCCGTTGCTGATGTTGCCGTTGTGGGGGATCGCCAGGACCCGGCCGCCAGTCTTCTTCTCGTATGAGGCCAGGAACTCCCAGAGCTTCTCGGGATCCCCGCTATCGAAAGCACTGAAAGGCAGGATCTGCTTGACCCGATCGGGTCCGTCGCGAAAGATCACACAACGGTGCAGGTTGGCGCCTGCCGGGCCTGAGCCGCCTTTCCCGCTGCTGACCGTTGACCATTCGTAGCCGTTGAGAGCCGTGAAGGTACCGGGCTGGTTGTATTTCGAGGCAATGTCAACGACATCGTCCCAGACCGAACGTTCCACCTGGGGGTTATCGAATTTCGGTACGCCGGAAACGAAGTCTTGCTGCATGGAAACGACTGCTTGCCAGGCATCCTGCGGGCTCCCCTGCATTTGCGCGTACCACTGCTTGCCGATGTCGGTTGCCAGCAAGGTGGGGTCTGCCTCAGCAAGAAGCTTGGCGATACCGAGATATTCCGCGTGGTCCGTGACCACGAGGAAATCCAGCGGCCGGACCAGTTTTACCGGCTGGCCGCTGTTGGACGTGACCACCTCACCCCGGGCCAGGCGGAAGCTTACGTCCGGGCCGCTTTTGTTCCCGATCAAACCGCTGTCCACGGACAACGAGGTATGGTGGTGCATATCACCAAAGAGCACCTTCTGTGGGAAATGTTGATCCACGAAGGGGGAATAGGGTTTCGGCTGTTCGACTACCTTGTCCTTGTCTAGCGTTCCAGTATCTTGTGCCAGCGCCGGGCCGCCCAGCACCGCGAAGGCGACTACTACCGTGATTGATTTGCTCAACTTTGCTGTTTTCATGTCTTATCCCCATTATGGTGATTGTTTAGCAAACTACAGATTAGGTGTCCTATTTGACGTATTTAATTACATCAATATCATACGCCTGCTATTGGTTTTTACAATAAAACAAACATATAACGGTAATTATATAAAAGTATTGATAGTGCAAATGCTTCATTTGGAATCTTCAGTGCGATTTTGAGTGTGTTTTAAACCTACACGACTTTCGTTACGAGGGTGGAGCCCCCATAAACAGTGGCTTTCAAATTCCACTGGTAAATGAGAAAAGGAAATATGGCTCAAGCCAACAAGCTAGGACCAGCTGACTCAATTGGTACAGATTAACCAGTCACGCCTGAAACCCACGTAATAAGTGGCTTTTCGCTATCATAAGGAAAATATTGATCTGGAATCGGCAATGCCGAGAAGGGGAATAAATGGTGGGCCTGGAAGGACTCGAACCTTCGACCTGCCGATTATGAGTCGGATGCTCTAACCAACTGAGCTACAGGCCCTTTATTTAAGGGTTGTCTAATTGTGTTCTTTGTGTTGCTGCTATGAACGAAAACGCCCCGTTACAGGAACGAGGCGTATTCTATATATCTTTGTGTTTGATGTCAGCAGGAATTTTCTAGCAAGAAATTATTATTCTTCGCCATCGCCCAGGAAGCTGCGCAGGTTTTCTGCACGGCTTGGGTGGCGCAGTTTGCGCAATGCCTTGGCTTCGATCTGACGAATACGTTCACGGGTTACGTCGAACTGTTTGCCGACTTCTTCCAGTGTATGATCGGTATTCATATCGATACCAAAGCGCATGCACAGTACCTTGGCTTCACGAGCGGTCAGGGTGGTGAGGATATCGCGGGTTGATTCGCGCAGTGACTCGCCGGTGGCTGATTCCATCGGAGCGATGATGTTTACGTCTTCGATAAAGTCGCCAAGGTGTGAATCTTCATCATCACCGATCGGCGTTTCCATCGAGATAGGCTCTTTCGCGATCTTGAGTACCTTGCGGACTTTGTCTTCCGGCATCTCCATTTTCTCTGCGAGTTCTTCCGGCGTCGGTTCGCGACCCATCTCCTGGAGCATCTGACGGAAGATACGATTGAGCTTGTTGATAGTCTCGATCATGTGCACAGGGATGCGGATGGTGCGTGCCTGGTCGGCGATCGAACGTGTGATCGCCTGGCGGATCCACCATGTCGCGTAGGTCGAGAATTTGTAACCACGGCGGTATTCAAATTTGTCTACCGCTTTCATCAGGCCGATGTTGCCTTCCTGGATAAGGTCGAGGAACTGCAGGCCGCGGTTGGTGTATTTTTTCGCGATCGAGATAACCAGGCGCAAGTTGGCTTCGACCATCTCTTTCTTGGCACGGCGGGCCTTGGCTTCGCCGATCGACATCTTGCGGTTGATCTCTTTGATGTCTGAGACTCGCAGGCCGAATTCTTTTTCGATGACTGCCAGTTTCTGCTGGGTGATCTTGATATCGGGTGACAGCTCTTTTAATTTTTCAGAGTATTCATGCCCCTTGCAGTATTTGTCGATCCACTTGGTGTTGACTTCGTTCTGCGGGAATGTGGTTATCATGATCTTGCGTGGCATATGCGCTTTGTTTACCGCAAGGTCAAGGATATGTCTTTCCAGCTGGCGCACGCGGTTGATCGTGATGTGTAATTCACGCGTTAAGCGAGTGACCAGTAGTGGGGTGTATTTGAATTCGAGAAAAGCATTGGCCATCGAAGCACGGGCTTTTGCGATCTCTTCCTGGGTACTGTCTTTCTTCTCGATAATGTTAAAGCAGCGAGTATGTGCGCGTTTGATCTTGGCGAATATTTTTTTAACTTTCTCGGCGTCCGGACCGGTATCTGTAACATCTTCTTTTTGCGAAGGTTTACCGGCAGCGGCCAGTTCTGCCTCTTTGGCTGCCCGTAATAATGCTTCTTCAGCGAGGCGGTCGAGTTCTTCGTCGCTCTTATGGAAGTCGACGATCAGCTCATTCATGCGCATTTCGCCTTCCTGAACTTTATCCCATAATTCGATAGTTTTGAGGACAGTTTTCGGGTTTGTGGCCAGTGCCTGCAGAACCTGTTTTAAGCCTTCTTCGATACGTTTGGCAATCTCGATCTCGCCTTCACGGGTCAGCAGTTCGACGCTGCCCATCTCGCGCATGTACATGCGGACAGGATCGGTGGTGCGGCCAAGCTCTGATTCGATCGATGCCAGGGCGGCAACGGCTTCATCAGTGGTCTCGTCATCGTCATCGCTGACAGACGCGTCTGATAACACGATCGATTCTGCATCGGGCGCGGTTTCTAATACGCGGATGCCCATATCGGTAATGGTGTTGATGATATCTTCGATCTGTGAAGGATCAACGATGCCTTCTGGAATGTGGTCGTTTACTTCGGAGTAGGTAAGGTAACCCTGTTCCTTGCCTTTTGCGATAAGGACTTTAAGACGTGACTGCTTGTCTTTATCTAACAGAGGAGATGCCATATAATAATTACCTATAATTACCTGAGATTATCTTGAAATAAACTTGTTCTCACCGACAGCGTATCCGCCTGAAGATGAGTAATGTCTGCAAGATGATAAGCCTGAACGGAATCGACCATTTTAACAGTATATGGCGCCTGTTTCTATATTTTCAAGACTTAAATAAGGGGTGCAGCGTTACGGAGTTGGCATGATTTTCTCCGAAACGTGCCTCTAAACAATGGTTTTTACAGTAATTAATCCGATATTCTAAATTATCTGCAGAGAGTAGAAATGGTATCACTAGAGACCCCGGTGTGTGAATTTGATAAACCTGTGGTAGATTTTTCTCTGCCAGGGGTCGATGGCAGGATCTGGACGCCAGAAACTGCTCGTGGTGAAAAAGGCCTGTTGGTCATGTTTATCTGCAATCATTGTCCTTATGTGAAGTCGATACGTGATCGCCTGGTACGAGATACTAAAGAGTTGATGAAGGTCGGTATCAATAGTGTGGCGATCATGTCGAACGACCCGGCGGAGTATGAAGAAGATTCTTTCGAGAATATGAAGAGGGTCGCGGAAGAGTTTGACTTTCCGTTTCCTTACCTGCTGGATGAGAGTCAGCAGGTGGCGAAAGAATATGGTGCCGTCTGTACCCCCGATTTTTTTGGTTATAATGAGTCGATGCAGTTGCAGTATCGGGGAAGGCTGGATGCGAGCCGCAAAGAAGCCGCCGCGGTAGACGTGAAACGTGATTTATTTGATGCCATGAAGCAGGTCGCTGAGACTGGGTGCGGACCTGAGCAGCAGATTCCGAGTATGGGCTGTTCTATTAAATGGAAAACGTAAATGGGAAACGGCCTGATATAGCTGCCCTTCTGCATCAGGTTCTGCTGTTAGTAACCGAAAACCTCTTTTAGCAGGTCTGAATATCCGTCGTAGATTGCATTGTCAGCGGGATCAAATTTATTTAATTTGAGTTTTTCCAGCATAACCTTGCCGTTCTCGGTGTTTGTAGCGTTGACCAGGGCGTTCCGGATCTTTTCTTGCACATCTGCCGGTACATCGGGGGAGGCAGACAGGCCCATGTGTGGTACCGGCTCGGTGGTCATTACTATATTCAAGTTGTTATAAGTTGATGCCAGCCGTGTTGGAATGATGGCTGCATCGATTTCACCTGAAGTAATTTTATCCACCGCTACGGTAGTATTAATTTCCCAGATATAGATAGGGATGCGCATCGGATTGGGGAAGAGTTCTTCCAGTCGTAAGGCACCGAGGCTCGGCGACGGCATGGTGGCAATCCTTAAACCGATGAGTTCTTCCTCATCCATTATGAAATTATCTTCACTGGTGACGATGGAGAAACTGACGGTATCTGGCATCTTGGCTAAAACGGTGTAGCCATGATTTTTTATTCGATAGTCGGTGAAGTGTGCGGCATCCAGTACCAGGTCGAAGCCTTTCTCCTTTTTACGCATCTTTGTCCAGTAGAAAAGAAAGTTTCGCTGCGTTGAGATCGTGATGGTGTGGCCGGTTTCTTGCGATAGATAATCTGCAAGGGGCTGAAAGTCTTTCTTGAGTTCGTCCTGCGGCAGTATGGGTTGCAATGCAAGTGAGTATTCTGCGGCAAGGCTTGAGGTCGTGGTGCCGAGAGAGGTGAATAATAAAAGTGCAGATGATAAAGCAATGATCCGTGAACGCATGTTCCAGTTCTCTTTGTCTAAGGGTTTGTTTTATATATAGAACATTTTATGTATTTTGGTTTGATTATCGGATTAATGTTTGTTCGAAAAAATAATTGAGACTGGGATTTAATAAGGCAGGTAGGGCAGGGTTATTTCATCAGGCGAATAAAACCTTCTCATGTTTCCAGTATTATCCGGCCGGGTGTTTTGTATCCTATGTAAACAACTGAATTTTTGAGATATGCCTACTATCTCTTTGTATAACTTGCTCATTGTGAGGATTTAGGGGAAAATACGCGCCTTTCAATGGTGACTGGTACGGCGATTTTCGAGCTATTTGGGGTGCCTTAGTCATTGATTTCAAAAGAATTTTTGTCGCTTCGCGAGTGTTGTTTTGCACTTGTTGTGGCGGCTCTTTCAGTTACAAAAACTTAATCGGAGAGCAATATGCCTTCACGTAAAGACCTCGCAAACGCCGTTCGTGCCCTGAGTATGGATGCTGTTCAAAAAGCTAATTCAGGCCACCCTGGTGCACCTATGGGTATGGCGGATATCGCTGAAGTATTGTGGAACGACAACATGAACCACAATCCAGCTAATCCAAACTGGAGTAACCGCGACCGTTTCATCCTGTCAAACGGCCATGGTTCGATGCTTATCTATTCACTGTTACACCTGACTGGTTACGATCTGTCTATTGACGATCTTAAAAACTTCCGTCAGCTGCATTCTAAGACTCCGGGTCACCCCGAGTATGGCTATGCACCGGGTGTTGAGACTACCACTGGTCCATTAGGCCAGGGCATTACTAACGGTGTTGGTATGGCGATTGCTGAAAAAGCATTGGCTGGCCAGTTCAACCAGAAAGGCCACGACATCGTCGACCACAACACATATGTGTTCCTGGGTGACGGTTGTATGATGGAAGGTATCTCTCATGAAGCATGTTCACTGGCTGGTACTTTAGGTCTGGGCAAGCTGATCGCGTTCTGGGATGACAACGGTATCTCAATCGACGGTCATGTTGATGGCTGGTTTACTGATGACACACCGAAACGTTTCGAGGCTTACGGCTGGCACGTGATTCCTGATGTGGACGGTCACGATCCAGAAGCTATCGCTAAAGCATTAGAGATGGCGAAAGCGATGACTGATAAACCAACCATGATCTGTTGTAAAACCACTATCGGTTTTGGTTCACCAAACAAAGCGGGCAGCCATGCATGTCACGGCGCACCATTAGGTGAAGAAGAGATTAACCTGACCAAGGCGGCTCTGGGCTGGGATCACGCAGCATTCGAAGTGCCAAAAGATATCTATGCTGGTTGGGATGCAAACGATAAAGGTGGTAAAGCGGAAGCTGCATGGAACGATAAGTTTGCAGCATACAAAGCTGAGTACCCTGAGCTGGCAGCTGAATATGAGCGCCGCATGGCGGGTGACCTGCCTGCTGACTGGGCTGACACATCTGGTGCTTACATCGCGGCTGTTAATGCTGATGCAAAAAGTCCTGCTACACGCCAGGCTTCATTAGCAGCTATCGAAGCTTACTCACCGATGCTGCCTGAGCTGTTTGGTGGTTCTGCTGACCTGGGTTGCTCTAACCTGACTGAATGGTCTGGTTACAAGCCAATGGATGCCAACGAAGTATCTAACTATGTACGTTACGGTGTACGTGAATTCGCTATGTCTGCAATAATGAACGGTATCTCGCTGCACGGCGGTCTGATCCCGTTCGGCGCAACATTCCTGATGTTCTCTGAATACGCTCGTAATGCACTGCGCATGGCTGCACTGATGAAGATCCGCAGCCTGTTCGTATATACCCATGACTCAATCGGTCTGGGTGAAGATGGTCCTACGCACCAGCCTGTCGAGCAGATACCTACATTGCGTATGATTCCTAATATGTATGTTTGGCGTCCATGTGATGCGGTTGAGTCAGCAGTCAGCTGGCAGCAAGGTATCGAGCGTAAAGAAGGTCCTTCTTGTTTGATCTTCTCTCGCCAGGGTCTGCCGCACCAGGAACGTACTGATGCACAGATCGCTGACATCGCTAAAGGCGGTTACATCCTGAAAGATTGTGACGGCACACCTGATGCAGTCATCATTGCAACCGGTTCTGAAGTAGCGCTGGCTGTTGGTGCCGCTGAAGCGATGTCTGGAAAGAATATCCGTGTTGTTTCAATGCCATCTGTTAATGCATTCGAAGCACAGGATGACGCTTACTGTGCTGGTGTTCTGGGTGGTAATGCTATCCCGACTGTTGCTGTCGAGGCAGCTGTGACTGACGGCTGGTACAAGTACGCTGATGTAGTTGTCGGTATCGACCACTTCGGTGAGTCTGCACCGGCTGACCAGCTGTTTAAAGAATTTGGCTTCACTGTAGAAAACGTTGTGAAAGCTGTTGAATCTGTATTGTAAGAAATTTTTTATTATTAAAATAAATTGGAGAAATAATTATGACTATTAAAGTCGGTATTAACGGTTTTGGCCGTATCGGTCGTATGGCTTTTCGTGCGATTGCGAAAGACTTCCCTGAAATCGAAGTTGTTGGTATCAACGACCTGCTGGACGCTGATTACCTTGCATACATGCTGAAGTATGACTCAGTTCACGGTAACTTTGACGGCGATATCGCTGTAGACGGCAATAACCTGATCGTAAACGGTAAAACTATCCGTCTGACTGCTGAGCGCGATCCTTCTGATCTGAAATGGGGCGACATCAATGCTGACCTGATTATCGAATGTACTGGTTTCTTCCTGACCGAAGAGAGCTGTCAGAAGCACATCGATGCAGGCGCTAAGAAAGTTGTTCAATCTGCACCATCTAAAGATGGCACACCAATGTTCGTATACGGTGTTAACCACAATGAATATGCTGGTCAGGCGATCGTTTCTGCAGCTTCTTGTACTACTAACTGTCTGGCACCTGTTGCTAAAGTTATCAATGACAAGTGGGGCATCAAACGCGGCCTTATGACTACTGTTCACGCGGCAACTGCTACACAGAAAACTGTTGACGGTCCTTCTATGAAAGACTGGCGCGGCGGTCGTGGCATCCTGGAAAACATCATCCCATCTTCAACTGGTGCTGCTAAAGCTGTAGGTGTTGTACTTCCTGAGCTGAACGGCAAGCTGACTGGTATGGCTTTCCGCGTACCAACTTCAGACGTATCTGTTGTTGACCTGACTGTTGAGCTGGATAAAGAAGCTTCATACGACGAAATCTGTGCTGAGCTGAAAGCTGCTTCTGAATCTGGTGATATGAGCAAGACTCTGGGTTACACAGACGAGAAAGTTGTTTCTACTGACTTCCGTGGTTGTGGTTTCTCATCAATCTTTGACTCTGAAGCTGGTATTGCTCTTGACGGTACATTCGTGAAATTAGTTTCATGGTACGACAACGAGTACGGTTACACATGTAATATGCTGCGTTTCGTAGAGCACGTCTCCAAGTAAGGATCTTTTGTCCTCTGGCGGCGTTGCCGGGAAATTTTGAATACTCACGTACTGATGTACGCTCCGTGTTCAAAATACCCCGGCGCCTTGCCAGCGAACAAAATCTCCTCACTTGCCTTTTGTAGGAGCGGAAAAAACTGTATGGAGCAGTTTTTCACGTAAGCCCCGATAGGGGTGAAGCATAGGGATATGCTGAATAATTTATTCCGCGATCTGCGTGCAAAGGAAAAAGAGACTTATGTGATATTCAGCCCGGTTGGTTTTCATTAGCCGGGCTGGTGTCTTTAAACAACACTGCAAGTGTTGTTTGTTAAGAGCTGGTTTTTAATGAGCAGTTTTAACAAACAGTATTTAAAATTAAAACAATTTTTTGGAGTTATTCATGTCTTTTATCAAACTGACTGATCTTGACCTGGCCGGTAAGCGCGTACTTATCCGTGCTGACCTTAACGTTCCTGTAAAAGATGGCAAGGTAACATCTGATGCGCGTATCACAGCATCGATGCCAACTGTAGAGCACTGCATGAAAGCAGGCGCTTCAGTAATGGTGATGTCTCACCGCGGTCGTCCTGAAGAAGGCAAGGTTGATGAAGAAAATTCAATGCAGCCGATCGCAGAAACCATGTCTGAAAAACTGGGCAAAGAAGTACGCCTGGTAAAAGATTACCTGGATAATGCACCTGAGGTTGCTGCTGGCGAAGTCGTTTTATTAGAGAACGTTCGTTTCAATGCGGGTGAGAAGAGTGACGGTGAAGCGCTTTCTAAGAAGTACGCAGCTTTATGTGATGTCTTCGTAATGGATGCTTTCGGTACAGCGCATCGTGCGCAGGCTTCAACGCATGGTGCAGGTAAATTTGCACCGCTGGCTTGTGCCGGTATCCTGCTATCGGGTGAACTAGACAGCCTGGAGAAAGCTCTGGCTAATCCTGCACGTCCGATGGTTGCTATCGTTGGTGGATCTAAGGTTTCAACTAAACTGACCGTGTTAGAAGCACTGTCTGAAAAAGTTGACCAGCTGGTCGTCGGTGGTGGTATCGCTAATACTTTCCTGAAAGCGATGGGTAACAATGTAGGTAAATCTCTGTGTGAAAATGACCTGGTTGATACTGCGAAAGCGCTTATTGAGAAAATGCATGAGCGTGGCGCAAGTATTCCGATCGCTACTGATGTTGTCTGCGGTAAAGAGTTTTCTGAAGATGCAGAAGCAACATTGAAAGCGGCTGGCGATGTTGAAGATGACGATATGATTTTCGATATCGGTCCTGACTCAGCGAATGAGCTGGCTGAGATCATTAAAAATGCAGGCACTATCGTATGGAACGGCCCTGTAGGCGTATTTGAATTTGACCAGTTCGGTGAAGGTACCAAGACAGTATCTATGGCGATTGCTGACAGTGCTGGTTTTAGTCTCGCCGGTGGCGGCGATACCATCGCTGCGATTCAGAAGTACGATATCTATGACAAGGTTTCATACATATCTACCGCTGGTGGCGCTTTCCTTGAGTACCTGGAAGGTAAAACATTACCTGCTGTTGCGATGCTCGAAGAGTTTGCAGCTAAACAAAAATAAAGAGTAACGGAACTGCTATTTAGTAAGTTCCGTTTTTCGTTTAGAGGATAAAAATCAAACATCGATGCGCAGAACGAAGATTGTCGCAACCTTAGGACCGGGTTCCAGTTCATCTGAAATGATCACAGAAATGATTCGTGCAGGTGTAGATGTGTTTCGTTTGAATTTCTCACACGGCACACATGAAGAACAGAAGCACCGTGCCGACCTGATCCGTGTATGCAGTGAAGATACGGGACGTATCGTCGGTATCCTGGCTGATCTGCAGGGGCCTAAAATTCGAACAGACAAGTTCAAAGATGGGCGTGTTCAATTGATCCGGGGTGAAACTTTTATCCTGGATGCTGCCCTGGGTGAGCATGATGGCACCCAGGAGCGTGTCGGCATTACTTATAAAGATCTGCCGAGAGATGTCGAACACGGCGATATCCTGCTACTGGATGATGGTCGTGTAGAGCTCGAAGTTGATGAGATTGTCGGTGAAGAGATCCGTTGTACGGTTGTCTATACCTGCGAGCTGTCGAACAACAAAGGTATCAACCTGAAAGGTGGCGGCCTGTCAGCACTGGCGTTGACTGATAAGGATAAGGAAGACCTGAAAGCTGCTACTGCGATGGATGTTGATTATGTCGCGTTATCTTTTGCCAGGACAGCCGCAGATGTTGAAGAGTGCCGTGAACTGGTAAGGGCTGAAGGCAGTGATGCCAGCATCGTTACCAAGATCGAACGTGCTGAAGCGATCGAGAACATCGATGAGATCATCGAGGCTTCTGATGTCATCATGGTGGCACGCGGTGACCTGGGTGTTGAGATGGGTGATGCGGAATTACCTGCACTGCAGAAGAGCCTGATCAAGCAGGCGCGCGCTATGAACAAAGTCGTCATCACGGCAACACAGATGATGGAGTCGATGATTGATAATCCGATTCCGACACGTGCAGAAGTATTCGATGTTGCTAACTCGGTTCTCGATGGTACCGATGCGGTAATGTTGTCTGGTGAAACAGCGGTGGGTAAATACCCGGCAAAAACAGTACAGGCGATGGGCCGTATCTGTGAGCATGCAGAGTTACAGCGTGTTGCTATGACCTCGGATCATCGGGTAGACCTTGTTTTTGGTAGGGTTGATGAAGCCATCGCAATGGCTACAATGTACACCGCGAACCATCTTAAGATGAAGGCGATAGCGTCATTAACAGAATCAGGCGCAACCGTATTGTGGATGTCACGCATAAGCTCCGGCATCCCGATTTATGCATTGACGTCAAGCCCGAGGACATTGAGTAGGGTAACTTTATACCGTGGTGTTTATCCGGTACGTACAGACTTTGCGAATATGTCAGCGGAAGATGTGACGCTCGGTGTGATCGATCTACTGAAAAGTAAAGATATCGTCGAAAGCGGTGACCGCATAATACTCACTCGGGGAGATATGTTAGGCGATCAGGGTGGTAGTAACATAATGAAGGTCGTAAGTGTTCATTAACGCAATATGTCGTTAACTACGCAATATTGAACAAAGAATTTATAATTTTTTAAAATAGTATTATTTTTATAGGAGAGCTCAAATGGCTTTAATTTCACTGAGACAATTACTGGACCATGCTGCTGAAAACGACTACGGCATGCCAGCGTTTAACGTTAACAATATGGAGCAGGTGCATTCAATCATGCAGGCTGCTGACGAGACTAACAGTCCTGTCATCATGCAGGGTTCTGCCGGTGCGCGTTCATATGCGGGCGAACCATTCCTGCGTCACCTGATCTCTGCTGCAATCGAGATGTATCCACACATCCCTGTTGTTATGCACCAGGACCATGGTTCTGAGCCTGCAGTATGTCTGCGTTCTATCCAGTCTGGTTTCAGCTCTGTGATGATGGACGGTTCATTGATGGCTGACATGAAGACCCCATCTTCTTTCGAGTACAACGTTGATGTGACTCGCGAAGTCGTGAAGATGGCTCATGCTGGTGGTGTATCAGTAGAGGGCGAGCTGGGTTGCCTGGGTTCACTGGAAACTGGTGAGATGGGCGAAGAAGACGGCCACGGCGCTGAAGGTAAACTGGACATGGATATGCTGTTAACTTCTGTTGAAGAAGCAGCTGACTTCGTTGAAGCAACTGGTGTAGACGCTCTGGC
The DNA here is from genome assembly GCA_963807625.1 of uncultured Gammaproteobacteria bacterium. GTDB lineage: Bacteria > Pseudomonadota > Gammaproteobacteria > SZUA-229 > SZUA-229. Next base: position 18,974 of record CAWECN010000017.1, read on the forward strand.
TATCGCTATCGGTACGTCACACGGTGCTTACAAGTTTACCAAGGAACCAACTGGTGAGATCTTACGTATCGATCGTATCCGTGATATTCACGCTCGTATTCCTAACACACACCTGGTTATGCATGGTTCTTCTTCTGTGCCACAGGACTGGTTGGAGATCATCAACAACTACGGTGGTGACATGGGCCAGACATACGGTGTACCTGTAGAAGAGATCCAGGAAGGTATCAAGAACGGTGTTGCTAAAGTTAACATCGATACTGACCTGCGTATGGCGTCTACGGGTTCTATCCGTAAACACCTGGCTGACAATACTTCTAACTTTGATCCACGTAAATTCCTGAAAGAGTCTACCGCTGCGATGAAAGACATCTGTAAAGCACGTTACGAAGCTTTTGGTTGTGCTGGTAATGCTTCAAAGATCACACCTATCTCACTTGAAGGCATGATTGATTATTATAAGTAAGTAGTAATTTTACAGTATGGGGACAGGGGGCATTGCCGCCTTTTTTTGATCCGATATTTGAATGAATAATTGAAGAGGTAATTATGTCTGGATTAGAAATTGAAGATCAAATCGTTGGTGATGGTGACGAAGCGGCTGCGGGTCATACCGTTGAAGTACATTACACCGGCTGGTTAACTGATGGTACTAAATTCGATTCGAGTCATGACCGCAATCAGACATTCAGTTTTAAACTGGGTGATGGTCAGGTCATCGCAGGCTGGGACCAGGGTGTTGCCGGTATGAAGATCGGTGGTTCACGTAAGCTGACCATTCCGCCTGAGCTGGGGTATGGTGAGCGTGGTGCGGGTGGTGTCATTCCGCCGGGTGCTACGCTGGTGTTTAAAGTGGAGTTGATTGGTCTGAGTTAGTTTTTGGGCTTATTGAATCTGGGAGCCGGGCTGAGTAATCAGTCCGGCTTTTTTAATGGGTGTGATTTATAGTTTTCTGTAGGAGCGGAACTCGTTCCGCGATTTCTCTTATACGCTACTTAGGTACGTGAATTTTTCTCGCGAGTTTCGCCTTTTACGGCGAGTTACTTTTTTGCAGCAGCTAAAAAAAGTAACCAAAAAAAGCCGTCACTACGCCTGGCGCCCCTGCAAAAAAACACAGGGGTTCCCATTGAGTCAGTACAGCTGTCATGCTGTGAAAAAACTCGCAGACAACGCTCAGACAGTTTTCACAGAAAGCCCATGACAGCTGTACTAACTCAACGGCTTGGCTGATGTGAGGTAAATTCAACAACTAAAAAATTAAAGCAAAACAGCAATAAGCAAAGAACACAGCACTTAACACCGATACCGCTTTTGATTTTGATCTTTAGCCCACCTCAGCAAGCCAGCGAAATGGTGTTGTTAGCATGAGCTTTCTGAGCCAGTTGTCTGAGCGTCTTCTGCGAGTTCTGGCGCAGCATGCTAACAATACCATTTCGATGGGCACCCCTGCTTTTTAGGGGCGCAGCTGACGTGGCGGCCTTTTACAAAACACGTCCTGTGTTTTGCCCTTCGGGCCAGCCAAATAACGGCTGTTCAATTTTGCTCCTTGCAAAATTAGTCTGGGTACTCTTTTGGGCTGTTGCAAAAGAGTACCTCGCCCGCCGTGCGACTACGGCAATGCCTAACTAGAAGTATGTATCAAATAGAATTAATGCCAAATGCCAACGCGAAACTCGCGAGAGCAATTCACGTACTTAAGTAGCGTCAAAAAGAGAAATATAAAATTTAGTGCAGAGTACCTCGCCCGCGGTGCGAGAACGGCAATGTCTAACAAAAAGTATTCAGTAGCTAGAAATACACCTGGCCATAAGGTGAGTAAAGTTAACCAACCGCCCTGATATGAGGATCTTTTGATTTAGAAGGCAACTCCAGCGCATCGATCAAAGCATCTGCCTCTCTGCAAACTGGCTCCTTACTATAAGGCATGGTAAATAGCGGGCAATCGAGTCGTTCGCGTAAGTCCGCCGAGTTATCCATGTGATCATTAAGATCGCCGTTTAGCTGATTTAGCACCACGCCAGCTAAAGGCAGGCCACGCATCTTTATTGCTTCGACATTGAGTAATACCTGGCTGAGTACGCCCAGCCTGTCATCGGCAACCAGTAACACGGGCAGTTGCAGAGCGACAGCAAGGTCGGCATTAAGGCCGTTTTCGGCCAACGGTGAATAGAATCCGCCGGCACCTTCGACCAGTAAAAAACCTTGTTCACTGCCTTCGAGGCAAATATTAACAAGCTGCTCTGTGGTCAGGACCTTGTCGGCGAGGTGCGCTGCGCGAACGGGTGATACCGGTGGTTCAAATCGGTAGGGGCAGACTTCAGAGAGTGGTCCCTGGTAGTTGGCCGCTTCTTTCAATGCTGCGGCATCCTGTGGGATGAGTTCGTCATCGTTCCTGGTACAGCCGGACTCGATCGGTTTTCTCGGGATAACTTTGATATTGCGTTGAGTCAGTGCGGTTGCAATGGCAACGCCGATGAAAGTCTTACCGACTTCTGTACTGGTACCCGTGATAAAAACACCTTGCATGCGACATGTCCTCTTTAAGGCTCCATAAGCAATTTTTTTGCATATGCATATTTTTCGGCTGTTTTTGTCACAATTGAGTCTGGTAGTTCAGGTCCGGGTGCGGTCTTGTTCCAATCCAGTGTTTCGAGGTAATCACGAACATACTGCTTGTCAAAACTGACCGGGCTACTGCCAGGGTGGTACTTATCTTTTGGCCAGAAACGTGATGAGTCCGGGGTTAGTACCTCGTCTATCAGCGTCAGTCGGCCATCTGCATCAAGTCCAAATTCAAACTTGGTATCGGCGATGATGATGCCGCGTTGCAGTGCGTAATCTGCAGCCTCTTTGTATAGTTGCAGGCTGGCATCACGTACCTGCCGGGCAATATCTTCACCTAACAGGTCCTTCGATTGATTATAGTCGATGTTTTCATCATGTGCGCCGACCGCTGCTTTTGTCGATGGGGTAAATATGGCTTCGGGCAGTTTGTCGGCCAGTTGCATGCCTGCAGGCAGTTCGATGCCGCAGACGGTGCCGGTGGCCTGGTAGTCTTTCCAGCCGGAACCGATGATATAGCCGCGCACGATAGCTTCAACAGGCAGTGCCTTGAGTTTTTTGACGATCATCGCGTGGTCCGCCACTTCGGCACGTTCTGCCGCATCAGGTAATACGTCTTCCAGCCTGAGGTCACAGAGTTGATTGGGGATGACGTGCGACAGCTTGTTCATCCAGAACTGGGTGACCTGGTTCAGGATGATGCCTTTGCCCGGGACAGGAGTAGGCATGATGACATCAAATGCAGAGATCCGGTCGGTGGTGACGATCAGCATATGCTGGTCATCGATATCATAGATGTCACGGACTTTTCCGCTATGCAGCAGGGGCAGGCTTTTTATGTGGCTGGTGTGTAATGTCGCAGGCATGATGGTAGTCTTATGGGTAAATTTCTAGTTGTTGATTTTGGTCGCTATAAACGCAATATTTTACGCCAATGGATGAGCTAATAGGAGAAAAACATGGTGGGAGATAATAAGACTGTCAATGTGATTCGCCACCTGGCTTTTGAAGACCTGGGTAGTTTTGCTTCGGTGTTGCAGGCACATGGCTACCGGGTGAATTATGTCGATGCCGCCGATTTCGCATTAAAGCCGGACGACCTGTCGCAGATCAATGCCTTATCGGATAGCCTGCTGGTTATCCTCGGCGGACCGATCAGCGTAAATGATACTGCTATGTTTCCTTTTCTTGATGAGGAGCTCAGTCTATTAAAGCAGCGTATAGCGGCAGACAAACCAACATTGGGCATTTGTCTCGGTGCGCAGCTGATAGCAAGAGGCCCTGGGTGTGAAGGTATATCCCGGGAAAAAGAAGGAGATAGGCTGGTATGACATTAGCCTGACTGCTGCGGGTGAGCAGTCTGCACTACGTTACCTGGATGCTAAACACTGTTCCATGCTGCACTGGCATGGTGAGACCTTTGATCTGCCGGTCTGGTGCGGCCCTGCTAGCTTCCACTGACAGGTGTCAGCACCAGGCGTTTAGTTATGGAAAAAATATCCTGGCTCTGCAGTTTCATCCAGAGATAACACAGCGTGACATGGAGAAATGGTTTATCGGTCATATAGGTGAGATCATGCAGACTGAGGGTGTCAGTGTAGAAAAGTTAAGGGAAGATACACAGCAGTTTGCGAACCAGCTGGAGATGCAGGGAGAACTGTTTTTCAATAGCTGGTTCAACGAAGTAGTGTGATCTGTCAGTGTGACGTAAGGTGTAGTAGCTTGAACATGATCTGACAGTTTATAAAACAGCCCGGCACTGCTTCTTACAAATTAGCATGAAGATGAAGGTCTAAAAACTATCATTTAGCCAACCCTCAGAGTTTAAGCTGATATAGCAAAATCGGCCATGAGCGCCCGAACAGAAAAAAATATATTCTCTCGCGAAGACGCAAAGAAAAACACTGATATGTTCATCTTTTCTCTGCGTCTTTGCGAGAAGTATTTTTATTATTATTGATCGAGGGTCGGATTACAGATACATTTGAGTCAATGGAAACTGTAAGGATATATCGAAGTCAGTGTATCAAGCTGTCAGATCAAGTCTGATCTACTACACGTAAGGGTTTGTCTCACTTTACTTCTTCGTGATCAGAGGAGCCATGTTTTCCGAGTTGGCTGAGTGGTACAGGTCTTGATATGTGATAGCCCTGTACGTGATCGATGCCGATGATTTTTATCTGCTTGAGTATCTGCTCGTTCTCTGCGAATTCTGCGTTTGTCTTCTTGCCCATGATCTGACCGATCTCGATGAACTGCTGGAAACCCTGATCCTTGTAAGCGCAATTAAAAAACCCCTACTATTTTTTAATATTTACAAAAAAACTATCGTTCCATGCCTGCCTTATGCCAGAAAAGTAGACGCTTTCCATAAGTGCTTATTTTCGCTAAGATAGGCGGCCTTGTCTCTGATTTGTGGGTATCTATGCCGGTTAGCAAATCGAGATGGCGAGGCTAGTCGGTAAAACGAAGCGTTACCTTTTTAGCTTACGCTAATTACCTGATTTTATTAAAAAAATTCTAGTGGCAGTTGCTGCGCGGATGGTTACGGGTCAATTATGAGCTCAACATTGCAAGAACAGATAAAAACTGGTTTCCCTGAAAAACACGGGTTGTATGACCCAGCCTTCGAAAAAGACAGTTGTGGCGTCGGTTTTGTGGCACATATCAAGGGTAAACCAAGCCATCAGATCGTATTAGATGCCGAAATTATGCTGCAGCGTATGGAGCATCGCGGTGGCTGTGGATGTGAGCCAACGACGGGTGACGGTGCGGGAATCCTGACCGGTATGCCGCATGATTTTTGTGTAAAGGTGGCAAAAAAAGACCTTGGTGTGGATCTGCCGGCGGCGGGTCAATATGCTGTAGGTAACGTATTTTTGCCTACAGATGAGGCGCAGCGTCAGAAGTGTATCGAGGGCGTAGAAAAACTCATCGAACAACAGGGGCAGACATGTCTTGGCTGGCGTGAAGTTCCGATCGATACCGATGGCGCCGATATCGGTCCGACCGCACGTCTGTCACAACCGATGATCATGCAGCTTTATATCGCGGCAAACGGTGTCGAGGGCAAGCAGTTCGAACGCCAGCTCTACGTGATCCGTAAACGCAGCACGCATGATCTGCGATATGACAAGTCACTGTCACAGAGAAAGATTTTCTATATCTGTTCATTGTCGCCCAGCATCATCATCTATAAAGGCATGCTCAACGCCACGCAGGTGAAAACGTTTTACCTGGATCTGCAGGATACTGACTATGCATCGCACATCGCGATGGTGCATTCACGTTTCAGCACCAATACTTTCCCTTCATGGGATCGGGCACAACCAAACCGTTATATGAGCCATAACGGTGAGATCAATACCCTGCTGGGCAACCGTAACTGGATGACCGCCCGTCAGGGTGTGGTGAAGTCTGATGATTTCGGCTGCGATATCGAGCAGCTGTTCCCGATCGCAGAAAATGACTGTTCTGACTCGGGCAACTTCGATAACGTATTAGAGTTTTTGCTCATGTCCGGTCGTAGCCTGCAGCATGCCGTTATGATGATGGTACCGGAAGCCTGGCAGTCTGATAAAAATATGGACCAGGCAAAAAAAGATTTTTACCGTTTCAATTCAACCATGATGGAACCGTGGGACGGGCCGGCATCTATCGCGTTTACCGATGGCCATTATATCGGTGCGCTGCTCGACCGTAATGGTCTGCGCCCAAGCCGTTATTACCTGACAAAAGACGACCGCGTCATCATGGCATCTGAAGTGGGTGTGGTCGATGTAGATCCTGCTGACGTCAAGTTTAAAGGGCGTCTGCAGCCAGGAAAGATGTTCCTTATCGACTTTGACAAGGGCGAGTTGATCTCTGATGAAGTGCTGAAAAAAGATTTCTCAACGCAGCGTCCTTACGGTGAATGGTTGAATAACCAGGAGATCAGGTTATCTGAACTGGGCTGTGAAAAAGAGCCGCATGGTTTTAATCCAGAGACCATCATCCCGCGCATGCAGGCATTCGGTTATACCGTGGAGACCATGCAGTTCATGCTGCTGCCGCTGGTGCGTGAACTGCGTGACCCGGTTGGATCGATGGGTAACGATTCTGCGCTGGCCTGTCTCTCGGACAAACCACGCATGATCTATGACTATTTCAAGCAGTTGTTCGCACAGGTAACCAATCCCGCGATCGATTCAATCCGCGAAGAAGTCGTGATGTCGCTGGAGTGTTACATCGGTCCGGAAGGCAACCTGCTGGAAATAACAGAGCAGAATGCCCACCGTCTTCGTGTGCCGCACCCGATCCTGACCAATGAAGAGCTGGCCTGCCTGAAACACATCGATACCAAAGGCTGGAAAGCGAAAACCATCGATATTACCTATGATAAATCTGAAGGTACGGCCGGCCTGGGTAAACGTCTGGATGAGATATGTGATGAAGCGCGTGCTGCCATCAGAGATGGTTATAGCCTCATCGTATTATCTGACCGCGCTATCTCTGCACAGCGTGTGCCGGTAAGTACCCTGCTGGCAACCGGTGCGGTACATCACCACCTGGTGGCAAACCAGGAGCGTACGCGTATCGGTATCGTGCTGGAAACGGGTGAGGCACGTGAAGTGCATCATCACTGCCTGCTGATCGGTTATGGCGCAGATGCTATTAATCCATACGCAGCTTTTGAAGCCCTGTTCCAGTCACAGCGTGAAGGCCTGCTCGATGGCGATAAATTTGATGATGAAAAAATCGTCGCTGCATACCGTAAAGGTGTTGCCAAAGGCATGTTGAAAGTGATGGCGAAGATCGGTATCTCGACATTGCATTCTTATAAAGGCGCGCAGATCTTCGAAGCCGTCGGTCTGGGTGAAGACGTTATCGCGCGCTGTTTCAAAGGCACGGCTAGTCGCATCAAAGGTGTCAACCTGGAAGTGCTGGCCGAAGAGTCTCTGCGCCGTCATGAAAAAGCTTACCCGAGCCGTGACCTGGTGCGCCTGCCGATGCTGGATAATCCGGGTGATTTCCATTGGCGCAGCGGTGGCGAAGTTCATATGTGGAATCCGCAGACCATCGCTAACATCCAGCATGCTGCACGCAACAACAGCCGTGAAGCATATAAACAGTTCGCCAAGGTTTCAGACGATGATTCGACACGCCGTGCGACCCTGCGTGGCCTGTTACGATTTAAAGATGGCGCTAACGGTGGTGCTATCCCGCTGGACGAGGTCGAGCCGGCAAAAGATATCGTCAAACGTTTTGTCACCGGTGCCATGAGTTTCGGTTCTATCTCGGCCGAGAGCCACGAGACACTCGCCATCGCGATGAACCGTCTCGGCGGCAAGTCGAATACCGGCGAAGGTGGTGAAGATGCCGAGCGTTTTATACCGATGGCGAATGGTGACTCCAAGCGGTCAGCGATCAAGCAGGTCGCCTCTGGCCGTTTCGGTGTGACCAACTGGTATCTGACCAACGCTGATGAGTTACAGATCAAGGTGTCGCAAGGTGCAAAGCCTGGTGAAGGTGGCGAGTTGCCGGGTGGTAAAGTCGATGTCAATATCGCACGCATACGTCACTCGACTCCGGGCGTTGGCCTGATCAGTCCGCCACCGCATCATGATATCTACTCGATCGAAGATCTGGCACAGCTCATCCATGACCTTAAAAACTCAAATCCGTCTGCACGTATCAGTGTGAAACTGGTTGCTGAGATCGGTGTCGGTACTATCGCATCCGGTGTCACCAAGGCATTCTCAGATCATATCGTGATCGCCGGACATGACGGTGGTACCGGTGCGTCACCACTGACATCAGTGAAGCATGCAGGCCTGCCCTGGGAGCTCGGTGTTGCAGAAACACACCAGACGCTGGTGATGAACGACCTGCGCTCACGCGTTGTTATCCAGACCGATGGTCAGCTGAAGACCGGCCGTGACATCACGATCGCTGCCTTGTTAGGTGCTGAAGAATTTGGTTTTTCAACTGCGCCTCTGATCACGCTGGGTTGTATCATGATGCGTAAGTGTCATCTGAATACCTGCCCGGTCGGTATCGCGACACAGGATAAAGAGCTGCGTAAGAAGTTCAAAGGTAAGCCAGAGCACGTCGTCAACTACCTGTTCATGGTGGCCGAAGATATGCGCGAACATATGGCTTCACTGGGTTTCCGTTCGGTGAACGAGATGATCGGCCGCGTCGACGTGTTAGAAGCAGACACCGCGATCGATCACTGGAAAGCAAAAGGCATCGACCTCTCTGCACTGTTAACGCCAGCAGTTAAACCGCATGAAGGCGTGGAAGTTTATCGCACACAGACGCAGGATCATGGACTGGAAAAAGCACTCGATAACGAGATCATCAAACGTGCTAAAGCGGCCATCGAACATGGCGAAGCGGTTTCCATGGAACTGCCCGTGGTAAACACTAATCGTGTAGTCGGTACCATGCTGTCCCACGAGCTGGCAAAAGCACATATGGGTAAACCACTGCCGGATGATACCCTGCATATCAAGCTTAACGGTTCTGCCGGTCAGAGTCTGGGTGCCTGGTTGTATGAAGGTGTAACTATCGAACTCGAAGGCGATGCCAATGACTATGCCGGTAAAGGCCTGTCCGGTGGTCGCTTAGTCGTCTACCCGCCGAAGGATAGTACTTTTGTTGCCGAAGAAAATATCATCGTTGGTAATACTGTTCTATATGGTTCTACCTCTGGTGAGGCGTACTTCAGGGGTATCGCTGCTGAACGTTTCTGTGTCCGTAACAGTGGTGCGAAGACAGTAGTCGAAGGCGTCGGTGATCATGGTTGTGAATACATGACCGGTGGTCGTGTCGTCGTGCTGGGTGAAACCGGTCGTAACTTTGCTGCTGGCATGAGTGGTGGTATCGCCTATATCTGGGACAGGAAGAAAACTTTTGCACCATTATGCAATATGGGCATGGTCGAGCTCGAAGCACTGGAAGTCGAAGAAGATATCAATGAAGTTAAAATATTGATAGAGAATCACCTTAAGTACACTGGCTCAGACGTGGCGAAAGCGGCACTGGATAACTGGTCAGAAACAGTTAAACAGTTCGTTAAAGTGATGCCGACCGATTACAAACGTGTATTGCAGGAAATGAAAAAACGCGAAGAGCAAGCGGTCGCTTAGTGTAAGCGTACGATGAAATATTAAACCGTCATCGCGAGCGGAGCGTGGCAATCTCGTTTAGCGACTGAGATGTCTATAGAAGATCGCCACGCTCCGCTCGCGATGACGGAGTTTAATTTTTTGTTGGTTATTAATAGTAAGTATTAAGTAAAAAATTAGAGAAGACGTAATGGGTAAACCAACCGGTTTTAAAGAGTTTAAGCGTAAGACAGAAGATTATCGCGAAGTCAGTTTACGGGTGAAAGATTATGGTGAGATCTTTACTGGTTTGCATGATGTCGAACATCTTAAAACCCAGGGTGCGCGTTGCATGGATTGTGGTGTCCCATTCTGTCAGTCTGATAATGGCTGCCCGGTAAATAACCTGATCCCTGAATGGAACCACCTGGTCTATACCGATCAGTGGCGGCCAGCATTGAACCGTCTGCACAAAACCAATAATTTCCCTGAGTTTACCGGTCGCGTCTGCCCGGCACCCTGTGAGGGTTCCTGTGTACTTGGGTGTAACTGACCCTGCCGTCACCATTAAAAATATCGAAAACGCCATCATCGATAAAGGTTTTGCTGAAAACTGGGTCAATGCGAAACCACCTGAACATCGCACTGGCAAGAAGGTTGCCGTTATCGGTTCGGGTCCTGCAGGTCTGGCTGCAGCTGCACAACTCAACAAGGTCGGTCACGGTGTCACTGTCTATGAACGTGCTGATCGTATCGGTGGTCTGCTGATGTACGGCATTCCGAATATGAAGCTCGGCAAAGATGTCGTGCAGCGACGTGTCGACCTGTTGAAAGAAGAAGGTATTACTTTTGTCACTGGTGCGGATGTCGGCGGCAGCGGAGACAATGCGGTAGACGTTAAAACATTGTACAAAGAAAATGACGCTGTGCTGTTTGCCACGGGTGCGACCAAAGCGCGCGACCTGGAAGTTCCCGGCCGCGATCTGAACGGTGTTCACTTTGCCATGGAATTCCTTACAGCAAATACCAGGAGTCTGCTCGATTCTGACCTGAATGACGGTAACTTTATATCTGCTGAAGGTAAGAATGTCATCGTCATCGGTGGTGGTGATACCGGTACCGACTGCATCGGTACTTCATTGCGTCATGGTTGCAAGTCGATGGTCAATTTCGAGCTGCTGCCACAATCCCCCGCGGAACGTGCCGAAGATAATCCGTGGCCACTGTGGCCGTTGATCCACCGTGTCGATTACGGACATGAAGAGAGCGCACAACGTTTCGGACGTGACCCGCGTGAATACCAGATCCTGACCAAGGAATTTATCGATGACGGCAATGGCAATGTTGCCGGTGTGAAGATCGTTGAAGTGAAATGGTCAAAAGTCGATGATCGCTGGAACATGGAAGAGATCGAGGGTACCGAAAAAGTCTGGAAAGCCGAACTGGTATTGTTATCGATGGGCTTCCTCGGACCTGAACATTACGTCAGTGATGCGCTGGAAATAGAATATGATGCGCGTTCGAACTACCAGGCGAAGCATGGTAAGTACACGACCAATATCGACGGCGTGTTTGCTGCTGGTGATTGCCGTCGTGGTCAGTCGTTAGTCGTCTGGGGTATCAACGAAGGTCGTGAAGCAGCACGTGAGATCGACAGGTTCCTGATGGGCGATACCTTACTGCCATAACCGGGTTAATTGTTTGAATAGTTGTATGAAAACAAAAAAGCCGCATATTTATAAATATACGGCTTTTTTATTGACTGACTGGTTATCTTGCCATCAAATCTCAGGCATACGAATTAATCACAGTTTTTTTTTGCTGGAACTGGTCAAGGAATTTATCCAGGTTCTGCTCAGAACCATTTTCAAAATCGATGAAAGCCAGGTTCAGCATGTATACGTCCTGAGACATCCTCTGTACCGACATTAATCTGCTGTTTGCGTATAGTTTTCTTTGTTCGTCACCGATCGGCAGTTCTGTAATCGCTTTCAGGCGAATATGGCTGATCGCGTGACTCTGGATACCGCGAGGTTCTATCTCATCGGTGACCCAGGTATCGCAGATGATCTGCAGACCACTGCTGGAGATATTACGAGTACTCACTGTAAGTATGCTGCCGTTCTCTAGAACCAGGTCTACAGAGAGTTCTATTTCGTAACGTGGTGACTGTCTTCTTTCTGAAACGCCGGGAATATCTATAATCATGATAATAAAAAATAGAGTTAGTTGTTGGAGCCATTGTAGTAAAAAAATCGTATAATTTGTCATTTTATCAACAAATATGCACTTTTTGTGACATATGGTGATGTTTTAGCCGTTTGTAGTAGCCTCATTACCATTCTACTATGCTAGTATCTTCAGTCGCTGAAAACCACGTCCATGTTAAAAAGTGTTAACAATTGTTACGTATTGCCTTCAAGGGTTTATTAAATAACTCGCATGGTTATAATTCAGCAACAAAATTAATCAAAAACAGGAGTAATGTGATGCCAGAAAATCTGAGCAGTATCGATATACAGCAATTAATTGAAACTTATGTCTTGCCGTGGGGCATAAATATAGTCATGGCGCTGGCTATATTTATTGTTGGTAAGTTTATTGTTAACGTTATAACCAAGTTTGCTAAAAAATTAATGGGCAAAGCAAAGGTTGACAATATTCTTATTAACTTTATTGCGTCAATAATTAAAACCGTATTATTACTGTTTGTTGTCATCGCAGCTTTAGACCAGCTAGGTGTAAATACAACGTCAATGATTGCCTTGATCGGTGCTGCTGGTTTGGCTATTGGTTTGGCATTACAGGGTACGCTGCAAAACCTGGCTTCAGGCGTTATGCTGATTATTTTCCGTCCATTCAGTGATGGCGACTTTATTGAAGCGGCAGGTGTAGCTGGTGTTGTTGAGCAGATTGGTATCTTCAGTATCACAATGCGCACTGGTGATAACAGGGAAATCATCGTTCCTAACGGTGAAATTTACGGCGGCACCATCACTAATAACTCGCGACGTGAAACACGCCGAGTCGATATGGTTTTTGGTATTGGATATGACGATGACCTGCTGAAAGCAAAAGATATCATCAAGAAAATACTGTCTGAAGACGAACGCATACTTGCTGATCCAGCGCCTGCAGTCGTCGTTGGTGAGCTTGCAGATAGCAGCGTTAACTTCAATGTTCGTCCATGGTGTAAGACTTCGGACTACTGGGGTGTTTATAGCGATGTGCACGAAAAGATAAAATTAACTTTCGATGCAGAAGGTATCTCGATCCCATATCCTCAGATGGATATACATCAGGATAAAGCTGCCTAGAAAGCATAAAAAATTATAGAAAATGTTAGTAAAGGAAAAAGTAATGAAGAAAAGAAGCAATGTTATGATGCTTGCCGGGCTGTTAGCTGTGACAGGTAGTGTCTCAGCTGCAGATGAAGTCAAGCCGGAAGAGAAATCACCGTGGACGAGCTCGGTCGAACTGGGTTTCATAAGAACGACAGGTAATACCGAGACACAGACTACTGCATTGAAAGCTGATGCGGTATATGAGGTCGAAAAGTGGCGCCATACCGGTCATGCTGAAGGTTATGGTCAGCAATCGGAAGATGCGACTACTGGTGAAACGGTTGTCTCTGCTGAGCGTTATGAACTGACCGGTAAATCTGATTATAAGTTTACCGAATTAGACTATGCATTTGGTCAGATCAAACTCAAAAAGGACCGCTTCAGCGGTTTCGAGTATGAGAATTCTGTATCACTGGGTTATGGCCGAAAAGCCATCAAGCAGGACAACATGGAACTGGATCTCGAGATCGGTCCTGGTGTCAGATTTGTCAAACCAGATAACGGTGAGTCGGATAGCGAGGCACTATTAGTACTGGCGGCTAAATACTGGTGGGCGATTACCGATAACTCAAAATTCACACAGGACCTGAATTTTGATATCGGTGAAGAATACACTGAGAGTAAGTCAGTGACAGGTATACAGGCAAACATCAACAAGACCCTTGCATTGAAGTTTACCTATACCGTAAGACATAAGTCTGAGGTGCCGGATCCTACTACAACGGAAAAAACAGATACGGAAGCAGCGATGACCCTGGTTTATAATTTCTAAGCGGTCGATTTGCAGAAATAAAAAAGCACTCTTCATGAGTGCTTTTTTTTGTTCATGGTTATATATGCTGAGCGGCAGCGAAGGGTCTAGTTCCCGGTAATGAAAACGCAAAAGCAAGATCTTTCGCTGCCGCTCATGATGACGGAATCTGCTTGTTTCGTTTATGTATATTTTGAATGATTAAACTATAGGTTTAAAATCTGAAACCTAGTCCGGCAAAAACTTCAGCCTGCAGGAACATGTTGCCACTGACTGAGATGGCGCAGCCACCGCTACAGAAGATGGCAGAGTTATTGTTATACAGGGTGGCCAGTCCGCGTGTTTCCAGTCGCAGCGATATCCTGTCCGTCATCGGCCATTTCAGGCCAACACCGATACTAAGCGATGCCCGCAGGTCGGATTGAGCACCGGTATAGTCCGGGCTCATGTAAGTAAAACCAAGGCCACCGCTGACAAAGGTTTTCAGTTTATCTTCATCAGAGATAGGGGCTGTGCCACCGAAGTGAAGATAATCTATGGACAGGGGGATGTCGACCCTGTCGTTCGGTGCAGGCGCACTGACAGTGATCGAGTTTAGGTTGGTGGACTGGTGGCTATAATAAACTTCGAAGTTCTTGCCGCGTTCGTATGGCCAGCTAAGGATTAGTCCATAGATCTCAGAACTCTCAAGTGTGTGTTTTCTGTTTGTGGCCGTATCTATGAACTCACCGCCGCCACGGAAACCGAGCAGGGGAATGACTTCAACCGAGTAGATATTGGTGCTGAAGAAAAGAAGTGCGAGTAATAAGTATCTGTTTAATATCTTCATAGGTCGGTTTGTTGGTTATTGTTATAGGGTGACAGTGATCTTTGACGATGCGTCCATCGCTTTTTGTCTGGCAGCTTCCACCGTAGTATCGCGAGCCAGGGCTACGCCCATGCGACGTTGTCCGCTGACTTCAGGTTTGCCGAATAATCGTACCTGGGTATTGGCCTGGCATAGCGCTTCTTCGATGCCATTAAACGTTACATGATCAGATTCTCCACTGACCAGGATCACGCTGCTAGCGCTCGGTCCATGAAAAGTTATCTCAGGAATCGGTAAACCGAGTATCGCGCGAGCATGCAGCGCAAACTGTGACTGGTCCTGTGAGATCATCGTCACCATGCCGGTATCATGAGGACGTGGCGACACTTCGCTGAAGATTACCTCATCGCCCTTGATAAACAGTTCGACGCCGAAGATGCCGCGACCACCCAATGCTGCAGTTATCTTTGTCGCCATGTCGCGCGCTTTTGCTATAGCATCGTCCGACATGGCCTGCGGTTGCCACGATTGCCGGTAATCACCGTCGACCTGTACATGGCCGATAGGTTCGCAGAAGCTGGTACCGTCGATATGCCTGACCGTAAGTTGTGTTATCTCGTAATCAAAATCGACGAAACCTTCGACGATGACTTTTCCGGCACCGGTTCGTCCGCCTTCCTGCGCATAGTTCCAGGCAGTATCGATATCTGTCTCGGTCTTGATGGTGCTCTGGCCTTTGCCGGAAGAACTCATAATCGGTTTTACCACGCAGGGGATACCGATGTTTTTAATCGCATCATCAAACTCTTCTCGGCTGCTGGCAAACTGGTATGGCGAGGTGGTTAGTCCCAGTTCTTCTGCTGCCAGCCGTCGGATGCCCTCGCGGTTCATGGTGAGGCTGGCGGCCCTGGCAGTCGGGATCACGGTGAATCCTTCGCTCTCCAGTTCGACCAGGGTATCGGTGGCGATGGCCTCGATCTCTGGCACGATGTAATCGGGTTTTTCGGTCTCGATGATGTTGCGCAGTGCTTCGCCATCGAGCATAGATATGGAGTGACTGCGATGAGCCACCTGCATCGCCGGTGAGTTCTGGTAACGGTCAACGACGATGACTTCGACACCGTAACGCTGTAGCTCGATGACGACTTCTTTACCGAGTTCGCCGCCGCCGCAGAATAATACTCTGGTTGCCGTGCTTGAAAGGGGAGTGCCGATGGAAGTCATTTAGAATGCTCTTAGAGTTACAAGTGAGAAGTATATCCTTATTGAAGTATTTTGAGAAACATAACCTCCAGGTATAGAGGCACTGGGGGCTTGGTGTTTAGCATTTACATTGTTCTTTATTTTGGCATTGCGGTAGTCGCACCGCGGGCGAGGTACTCGTTCCTTATTTCTATAGTTGCTTTTATTGACGCTACTTAGGTACGTGGATTGTTACTCGTGAGTTTCGCCTTTTACGGCGAGTTACTTTTTTGCAGCAGCTAAAAAAAGTAACCAAAAAAAGCCGTCGCTACGCCTGGCGCCCCGTAAAAAGCACGGGGTTCCCATTGCTGTGTTGTCGGCACCATGCTGTGAAAAAACTCGCAGATGACGCTCAGACAGTTTTCACAGAAAGCTCATGATGCCGACAACAAATCAATGGCTTGGCTAATGCGAGATAAGGTCAAAAACGAATAAACAGAAACACCTTCTCTTAAACCATGTCATCTCGACGAAGGAGAGATCTTTCACTCTAGCGATTTAAGATTTCTCCTTCGTCGAGATGACAGGATCGAGGCAATTTGGTTTATAAATGCTTTTGACTTTGACCTTCATTCCACCTTAGCAAGCCAGCGAAAGGGTGTGGTTGGCATGGGCTTTCTGCGACAGCTGTCTGAGTGTTGTTTACGAGTTCTGGCGCAGCATGCTAACCATGCCTTTTCGATGGGCACCCCTGCTTCTCAAGGGGCGCAGCTGAAGTGGCGGCCTTTTCTGGGTACTCTTTTGGGCTGTTGCAAAAGAGTACCTCGCCCGCCGTGCGACTACGGCAATGCCCGAGTAAAAAATCAATCGTAAATATTAAGAATAATCGCAGTATCAGCGAAACTCACGGTATCAATCCACGTACCTAAGTAGCGTCAAAAAGAGAAATATAAAAACTAAAGAAGAGTACCTCGCCCGTGTTGCGAGAACCACAATGCCTGAGAAAAAAGCAGGACAATCATCGCTGGCACTTAGCGCAATAGAACGTTGAACGCGCCTGCTGTGTTATCTGTTTTATCGGCTTACCGCAGACACTGCATGGTTTACCGGTAAGGCCATATACCAGAAGCTTCTGTGCAAAATAACCGGGTTGACCACTGATGCCGGTAAAGTCGCGCAGGGTGGTACCACCTTCATCGATCGCCAGCGACAGCGTGAGCTTGATCGCATCGACCAGTTTCTGCATGCGTGGCAGTGAGATATTTCCTGCTTTACGTTTTGGGTTTATCCCGGCACGAAACAGCGCTTCGCTGGCATAGATATTACCGACCCCGACAACGATATGGCTGTTCATGATCAGCGCCTTGATCGAACATTGCCGTTTGTGTGCTTTTTTATGCAGGTACTCGGCATGAAAATCATCTTCCAGCGGTTCGGGGCCCAGCGGGTTGATGAGTTTGTGCTGGTTGATATCGCCCGGTTGCCATAACACGCAGCCGAACTTCCGCGGGTCACGCAGGCGTAATATCTTTTTACTGGAGACAACGATGTCAATATGGTCATGTTTCTCCGGCGCGGTTTTGCTGGTGCAGATACGCAGGCTGCCAGACATGCCGAGGTGGATGATGATATTGCCGTTATCAAGTTTCAGGTAGATGTATTTCGCGCGCCGACAGACCTCGAGGATCTTCTGACCTTTCGCCAGTGACGGCAGGTCTTTCGGAATCGGCCAGCGCAGCTTGTGCTGACGGATGGTGATATCGGAGATGGTCCTGTTATTCAGGTGAGGTTCGATACCGCGACGGCTGGTCTCAACTTCCGGCAGTTCAGGCATGTCAGGGGAGTCTAGCTAGACAGGTAAGATCAGGATACTGTTGCGTTCTGTCCCGGCCTAGACATCATCACGTTCGATCTCATCGGTATCGATCTGGCCAGTGATACGACGACGGATATGCGACCAGGAGACACCGATGCTCAATACGCTGGCAAGCATGATCGCGACGATGTAACTGATGACGCGCTGGCTGTCAGCCGATAGGCCGATGACATCGATGATCAGCCATATCGCAAGGCCGAAAAAAGCGGAAGCCAGTATGATGCCGATAAAGCCGAGTGAACCGAGGGTGGCACGGATCAAAATTATCCAGCCGATCAGCAGCACGACACCGACGAAAGCTTTGAACACGGTAAACGTTGGAAACTCTTCAGCGATCCAGTGATAGTAAGATACGCCTTCGGGATTATAAGTAGCGAAAACGACGATGATTGCGAAAACGAAACGTACCAGGAAACTGTCCCAACCAAAATGTCTGCTCATTGCCATCGTTTTTTCCTCTGAAAGATTATCGCTTTATTATACGGTTTTATATTGTTCGATGATATTACTGCGGTACGATCAGCTTATCGTATGCCTCGATATCCAGATGGTATTCCAGACCGATTTCAGGACGGGCAAGGATCAGCCAGGGGTCGGTATCGGTGATGATGAAGCTGACGGGTTGTTGCTGCTTATCCAGGTAGATAAAGACTTCACCGAGTGGTTCCCTTTCCATGTGGCTGTGAACGCCGAAGGCCTGGTCATCCTGCCAGTGTTCGATGGCCTCGTTGATACGGTCAGCACTGATAGCGATATTGCTCTGCCAGAAACCTTTGTCATCCCGGGAGATGGTCTGGTTAACCAGGATCAGTTTCTCGATGCGGCTGTTCTTCGGTAACAGGTTAAGTGATACCAGGGTACCGAAGTGAGAGCTCAATAGCGGGTAATAGGCATCTTCTATGGTGTAGATAGAATCGCCCAGCCTCAGGTATCGTAATTCGGTCGCAGGATTAACGATGCCGAAAGCGATGCTGAGTTCATCGAACTTTATCGTGGTAACCGGTTTGTCTAATCCTATGTTCGCCAGGTTGATCTCGGTTACCGGATATCGGCTATGTACCGGTGCATTGACCAGTTCCAGTACCGATCTGATACGAAAATCATTGGCTGCGATATTCACCGGTTGCATTATCTGCCAGTGACCGTCTGCCTGTTTTGTAATCGCCGTGGTGTTGCTGTTGTGCTGAATGCTGATCGAAGTGATCTCGGCAACATCGAGGGCGGTAAGCCTGTCCAGCTCGGTACTGACCTCTTCACTGAAGTAGATGACCGAGGCGAGTGAGATAACGACCAGGAACAGGACCAGGTTAAGGATATTATTTTTATACATGACCAGTTTCTATATTACCAGTTCTTGATTATCTATTCTTGCGGATGAACCAGATACGGAAGCCGATGATCAATAAGATTAACGGGATGACCAGGAAGAAACCAAAGCCGATGATGACTAGTTGCGTGTCATCCAGCGTCAGTTTTGTATCTGCCGCTGGTTTGACTTCGACAGAGATGAAGTCATCATCACCGATCAACCAGTTAAATATATTTAACCCGAGGTTAAGGTTGGCGCCAGCACCGATATGATTATCTGATAGAAAATCACTATCACCGATAATGACTATTCGCTGCGAACCGGCAGCTGATGCAGAGTCATGCTGTTTTGTTTTCGGGCGATGTAGAGCAACGGCCATGGTGATCGGTCCGGCGACATCGCCTTCGCTGGAATTAAATACCATCTCTTCTTTCAGCCCGCCGACCTCGCTCCAGCTCTTAGCATTAGAGTTAAACAGCGCCTCTGCCTGCCAGTTATTCACGCTGCTGTCGTTGGTTAACGGGCTGATGCCACGTGCCAGCGGAAATAGCGTGTTATAACGGATGGTGTTGGTAACGATGTGTGGAAAATACTCGGTTACCGGGATGATCGCCGGGTGCTCGATACCCAGTGTCTGTCGCAGCTCTGTATTGTTATCGATGATGGTGCCGTCCTGTAACTGCAGGCCGAATGATGTTGCTATCTTCTCGAGACCGAACAGTTCACCCGGGTCGGCCAGCCATAACAGGTTGCCACCATCGTCGAGGTATCTCTGGATATGTTCGATCTCACCGGCAAGGTAATCATTCGCAGGTGCAGCGATGACCAGCAAGCTGGTGCTTGCAGGCAGGGGGTTGTCTAACAGGTTTACTGTCAGCAGGTTGAAACCCATATCGTTTAACTGCAGCTTCAGCGTGGTATAAGCACGGTTATCGCTACCGTCGATGTCGCGTTCACCGTGGCCGCTCAAAAAAACCACCTTCTGGTTATCGCGCCGGCTCAATCTTAATAATGCGTTGCTGATCGACTGCTCGCTCAACGAGTCTATATGTTCCATGCGATCGTTATAATAGATGACGAAGGCAAACGGTTTGTTCATCACCACGCCGTCCTTCTGTACCTGTTCGATATCGATGTCGGGATTCAGCAGGCGCAGGTTAAAGTCTGACTTTATCCGCTGGTAACGCGAGATGATCTCATTGATCGCCTGTTTGGTCACATCATCACTGGTATAAGCATTAACGGTAACAGCCCCGTCCAGGGTGTTGAGCAGGTCGACACTGTTGCTGGATAATGAGTGGCGTTTGTTTGCTGTGAGATCAAACTGGTAGCTATAGTAGTTGCTGATCCACGCCAGCATGCCAATACTGCTGATGAACAGCAGCAGGAAAATAAATTTCTGGATGGTGAGTTGTAAACGTGATTGATTTGAAAGTTTCATGATGGTTAAAATATTTCACCGCAGAGGCGCAGAGATTTACTGTATTGCTGCTCCGTAGGCGCGGCAAAAAAACGATTAAATGTTTTTCTCTGAGCCTCTACGCCTCTGCGGTTTTGTTTCACGCCTTTCATCCTTATGACTGTAAACGCTGTGTTTCGAGTTGTCTTATTGCCAGTACGATAAAGCCGGCGATGAATAATAAGAAGTAAGCGATGTCACGCGTATTCAATATGCCGCGTAGCAACGGTGCGAAGTGTGTATGCAGCGACAGGTAATTTAAAACATTGGTGCCGCCATCTACCGCCGTGCTGTTATTGAGCAGCCATAAAAAAAGCAGCAGACCGAAAGTGCTGATCGCGGCGATCATCGGGTTGTCGGTCAGTGATGACATGTAGACCCCGGCTGCGCTGAATGCTGCCAGCATGAGGAACAGCCCCAGGACACCGGAGAATATCTTGGTAAGATCCAGCTCGGTGCCGATAGAAAGCGACAACGGCATAAGTGTTATCAACAACAGCATGGTGACGATAAAAAACAACAGGCCAAGATATTTGCCGATGACGATCTCGCTGATACTGACCGGTGAACTGAGCAACAGGCTGATAGTCCTGTTGCGTTTCTCTTCGCTGATCAGGCGCATGGTCAGCAACGGTATCACCATCAGCAGGATGATACTGGCGACTTCGAACAGCGGCGTAGCCACCAGGTCGGTAACACCGGGGGCATTTTTTATCGTGGTCAGTTCAGACTGGATGCTGAAGAAATAATCGACAGAAGTGAAAAACGACCAGGCGAGGATGACCTGAATCACCGCCAGTATCACCCAAGCCAGTGGTGAATAGAACATGCTGTAAAACTCACGTTTTGCGATGGTCAGTATCATTACGACTTCTCGCTCATGGTTTTATCGTCCATGCTTTCATCGTCGATACCGACATCTCCGGTCGTCAGCTCGATGAAGATCTGTTCCAGCGAAGTCTGCCGTGGTGTAAAGCGGGTCAGTCCCCATTGCTGTTGCACGATATATTCTGATAGCTGCTCTGCGCTTAATTCGCTATCGGCGATAAAATTGTTGTCATCGATCTGTACTATCGCGCTGAATGCATCATGGCTGACAAGTGTTTCAAGATCGATGGTCGAGGCCAGTGATATCTCGTATTGCGTACTCTGCTTGTTCAACAGTTCATCGATGCCCGCGCTGTAGACCAGGCTGCCCTGGTTGATGATCTGTACCCGGCTGCATACCGCCTGTACTTCGGGAAGGATGTGGGTGCATAGTATGATGCCATGCGTTTCGCCCAGCGTTTTTATCAGCTGGCGTATCTCCAGGATCTGAATCGGGTCCAGTCCGACAGTGGGCTCATCGAGGATGATCACCGGTGGTGAATGCAGGATGGCCTGCGCGATACCGACACGCTGCTGGTAACCTTTCGACAGGTTGCGGATCAGGCGCTGGCGAACATCACCCAGGCCACAACGCTCGATGGCCGAATCGCATACGCTGTCGAGCTGTGACTTGCTGATCAGGTGCAGGCGGCCGCAGAACTGCAGGTACTCGGTCACCGTCATCTCTTTATAGAGAGGCGGGTTTTCCGGCAGGTAACCCAGAGAGGCTTTTGCCGCTTTCGGATTCTCCAGCAGGTCGATGCCGTTGATGCTTATCTCACCGAAGGTCGGTGCCAGGTTACCGCTCAGCATCTGCATGGTAGACGACTTGCCGGCACCGTTAGGGCCAAGGAATCCCAGGATGTCACCGGCCGCCAGCTCAAAGCTGATGTTATTGACCGCACAGAAATCACCGTAGTGGCGGGTCAGATTGTTAACCGAGATAAGCGATGACATGGGGCGTTATTATTACTGAATTACAGAAGCATGCAAGCACTTAAGCCAGCTAATTTTGCATAAACCGTCATTGCGAGCGGTAGCGTGGCAATCTCTTTAAGCGACTGTATAGCCTGCATGAGATTGCCACGCTACCGCTCGCAATGACGAAAAATGACAAAGCGAACCTGTTAAACCGTCATAGTGTTGCCCTGATAACCTGGGTCCATGTCGGGATGGCAATGACGTTTATGTATGATATTTCTTTTATAATAACCGCATGGCCAAATTCCTCGGCGTCGATACCGGCGGCACCTTTACAGACTTCATCCTGTTCGATGACGAATCACGATCGATTCACATCCACAAAGTGCTGTCGACGCCAGATTCACCCGAGCGGGCGATACTGCAGGGCATCGATGATCTTACCAGGGTTGATGCAAAGCTCGATTCCAGCGACCTGACCGTCATCCACGGCTCAACGGTTGCGACCAATGCCGTGCTCGAAGGCAAGGGGGTGCGCACCGCCTATATCACCAACAAAGGCCTGGCGGATGTTCTCAGCATCGGCCGCCAGGCACGCGAAGAGTTATATAACTTGACGCCGATTAAGAAACCACCACTGATCGAACGAGAGTTATGTCTCGAGGTTAACTCTCGTCTCAGTGCGCAGGGCAAACACCTGCAGCAGCTCAACGAGCAGGACCTGTCGGCTTTGATCGAACAGCTGGAAGCACTGGCGCCCGAAGCGGTCGCCATCAACCTGCTGTTCTCGTTTTTCGATGACAGTGAAGAGTTGAAGATAGAACGAGCGATCGCTGACATGGCTGGTGTGAAGATATTCATCAGTCGTTCTTCCGATGTATTGCCAGAATATAAGGAGTTTGAACGCGGCATGACCACGGCGTTAAATGCCAAGGTCGGTCCCTTGATGCAGGGCTACCTGCAGCGCCTGGAAAATGAACTTGCCGGTCAGGGTAGGCAGGACGTGGCGCTGTCCATCATGCAGAGTTCCGGTGGTACGACCAGTGCCGAGCAGGCAGGACGCTACCCGGTTAACCTGCTGCTATCGGGGCCGGCGGGTGGTCTCAAAGGCGCGCAGTATGTCGCCAGCGTATCGAACGAAGACCGCTTGCTGTCGTTCGATATGGGCGGTACCTCGACCGATGTATCGATCATCGACGGGAACATCGGTTTTACCACCGGCGCAAAGATCGGCGGTTACCCGGTAGCCGTACCGATGGTGGATATGCATACCATCGGTGCCGGTGGTGGTTCTATCGCGCGGGTCGATGCTGGCGGCCTGTTGCTGGTCGGTCCGGAATCCGCAGGTGCCTCCCCGGGGCCGGCCTGTTATGACAAAGGCGGCAGATGGCCCACGGTGACCGATGCCAATGTCGTGCTCGGACGACTGTTGCCGCAGGCATTCCTCGGTGGTGGTATGCAGCTGGATAAAGCGGCC
Organism: uncultured Gammaproteobacteria bacterium; assembly: GCA_963807625.1. Lineage (GTDB taxonomy): Bacteria > Pseudomonadota > Gammaproteobacteria > SZUA-229 > SZUA-229. The sequence continues at coordinate 42,621 of CAWECN010000017.1, forward strand.
GCCATCGAAGCGGTCAGCACCATCGCCGAGCCATTAGGCTTAAGCAACGAGCAGGCCGCCAGGGGGATCATCGATGTGGTCAATGATCACATGGTCCGTGCCCTGCGTGTCATGTCGGTCGAACGCGGTGAAGATCCACAGGACTTCATCCTCGTATCATTCGGCGGTGCCGGCGGCCTGCATGTCTGTGCGCTGGCAGAAGAACTGGAGATGAGCAAGGCACTGGTACCGGTAAACGCTGGCGTATTGTCTGCTCTGGGCATGCTGGCAGCCGAAGCCAGCCGTGAACGCTCGCGTACCATCAATAAACGCTTGAATGACTGCGATGCAGAAAGCATCGATAAGCTATTCGAAGAACTGCTGCAGCACGCGGTTGAAGAACTGGGTGCCGATGTGACCAGGATAAAAACAAGCCAGACAGTCGATGTCCGTTACCAGGGCCAGAGCCATGCCCTCAACCTGCCATGGTCTGGGCTGCAGGACATCGAAGCGGCGTTCCATAAAAAACACAAACAGAGTTATGGCCATGACCTGGCTATCGATATCGAACTGGTCAACCTGCGGGTGCGGGTTATCGAGCAGCGCCAGCCATTCAAGTTGCCAGCATGGCAACCGTGGGAGGAACTAGATGTCATGGAGACCACGATGCCCGGTGTCGAACAAGCGGTATCGGTCATTAACAGGGCAGGTCTGAAAGTCGGCCAGCAGATAAAGGGGCCGGCATTGATAACAGAGGTCAGCGCTACCACCTGGTTAGCCGATAACTGGTCTGCAGTGGTCGATGAAACTGGCAGCCTCAAGATGAGTTTAAAGGGGACAGATCTATTTTATTAAAATAGATCTGTCCCCTTTAATGCTTTCGTGACAATAGATGGTAGCTTTGTCACGCACCTTACTTCATGTTTTAATGGCGCTTCGCTTTTCGGATATCGGAGCACTAGATGAGTGACACACCAGGATTGTTAATCGGCGGTAACAGTAACGGCCTCTTTACGATGGATGCGGCCATGGCCAACCGCCATGGGCTGATCGCCGGTGCCACGGGAACCGGTAAAACCATAACCTTGCAAAACCTGGCAGAGAATTTTTCACGGCTGGGTGTTCCGGTTTTTCTCGCCGATGTAAAAGGTGATCTTTCCGGCCTGGCCGCTGCCGGTAAACCGCATCCGAAGATCGACGCACGGGTAAAACTGCTGGCTATCGAAGACTATACGTTCCGCCCGGTGCCAACCGTGTTCTGGGATCTGTTCGGTGTCAAAGGGCACAATATCCGCACCACCATCTCTGACATGGGGCCGCTGTTACTGTCCAGCCTGCTCGAGTTGAACGACACCCAGAGTGGCATCATTTATTCCTGTTTCAAGATCGCTGATGACAATGGCATGTTACTGCTCGATTTTAAAGACCTGCGTTCGATGCTGGTGTGGATGGCGGAAAATGCAAAAGAACTGAAAGCCGAATACGGCAATATCTCTTCAGCGAGTATCGGTGCCATCCAGAGGAAACTCCTGATCCTGGAAGAACAGGGTGCAGAAAACTTTTTCAACGAACCGGCGGTCGTACTGGATGACCTGATGAAAACCGACTTTTCCGGTAACGGTGTGGTCAACGTTCTCGACGTGAGCACGCTGATCCATCAGTCACCGAAGTTATATGCCTGTTTCCTCATCTGGCTGCTCGCCGAGTTGTTCGAGAACCTGCCGGAAGTCGGCGATGCCGACCGGCCAAAGTTCGTGCTGTTCTTTGATGAAGCACATCTCATCTTCGATGACGCCCCCGATGCCCTGGTCGATAAGATAGAGCAGGTCGTCAGGTTGATACGTTCTAAAGGTGTCGGTGTTTATTTTGTCAGTCAGAGCCCGATGGACATACCTGAAGATATCCTCGGCCAGCTGGGTATGAAGATACAGCATGCCCTGCGCGCGTTTACGCCAAAAGATAAACGGGTAGTAAAAGCTGCCGCTTCATCGTTCAGGCAGAACCCGCAGATCGATAGCGAGCAACTGATTACCGAACTCGGTGTCGGCGAAGCCCTGGTCTCGGTGCTGGATGCCGATGGAAAACCAACGCCGGTCGAACATGTCTATATCAAACCGCCCGAGTCCCGTGTCGGACCGCTGAGCAAAAAGGAGCGCACGGAACACCTGGCGCGCTCACCCTATAAAGGCAGATACGATGAAGTCATCGATCGCGAATCAGCCTATGAGATGTTAAAGGCCAAAACCGAGAAGATGGCAGCGGCGGCCGAGATAGAGAAAAGTAAAAAACCCACATCAGCAAAAAGACGCAGTACACGGCAGTCACCGATGGAAGCGATGGTGAGCAGCGCGGCGAGAAGCATGGGTAGCCAGATAGGTCGGCAGATCATGCGCGGTATCCTCGGCTCCTTATTCGGAAAAGGTTAAATCTCTATCGGCAGCTTCACTGTCAGGAAGCGTTGTCCGAGTCCTGTTTTTCAGCATGTTGCTCAGCTTCGGCGGAATTTATCTTCTTTGGCCACATCAGGTCGCGCAGTTTGCGCCGACGCAATACATTGGAAGCAGCCTGGAAGAGAATCGAGCTTAACAGCCCGGCGATGATGGAAAGGGTGATGTAATGCGCCTTCCAGATAAAAACAAATGACGCCTTAAGGTAACCGGCTTTCAGCATATCAAAAGCCAGTTGAAAATTGTGCAGCAGGCTATCGAGCTCACCTGGCACGATCGTGCCAAGAGCTGCCGGGTGTTTGTCAGTGATAAACCACAGCACCCAGCCGATAACAAACATGAAGATTGAATGATTAAGCATAAATAAGAGTTGGGGGTAAATGAGCTGGCTACCTTATCATCTCAACCAGCGGTTTAGATCTTCTATTTAATAATGGTTAAGGCGCAGGGTTGAACAGATCAAACTCTTCCTGCACATAGTTATAAACCCGGTTGCCCTGTAAGGCATTGGCTATGACGATACTCAGAGAGCCATCGCCATTCAGATCGCCCAGGGCGACTGACTGGCTGCTGTATGTGCCCAGTGACTGGTCATCATCTTTGAATGTGCCGGAGCCGTTATTGATGTAGACCCGGTTACCCTGGTTCTGATTGGCGACCACCATATCGAGATCACCATCACCATCGGTATCACCGAGTGCGATTCCTCGACTGTCATTGGTGCCTAGTGACTGGTCGGTGTCAGTGAAGCCACCGATACCATTATTGATGTAGACCCGGTTGCCTTCGTTCTCATTGGCCACCACCATATCAAGGTCACCGTCACCATCGATATCACCCAGTGCGATAGCGTTACTGTCATATTCACCCAGCAGAGCACCGGAATCGTTGAAATTACCGAAGTCGTCGTTGATATAGATAAGGTTGGGCTGTCCCTGGTTGGCGATCACGATATCGAGAAAACCGTCACCATCGACATCACCCAGCGCAACAGCCCGGCTATCGTTCTCTGCCAGTAACTGGCCGGAGTCGCTGAAGTTACCCAGGCCGTCATTCAGGTAGATTACATTCGCCTGTCCCTGGTTGGCGACCACGATGTCGATATCACCGTCACGCTCGATATCGCCGAGCGCCACAGAGTAGCTGTCATTTTCTGCCAGTGCCAGCTCGGAATCACTGAAGTTGCCGAGGCCATCATTGAGATAGATGAGGTTGGCCTGGTTCTGGTTGGCGACCACCATGTCGAGGTCTTCATCGCCATCGATATCACCCACAACAACAGACTGGCTGCTGTCCTCATCGAGGGACTGGCCGGAATCGGTAAAATTGCCGTCACCATCGTTAAAGTAGATCCGGTTACCCTGATTCTGGTTTGCCACCACCATGTCCAGATCGCCATCAGCATCGACATCACCCAGTACTACCGAACGGCTATCATAGTCACCTAGCGACTGTTCGGAATCGACAAAGCCGGCATCGCACGCTGCCAGTATCAGCATGGCAGCTAATACGGTCAGCTTTTGCAGGTGTGGTTGGAAGTGCTCTTTGTTCATAATATAAGTAATATACTATGCGTATAGTTGTCTAATATCCTTAATATATATCATACAAACATTAAATTTCACAAACCAGGATCAATGGCGTGTAAGGGTAAAGTCTCCCTGTAAACCGCATTATTGGTACCTGTTTTACTCCCTTTTACCATGGCAGAAGGCTTCCGACGATACAGCCCAAACAAAAAGCCATTAATACATATATCGCATTCGTATTGTCATGTTTGATAAGACCTTGTTCCTCTAGAGACTGCTTTAGCTTCTGGTATTGCAATACTTGTGCAAAATTGTCACCTTTATCCATAATTACTTACCTTCAAGTTTAGTAAGGTAAATATAAGGCTTGTAAGCTGGATATGGGTGACATGTTGCGCCGTTTTAATTGCACAATGCGACATTGTTGGCAGCTGATAATGGCCAAAAAAAAGGGGCAGGATTTCGATCCTGGCCCCTTTAAGGCGGACTTATAGCTCTATATTAGCTAGTCAGTTTCAGCTCTCCAGCATGACGATCATGCTGGTGGTTAATACACCTGAAAGTGCAGTCAGTAACCATTTTACTTTTGCGAAGGCGCGGTTGCTGAGATTGTCTATCATTTTTATTAACATCAGTTATCCTCCTATATGGTTGCTGTTGATGTCAGTGCTCTTCGACATCGCTGGTGGTAAATGTTTCCAGCTTGTCGAAAAAAGTTTTGTGATCGATATAGTGCGCGCCGTCACAGGAGAAGTTCATACCGATCAGCCCGTTCACCGTGTTGATCGAGCCATTACGCATATAGATCGTCTGGTCCGTCTTAATCGCTAAACCCTATTTGCTACATACGGGGTTGTCTCTAAAGCAAAGTGACAGAACATTAGTGTCACTCAGGTCTGCACCCAGGTAGAGAGCAGACTGCTGTAAAAAACGCGCACGTCTGTGCCTGTATAAAGCATAGTCCTGTGCCTTGCCCTGGTTTAACAGGCTGCCGTGGACGTTTGAAGACACTTTGCTATCGCGGGTCATAGTTGAATTGTTATTAATCATCTTATTCTCCTCGCTAGTTTCTCAAGTTAATGTCTCTGCTCTGGTTGCCGGTATAAGGCTGATCCGGCGACTTCTTAATACCTGAGTGTTTTACTCAGGATTTACAGTATAGTGAATTACAAGATAAATAATAATTGATATTCATAATCGTTATCATAGAATAGGCTCTATGGTAAAAGCCCACTTAGGACAACTCGCCAGACGTATCAGCCTGCGCCAGCTACAGGTGTTCGAGGCTGTCGGCCGTCTGCTGAGCTACACCCGTGCAGCAGAAGAACTGTTCCTGTCACAGCCGACGGTCTCCATGCAGATAAAAAAGCTGGAAACCGATATCGGGTTACCACTGACCGAGCAGATCGGTAAAAAGATCTCGCTCACCGAAGCGGGAGCGGCACTGCACCAGTCATCGAAGGATATCCTCGGCACGCTGGAGCGCTTCGAGATGCAGATAGATGATCAGAAAGGCCTGCGTACCGGTCAGCTGCGTATCGCGGCAGTGACCACGGCAAACTACTTTGCACCGCGCCTTATCGGTAAATTTACCCAGGATTACCCGGGCATCAACATCTCGCTCGAAGTCGGCAACCGTGAGCAGATCCTCGACAGGATGAGCAACAACATGGATGACCTCTACCTGGTCGGCAAACCGCCGGAGTCCAGTGAGCTCGATTTTCAGCCATACCTGGAAAACCCGATGGTGGTGGTAGCACCTATCGATCATGCGCTCGCCGTCCGTAAATCGATCCCCCTGGCCGAGATAGCAGAACATCCGTTCATTATTCGTGAACGAGGCTCAGGCACCCGTATAGTGGTAGAAAAGCTGTTTTCCGAAGCCGGTCACCCGCTCAATATAAGGATGGAACTGGGCAGTAATGAATCGATAAAACAGGGTATAACCGGTGGCCTGGGTGTCGCGGTCATATCCCTGCATACCCTCACTGGTGGCGACCTCACCGAACTCACCATCCTGAATGTCGAAGGGTTCCCGATCTCCTGGCGGTGGTACGTCGGCCACCCTCGCGGAAAGCGCCTGTCGGTCGTCGCCAGGACATTTATCGACTTTATGTATAAAGAGGGCCCTTCCTTATTGCCGGAAAATATGAGTAGCTATGCAACATTATGAAAATAACGTCTAATGCCTTCGCTGCGGTAGCCTGTGTTCTAATCGCTACTGTTTTAATCGCCGGGGCCAGCAGTGCCCATGCGCAGAGGATCGAGCCGCGTTCCTATACCAATGCGCCGGTAGGTATAAACTTCCTGGCGCTCGGTTATCTGAACTCCAGCGGGGCGCTGTTATTTGATCCCGCGATACCGATCACCGATGCCGATGCCAATGTCGACATGGCTGTGCTCGGTTATGTACGTACACTGGGTATCGCTGGCAAGTCGGCCAAAGCTGGTGTAATCCTGCCGTACGCTTCACTGAAAGCTGATGGTTATCTTGATGGTGACTACGTCACGCGTGAGCAGATCGGTCTCGCTGACCCGGCATTTTACTTTTCGGTCAATCTCTATGGCGCGCCTGCACTGTCACTGAAAGAATTCAAAGATTATCAACAGGATACTATCATCGGTCTCAGTTTCAGGCTCACCGCGCCGACGGGTGTTTACCAGACGGATAAACTGATCAATATCGGCACCAACCGCTGGTCGTTCGAACCTGAACTCGGCATTTCAAAGGCGATAGGACCATGGACGCTAGACGGAGCGGCAGCGGTGGTTTTTTATACCGATAACGATGAATTCGATACCGATCAGACCCGTCAGCAGGAGCCTATCTACTCGACACAGTTCCACGTCAGTTATACCTTTGCCAACAAGATATGGGCGTCACTCGGTGCCACCTATTACACGGGTGGGCGTACCACGATCGATGGTGTCGAAAGAAATGATCTGCAGCAGAACTGGCGTACCGGTTTTACCCTGGCACTGCCGATCGACCGCAGGAACAGCATCAAGCTATTCGGCCAAAGTGGTGTGAGCACGCGTACCGGCACCGACTACGACACACTGGGTATCTTCTGGCAGTACCGCTGGGGCGGGGGTATTTAGCTATCGCCACGCTTATACTCTCCATTAAAAACGTTTCCCACTTACAAACACTTCCCGCTTAGAATACTTCCCAGGGGAAGCCGAATATTATCGACAGCTCTTCGCCTTCATCACCGGTAGCGATATCCGCTCTGAATATCAGCCCTGATTTTGTTACCAGCCGCGCACCGATGCCATACGATTCCCGCATGCTGTTCCACAGTTCATCCTTGTTATCGGATATCGCGCCGCGTTCATAGAAGGCGGCAAGTTGTATCACCGTGCGTATGTCTTTTGCGAAAAAGTAATTAAACGGTTTGGTTTCTTCGATAAGGTTCCAGCGAAATTCCACACCGATAAACCTTGCGTGGGAACCTTTAAAGCGGTCTTCCGGGTAAGAGCGCAACCGGCTGAGACCGCCAAGCGAACCCACAGAACCAAAGGTGTTTTCTGCAACTCTACTATTGACGAAGCTCAGGCAGTCCGCCTGGTCCTGTTCTGAACCGGTGCTGCAGTCCAGGCCAAGGTCGGCTTCCACTAATGCCGGGTCAGTCTGTCCCTGGCGGTCAACCAGCGTGTCAGCCTGGAAATAATTCATCGCCAGGGTATTGCGGCTGCCCATCGGTATATAACCGGTCAGGTTTAACTCGAAAATATCAAAGTCCGGCGAGTCATCGTCGCTCGGCGGTGTGTGCCACAGGCTGGTCTCGGCACGTATGCCGCGCCGCGGATCAATGTAATCGTCAGTCAGGTCCAGCCGCATGCCGTAGGTATAGGTTTCAGATTCACCGGTTTTTGAATCGATGGTTGACTGGATCAGGTTGCCGTCACTATCGCGTATGGCCGCTAACCTGGATTCGTTTTTATACAGCACGCCATAAAATTCTAACCTGCGGTCAAATGTTGTATAGGTCAGGCGTGCACCGCTAAATACCGCGTGGTCGAGATCCGCGAGGATAAAGTCATCGGCGGTGGTATTCATGCCGCGCTGGCTGTAAACCTGTGAAGATGCCTTTTCAAAACTGGTGTGGGTCAAATCAAGCAGCAGTGTTTTTTCAACCAGGTGTAATTCGGTGGCAAACAAACCGTAACCTTTAATGTCACCGCCGGCAGCAAAGCCATAAACATCGGCATGGGTCTCATTGATATTGGTCATCGCGCCAATAATAATAAAGCCGTCACCCAGTCCGGGAATGCTGTAAGGCGCGGGCACCAGGTAATAACCCGGATCAGTCGGAAACTGGTTTTTGCGCCGGTCCGGCAGTTCGATAGCTGCCGCTGGCATTGCCATAACGATTAGCGTTATCGAAAGCAAGGTGCGAATAAGCGGTAATGATCGGAAAGGAAAAGTCATTTTAAAATTGCTTGATAATTCCATTAACAGGCATTAATGATTTAACTTAACAAAAATAAACCAGGTAAAGTTTGATTTAAATCGTATAGCCGGCATTTGCAGCGGCTCATTTTTTTGATTTATCGCATGGCAAAGCAGTTCTGTTCGCGTTACGTTAAATATATGTTTTTGCTAAGTAATGAAGCACTTAAGTAATGAAACCCAGGAGCAGTTGCCGAGGCATGAAGCCATCCTCTGTGGGTGGCTTAAAGACTAAAATAGATTGCCGCGCTACCGTTACTCCAGGCATCCCTGCCTTCCGCCCTACGAGCCGCACTTTGTGCGTTCAAAATTGTTCCATACGATTTTGTCGCAATGACGATACATAAGGCCAATCCCTATGTTATTGACGTACCACATGTTTTTACAGGTGTTTCTGTGTAAGACTATTTAGTGTTGCTGAAATAATTGCAGGATTAGCGAATGCCCGAGTCAGCTGAAAATCCAGACGCTCCCGTGAAAAAGGAGGTTGTTTTCCACGTCCACGGCGTCACCAAGGTCTACCAGATGGGTGAGGTGCAGGTGCGTGCGCTGCGCGGTATCGATCTCGACCTGTACAAGGGCGAGTTCGCGGTTTTGCTGGGCGCTTCCGGCAGCGGTAAATCGACGCTGTTAAATATCCTCGGCGGGCTGGATTCACCCACCGACGGTCACGTGCAATACGCTGGCGGTGACCTGACCCGCGCCAGCGAAAAAGAACTCACTGCCTACCGGCGTTACCATGTCGGTTTCGTCTTCCAGTTCTACAACCTCATCCCCAGCCTGACGGCACTGGAAAACATCGCCGTGGTCACCGAGATCGCAAAATCACCGATGCAGCCGGAAGAGGCGCTGAAGCTGGTCGACCTGGGTGACCGCCTGCATCATTTCCCGGCGCAGCTGTCCGGCGGTGAGCAGCAGCGTGTCGCCATCGCCCGCGCCATCGCGAAAAATCCCGACGTGCTGTTATGCGACGAACCCACCGGCGCGCTCGATTCCAAGACCGGCATCGTCGTGCTGGAAGCGCTGCAGCGGGTCAACCAGGAGCTGGGCACCACCACCGCGGTGATCACGCATAACGCTGGCATCGCGCAGATGGCTGACCGCGTCATCCACCTCGCCGATGGCCGCATCAGCCAGGTCGATGTCAACGAAACCAAACTCGAGCCGAGTCAGCTCAGCTGGTAAGGCACAATGAAATCCCTCGACATAAAACTCTGGCGCGAACTGTGGGACATGCGCATGCAGGCGCTGGCCATCGCCATGGTCATCGTCAGCGGCGTCGGCATCTTCATCATGTCGCTGAGCACGCTCGACTCTCTCTATGAGACCCGCGAAACCTATTACCGTGACAACCACTTCGCCCATATCTTTGCTTCGCTAAAACGCGCACCGCTGTCGCTGGTAAAACGCATCGAAGCCATCCCCGGTGTCGACAAGGTCGAGACCCGTGTGATGGCTTATGTGAACCTCGATGTCGAAGGCTTCGAAGATCCGATCAGTGGTCATATCCTGTCATTGCCCGATAACAGCCGCGGCCTGCTCAACCAGATCTATCTGCGCGAGGGACGTCTGCCCGAGCCGGGCCGTGATAACGAGATCGTGCTCAGCGAAGAGTTTGTCCTGGCGCATAAATTGCAGCCCGGCGACAAGATCAGCGCCACCATCAATGGCCGGCGCAAGGCACTCACCATTGTCGGCATCGCGCTGTCGCCGGAGTTTATCTACCAGATCGCGCCCGGTGCCATGTTCCCTGACCCTCTGCGCTATGGCGTACTGTGGATAGCGCGGCAACCGCTGGCCACGGCTTATGACATGGAAGGCGCATTCAACAATGTCTCCCTGACTCTGACCCGGACCATGGGCAAGGGCGTTAATGAGCAAGCCGCCAATGAGCAGGCCAGTAAAGAGCAAGAGATAATCGATCGCCTCGATGACATACTGAAAGACTACGGCGGCATCGGTACCATCGGCCGTAAGGACCAGTTCTCCAACCGTTTCCTGACCGAAGAACTCAAACAGCAGCGCACCATCGCCACCATCTTCCCGGTCATCTTTTTCGGTGTCGCCGCCTTCCTGCTCAACGTGGTCATCAGCCGTCTCATCCGCCTGCAGCGTGAAGAGGTCGCCACCCTGAAAGCGTTCGGTTACAGCGATCTCGCCGTCGGCATGCACTTCATCAAACTGGTACTGCTGATCGTCAGCCTCGGCGTTATTATCGGTATCGGTGCCGGCATCTGGATGGGCAAGGGCATGAGCAACATCTACATGGTGATGTACAGCCTGCCGTACATGATCTACGTGCTCAAACCCCAGGTCATCATCGCCGCCGCGCTGATCAGTATGGCGGTCGCTGTGATGGGTACGCTGTACGCGGTATACAGTGCGGCAAGGCTGCCGCCGGCACAGGCGATGCAGCCGGAACTGCCGGCAAAATATCACACCACGCTGGCCGAACGCATGGGTCTGCAGCGCTGGCTGTCACAACCCACGCGCATGATCCTGCGCCATGTCGAACGCCGCCCGCTGAAGTCGCTGATGACCACGCTCGGTATCGCCATGGCCTGCGGCATCATGATGGTCAGCGGTTTCCAGGAAGGCGCCATCAACTACATGGTGGAGATACAGTACGGCATGAGCCAGCGCGAAGACATGATCGCCATCTATACCGAACCGGCATCGAAGCGTTCACTGTATTCACTGCAGAGCCTGCAGGGCGTGGAGCATGCCGAAGGTTTTCGTGTGGTGCCGGCAAAGCTGAAGTTTGAACACCGTTTCTACCGCACCGCCGTGCATGGCATCGAACCCGACGGCAGCCTTTACCGGCTGCTCGATACCAATCTCAACATCATCGAGCTGCCAGAAGACGGCATCATCCTCACCGACTACCTGGCCGAACTGCTGCACATCAAAACCGGTGACATGCTCACTATCGAAGTGCTCGAAGGACGGCGCATCACGGTGCAGGTGCCGGTCGCCGGTACCGCCAAACAGTACCTGGGCCTCAACGGTTACATGCGCATCGAGTCGCTTAATGCATTATTGAAAGAAGGCTATGCACTGACCGGCGCATTGCTGAGTGTCGATGATCGCTACCAGCGAGATGTCTATGCCGAGCTGAAAGAGATGCCGCGGGTGGCCGGCGTGGTCGAACATAAATCAGCGATCAAGTCGTTCTACGATACCATCGCCGAGACCATCCTGTTCTTTACCTTCATCACCACGCTGCTCGGTTCCAGCATCGCCTTCGGTGTTATCTATAACAGCATGCGCATCGCACTGTCCGAGCGCAACCGCGAACTGGCCAGCCTGCGCGTGCTCGGTTTCGAGCGCAGCGAAGTCGCCTACATATTGTTGGGCGAAATGGCGCTGTTCACCCTGATCGCCATCCCGCTGGGTTTTCTCATCGGTTACGGCCTGTGTGCTTACATGGCCTTCGAATTCGATAGCGATCTATATCGTATACCACTGGTACTGGGCATCAATGTCTATGCCTTTTCCGCGCTGGTGGTTATTCTGTCATCCATTGTTTCTGCCATAATGATCTGGCGCAATCTTGCCGATCTCGATATGGTAGCCGTACTCAAGAGTAAGGAGTAACCAATGAACAACCCATTGCGAAAACATCCTGTCATCAGTTCCATCGCGGTACTGATCGTCATCCTGCTGATCTGGGGGTTCTGGCCGCAACCGGTATTCGTCGAAGCCATCGCAGCAAAACGCGCACCGCTCACCATCACCATCGAAGAAGAAGGCCGCACCCGGGTGGTCGACCGTTACATCATCTCGGCACCGGTCGACGGCGTTGCCTGCCGCCAGCAGCTCGATGTCGGTGACGAAGTAACACAGGGCCAGGTGCTGCTCGGCATCACCCCGCTGGAATCACAGGTACTCGATCCGCGCAGCCGGGCGCAGACCAAAGCGCAGGTAGCAGCGGCTGAACACGCTTTACATGCCGCCGAAGAGCAGGCCGAAGCAGCCGAAGCCACCGCGAAACTCGCCGTTATCGAACATGAACGCCTGAAGCCACTAGTGAAAAAAGGCGTGATATCAACCGATGCTTATGACAAAGCAGCCACCCAGGTAGAGACGACCGCAGCGGCGCAGCGCTCTGCTGATTTCCAGATCGAAGTCGCGCGTTACGAACTGCAGGCAGCAAAGACCGTGCTGGAATACAGCACAGAGCACAGGCTGGCAGCGAAGGGCGATCCGGCAGTACGCATACCAGTAGTTTCGCCCATTGACGGCAGGGTGCTTAAAGTCACCCGAGAATGCGAAGGCCCGGTGCGCACTGGCGATATGCTGCTCGAAGTCGGCGACCCAAAAGTGCTGGAGATCGAAGTCGATGTGCTCTCGGCCGATGCAGTACAAATCAAACCGGGCATGAAAGTACTGTTCGAACGCTGGGGCGGTGAGCAGCCACTGGAAGGTGTGGTGCGCCTTATCGAGCCTGTGGGCTTCATGAAAATTTCAGCCCTGGGTGTGGAAGAGCAGCGCGTGCTGGTAATTTCTGATTTTACTTCACCGGCTGAAGAGTGGCAGCGTGTGGGTGACGGTTATCGGGTAGAGGCGAAGTTTATTCTCTGGCATGAGGATGATGTGCTGCAGGTGCCTGCCAGTAGTCTGTTTCGTTATAAAGAAGGCTGGGCGATTTTTGTTGTTGAGAACAACCATGCTGAAAGAAGAGTGGTTAAGGTTGGGCAGCGTAATGGATTGGTTGCGCAGATTCTTGATGGGGTTAGTGAGGGTGAGGGGGTGGTTAATCATCCTAGTGATGATGTTGAGGATGGGGTGAGGGTTAAGGGGAGGTTGTAGATTTAAGAACGTCATTGCGATCCCTACATGGATGTAGGTTATTAGAGCAACGCAGGAGCAGTTGCCGAGGCACGAAGCAATCCCATGTTGGTAACCTTGCATTCGTTATGGAATAAGGGTAAAAACTTTATTTCAAATCTGTTGCACAGGGTTAGTAAGGGAGGGTGCGGAGTTGGTACTCAATATCATTGATTTAAATATCAAATCAAACTTGTCACTTTTTTTTTTAATTTCGGTTCCCTAATCAGATGCTATGTGATTGATTTAATGGCAGATGAAGTTTTTATATACCCTAATTGTCTTTTTTATAAAGTGACTTTTAGGGGTTCTAATTGTAGTTATGTGTAAAAAAATGTATAGAGACTATTACCAAGATTACTGTGAAGTAAAACCAGAGTTTAATAAAGAATTTGTATCTCTATGGGCAGGATGGCTAGGTGCGGAGAATTACCACAAACTTGACGAAGTATCCGAAACAGAATGGAAAAAGTTCAATGAGTTTATTAAGCTCTTATCAAGCAAGTTTAAACTTCAGCTAGTTGACTGGGAGTTAGAATCAATAAAAACAATCAACAATATTGAATCTACTATTTCAAACTACGAACAGTCAATGGACAAAGAAGCCAGCGAATTTACGAAGTATATAATTCCAGAGCTAGACTGCATAATCAGTGAAGAATGGGACTATACCTATATAATTTGGCACAAAAACAATGGTGCAGTGAAAGCGCTAGAACCTTATATAAACAAAGCAGGTTTATACCATTTTAAAGACTAAACACATAACAATGCGCTCAACCGGACTCGGCAAAAAGCGCCGAGCCCGTTAGCTAGAACGTTAGGGCAACAAATGTTAAAAAACCTAAAGCATTTAATGGAATCAAAATCTTTAGTCTCTGTTCGCCGTGACAAAATTGATTCAAATAAAATTCAAGGATTTGTCCTAGGCTTTTCAAAAGAACTTGTCTTACTTCAATATGTATACGATTTTCATATTGATGGTTTACTTATTATAAGATCAAAAGACATAACAGAAATCAGCTCCAGTAAAACCGATATATTTCAAACACAATTATTAAAAGATGAAGACTTATATAAAAGCATTCCCTTCGATCACAACTATAAATTAAATAATTGGAAATCTATTATCCCAACTTTAGGTAATGAATTTAAATACATAATAGTTGAAGATGAAGACCCTTCGTATCCATTATTTTTTCTTGGCACCTTCAAAAGAATCACTAGTGACTCCATTATTATTCATGGCTTTAGTGGTGTGGCAAACTGGGATGACGAAGAGTCTGAAATATATTTTGAGGACATTAGCTCTTTACAAGTAAATACTAATTATATTAATTTCTACAAACGTTATTATGAAAAACAGCCCTAACAAGTGCATAAACGCGGAGCTACGCAAAAAACGCTCCGCCCGGTTATGCTGGCGTTATATGTAAAAAGGACTAATAATGTGAATTCTACTAAATTGATTAAAGAAGCGCCTAAGGAACTACTTATATTTGTATTTTTCTCTTTAGTCACAACCTTGCTCTTCGTTTATTCGTTCACGCTCAGTAAAGACGAATATGAAGCATTTAAGTCACTTTTAGTTCCACATATGGGTTGGGCGGGTGATTATATATATGTAATTTTCTTCGCTGGTGGTGTTGGCTTGATATTTACTCGGAAAGAAAAGGTAAGGAAGCTTATCTTATTTATGTTTTTACTCTTACTGTTATTTGGTCTTTATAATTTATATGCTAAATATGGTGCAGAAGATTATGGAAATCCATTCTTAACGTATGGCGCATTTCGCCCAGCATGGGAAATAGCGCTTCCCATAATATGGATATATTTGCTATCACGTAAAAATGTTAGAGATTTCTGTAATGTTTACATATAACAAGTCGCTGCAGTTGATCAGTAATACGCCGCTTCGCTTTGTATTACGGTCAACTGAGCTCAAGCGTTATGTGTTGAAATTATAGATGAGTATGCGATTAATAATTAACGCCTTATTGTTTTTGTCCATGTTGAGCACGGGGATATTGGCATACGCAGAAAAGATTAGTGATACATATACTGGCGAAGCAGAAGGAGTTTTTTCTGAATCTGGCGATAGATATAAAGGAAATTTTGTTGATGGTAAATTTCATGGGGTAGGTATATATACATTTTCAAATGGCATCGTATATACGGGAGAGTTCATCGAAGGTATTAGACAAGGTGCTGGAATCACAGAATGGCCTAATGGCACCAAATACAAAGGAGAATTTAAAAGTGATATGTTAAATGGTATTGGCATTCTAACGACACCAGATGGAAGTCAATATACTGGTGATTTTTTCAACAATATGAAACATGGCCAAGGCGAATACCATTTTGCAAATGGAGATCGCTATAAAGGAGAATATAAAAACGATAAAAAGCATGGATCTGGTGTTTATACATGGGCTGATGGGGTTAAATATATTGGGCACTACTTTGAAAACAAACGTGCGCCTAGTGGCTCATTTAATAAAACTAATATTAGCCCAACCAAGTATACAGAAGTAAAAATAGATACTGTCAGCGTCACTATTGGTGATAATAATTAAATAGCATGTCTACAAATAAAACACATAACAAGGCGTTCAAGTGGGACTCGCGGAAATGCGCCGCGCGCCCCTTAACTTGAACGTTAGGGTTTGTAAGTACATGGAGTTATTATGAACATAAAAGATATAAAGTTAATTGCTTACGTCAATGCACTTGCAGTAGTTTTATATATCGCATATTTATACTATATGGTTTCGCTAAAAGACGGGCATCTTAATGCTGTGATTTTTTCATGTGCATTCATAGTTCTTTTTTCGACATATTTTCCTATACGATCTGCGCTATTAAAGCACTACAATGAAAAGAAAATATTCTGGTATCAAATACTGCCCTTTACTCTCGTTGCCTTTGCATTACACAGTGTTGCATTAGATTAGTAATGAAAACCATAATAAAGAAAATCAACATAGATCAACCATTTTCATGTGTATTACAATGGAAGTCAGGGTTAATAATTAATAAAAGTCAAAAAATGCATGCAAAAGTTTGTTTATCACTGGCTAAGTTACTATTTACAAGCGTCTACCCTAACAAAATAATAAACGCGGACTGTTCAAACCGCGTACTTTTTTCTAAATGGCTGGTGCAGCAGCCGGTTATTAAAAGTCGTTAGCGATATAAATAAAAAATATGCGTAGAAATCGATACGGTACAACTAAAATATTTGCAGAGATGGAACTTCGAAATTATCTTGAAGGGATAAAGCAATCTGTATTATCTAGTATTGAATCCGAAAATGACGACTATCTCCTTAATGTCAACGAAAGTGATTACATTAATCATAAAGTATCAGAAGCAAGCATAGATAATTTAGAGATACATGCCAATGATATTTATGCATCATCTAGCGAACAAATGATACCTGCGGAATACTTCTCTGCTTCATTTAATGTATATCCAGGTAAAAGTTATAAAAAAGACGTAATTAAATTTCATGTGCCTATTAGTGGTAATCAAGAACTACTTAAATGTGCACCTAGCTCAAGATTAATTTGGTCAATGGAAGTTGAAATTAGCTATGATGAATTCGCATTTGAAATAATTAATTTTAGTGATGACAGTGAAGCCATCGTAAGAGAAAAAGATTCAAATATTAGCAGCATTATCCAACAACATGACAATGTTAAATCGGAAGTTCAGCAATATAACGATAGTCTTGAAACACAAATAAAAAACGCGTTTGATGCAAGAAAAAATAGAATAAAAGCTAAATCGGGTATTTTAGCATCACTCGGTGTTCCAATAAAAAAATCAGGCTCTCCACCTGAAACATTTTCAATACCAACACCACAAAAACGAAAAAAAATTACCTTAAATAAACCAGAAGTAAAAGAAGTGGGTTTTACTCCAGAACCCTGTCTTGATGATTCTGTTTACAATGATATATTACAAATGATTCATGATGTAGGTAAGGAGTTTGAAAGATTACCAAGTCTCTACGCAGGAAAGGAAGAAGAGCACCTCCGTGATCATTTTCTTATGATGCTGGAACCTAATTTTGAAGGTTCTGCCACAGGTGAAACTTTTAACAAAACAGGAAAAACAGACATATTACTCAGGCATGAGAGCTCTAATGTATTTATTGCGGAGTGTAAATTCTGGAAAGGACAAAAAAGCTTTCTAGCAACAATATCCCAATTATTGGGTTATCTAACATGGAGGGATTCAAAGGCTGCCGTTATAATGTTTGTACCAAACAAAGAATTTACTACGGTTATAGAAACAGCTAGAGAATACATTGACCAACATCCAAACTATATAAGAGCTATAAGCGAGAAAGATGAAACATGGCTTAACTATGAGTTTCATTTGGATGGAGATAGAAACCGTGCCGTCAAAATTGCAGTTATGTTTTATCATACACCAAAAAATAGCTAACAAGTGGGTCAAGTGCGACGCGAAAAAGCGTCGCGCGCCTTACCCAAATCGTTATGTGTAATAAGGATTAATAAATGAAGGCATATTTAGCTAATACATTCTCAGATGAAGAAGGACCTATGGCAGAGGAAGGAAAGACCATTTATATTCAAGGAAACAAGGAAAAACTGCTTGAGCTATGTAGGTATTTTTCTGAGATAGAAAAGCATATAAAAGAAAACAATACATGTCATATGCACTTTAGAGACTATTCTACTAATTGGAATAAAGACTCATATATTGACGTCGCTGTAGACATAGATGAAAACACATAACAAATCAATCAAGTTCGCCCGCAAAACACGCGGGCTGGACGCTGCGCATAAAACGCGCCGCGCCACTTATTTCAAACGTTATGTGTAAAAAAATGTATAGAGACTATTACCAAGATTACTGTGAAGTAAAACCAGAGTTTAATAAAGAATTTGTATCTCTATGGGCAGGATGGCTAGGTGCGGAGAATTACCACAAACTTGACGAAGTATCCGAAACAGAATGGAAAAAGTTCAATGAGTTTATTAAGCTCTTATCAAGCAAGTTTAAACTTCAGCTAGTTGACTGGGAGTTAGAATCAATAAAAACAATCAACAATATTGAATCTACTATTTCAAACTACGAACAGTCAATGGACAAAGAAGCCAGCGAATTTACGAAGTATATAATTCCAGAGCTAGACTGCATAATCAGTGAAGAATGGGACTATACCTATATAATTTGGCACAAAAACAATGGTGCAGTGAAAGCGCTAGAACCTTATATAAACAAAGCAGGTTTATACCATTTTAAAGACTAAACACATAACAATGCGCTCAACCGGACTCGGCAAAAAGCGCCGAGCCCGTTAGCTAGAACGTTATATTTAAAAAAGGAAAAAGAGAGTGCCAGAGATAACTATTGATCCTCCTTTAACAGATGAGCAATCAGAGTTGGTAAGTAAATTATCAGAGGCTGAGTTAAGTAATATTGATGAAGCACTTCTATCTAACATTTCAACTCAATGGAGAAAAGTAGCAAGAGTTGTAGGTACTACAATGTCTGAGCAAGAGAATAGAATAAAGGGCATACCAGATATATTTTATGCACAAAGAGTAGCGCGCCTTGTACAAAAAGGCCTTATAGAGTCACAAGGTAACATAGAGGCAATGCGGTTTAGTGAGGTAAGAATTGCTAATTAATATTCATAAAAAATATAACAAGCGCATTAACACTGACCGGTTTTACACGCCGCGCCGTTTCACTCTGCTCTGTGTAAAACCGTCAGGTTATGCGAAGCGTTATGTTTTAAAAGCATCGAAATTCTTTACAGTTAGTTTAACCCTTAATATCAGGGTGAAATTAACTCATTGATTCGTATGTAATTTAATATGCTGGCACTTAATTTGCTTGCAAGTAGTTATACAACAGGTAGGACGTTATGAAAAATATTAACAAGTTATTCTTATTCACAATCTTAAGCTGCACATTGGGCAATGCTCAAAGCTCTCCAGTCTATTTGTCTAGTTACGCCATTGAAGATGGCATAACTAATACATTCGGTGGCGGGATACAATCTTCAGGCTTTCATGGTATTCGTTTTCAAGTTAACGGAGAAATACATCTAACTGGTATATCCGCCTTTATGTATGGGAATGGTAATTACTTTGGCGCTATTACACAGGTTGTGGACGCACAAGACTTACCCAGTATATCCTTAAATAATGTAGCAACAGAAAGCTTGGCGTATAACACAGGAATATTTAGCTCAACTGCGCAAGATAACTTACTAAATTTAGATATAACATTATCGACTGGTCACTACGTGGCATTTTTTGGAGGACTCGGTGTTTTTGGTGCACAGGACTCTGGAATAATCCCTATCGTTGATAATCCAAACCTATCACAAATTCCAACTAATGATTACATCATCAACTCTGGCGGCACTTGGCTTGAAGCTCCAGGCGAAGTTGTTCGAATTGAAATATTAGCAGACACTATTACTACAGTCCCTTTGCCTTCATCAATTTTCTTAATGTTAAGTGGATGCTTGCTAGGCTTTCGTTTTATAAAAAGAAAAACATAACAAGTCGTCCAACCTGACCGTTTTATATGCCGCGTCACTTCGTTCTGCTCTGTATAAAACGGCCGGTTAACTCAAACGTTAGGGATAAATATATTCAATCTGGAGGTGCTATTAATGAAAAATGAACGTAGACATGAAATGGGCGAAGGCGGTTACTGTATCTGTCCTAAGTGCAATAATAGGACGGAGCACAATCAGGGCGTTCCATGTCAAGATGAGAAATGCTCAGAATGTGGGGCTAAAATGATTCGAGAAGGCTCACATCATCACGAACTTCTGTTAAAGAAACAGAAAAAAAATAGTGAAGATGACTAACACAAACAAATGGTAAATACTTTTTGGACAGCTCTGGCTACAAGTAGCCTTGCAGCCTTTGTTACTACAATTGGCATTTATACCATACGTAATCATGTTGGTTGGGGGCAGCGCAATTCCACATATTTCATGTGTTTTGCAGCTGGCGTACTTATTTCAGCATCGTTTCTTCATATTATTCCAAAATCGCTAGAAATGAATCCAAATAGTCCAATTTATCTCTTGGTGGGTTTTTTTGGATTGCACTTATTTAACCGTTTTGTTACTGCATTCGTATGCCAAAAAGAACCCGAAAAAGAGAAATATGGTATTGGGTTAGTACCAATGATAGGCATTGGTTTTCATTCATTCATAGATGGTTTTGTTTACTCAATTACTTTTTCTGTAAGTATTTTTACTGGTTTTCTTGCAACTGCGGGCATGGTATTACATGAATTTCCTGAAGGTATAATTACTTATTTATTATTAGTCAAGGGAGGATTTAAAGAAAGTAAAGCTATGATTCTCTCCTTTTTTGCTGCTGCATTAACCACTCCGCTTGGTATGCTAGTATCATATCCATTTATAAGTGAAATCAGCAAACCAATGCTTGGTGCTTTGTTGTCACTTTCTGCGGGAGCGTTAGTTTATGTAGGTGCAACGCATCTTTTACCTAAAGCAGAACAAGAGCATAAAAAATATAGTTTTGTTGCGCTGGGAGGTGGCGTTCTAGTGGGCATAATAATTATTCTATCAAAAACTTAGAGTCATAAAAGTCAATCGCCTAACAATTAGCTCCAGCGGACAATTTAAAGCGTCACTTATTTTGCTGACGCAAAAACGTGCCACTTTAAATTACCGCTGAGCAAGGCGTTAGCCGATAAGAGAGGAATCACAGATGATCGAACCCAAAAGTTCATTTCCAGTATTTACCGTTAAGGATCTCGATGCAGCGAAATCCTTCTATACAGAGAACCTTGGCTTTGATGTTATTTTTTCGGGTGATTGGTACGCTCACCTAGTTTCGAATTCTGGCGTTCAGGTTGGTTTTCTATTGCCAGACCAGCCCACTCAACCACCAATATTTCAAAAACCATACATTGGCGAAGGCGTCATTTTCAGCTTGGAAGTAGAAGACGCTGATACAGCTTTCGAAGTGGCTAAATCGAAAGAGCTTGATATCGTACTTGAGTTACGGTCCGAAGATTGGGGTCAGCGACACTTTTGCATCCGTGACCCAAACGGGGTTTATTTGGACATTGTTCAGTCTTTTGAGCCAACCGAAGAATATCAGAGTGATTATGTCTCGGAACAATAAACTCAAAGCACAGGTCGGCTAAAAATGTATAACGGGGCACGGGGTCCCGTTAATTAAACTGTTAGGCATATAAAGAATAAAGATTTACTTACTTTTATTTCTAATTGGCACTGTACTCACAGGATGCACATCTGAGTCATTACAGCCACAGGAAGTATTTGAATTTAAATCATCAAAAGAAAACATAATTAAAGCAAGGCGCCTTCTTCACGACTTTTCTATAAACAATAATTTAAGGTTTACTGATTACAGTCACAATTATCCAAGCGGTAGACTAATAGTAGGGGCTGATGCAGAAAGAATCGATGGGTTGCAAATTATGTTACTAGGCGCCTCAGATGATAGAACAATAGCCATAGCTATTCATTGCCACAAAAAGTGCAGCGAATGGAAAGAAATATATAATAATGTTAAAAATGAATTTGCAAAACATTGGGAGCTAAGTAAACCAAATGCCTAACAAATCGTCCAACTTGACCCACAAAAGCGCCGTTTCGTTTCACTACACTCTACTTTTGCAGTCAAGTTAACTCAAACGTTATAAGCCATGAAATTTAAGAGCATCAAAATCAATCTAATATCAGCTTTTATTGGCGCTTACGTAGGCACATTTGTAACAACAGGATTAAGCGAACTTATTGCAAGCAGCACGGGTGATTTTTTTGGGTGGTTAAGCACTTCGTCAACCATTGCTACTGTAATATCATTACCCTTATCTATATTACTTATATTCACCTTAGTGCCTATGATTTTCAAACTATTTAATTTCAACGTATTAAGCGTGAAAAATTACATTATAGTTGGCATCATTTCCGGATCTATACCAATAATACTTATTTTTATTATTTACACGCTAGTTAACATTGCATCAATTAACGCGCTAACTGATTTAAGAGAAACAGCAATAGTATTTTCTATTTTACTTTTGTATGCTGTAATAATTGGAGCTACTTGTTTAACAGCTCTGTGGCTGCAAGCTTATAACAAGTCACTCAACCGGACGCGCAATAAAACGCGCGCCCGTTAGCTCAAACGTTAGCGGTAAAAAATATGAATGAACAAATTATATTACTTCAGGAAATCAAGTCAGCATTGTGGCTTCTAATATATTTGGTAGGTATTGGAGTGGCCTTCAACATTTTAAGGGCCGTTATTTCATCATATAGAACAATAAAAAACGAATTAGAAAATGCATTTTACACTACCACCTCTGCAATGTTCGAAAATGGAGATTACGATGAAGTGATTGAGCATTGCAATAAACATCTGAAGAAAAAGCCAAAGGAAGCTTATGGTTACTGGTTTTTAGGTAAGGCGCATTTTCAGAAAAAAGAATATGAAAAAGCTAAAAGTTTCTTTATTAAAACCATAGAAATATATCCAACTTGGGAAGAAGAATGGGTTTCGCCATATTTAAATAAAATAGACGCAGCCATTAATACCGCTAACAAGGCGTCCCAGCCGACGCCAAAAAGCGGCGCGGCTGAACTTTAACGTTATGCCGAATAAAGCTCCTGGAATACATTGAACAGATAATATTAAGCCGTCATCGATATGGTCTATAAGCTCATAGATAAGAGCAGTGCGAGAAGAAGATGAACGCCACCTTGGTCGTCGCACTGGTCGTCCCCTGGATTTTCTGGGGTGTATTGATGGGGCTCTTGATTACGGGAGGGAGGTCTTGGATAAACATGCTGCTGATTCCCGTCGGTATCACTGTGGTTATCCTGGCCATAGCCAGCCTTTCTTCAGTCCGGGACGCCTTCTGGGCCTCTCTCATCCTACATCTTTTTCTGCTCGTCTTCTTTCTTGGGTCTTACGTCTCCTTCGTGCTTATGGAGCGTAAAAAGAAGATGTGATAGTCGAAAGGAATTAAAGGGGGCGGTGACAAATGACATTCAGTTATAAAACGAAATAATTCTCATTTTTCACCGACCCCTTTTTCTTACCGGCTACGATGAAAACGCTTGTATCGGTCACCTACAATGCCGCTTTGATGACATCGGTGATAGTGTCAATGTTGTCATTTTCGAGTTCAGGATAAATAGGTAGTGAGAAGCACTTTTCAGCGACCGATTCTGTAACGGGCAGGAGAATATCTTTGTACACTTCCATGTAAACATCCTGCTTATGCAGCGGAATCGGGTAATAAATAGCACAAGCGATGTTCTTTTCCTGTAGTGCAGCCATGATGTCGTCACGTTTTTCATGTAACAAGGTGTACTGGTGGTACACGTGCATACCCTTGCCATCTTCGTACGGAACCTGGATGCTGGTGTCCGCCAGTGCTTCTGAATAGCGGTGCGCAACTCTACGGCGGTTCTGACTGTAATCGTCGATGTGCTTCAGCTTTATGCGCAATATGACCGCCTGTAGTTCATCCAGCCGACTGTTATAGCCGATGACATTGTGATGGTAACGCTCACGGCTACCGTGATTCCTCAGTATTCGCAATTCATTGGCGTGCTTGTCATTATCGGTAATGACCAGGCCGCCGTCACCGAAACAGCCGAGGTTTTTGCTGGGGAAGAAACTGAAGGCGCCAAATGTGCCGAAGCCGCCAGTCATTTTACCGTTTATGTGTGCACCAAAGGACTGAGCGCAGTCCTCGACAATAAACAGGTTTTTTACATCGCATAGCTGCGCCAGTGCTTCCATATCCACGGGCTGGCCGAATAGGTGTACTGGGATGACAGCCCTAGTTTTGGCATTAATGGCATGTTCAACCTGTTCCAGGTCGATATTGAGTGTGTAGGGGTCGATATCGACAAAAACCGGTGTGGCACCTACATAACTGATGGCTTCTGCCGTTGCGATAAATGTAAACGGTGTGGTGATGACTTCATCACCCGGACCTATGCCGGCCGCAACCAGCGCCAGATGCAGGGCATCGGTACCGGAGGCAACGCCGATAGCATGCTTAACACCGAGATAATTTGCGGCTTCCTGTTCAAACGCCTGTACGTTGGGACCAAGGATGAAGCATGCTTCCCCAAAGGCTTCTAGCATGGCTGTATCGATTTCATTTTTGAGACTGCGATATTGACCCTTGAGGTCAACCATTGGGATGTTCATAGCAAGTCCTTATAGGTAATTTCAGTGAAGTATTATTTGTCACCCAGCTGTTCCGTGATTTTGATGGCGGCATCCAGTGCACGCCTGCCATCTTCACCGCTAACGATGACGGGTGTACCGTTTTGTATGGAGTCGAGGAAAGCAATAATCTCTAGATTGAGTGCATCGTTGTTTTCATAAGTCGATTCATGGCTGATAATTTCTGGAATGCCGGGGTGCATTTCCTTCTTACCTTTCTGGTAGATTTTCAAAACATGGTCCTGAAAATCGACAGAGATATAAGCGTTGTGCTGGAACAGACGCATCTTGCGTTCTGTTTTGGCACTGACCCGGCTGGCGGTGACATTGGCCACGCAGCCATTTTCAAACTGCAGGCGAACATTGGCGATGTCGGTGCTGTCAGTGAGGACTTTTGTACCCGAGACCTGCATGGACTGAATATTTGATTTCACGATGTCCATGATGATATCGATGTCGTGGATCATCAAATCGAGCACCACGTTGACGTCGGTGGCGCGTGGGTTGAAGGGGGCAAGTCGGTGCGATTCGATAAACGTTGGTTGTTCCAGGGTCTTGTCCAGTTCCAGCATGGCGGCATTGAAACGTTCCAGATGACCGACCTGGATCAGCAGGTTGTTCATTAGCGCCAGTTCGATCAGGTCATCGGCTTCATCAACGGTCACGGTCATCGGCTTCTCTATGAGTACGTGACTGCCGTGCTTGAGAAAATCCCGGGCAATATTGTGATGCAGGGTTGTAGGCGCAGCAATACTGACTGCATCGACCTTGCCAAGCAGACTTTTGTAGTCGGTCAGTGCTTCAATGTTATATTTATCTGCTATAGCCTGTGCTGTTTCAGCGTTGGCATCGACAACTGCGACCAGTTCGCTATTGTCCAGATTGGCGTATTTTTCTGCGTGAAATTTGCCGAGATATCCGACGCCGATGACGGCTGTTTTTAATTTGTTCATGGTTCATTTATATTTTTAAGATAGCCCTGTTTGTATCACGGTATGATAATCGGGGACAGGCTAGAACACGATTATTGATTCTAGCATCGAAGGTCTGCTAGTGGCCGTTTTTACCCGTTCAATATATTATACATTATTATATATAATCAACACACAAAGAGAATCAAGGGGTCAAACTCCTTGATTTATTAGCGACCATGATGCTGAGATGTGCTGGGTCTCAGATGATATGAGCGGGCACTTCTATGTTACTGAAGAAACTGCCATAAAAGAACTTCATGCATTATATCCGTGGTCAAAAGAAATCGGCTTTGTTAATGTTAAGTTATGAGCGCATTCAATTACTTTACTGCTTTAAATACGCATAACAAGTCATTTAACGTGGACTGTCAAAACGCATCTTTCGTTCTTCCAGTCCGCTGTGCAGCCAGTTAATTCAAACGTTAGGTAATATAATAATGACAATTTTTGACCTTTACTCAAAGCGAAAAAAGAGACTCCTTGGTGACGTCCCTGATGTATTTACTTACGACAAAATACCGCATGCATTGAAGGTACAAATTGTTCACATATGGAAAGACTCACTTGGTAATGAAAATGAATATTATAATCGTAAAAAAGTGAGTAGCACCTATGAAGCAATAACTGAAACATTATGTCGTGAGTACGGTGTTTTTCAACTACAAGGTAAGGATTATGAAAGAAGAGACTACATGTCTGAGCTTATTAATTTCTTTCTTAATGAAACTGATTGCGACAAAGCAATAGATGTGATTGAGCTATCATTTCGTGCAATGGATAATGTTTCTAGGTCATATAATTATCGATTAACTGATAGCTACAATGAAATAGCTGATGAAGCTATTAATGAATTAAATAGCAGATTTAAAGAGCATGGAATCGGCTACCAATATGAAGAAGGGGAAATATTGCGGGTTGATTCTCAATTATTACATCAAGAAGTAATCAAACCCACATTAAAGCTGCTTAATTCAAAATATTACACTGGGGCACAACAAGAGTTCCTAAATGCTTATGAACACTATAGGCATAACAAGCACAAAGAAGCCCTTAATGATGCTTTAAAATCATTTGAGAATTCCGGGGACAGTATACTTAATTTAAATATTAAATAATTAAAGAGGTCAGAGCCCTTTAATTGATAACAACAGTTCTGGGGACACGATACTTAACTATTATTGGTGCCATCTTGTTTGTTTTAATTAAGTATCGTGTCCCCAAAATCTGCTCAATTTTGGGATAAATTACTTACAGGGCGCACATCGGGGAATTCTGGGGACACAATACTTAATTATAAGTGGTGTATAAGGCGTCCCTTTTTTCTTTTAATTGAAACGAAAAAATTAAAGGGGTCCGAATATTTGGGGTCAGAGTAATAATCTTTCGAAATAATAGGGGACAGACCACGGTTTTTTACTTGTCCACAGTTTGCGGTATAATTTTTAAGAATAAAGGGGTCAGTACCCTTTAATTAAATATAAGGGTGCTGTCCCTTTTACTCATCTAGTAAAGTTTGATCTGACCCTGCTTTTTTTATTTTAGTTTTAGCCTTTGGTGAGAGATAAATAATGAAAATAAAACATGGATTGGCGAAAAAAAATATCTTTATCGGTTTCTGTTGCTCTATTTTGCTAGCATTGGCAGGTTTATATCCTGTTTATGCCGCACCCCAAGCAAGCAATGAATAGGGGACAGACCACGGTTTTATGACCGAAAATAAAGGGGACGGAGGGATTAAATTTTAACCACTTCTTCCTTCTTTAAGCCAGGCCTTCCACGGCGAAACTGCACAAGTCTAGTGCAATACTTTTTTTCAATCGCTTCTTTAAATTCATCATCGTCAGCAGGTTAGTAGTAATGGGAATTAAAGGGGACGGAGGGATTAAACTTTAACCACTTCTTCCTTCTTAAAGGGGTAGTACCCTTAAAATCAGTTTAGGGGTACTGACTCCTAAATTTCTCCCAAAATGTAAATTACTTTTAAATGAGACAGGTGGAATCAGTTACCGGCTGTTGGGCCTGTTGCGCCAGATGCTGCCATTTTCGTCGCTGCAGTGCCTAGTTCGGTATCAATCATTAATAAGCCTTCGGGTTTCTCGCCAAACAGCCGCAGACGTCCAAGGATTTCTCCGACCGTAGCTTCCTCTTCGATCTGCTCGGTTACGAACCATTGTAGAAATATGTTTGTGGCGTGATCTTTCTCAGACAAAGCCTGATCCACCATATTATTTATGGATGCAGTGACTTTACATTCGTGCTCCAGGGTGGCTTCCATCATCTGTAATACGGTCATGGCTTCAGGAGAAGGAGGTGCATCTACAGAGTGTAATTTCACATCCACTCCTTGATCCTTCAGGTAACGGTACATTTTCATCGCATGTGCCTGTTCCTCGAAATGCTTGGTCATGAACCATTCACTCGCCCCTTTGAGGCTAAGATTTTCAGCACTAGAAGACAGTGACAGATAAAAATACGCAGAATACAGTTCCATGTTGAACTGCTGTTCTATAGTGGAGGCCATTTCGTTGGAGATCATAACGCTACCCTGGATAAAAGTGATTACTGGAACTGTATAGTGAAGGATATTAGGCTGTGTATTATCCCATAAATAACAGCAGGCAGACCACCGTTTTCATGGTCTGTCTCTTAATTAAAGGGGTCGGAGAGATTAAATTTTTATTAAAGGGGACGGAGGGATTAAATAATGATCAATTTTAGAAAGTGGTTAAAATATAATCCCTCCGTCCCCTTTGTTCGTTGTTAGATAAATTTTAATTCATCTCATTCCACAACCGCCAGTTTGGCTTCCAGTCGACTACGCAACTCCTGCTCGTCTGCCGGTATGCTGGTGACGCGTAGTGGTTGACCATTCTGCTTTAGAAACACTGCCTGACCATTGAGCAGTTGATGACGATTGGCAAAGGCGCGCCCGTGCGGCGTTCCTAAATCGGCCACTACAAAATCAAGTCGCGAATCGAAATCGCCTCTGACATGGCGCAGGCGATTAAGCGCGTCTCCGCCAGCAGGCGAAAAGTTTTCATAGGCCAAAACCAGTACAGGCTTGCCCTGGCCAATAATAGAAAGATCGGTACTAATGGGTTTTCCGGTACCCATTATCAAAAGGTAGCCCAGTGCAGCCAGTACTACGAGGGATGCGGCGCTTACCGCGATTTTTTTAACCATCGTCGTGCAGTCTCCTACGTCAAATGAAGCGGGTCTAATCTTAGCGACCATCGCCTGAAAAAAACAGGGGTCAGAGTGAATCTCCTCACTTTATAAACAAATTCTAATTCGAAGAATTCCGGGGACAGTATACTTAATTTAAATATTGAATCATGCTAATAGGTATACTGTCCTCAGATCACACAGTCCCCAGATCACCCAGATCAACAAAATGGTTAAAAAATGAACCTTCTGTCCTCTTTTATTACAGCAAACATACAAACGAACATCGGTGTTGTTCAACAACACTAGAGTGCGAATAAAGGGGTCTGCGAATAAAGGGGTCAGACCCCTTTAATCAAGATCCCTTTAATTATTAATCAATCTCGAGTTCTTTTATATCGCGTTTGAAGAATGAAAATCTTTCTATTTCGTCAGTTATCCATGGGAGAAATTGGCTTGTAGTGAGCCATGCAATTCCAAAAGCCATTAAAGCGGCTGCTTCAGCATTAAATATAAGAGTGCTGATTTCTGAGCTGAAAGCGTTATCAAGAATATGGTCTATAAAGATAATTAAAATAGAAGTAAGCATTATACTGGCGCATAATAGATAAACAGAAACTCGAAGTAGTGGACGCCAGTATCCAAATATTTTATATTTTTTCCAGGCGCTATAAGCAAAAAAGCCACAAAAGACCGTTAAAACTAGAAACATTGTAGCTGTTGACAAGCCATGTACGCCTTTAATGATTTCATCATGAATTACGCACTTACATGGAAACAATGCAACACCAAGTGCAGCAATTGCTCCAATCTTACTCATCAACATCTGTATTCTTTGGTGCGTTGCTTTTCCATTGTATGAGAGTAAGAATGCTGATACTGCAAACAAACAGCCCACAAAGATATCTCGTGACCAATATCCCTCGTGATAAGAGGCGCTAATTGAATGTAGCGGTTTGTCTGAAATGAATCGTACGAAAATTGCTAGAGATAAAGCAATCAATCCTATTATTAGCTTACTTGTGTGTTCGTTTATCTCGGCTCTAAATGGTTTTGAAGACATACTTTTTCCCTTTTTTTCAGTCTAATTTAAAGATTAAGGTTGCAATATTTTACTAAGTCTACTGTTTGGTAGAAATGAATTAAAGGGGTCAGAGCCCTTTTGTTATTATATTTCAGCTAATGCTTCAGCCAAAATATCGTATACCATGCGAATGCGTAGATTAGTTTTAAGCTCTTTGTGAGTGATGAGCCAGATAGGTACAGGTATGGAACATTCTGGTAAGACTTGCTGAAGATCAGGATACAAGTCTGCCACATGCCGATAAATCAAACTCACTCCTAGCCCTTGTTTCACCAGCTCCAGTAAAGTTACACCGCTGCTAGTCATAACTTTAAAATTTTCAGCTGTTAGCTGTAAACCAAATGAATTCATTATTGGCAAGAACCATTCAACACTGTCATGCCCTATGAACTCTGCCTTATTTATAACGTCCATCGTTATTGGTTGTTCGAGTTGTGCAAGGTAATCTTTGGACGCATAAAAGTGAGCCGTTGTATTGCCCGCAAGTTTTACAATCAATTCCGGTTGTTCTGGTCGTTCATGCCGGATGGCGATATCTGCTTCGCGCTTTGTTAGATCATGGACTGCGTTAGACGATATTATTTCGATATTTATTCCTGGCGCTTTTGTTCTAATTTTCTCTACTATTTTGGGTAATGAGTAAGTTGAGAATAGATCGGGTGCAGTAATGCTGACATCGCCTTCAATCGCTTGCGATTGTCCCGCAGCTGCGAGAGATATACGCATAGCTGATTCGCCCATCTCTCGAGCATATTCAACTAGCTCCAGCCCAGACTGGGTTAGTGTCATATTTCTTCGATTACGCTCGAAAAGAATAACGCCAAGCTCTTCTTCCAGACAGGCTACCTGCCTGCTCAATGTGGGCTGGGTTAAGCCTAAAGCTCTTGCTGCGGCCGATAGCGAGCCTTCCTCGACGGTCGCAAGGAAGGCTCGAGTTTGATTCCAGTCGAAAGATACGGCATTCCAGTTCATACATATATGTATACCACATATTGAATATTAGGCAATGTATCTTTGTTTTTTCTATAGGTAAACTATTTCAAAACTTGGAGAAAACAATGAGCACTCGCCCACAAACACTACTTTCGACCCTCTGGATATTTGTCATCCTTAACATGTTCGCTCGGGACATTCACGAGCTTGGTAGGCCAGGAATGCTGGAGCAAGTGATGTCCGGGGTTGTTGATGGGGTGACCATAACACCGGGACTCATGTTGCTTGGTGGCATCATGTTTGAGGTATTTCTTGTCATGGTTGTTCTATCCCAAGTGCTGAAGCAGAGGACCAACCGGTGTGTAAACATGATCATGGGCTTAATCGCAATCGCGATTGTTGTGATGACCAATCTTTCTCCTGATCTGGACAACATTTTCTTTATGATTATCGAGATCATCACTCTAGTGTCAATCATCGGGATCGCATGGCGATGGAAGATCGAAACTTCCTAATTTCGACATCTCGCCGCTCAGCTTGCGAACGTTATGTATTCAAGGCGTCCAAGCGGGACGCAAAATAGCATACGCCCCTTAACTAGGCGTTATGTTTAATGAGAAAATAATGAACTTATCAAAAAAAATAATGTTACTTGCTCTTCTGGCGTTTCAATCAAACACCAATGCTGAGTGTTATTCTCAGGGCGTAATTCTTACAATAGATAAATCAATTCCAGAATCAATAAATCTGGAGTTTTCTAATGCAAGCGATCTTGAACCAAAAATTGGCGAATTCAAAGTATTGTCATCAATATTAATGAGCAATACCACTGGCGAGAGATGGGCAACGGTTACTATAAAAAATCAATCATCTCACCAAAGGTTATTAGATAGAGAACATATCATTGCTATATTTGCCAATGGCGAAAAACGAAATCCAATTCAAGCAAAGCATAAAATTAGTGGTGACGAAGAAATCACAATAATAATTAATTTTGGAGAGAGCAAGTTTCCCATTTTGAGAGTAAGTATTAGAAATCAAACATAACAATGTAAAATTAATGGGCACTTAAGTGTCTAACGATATACTGAATAAAAGGGTCGGTGACGACTAAGGATTATTGGTGTTATCGTTTATCACCTGCCCCTTTATTTATTGTAATAGAGGAAGGCTTCTTAATTAATAGGATAGAGATATGATATTTCGAAAATCACCAGAAAAATTCTGGAATATGATCGCAACAAAATATGCTGCATCGCCGATTGCTGATAATGCGGCTTACCAGAAAAAGATTGAGAAATTAAAATCCTACCTGTCAGCAGAGGATTATGTGCTGGATATTGGTTGTGCTACTGGAACACAATGTGATGATCTTGCCAGCAATGTAAAGCATGTAACGGGTATTGATATCTCCAGTAAATTACTGGCCGTTGCAAAACAGAGAAAGGCTGAACGCCAAATTGAGAATGTTGAGTTTATACAGGCTACTGTTTTTGATGAGCGATTTGAGCCTGATAGTTTTAATGTAGTAATGGCTTTTTATGTACTGCATTTTTGCGAAGATATCGATGAGGTTGTTAGGCGCATACATGGTCTATTGAAACCTGGTGGTGTGTTTATTTTAGAGACTGCATGTATGGGTGAAAAAAATAAAACCATCGGTAAACTTGTGCGAATAGCGGGGAAGCTGGGAGTCTTGCCATTGATTAACCTGTTAACAACCCGGCAGATAGAACAGGCACTTGAACTGGCTGGCTTTAGTATTATTGATAAAACTAAATTCAGTGAGTCAAATGATGAATATACGCTGATTGCTAAAAAGCTGTAAAATTAAAATCAATCGAGTCTGACCCCATTGGTTTTTTATACTGATACTTCTTTTATACTTTTATAGAATTAAAGGGGTCAGACCCCATTAATTCATACACTTTTAATGTCGAAAAATGTAAGTGCCGGGTGTTGCCGTTACACTGACCCCCTTTAATTTTAAAAAATAATAATAGGGGGCAGACCACCGAATTAAAGGGGACGGAGGGATTGAATAGTGACCAGTTTCAATTAGCCCAATGTACAAACATTGTTTTGTCATCATTCAATTTGGTTTGCGTATTGAGTTTACTTCCTTCCCTGTTCAGCATGTCTGTTAGCCACATCGTATCTGTGTGGTTTGCGTAATTAACACGAAACTGCTTTATCTGTGTAGGTACCAGTTGGAAACGTACCAGTTCGCCTGTGAATGTATTCAGGGTAATAAAATACATCAGGCTCAGGTCACTTCTGTACTGCTCATGGCCACTTATGCCTTCGTAGTCGTTGATGAAATCACCGCAGCCATAAATAATGGGTTTGTTCCTGTACACCTCAATGCCTTTTGGGTGATGGGATGAGTGACCATGGACAACATCCACATTGGCATTATCAATCAGTTCATGTGCAAACTGGATGTGCTCATTGGGTATGTCATAACCCCAGTTTCCGCCCCAATGGATGGAAGCGATTACAATATCATTTTTACCTTTAACGGCATTGATTTGGTTTGCGATACTACGAACGGTTATTTTTGATAAATCATTGAGCAAGTTCACACCAGCTTTGTTTTCTGATGCATTCCAGTTATGTGGTACACCACTGTATCTCTCACAGAATGAAAAAAGAATAACACGCCCTTTGCCAGGAATTTCGAACAGAGCTGGTGCTGTTGCCTCTTTATTATTTGCGCCGGCACCGGCTGTTTTTATATGTGCATGTTTTAATGTCGCCAGTGTTTCTTTTAGTCCTGCATAGCCCCAGTCCAGCACATGGTTATTAGCCAGGGTGCAGCCATCGATGTCGGCTGCAGTTAGGCATGGAGTATTACGTGGGTGCATGCGGTAGTTGATACCTTTGCCTTTCCAGTAATGGTCGCTGCTTGTGACGCTGGTTTCAAGATTGATTATGCGTAAGTCAGGTGAGACTCGTTCAAGTTCTGACAATGCATCGCCCCAGATATAGGGAAAGGGAACCGGTTTTGTTATCCGTCCGTTTTTTTCTTCAGCCAGTTTGACATAACCACGTGCATCACGAATGTAGGGTTCATAAATTTCCGGTTCGCTCGGATAGGGTAATACTTGATCGATACCGCGGCCAGTCATTACATCACCACAGAGAAACAGGGAGAGCAGTGGATTGCCGGTATCGTTTTTTGTATTTTGTGTGTTCATTAGTGTCGCGTGGCTTTGTTGCAGCCATGCTGGTGCCATGATCAGGGGTAGCTGCCTAGCTGAATGTTTCAAAAACGACCTACGGTCCATGGTATTTACTGTTTAGTTGATATAGTTCATTATATTATGATTATTGTATGATGGTCTTTACACAAGAATCAATGTGTGAGGTGTTTGGGTTAAAGGGGACGGAGGGATTTATCGGCAACTGCTCCTCGACAATTGCTCCTGCATTGTTCTACTACCGTCCATCCATGGACATATGCGTTGCTCTACTACCTACGACCATGTAGGCAAATTTTGACCAACCCCGATGTGATAGTTGGAATTAAACATGATCAATTTATCCTTAAATAATAATCTTTCCCCCTTTATTCTTGCCGCCATTAGCCTGATGCTGTGTGCTTGTGAAAAACATAACACACAATCTTTGACAACCATTGCAGATGCCCGCAACAATCCTGCTCACTTTATCGATAATGGAGAGCCTGGTGATTCAGTTGGAGATATTCTGGTATTTGATCAGCCATTGCTGGATAAAGATATGAAAACTATCGGAAACAATAGTGGCAGCTGTATTCGTACTCGCGTTGGCCATAGCTATCAATGCCAGGACAGATTTTCCGGTAGGTCTAACTCCAATATCAATTACGAGTGGTGATTATAATGCTGACGGCGATATTGATTTAGCGGTCTCTAATTTATCTGACGCATCAGTGACAGTATTAATGAATACGACTGGCCGTGAGCCGGATGCCTTCGATTTTATAGACAAGGATGATGTGGAGCGAAATGCTTTAATCAGCTCAGATACTATAACCATTACAGGGCTTGATTTTGGTGTGCCTATAAATGTAACTGGTGGTGAATATAGTATAAATAATGGTGCATTTACAAATTTGCCTGGCACTATTTATAGTAATGACATTTTACAGGTAAGGGCTACTTCTTCTGCTGATTATGATACGGCTATTGATGTTTTAGTAACGATTGCAACAGTAGATGGTGCTTTTACCATGAGGACAATTAGTGGCACAGTACCGGATAAATTTAGCTTTATTGATCAGGCGGATGTGGTTCCAAGTACGTCAATAGCATCAAACCTGGTAACAATCACAGGATTGGAGATACCTTCTATGATTTCTGTGACTGGCGGTGAATACAGTATTAATAATGGTGTATTTACAACTCTGGACGGTTTTATTAATAATGGTGATACTGTCGTTGTTCGTCATAAAAGATCTCCAGCAGCAAAGGTAAGGGTCAATACAGTCTTAACTATTGGTGGTGTAAGTGATACTTTTAGTACTACTACCATGTCAGTTACTATCGCGAGTTTGCCTGTTAGTGATGGAGGTGGCGGGAGCGGGAGCTTTCATCTAGTTTTACTGTTTGTTTTGATGTTTCTTATTCGAGGTATGCGTGAAATAAGGGGTCAGTACCCTTAAAATCAGTTTAAGGGTACTGACCCCTTTTATTCATCTTTTACTTTGGCTATCGACCCTTAATGTAAACAATTGTTAAAACCGTTTTCTACTGTCTTGTGGAAGCATGGATACCAACATAGTATCAACATCACTTTAACCAAATATGAAGTCGGACGTCAGGTTGCGATGAATCG
Source organism: uncultured Gammaproteobacteria bacterium (assembly GCA_963807625.1). Taxonomy (GTDB): domain Bacteria; phylum Pseudomonadota; class Gammaproteobacteria; order SZUA-229; family SZUA-229. The sequence continues at coordinate 78,097 of CAWECN010000017.1, forward strand.
AAGTGTTTTTTAACAATAGAGGTGAGATTATGGACATAACAGGATTAATTATATTTTTAGCAATTGGTGCCGCGGCAGGTTGGTTGGCAGGTACCTTGATGAAAGGTGGTGGCTTTGGTTTGCTAGGCAACATTGTTGTCGGCGTAATTGGTGCAGTATTAGGTGGTTTTGTGTTTGACTTACTCGGTATATCGGCAGGAGGGTTAATCGGTTCAATCATTACGGCAACTGTTGGTGCTGCCTTACTACTATTCATTGTTGGTATTATTAAAAAAGCATAACAAGCTAACAATGCAAGTAACTGGGAGTCAGTGTCAAAATCAAATGCCAGGATGGTTTAAGTGACTTGCATTTATAAAAAATTTTTGGAGTGAATATGAATAATCAAATTATTGGAATTGCACTTATCATTATTGGTATTGCACTGGCGCTGTGGGGTTATGATGTTTATGATTCAGCTGGATCTCAGGTTGGCAGGGCATTGAGCGGTGACACTCCTATTGAGGCCTGGGCAGGTATGATTGGCGGCGTAATTTGTATCGCAATTGGGATCAGCAGGGTGAAGAAAAAATAATAGGGGTCAGAGAGCAATTGTTTCTAATATACTAATTATTTGCTTTCTGGCCCTAATTAATCTTTTTTTCCCGTTCCGGCTTTACCCTTCCGACTCTATTTTATCAATTTAGGAGCAGTTGTTAATTAATCATCTTGTTAGAATTAAAGGGGTCAGTCCCCTTTAATTCAGGGTTAAAATTAAAAACTGTAGTCTGCCCCCGGTTTTCTGAGTTATGATACAGGGTATGTATCGTTAACTTATAGTGAGGATGCAATAGGATGCTTTATAAATTGACATGGAGTAAGGCAGGGACAGTTGCTGAATTCTTCGGAAAAATAACTCTGGATACTATTCTGGAGGTAGACCAAAAGCATTATAACGATCCACGATTTGATGATATTCGTTATGAGTTGTACGACTTTACTCAAGCAGATCTTTCCGAGGTACATGTGTCCGATGTTCAAGTACCAGCCGCCTATGACTTCGGTGCAAGCCATATAAACAGAAATATAAAAGTAGCCTCAGTAGCAACAGACCCTCATACCATAGAACTTTGTAAGCATTATATCAGTGAGTCAAAGGGAATTAATTCCAGCTGGTCGTTTGCCATTTTTGATGACGGGGAGAGCGCCCTGGAATGGTGTACATCTTAAATAGAAATAAGGGGTCAGTACCCTTAAAATCAGTTTAAGGGTACTGACCCCTTTTATTGTTATTATTTTATTGAAGCAAAGGTTATAAAGATTTGTCATTGTGAGCGATAGCGTGACAATCTTAAGTGGGTAGATACAAAAATGATGAAAGACTACGAAAAGTTTCTAAAAGAAGTCGATGTCTTAAACCACAAATACGCCTCGATCTATTTCAACGTCGAACTGGAAGCACTCTCCATGCCGTTCTGGACATGGCCTGAGATAGAGAAGGGGCTGGCGCTGAGACAGGAATGGGAAGTGGATGAATCATTGATTCCGTTTTACGGTGACTGGCATGATCTATTTTGTCTAAATGAAAACACGGGTGAAATTGTCGCGCTGAATGATGAACGGGAAGTGTTGTGTACCTGGGCCTCTGTTAAAGATTTTTTGAGTTGTTTGTCAGAGACAGAGATTGTTTTTGATGATGAGTTTATGGAAAATGGTGTGCATCATTTTGGCGATTCTAAAGGGCATGAGGTGAAGCATTAAAAATAGCCGAAGTTATTTCGAAACTAAAGCGCAGCGTTGATAAGAGAGGATGTGGGTCTATTAATCTTAGATATATGCAAGCCGCTGAAAATAGATAAAACATATATAACGATGCAACCTAGGCTGTAGAAAGTGCTACGACCCAAAAAAGGGGGCAGATCTATTTAATAGTTAAATAGATCTGCCCCCTTTGGTTCCTTACTTAAAGATTGTATCGGGCAGTATTTAAGGAATAGGTGATGTAGGTAATCTTGCGCAAAATAAGATATTCGTGTAAAAAAACTAAATCTCATATCTGTTGCACAGGGTTAGTAATGGAGACTGCGGATAAAGAGAAGTTAATATATGACCATCATAAAAATATTATTAAGTCAGCTAGAGAAGGCCGTGGTTTATTTTAACCACGCCTAATAAATCGTTCGTGTGGGACGCACCGCTTCACTACGCTGCCTCACTACTTAAACGTTATGTGGCTTATAACTCTAAGCTTCAGAGAGGTAGTTGGTGTTTTCGTGGCGCCATCTTCTATCCCCGTAATATATGCAATTCTTGGGGGTGGTTTTTCGGATTTCGTTTTTAAATTTTCGATCGTCGCTTCCTATGGCGGCATGTTGATATTTGGTGTTCCAGCTATATTGATTTTGAAAAAATCTACTAGGTACTCTATTGTTTGGTTTGTACTTTCTGGGATCATTTGCGGCATTATTTCGTTTGTCATTTTTTATATAGTTTTATTGGCTTTGATAACTGGTGTAATGGTGCCGAACATGAATAGTTTAATTGAACTTATACCGCGCGCACTTTGGTGGGGTTCACTCTTTGGAATTGTAGTTTCTATGCTTTACGGTTTAATTTCTAATGCCAAGTTTAGAAGAGCCACCACATAGCAAGCGCGTGCACTTTGCCGCTGATGCGAAGCGTTAGCCCAATAAAAAAGTGGTTATAATTAATCCCTCTCCTTTAACTCGTTAATCCTCGTGCATGAAAAAGGTGAATCGATATTGAAATAGCGCTTCTATGGCTTGTAACTTTACTGCCGATAGTCATCAGTCCCGGTCCGGCGAATATTTTATATGCGGCATCTGGAAGTTCATTCGGCATCAGGAAAACCGTCCCGTTCTGGCTGGGTACAAATATTACGAGCATCTTTCAGACACTGGCGGTCGGCTTCGGTCTCGACCTGGTAATTACCGCTTACCCCGGGATAACTGACGCAATAAAATACCTGGGTATTGGTTTCCTGCTCTACCTGGCCTTTAAGTTCTTCAGGTTCTCATGCTCTGCTAACAAGACGCTCAGGCCGCTTACTTTTAAAGACGGCGTCATAGTTGAGGCTTTGAACATGAAGTATCTGCTGATACCGACGATCATGTTCTCCCAGTTTTATTCGCCCGACTCCGGCGGATACGGACAGATCATATTGTTAACGTTTGCGCTCCTGTGTTTAACGTTAACGACGAGCATGATCTGGATAATCGGTGGCAGCTCGCTGGCCTCATTCGTATTAAACGAGAGCAGGCAAAGGGCGGAGGGTATCTTCTTTGGCTCACTGTTATGTGCAACCGCTCTCTGGCTTCTTTTGATGTGAGAGCAATCAAACAGCTATGACATCAACAAACAAACAAGCGGGGTCAGAGTAAAAACTATTAGTATATTGTTCGATTCATTAGTTTTTACTCTGACCCCAAATATCCGATTCACCATTAGGCGGTGCCAGCTTTAGCATTCGCTGGCCGGAAGAAAAAACTTAACGATCGGGGTAGAGTGATTAAAGGGGTCTGAACCCTTTAATTTTTCCATTATTGTTATTAAAAACACATTCATTCACTAGCGCGAATCACAGCGCAGGCTATAATTGCCTATATCCTCTACATCAAATCTAAAATTGTAATCAACCAGAGAATGGAGTTTACAAATGGTAACATCCAAAATTGAGTTCAATAAATCTGCTAATGATTCAGAAGCAGCAGATGATGTCAGCGTGGAAAATAGCGAAAAGAAAAACCCTCGCCGACGACTGCAGGACGGCATTGTCTCAAAAGATCCAGATCGAATATTGAATCTGGATCGAAGGATTAAGAATAGTGATCGCCGTGTTAATACAGAACCTGACTACAAATGCCCATCACGCAGATATAACATCGATAGAAGGAAAAATCTAAAAGACCGTAGAGATAAGGACTGATTCTTTTTAGTGCTGCTTATTCTATGCTCCATAGTTACAAATGAGTCTTGTAGTTGGACATCAGCTATTGGCCGACAGCAGACACTCAATCAGTAAAGTGGTTGCTTTTCGATACGATGGCGCAACCAAACCGCTTAAGTGATACGTATCTCCCGGATTATCTGCGGACACGTCCGGTGCATGCATATGAGGGATTAACTTTTAAACCCACCGCAAATCCTTGTGCTTATTAACTAGTGACGTGATCTTTACTGTTGTATTCACATAAATAATTAAAAATAATCATTTAATAATAGATTTATCAGTTTTAATGACTGCTTCCGACTCCAAAGGAGTTATTGAAATATATACTCTTTAATATATAGTTAGCCAAAACAGGGAGACAACTTTGGAACAGTTTGAAACGAAAAACAGGAATTTGCCTCACGTAGATGCTCCTGATATTTCGTATGATGTTGAAGTAAGCAAACGGGACGGGAGCTTAGCTGCGGAAAGTTTCGAGATGGACAGAAGCGCTTGGGGGTTCACTCCAGGGTGGCTACTGATAATTCTAACCTCAGTACCACTAATTGCATCGCTATTCTGGTGGTTGGGGTCGACATACTTTGAATCTAAACTTTCTTTTTTTGAATAGCATCAGTTTTGTGTAGTCATTGCAGGCGTTGTTGCTGGTGGTTACCAATTGTACTTCTGGGTGCAAAGAAATAATCAACACACTCCTACAAGGTGCTTGAAACTCGATATCGACGACTTGATTCCGTTTTGGCCACGCTGGGTATGGCCATACAGTCTGCTTTATTACGTTATGATTGGGTTTACAGTGATGTCAATCAGAGACTTGGCACACGGTGTGCACCTGATATTTGGTGGTCTCATGCTGGTGGTAATTGGTACCATAATTTACTACCTGTATCCTACTACTGTACCCCGCTCGTATCGAGATTTTGAGGTTGACAGTTTGTCGACGCGCTATCTGGCGTTTATCCAGACCATGGATAACAATCGTAATGCCTTTCCGAGTATGCATAGTGCCATTGGTACCTATATTGGCCTGACGGTTACCGCTATTCCAATGATTGGTACATGGCTAGGATACGGGCACATCATCATTATTACGTTCAGCTGTGTCGCAGTTAAGCAGCATGTTCTTGTCGACACAATAGCAGGTGTTGCTCTTGGTGCATCTGTGTTTTATGTGAACATGTGGCTGCTGGTTTTCATGTAGCGAAGCTGTAAATGTGGTTTATTGGCCGGAAGCAGTCAGTCGATCGATTCAGCCATGCTTGATGTCCTGAGTGTCTCTTGTCGACCCAAAATGGACGTTCAGCATTGATGATCATTATATAACCATGATTTATTTGTGTAATTATTGACATTTATAGAAAATGAGAGAATTATATAACTCTCACTCAGTGACAAAGGGTGATTAGTTCCTTAAAAATGTAAAAAAATGGGGAGGTTAGAAATGAATGCAGCGATACAACAAATAGGGCATGCATGTACAAACTGCTTTGCAATAGTAATTATATTTGCATCTATTGCAATAGTAGCAACACTATTATGGGTTATTTTTATTTAAACCTGATAGATTAAAAGCAATTAAAGTGAAACCATCCCTTTAATTGCTTTTAATTATGTTAAGTAAGCAAGAAAAAGCTTAATACCAGCCGTTACATTGTATTCAATATGTCTGTCAGGGGCGCCTGCATCCAGATTTTGTGCTGATGATGCGCTACTTTTTTATCATATCAACTCCCAAAAAAATCTGGAATTAAAGCAACGGGCAACTCTAAACTCACTCTGGATGAGTTTTCGACAATGTCCGCTTCTTGCCGGAAGCAGTCAGTCGAATGATTCAACCAGGATGCAAGGTCTGAGTGTCTCTTATCGGCTGCGGTTTCAATCGGTCGATGCAACACACTGGTTAAATCTTACTGCTGGTGTTTCATAGTTTAGCGTCTTTCTGGGCCGTTCGTTGAGCCTTCTTGCCACCGCATTTAACTTTGTTTGTGAGTGTACCGACAAGTCTGTTCCTTTAGGAAAGTATTGTCTCAGGAGACCATTGGTATTTTCATTGGAGCCACGTTGCCAGGGGTTCTGTGGATCACAAAAAAAGACGTTGATGTCTGTCGCCAAGGTAAATCGTTTGTGTTCTGCCAACTCTGAACCACGATCCCATGTCAGTGATTTATATAATTCACGGGGTAATTTATGTGCCTGTTTGATCAACGCATCAACGACTGTCTTGCTATCTTTACCATTAACTTTCGCTAATAAAACATAACGAGTATTTCGTTCGACCAATGTTGCTATCTGGCTATTGTTACTTCCCATGATTAAATCACCTTCCCAATGGCCAGGAACAGCACGGTCCTCTACAGAGGCTGGACGATCACTGATAGAGACAGCATCGGTAATTTGTCCACGATCAGGTGTTTTCAGCGTATGGTGACGTGAACGGCGCATTACACGTGTTCGTCTTAAATGCTGCAACAATTCCTTTTTCAAAGCCCCGCGAGCTTGTATATAAAGGCTGCGATAGATCGTCTCGTGTGACACCTGATAGTTCTCATCATCCGGATACGTCTGTTTAAGCCACCCGGCAATTTGCTCTGGTGACCACTCCAACTGGAGCTTTCTTGCCACAATACGTGCAAGTGACCGATGCTCAATCAGTTTACAGATTTTAGGGCGATGTGCACGGTCCCAGGCGGCTTTATCAGCCTGGCTGGCTCTGTATTTATTCAACCCACCATTACGGCTGATTTCTCGACTGATGGTTGATGGTGCTCGATTCAGTGAAGCTGCAATGAGCCGAAGAGACTGGCCAGTGGCGATGCTTCGAGATATCTCTTCACGCTCTGCCAAAGACAGGCATCGTGATGCTCTATGACGAGGTGCAGGTCTGATCCCACCTGTCTCAGCAATGATGCCCTCAATGGATGAATGATGTCGATCAAATAGCCTTGCAATAGACCCTAGTGTCTCGCCTTTTTGCCAGCGATCCCACATCATGGCTTTTTGTTCTTCGGTGTAATAAATTCTTGATCGCTGTTTCATTTTCAACATCCTCCTCTTTATACTTAGAGATTAGGTGTTGCATCGACCGATTGAAACCGCAACCCAAAGCGGTCATTCGTTAATCTGTAAAGAATTCTGTATCCGTATGAAAATCACAAACCTGATCACAATAAAAAAACCCTCACCGAAAAGCGAGGGTTTATCTAAGCAGTTAAAGCTATAGCGCTAAACTTTTTTCTTAGCTCTTTTTTTCTTTACTGGTTTATTAAGCACCTTATCTATAGCAGAAATTGCTTTGGTATATGCAGTGAGGCGTTTTGAAGATGCTTTCAGTGCTGCCAGTTCAGTTGATACTGCTGACTTGCTCGCACGTGCTTTATCTAGAGCAGACTGGACTGACTTCATTTCTTTAGTAACAGCTGCCACTGATTTTTTATTTTCAGCATTAGCGATTTTCTTTAATTTTGCGGCGGTTGCTTTTCTTCGCTTGGTTAATACCGCTTTTTTCTTGGCATGACGTTTGATCTCAGCAGTGAGCTTCTTATTCTCAGCTGTTTTTGCAGTAACGGCAATGACTGCATCGCCACAGGCTTTAGTTAATGAATCTGTCGATGCGGTGATCTTCTTATCAAGCGCAGCTGCTTTAACAACGGGTTTTGCTTTGGCCATAATTACTCTCTATAAAATTAATAAGAATGAATGATAGCAGTGTATACGTAATTATCAAATATGATATTTTTTGTCAGAATATTTAAGGTCAGAGCAAAAACTCATGGCAGTCAGCTATTGGCCGGTAAGCGACCGTTGGGTTGTCTTGGTGCTGATGACTTGCTCAGAGGTCAGTTACCGACCCAAAGCGGTCGTTCACAATCGAAGATGGATGATGTTTCATAACATCGTATTTAGCTGTATCATTTTTGAATGAATAATCTCTTCTTTATCGGATTTCTTCTTGCTCTGATTTCTTTAGTTGGGTGTACTGTCACAAATGCAGACGATGTGATTCGAGATCAACGTATTACAGAAAGTCGGCAATGGGATGGGGGTGCTTTTCGTAATCCAGAGCTGGTACCGGATACTGAATTCTGGGAAAGCCTGAAGATGTTCTGGGGTTATTATAATAAGCCAGAAGGTTATGTACCGGATTCACCGCTTCCTGCGGAGCCGTTTGATATTGCTAAGTGGAATGCGAGACAAGACTTACAATTCATTTGGCTAGGGCATACTACTTTCCTTATTAAGATTGACGACAAAACGATTCTTACCGACCCCATTTTCTCAGAGCGAGCAGGATCTTATGGATGGGCTAGCCCTAAGCGGTATTCTAAAACGCTTCCTACTACAGAAGTCCTTCCAGAAATCGATATAGTACTGATTACTCATAATCATTCCGATCATCTTGATGAGGCATCTATTAAGACCCTTGCCCCCAAGATTAAGCACTTCGTTACACCTCTTGCTGTAGGGGAATTATTGGAAAAATGGGGAGTTCCTCATAATAAGATACATGAACTAGATTGGTGGCAGACAGAATCTATTGAAGGTTTAATGATTACTGCAGCACCAGCCAAACACACTTCAGAACGGGGAATTTTTGACAAGAATAAGACTCTTTGGGCTTCCTATGGCATCCATGGGCAAAAACATAACCTGTACCTCAGTGGAGACTCCGGCTGGTTTAAGGATCTTTACAAGATTGGTGAACGACTTGGGCCTTTCGATCTAACTTTCTTTGAGATTGGAGCCTATAGTAATTTGAAAGGCCAAATGGAGGTGCATTACTCACCTGAACAGGCAATAAAAGCACATAAGGCTGTGAGGGGTAAAGTCATGGTTCCTAGTGGATGGGGTACCTTTGATCTGGGACTGTTCCCTTGGTATGAACCGATCGAACGATTTTTGATAGAAGCTACCCATACGGATATCGATTATCTTACGCCTAAAATTGGAGAGTTCGTTGTTCTTGGTAAGCCTGGTGGCCGTGAGAAGTGGTGGACACCATATGTCAATGAGGCTCAATGAGTGAGTCATAGATATTACCAACATTTGTCTAATGTTAGATGTCTGCTATTGGCCGTTCTGAGACGGTCAGTTGATTATGAGGGCCTTTCTAGCCTGGAGGTCGCCTAACGACCCATAGCTGCCTGTTAGAGAATGCTGATGAAGGACTGCTTTTGAGGTTTGCTTGTGAATGTTTGTAAAATAAATTTGAACTAGTCAGATTTACTGATATTCAATTACCAGACTACTTTGCTTGCTGTTCTGTATTTTGTAATGCCTTTTCAAGTTTGTTGATCTGCTTTTTCATGTCGGTCAGTTTTGTTAATAATGCTGAATTCTTGAAATACTGGCGTACCGGTTGTAAAGGGTGCCCGGCAAACATGCCAGGTTTATCTATATCACTGATTACAGCGGCACGTTGCACCAGCACCACATCATCGGCAACCTTTACATGATCAGAGATTGCAGCTTGGCCACTAATCAGCACCCGCTTTCCAATGTAGCAGGAACCGGCAATGCCCGTTTGCGCCACTATAATCACGTCTTCATCGATTTCTGTGTTATGGGCGATATGGCAAAGTGTATCCGTTTTGACACCGGAGCGAATACGTGTTTCATCATAGGTGGCGCGGTCAATTGTATTATTTGCCCCCAGCACGACATCATTCTCGATGACTACTTTACCCAACTGAGGAATACGATAACTTTTACGTTTCGCATCCTGGGCAAAACCAAAACCTTCCATGCCGATAACACAACCTGATTTGATAATACAGCGATTGCCAATTTCACAGTTGTAGCCAATTACCACATTGGGATGGATTACCGTCTCTTCTCCAATATGTGCATTTTCCTCAATAACCGCATTTGCCATCACAACCGCACGCTTGCCAAGATGCACATTCCGTCCCAGCACCGCTCCGGGACCAATCACGGCATCGGCAGGAACTTTCACCGACTCATGAATTACCGCGGTGGGGTGTATTTGCGGCCACTCCGTGCGATATAAGTCGCGATCCACATAGGCCTGTCGCAGCAAAGCCTGCGCCAGGCGGACATTCGGGCCGACAAATACGGCGACTGAGGTTGAATCATCAAACTGCTTTGCGAGTTCTGTGCTCGTTACAACTGCAGCCGGTTTGGCAGCAATAACCGTTTCAACCAGTTCCGCCTTCTCTACAAACACCATATCCCCTGGTCCACAACGTTCTACCGGGGCAATTCCTGTAATCAACATGTCTGCACCTGTCATCGTATCCAGAATATTGCCTTGTTTGAAATCCGCGAGTATTTGAGAGGCTTGAATTTTCATGTGACATTCATCAGGTGGTTAGAATTAATTAATTGAAATGCTGCCAGTTCAACACGGTAAGCTTACAAATTCAATTCCTTCAAACATAAAGTCTAATAATTACAATTGCACAGGAAGTGTTACAGGAAGTCAGGCTACATGCACCCCACTGGATCGGGGTGCTTTTTTATGTCCGTTGTCGACCCATAAGAGACTGTTAGTAAACTCTAATATAGGATATGTTTAACCGAATATACGTACGCGTCTTAATTTCGAACATAGTAACACTTGCTAAACAGGAGGAGTCCATATACAAAGCGGACGTTCAGTAATTGTGAGTAATTACTCCGGAGTGAATTTTCGAGCTTTCGATTTAAACCCATGTGTTAGAGTCTTTCTCTTTTTTAAAAGGTATGTTGATGCTGTAAGTCCATCTTAAGGACAAGCAAGCAAACTGTTTATCCATGTAGAAAGAATAAGCGCGCCATCTGTATCAACCAGAACACTTCCAAGAGGTGGCATTTCGTCACCTAACACACAACTTAGCTCTCCTTCTCGGCAATTCATACGCAGATACATACTGGAGTCTGCTGCATTGCCGGGTGTCATAATTGCACTGGCGCCGCCTATTTGATGAGTAGGCGTGGCGTTACAAATATTCATATCCGTATCCAGTGTATCGATATGAAAGTCCAGGCTGGCATTGGTCGGACCGCCCAGTTGATGGCATTGAGCGCAATTGGTATATAAATATGCCCGAGCACGATCATGTATAGAGGCAGATACATCTGATGGGTCAGTTAGTCTTGGCAAATTAGCGGGAATATCCGGTAAAGCGTTGCTAAATATGTCGATATGTTCAAGGGTGGCGAGTTGATTGGCCGTAATGCCCGTGCTGGGGTAGGTGGTATCGCGATTTAACTGGTTGGTTTCTGGCCCCAATGCAATACCGGCAACCGATGTGTGACATCTCATGCATTGAGTTGAGCTTGGATAGATATATGTTTGGAGACCCTGTGGGCTTTGTTTAGTTGTAACCTTACCATTAAGTAGCAGGCTGGCATCGGTTTCACTGTCATTCCATTCATAACTGTACCCGCCCCAGTCTCCATTAGCGTGTTTTACTAGTAAGCGTGTTTCAACGCGTTTACCATTAAGGTTAAAGTTTTTTACCAGGACGGAATTATTGGGGTAAGTCCAGTCATTATCCAATTCAATCGTGATAGTGGAAGCATCGGGTACGGCCATCCAGCGATCTTTAATAACGCCATCCGACCAAAAGGGCGCATTAATTTCATAAGGGATTAATCCCGAAGCCATTTGTAATGGTTCATTAGTATCAATGCAGCCTGTTTGAGAAAGCAGGGTAGGAAAGGCGCTGCCGCCACTTGATGCAAGATCTATGCGATAAATTTGGCCACTAGAAAATCCCAGAACATAAATTTCACCGTTATTGTCTTCAGCAAACGAGCTAATATATTCGTTTGAATTAACTAGTATTGTGTTTGCCGGGGTTCCTGTTGGATCGGATAATCCCCAGATGGGGCCGGATCCGTAATCAGAATAAATGTAGGTGCCATTGATTGCAGGTATAGCATTGCCACGGTAAACATAACCACCGGAGATGGAAAAACCATCGTTATGATCATATTCATGTATTGGCGCGATATAACTGCTTTGTGGCAGGCAGCTGCTGGTATTATATGCATGATTGCCTTCGTAGCAGCGCCAGCCATAATTACCACCATTTGTAATAATATCGATTTCTTCCCAGGCGTTTTGTCCTACATCGCCGAGTATGAGATCCCCTGTTAGACGATCAAAGCTCCAACGCCAGGGATTGCGTAAACCCAGGGCATAAATTTCATCTAGACCTGCAGTACCTACAAATGGATTATCGGTAGGGCTACTGTAATTGTTTCCATTAGCAGGATTGTCTACATCAATGCGCAACATTTTACCCAGAAAAGTTGATGTGTCCTGGGATCTGTCACCAGGATCACCCGCAGAGCCGCCATCACCCATACCGATATACAAATAACCATCAGGTCCAAACAGAATGTTGCCGCCATTGTGGTTTGTGTACGGCTGATCTATGCGTAACAAGACCAGCTCTGATGACAAGTCCAGCGTTGTCGCATTGGTAGCGGTGAAACGTGAGATCATAGATTGATGATTCAAAGACCCACCGGCCGCGGAGTAATAAACATACACATAATTGTTCGTTGCAAAATCCGGATGAAAGGTCAAGCCTAATAAGCCCATTTCATTACCAGCATCAGAAACGAGAGAGGTTAAATTTGCAAAATCTGTAGCCACACTGTCATTAGTACGAAATGTTTTAATACTTCCACTCTGCTCAGCCACATACCAGCGATCAGCAATGGTGGGTGATTGCCGTAAAGCGATAGGTTTAGAAAAATTAATGTTGGTAAAAACATGTGTTAACTGTATGTCTGAACTAGTGTTGGGTGGGTCAGGAATAATGCATGTTGTATTTGAAGGTCGTGAAGTTAAACCAAACTGAGCCTCATCGGCATCATTGCTACCGTTGCTATTGCTGGAGCCGGTGCATGCAAGCAGGTTCAGGCTCAGTAGCACCATGGTGAAAAGTCGATATGTGGAGAGAGTTTTAATCACTTTAGTCTTCTTGAGCCGTTGAATCTGAGCCTGCAGTATAAGACAGTTTTTATCGCTAAACTAGACAGGCAAAATGCCGTTTAACTCAGTTTTGAACGTCCGTATATGGACTCCTCCTCGTTTGCAAGTAATCAGTTAATGGCTGTTGGCTCGACTGCATACGTATATCCGGCCTCTTAAGTTGGCATACGTTGATGCCGGGCCATAATGGGTTGTTCGCGCGCAGATTCCCTATTGCTATTACGTGTTTTTACACACTCGGACGTTCTCGGGTTTTATCCGCGCCGGTTCGACCTATTTGCCATCACACAGCTTACTTCGCAATCATCAATGGATTGTTTTTACTTGTAACATTTTTTAACTTGCCATTACTGGACTAAAGTCTGGATCATACTCAACCCCTTTGCTCATTATTACCCAGGCCATTCTCGCCATCTTGTTTGCCATTGCACAAGCTGCAACATTGGCGTGTCGCCGGTCTTGCAGGTTTGTTATCCAGCGACTCAGGCGGTCATCTTTATCTTTTGCCGTGCGCATCGCAGAACGCGCACCGTGAACCAATAAGCACCGTAGATAGGCATCACCTCGTTTGCTTATGCCAAGTAGCCGGTCTTTACCGCCAGAGCTATGTTGCCTTGGGGTTAAACCGATGGCCGCTGCCAT
>CAWECN010000018.1:0-7326 GCA_963807625.1 uncultured Gammaproteobacteria bacterium
TTACTGATGAAACAGGATCCATTATAGAAGATAGAAGGAAAGAAACAGGTACGCTACTGACAGAAAAATTTATGTTATCTTATGATGTTCTTTCAGGTAACTGAGGACTTCGTTTTTCTGACCTCTGAAGATGACCCTGTCCAGTTTTTTTTCTGTTTGAAAATCATACATCGGGTCATAATAGTCAACGAGTAATAATCTTATCCAGTCTTTGTGCCGTTCTGCATCGCCTGTAGATAATTGCCTCTGGATAGCATCAGTGAGCAGTGTTTTAAGTTCTTTGTGACGAACGCCACCAAGTCGACGTTGTATCTTGTCGATAGATGTCTGTAGCTGATCAGCCCATGATTCAAAGCCTGCTTCATCACCATTATATCGTTGGTGTTCGGCCAGGGATTCGCTGATATATTCCTGAAATGTGATATCGACGCGTTCATCGATACTGGCTTCCAGCAGGATTAAAGGTGACTGTTTCATCCTGGCAAACAGCACATCCGGTATCGCTCTGGAGCCAATGTTCGTGCCTTCATCTTCTAAAACAATCTGAGAGTATTGTCTGTTTCGGATCTTGAGTAATTCGATAGATAACCTGTTCTCGATATCGATCTGTGATGGCTGTGGTGTGACATGTTTTCCAAATACCGAACCACGGTGGTGATAGATGCCTTCGAGGTCGACCTGTTGATCTAGTTGCTGTAGTAAGACTGTTTTCCCGATACCGGTTCGGCCACCGATCATTACCGGATTGAGCTGTTGAGCGGATATCTCTAATTCGTCGATCAGAAAACGACGCATGGCTTTGTAACCACCTTTGATCCTTGGATAGATTGTTCCGGTTTTTTCATATATCCATTGCTGCGATATCTTCGAACGCATGCCGCCACGAAAGCAATAGAGTACACCTTGTGGGTTCTGCTCGAAGAAGTCCTGCCAGTGTTGTACACGCTGTGATTTAGCTTCACTCTGAACCAGCTCGTGACCTAGCTTTATGGCTTCATCCTGTCCCAGGTTCTTGTAGCGGATGCCTATCGCTTCCCGCTCCTGGTCGTTGATCAAAGGAAAGTTTTTTGCGAAGGGGAAAGCTCCCTGGTCAAATTCAACGGGGGCACGGACATCCAGTAACGGGGTATCGTTTAATAAAATAGAGTGATAATCTTCGATTTGCGGCAGTTCCATCCCGCTATTTTATAATAATTCATAGCGATTTTGATGATTTATCCCTGATGAGATGATCAGAAATAATACTGGTAGTTGAGGTTTATATCTGAAAAATCGGTATCTTTATCCTGCCACTGGTGCTTTGCGGATAATTTGATCGAATGGTTCATCGATATGGCAAAATTTTGTATGTACTGCACGCGAAGGCGATAGACGTCATCCTCGAACTGTTCGCCGCTGAACTGGAGGTGTGCCGTGGTATGTTTGAAATGCGATAGAAAGCCCGTATTGAAGCCGATAGCAGGTTCGATGAGGTTTTTTAACTGTTTGTTGATCTCGAGGCGGCCGATCGCCAGCGCGTAAAACTGGTGATTTTTTATTATTTCCCATGTACCTCCGGCACCGCCGCTGAGATGGTAGACCAGTTGATCTTTATTCGATGTGAACTGTCTTTCAAAACCGGTGTAAACCTTCCATGATAGCGGATCGAAAAAGCTGCTTCTCGGTGTCAATGAGAATATATCTACGAAGTCGAGCTGATATAAACGCAGCCCGACGTTATCCTCTGCACGGATTTTGATGCTGCCGATATTGATCTGTGCTCCCTGTAAGAAGCCGTCTTTGTTATCTTCCAGGTCGTGGAATGACATCTTGAAACCGAGCTCTGCATAATTATTGTTCAGGCGCTGGCCTAGGCCTAGAGTCGTGCGTTTACTATTATGGCCTTTTTCCGGTGGCAGAGGTGTTGGCACCGTCCTGCTTATATCAATATCTACAGGATAACTATTAAGCTTTTGTAACAATTGATAGCTGCGTTTCGCTGTCACCGGATCGCGAGATGTTTCGGTATTCAGGTAACGCAGGTATTTATAGGCGAGATCGACAGTAGTCTTTTGCTGTTTTTGGCTCAGTCTTAAAAAGTTATCTGAATCTAAAGTTTTGATATCTTCAGATAGCTTCAACACGATGTCGCGCTGCTGATTAGATAAGCCCTCCAATATAAACTGCAACTCGGTTGCCATGGCCGGCCGATAACTGGCAGACTCGATCAGCTGGGCATGTTCTATTGCCCTGACTGTATCCACAGGTATCGCTGTTACAATGAATTCATCAGTCAGCTCCACTTCCGGACGCGCGACCTCTATTAGTTCGAGCAGGCGGTAGGAACAGTTTTCATCAAAAAAGTAATAATCAAAATTTATGGTTTTCAGTTCCCATAGATGCTGGATCAATCTCTCGGTCTCTTCCGCGGTCAGGTTTAATTTGTATTCCCATATATCACGGTGTTCAATACGGTTGTATTCCTGGATCTTTTTAAAGTAGGGTTCAGAAATAAAGATTCCCGGGTAACCGCCAGCGAGGCCGCGATAGGCATAAATTAACGAGTTATCGCTGCTGTCTATGTCGGCACCGAAATTGACCGCGTATGACAGCCAGTCTGTCCGAGCGTCTCCCGAGTTGTCCAGCCGTAACAGGGTGTGCCCGAACATGGATGAGGGGCTGTTGAGATGGTATGCCGGAAATACCATGGTGACACTATCTGCCTGTACCAGTTGCCGCCATTCAAGATATTCATCACAGCGCACGACAGGGAGGGTATTGGTGTCGATATCGAGCTGGTCAACCAGCCATCTTGTCCTGGCGACAAACCTGCATTGTGTTTGCTGGTTATGGTCATCTTTTTCGATGAACAGATTTTTTATCGTTTCGAACAGTTCGGATCGAGGATTATCACTGCCGTCTGATGCGTAAAAAAAGCGTACGTCATCTACCTGGCTGACGTAACCATCATTTTCCTTATTGTAATGTAGCAGGTTCATCCATTCGATCTTTTCCCATAAGACATCGTCTTTTGCTCTATTGATAAGCGAATCTCTTAGATGGATATCATTGCTGGCAAAAGCAGTGGCCGGCAGTAACAATGCGATACCGGGCAGGCAGTTAAGTACCCGTTGCAGAGATAGGTGGACGAAGTTAAACATTGGGGATACTGCTAGAGATGTGACATAAAAAAGCCCTGTATCCAGGATATATAATCCTGGAATGCAGGGCTTCTTTTAAAGGCTAGAATTATTAAGCGATGTATTTAGCTAAAGTTTTATCAGTTTTCATTACTTCCTCGATAGAAGCAATCATCTCATCAGCTGTTACATCTTCATTTGGAAAGATAACGGCAAAGTTTTCATGCATCACTTTTGCAAATGTTGCACGATCCTGCTTTTCTACACCATAGATTACAGCAACTGTATCCATTGCATCGCCTTCACCGGCAGCAACGTCTTCGGAGAACTCACCCATGATAGAGCTAACCATTGATCTACCACCATAAGTCAATGTGCCAGATGTTGAGCAGCCATTAGTGCCGGTTGTCATACCAAATGTGTTGTTACCAGAAGTACCGTTTGTGATCGATGCGATGAAATGTGCACCCAGGCCTGACTGCCCTTCAAACAACATGTTTCCCCAACCACAGTTCGGGCCGCCTGGTGCTTCAGCCATTGCTACTGAAGATGCACTTAATAGAGCTAAACCTGCAATTATTTTTTTCATTCTCAAACTCCGATTTTGTATAGATTATCTTTATAAAGAGACAAGATAATAAGCGAAAAATGTGGTGACGTGCAAGCTGAATGAGGTGATATTTTATATCGCTACTATATGCTTGATATTACATACCATTTCGTCGCTTGCCAGCCATGGTTATGGCGGGAAATATGTGTTTATGCGCACAGCTGGATTTTTTGCCAGTATATTATGAAATTCTAATAAATAATTATTCTGTGTCGTTAATCGTTTTGTGTTAATTTTTGCACTACATGTCTTCTGCAATATATAACTTACAATAATGTCTCGGTATTGGATTCTTTCTTGTGTGATCTTTCTATCAGCATGCAGTAACTATCTGTTTTTTCCAAAAAAATCATTTCCGGTCACACCTGATTCGGCAGAATTAATTTATGAAGATATCTATATAGATACGGCTGACGGGATAAAGCTGCATGGCTGGAGACTACACGCTGAAAAGAAGAAGGCAGGAACTATCCTTTTCTTCCATGGCAATGGGGATAACGTCAGTACCCAGTTACCGAATACCTTCTGGCTGGCGAAGGAGGGGTATGACCTGTATGTCTTTGACTATCGTGGCTACGGTTTGTCACAGGGTGAAGCAGAGCTGGATACTGTTATCAGCGATATGGAGCTGATGATCTCATATGTTGCCCGTGGATTACCCGATAACGAAAAGCTGATCGTGATGGGCCACAGTCTGGGGGGGGCTATGGCCATCTATTCCGTCGCGCACAGTGCGTATCGTGACAGGATCGAAGCACTGATCACCATAGCTGCATTCAGTGATTATCATGATATCACCCAGGATGTTTTAGCAAAAAGCTGGCTGTTCTGGCTGTTCCAATGGCCACTGTCATTCACGGTTGATAATTCATATCGTCCGCTTGATTCCATCGGACTGATCTCACCAATACCTGTTTTGATCATTCATAGTAAGACAGATGAGATGATTGGAATGTCTCATGCGGAGCGGCTGTTCGAGGCAGCGAAAGAGCCGAAGTCGTTCAAGCTGATCGATAGTGACCACAGTAATGCAATGATAACAAAAGATAACCGCCAGGTACTGTTTGATTATTTAAAGACCCTGGATTGATCATTTGTAGGATACGGTATGTATTCTGCGATCCGTACCTGATACATATGTGTATGCAATTAAACGCATAGTTAAACATGTAACGCTATGGCATCGCGGATTGCAATCCGCTCCTACAGGTGTTGTCGTTTATTCAGTTGCTATCCTGGTGAATTTAGCGAGTGCATTAGTAACTTTTTGAAGCGGTTTCTCACAGCCCTGTATACCGTGTCTTTTCGCCATGTAAGCCGGATCATTATATGCCAGCCATACCTTGCCATTCTCATCTTCATAAGCCAGTGCTTTTTGTGGCAGGTCTAAAGCGGCTGTCTGTGAACATAGCATCAATGGTGTGCCTACTTTTGGATTGCCAAAAATAAGCAGTTCGGTAGGTCGTAGCTGCAGACCTGCTTTTTCTGCGCCTGCTGTATGATTAACTCGTTTAAAGATTGTCATACCCCTGGTTTTCAGGACGCTCTCAAGATTATCGAGCGTAGTTGATACGTCATGGTTACTCTTGATGCGTATCATTCCATTTGAGTTGTCCGCGTAGGCCTGTGTACTCAACAGTATCGTGATGACGATCGCCTGGACAGATATTTTATTGGCAGTGTTCATGGCCGGAGTATACCTCGTTGTTATTTTAAGGTTAAAAAAACGGGGCCCTTGCGGGCCCCTTGGAGTATGCCTGGCTAAATCAAACAAGGCAGGAGTCAAACAGTTATTATTCTGTTATCAAGTTAGAAAATGTGGGTTAGCTGTATCGCGAAGCGTCCACCAACGTCTTTTTGCTGAGTCTCAACAGCCACTGTATCAGATTCATAGTCACGGTCAGCATATTCAACATTGACACGTGTCTTTTTGTTGAAGTGATACTGTGCTCCATACGTTATTGTATTTGCAGTGCTCTCATCATTAGCCGCTGAAGTAGGGTGGTTCTCGCCGCGCGTATAAGTATCATAACGCAGGTCGATCTCAAAGTTCGTGTTGGCTATATACCAACCGCCTTCGATATATCCACCATCGGCTTCTTCGTCATTGTATATGTGGGCAGGACGGTGTTGTCCCTGGAAGATCATGCCTTCACCTTTCATGTATTCTGCCGTCACACGAAATGGTTTATCAAGATATTTGACACCGAGTCCCGAACGGGTACGGTCCTGTTCCTGAGTTTTGTCGAAGGCATTGGTACGTTTACCATCCTGATACCATGCAAACATCTTCAGTCCTTCACGGCGACCACCTTTACCGCCGAACACGTTTTCGGAGGACAGGTAAAGGTAAATATCTTTGTTGTCATCATTATCACCATAGTTCAGACCGTTACCATTACCATACATGATGGCATAGCTGTTTTCCCAGCTTCCAGACTTGAAAGTATCGAATACCTGGATACCGACATCACGGAATGCACCGACTGACCTTGAGTATTGAGCCATATTTGCATCTGGAGTAGGTTGTGGCGTAGAGTTGGTGTCAGAACTCTGCGGGAATCTTTCCAGTAGCATCTGATTTGTTACAGAAGTGAAGTTAATATAATCGAACACATGAATCGCCTGCAGGCCTTCTTCCGCACCGGGATATTTGAACATACCTGCACGGATGCGAGCACCTGGTATATGGTTTAACGTAATACTGGCGTCTGTTAGTGCAGCGTTGTAACCACCGGGTGCAGTAATACCGTTATTACCCAATTCAGCAAGGATAAAGTAGTTCACTTTGCTGTCTATTGGCATTCCAGTGCCACGAACGCCAATACGCGCGCGGTTAACATTGAAAGAGCTCTGTGTGTCAAGGTTTGGCCCAATGAGTTTGGGTGGAATGTAACCGCCTGCAATATTTGCGTCACTTGTATCTTTTTGATACTGCGCTTGAATGAAACCCCACACTTTGGCACGTGCAGCTGCTCCCGCTGGTTCTGTGCCTTGCAGCATCAACCAGTTTGCGGCCTGTACAGTCGAAGTGCTGCTCAATAGCGCGACTCCAATTGCTTTCATTAATAATTTATTCTTGTGATTCATTCTTCATCCTCCCGAAAGGAAATATTTTTTTAGGTGCATTTTTTTTATGGTTTAAGCAGTTTATATCCCTGGTTTTGTAAGTCTATGATGCGTACTGCTCCACCTGGAACGGTTGTTGCATTACTATTCATTTCTGGTGCATGACCTAAAATTTTAGTCATCTTTGTAATTGTGTTTCCGCATGCGGCGAACTTCACACCACTGGATGTCAGTCCACTAATACGGCCTTTGTTAACGTTGTCATTAAACATCAGACGTAATCCCGGGCCGAAGGCAACAATTTCCACGTCAACTTTATCCTGGCCATAATGTTTGACCAGGTTTGATGCAACATTAAGCACTAATGTCTGTTTCGAAGGGTCGTTGTCGCTTATTTGTAATACGATTCTTTCTTCCGCAAAAGGTTTGTCTTCTTCTGCTGCCTGGATCTGATAGCTGGTGCTGACTGTCATCAAAAGAAGAAATACTGATAATAGGTTTTTCATTAATGTCTCCAAATTTCATGTT
>CAWECN010000019.1:0-82107 GCA_963807625.1 uncultured Gammaproteobacteria bacterium
CATGAGAGATAAAGGGTGTCTGCCACCATATGTTATTGATGGTGTTAGACTTTCTTTAAGACACCCCACTCATTCTATTGAGAAAACAATCCCACCAGTTGTTTGTACGAGGACAGTCCGTATTTTCGTGATTACACCCCCTCTCCCAGCCAAAGTGGTGTTGTGGTATCGACTCTCCGGCTGAATAGAAATTATATTGACGGCACTGTTTAAGCCTTTCCACTTTAATCTGAACGTCCAAATGATCTAGTGCTTTCGCTACGACTATACACAACATAACTGTTAACAAAGTTCGGACGCCTAAGGATTCTGTAACATATGTGTCACGATTCATCTTTGCTTTATGATGTACTGCCTCACAAGTAAAAAGAATGTACGTAAAAAGTATCAACTAGAAAACATTGACCATCATGTAACCGATCAGTTATACGGCATAGTGTGACTCGAAAGGTAGTTAGTAGTTACAAGCGTTGCTAGATGTCTAATTTCTGTACCATAGTAATCATATCAATGGCTTGGGTAAGCCCAACGAAGTTTATTGCCTGGTGATGTATCACCAATAACTTACAAAGCAGTTTCCTGTAATCCTACTACCAATCTTACCTGAATCTCTGATGTACCATTTTTTAACAGCTCAACCTGGATCAACCCAAACAATATATTATGCATTTGTTGCATTTAAGCGGAATTCATAATCGCGCTGATTCAATGTAATCTATACTTAACACTCTTAATATAAATTCCATCTTTTGTATTAACTAATTGAATTTTAACTTCTTTTTTCACTTGTAACCGATAGATTTCATGATGCAACGGTATCACACCTCAAAATACCGTCACAAAATTTAACAACTATCAATTCCCCAATATATTTGGCCGAAGACCATTTTTCAATATAATCAAACACTTAAAAATGTTGGCCCGGTTTATGCTTTTGTTTTAGTGAAGTTAAATTATATGTGGCACTAGTCACATAACCATGGAATAACCTTAAAATTTTAAAACAGAAAGGGGAAGAGAATATGAAGTTTTTAATTAAATTTGGCCGTTACCTAGCAGCTGCCTGCTTGATTTCTGCTGCAACTCAGGTACAAGCTATCACAATTGTGGCAGGTACCGCCTTCGATGACAACGCGTTCGTAGACGACGTTAATTATGTCGGTAGCTTTGGTACTGGGGGATGCGGTGGTGCCGTGACTGCGGATATCCTAATTGGATCGAGTCTCAATGATTGTGTTTTTGCGAATAACACTAGTTCATACATTGAGGCTTCCTTCCTCGATAATGCGATCATCAACCTTGCCGGCGATGACCTTCGGATCTATGAGCTGGGAGTGCCTGGCGATACTGGTGTGTCGCTTACCCTCGGCGGTACCACAATTACCAAGACGTTAACCAGCACTGGGACAAGTGCCCTTGGCTTCACAGTCAATGCCGCGAACTGGGACCTGTCAGATTTTGGCCTGGCCGCAGGAGCCACATGGAGTGACTTAGTAGTGTTTTCAAGCGTGAGCGGTTCCAGTAATCCCTCATCTTCACTCACAGTTATTGGTGCTCTCAACAGTGTCGGTGTACCCGAGCCTAGTGTCCTGGCTTTACTCGCCCTGGGTCTAGTCGGTATCGGTTTCACCCGCCGCCGTGGAAATAAAGCTAACTAAGTCTTACGCTGAAAATAAAAAACCCCGTACTATTGCGGGGTTTTTTTTGCGCCAAATTTTATTCGTCACAAAAGACAAGCCTGTCTCTGACCCCGGTTAATCATTAATGCGCGGCCTGCATAGTATAAGGCGCCACATCACACCACGGCTTTCTGCCCAGCACGATATCGGCCATAAGTTCTGCTGATGCTGCGCCCAGCACGATACCATTTCTGAAATGGCCTGCATGGACATACAGACCATCCACATCATCATGCTGACATATATAAGGTATACCCTTTTTTGTACCCGGCCTGAGCCCGGCCCATTGTCTCTCTACTGGCAGATCATCCAGCAGGGGCACCAATTCTACCGCGGCCTTATGTAATTCATCCAGTGCATCAGTTGACACAGACTTATCAAAACCGATCTTTTCCAGGGTACTGCCGGCCAATATGCGCCCATCTTTGCGCGGGATGACATAATGACCTTCGGACAGGACGATACGCTTCACCAGGTCTGGCTCACCCTTGTACATAATCATCTGGCCTTTAACAGGAAGCACATCGACGGACGATTCGGTAACGCTGAACTGCGCACTCCACGCACCGCTGGCGATAATGACTTTGTCTGCGAGGAATGTCTGCTGCCTGGTACGCACACCTGTGACCTTATTATTATCTACGATCACTTCTTCAACCCCAGTCTGTTCGAGATAAGGAATAGAGAGATGATCAAACGATGCTTTCAGCGCTTTGACCAGTTTCGGGTTTCTGATCTGCATGATATCCGGCATCCAGATCCCTTTATTAACCACAACACCCACAGATTTTTCGATCTCACGGATAGATTTGACATCATCGATATAGCTGGCTGCAACCGACCACCTGTTGGTCCAGCTGAGAATCTCATCCTGCCCTTCTTTAATGACGGTGAACAGTCCAGAGTTGATAAGCTCACAATCGCTTCCCGTCTCCTCGAGCAAGGTTTTTGTCAGTTTGGGATAGATCTTTTTACTGCGCTCGGCCAGTACGTTGACGGCATCATCATAGCGCCACGGGTAGAGCGGTGAGACGATGCCGCCACCCGCCCAGGATGACTCACCACCGAGCGGACCTTTCTCCAGGAGCAGGACATCAAGGCCTTCCAGGAATAACTGGCGGGCGGTCAATAATCCAATGGCACCGCCGCCGACAATAATACAATCTGGCATTTTTGGTTTTTATGTAGAGGCTGACTCTATAGACTGGTTTAAGTTGATATTTTTCACCGGCACCGTCAAGTGGGCACCTGCAGATTCAATGATATCACTTATCCTTAAATTGATATCTTCAACCTGTTCAAGATATTCAGCAAAATCCCTGGTTTTGATATAAATGAATAGTTCCAGCTCCTGTGCATACTCGCCAAATTCTAAAAAACGTACCCTTGAATTCTCTTCATCGATAAATTCATGCTGGTCGATCAACTCCCGGATCTTCGTCAATACCTGCTTTACCTGTTCCGTCGTATCATTATATGAGAGATGAAGACGTGTGCGATACAGTATTTTCTCTCGCTGGGTTAAATTTTCTATCGCACCGGAAGCAAATAACGCATTTGGCACATGTACGACTGATCGACCCAGAGTACGCAGTTGGGTCGCACGCAAACCGATCTCTTCGACGGTTCCCAGGGTTTCTCCAAATTTACAGAAATCACCAACATGGACTGGCTGGGAAGTATAAATGGTAATAGAGCCGATCAGATTCTCCATGGATTTCTGTGCCGCCAGGGCAACCGCTATACCACCAACACCCAGACCGGCGAGTATCGTCGTCACTTCGTAACCTAGATTATCCATCCAGGAAACGATGGCTATTATGATGATAGTCAGCTTTATACCGGTTGCAGCAGGCCTTAATAATACGACGGCATCATCCTGGCCATTTTTCTTCATACGGTCTGCAAACCGGGCAATAACCACATCAACAACACCGAGCATCATCCATACAACAGCGAATATAAGTAACGTTTTTGCTTCAAACAGCGCACGCGCGACCAATGAGGGAGCGATCATGTCAAAGGTAGCCCGGAAAAATAAAACCATGATCAGCAAACGCAACGGGCCAACGACAAATCTTTGCAACCTCTCCTTATTAAAGCGTTGATTGATCTGAAGAACTTTCATAAGAACAAAGGTGATAACAAAAGCGACGAGGTATCCGATGATCAACAGGCAAAACAGCATTACGATCTGCCAGACTTCGAAACCGAATACAATGTAATGCGGGAAAATCTGTGATAACTGGTTACCGATGATGCCATAGCCAAATTCCGCATCTAGCGCCGGAATCATTGTGACGGTGGCATTTGAAATCTTCCAGATGAAGACGCCATCACCGCGGGGGACGCGCTGCATCAGGATATCGACCGGGCCATTTTTCGTTTTCACCGTGGTAATTCGATCACGATAACTCGGCAGACCATCATTCTGATGGCCGAGCGGATCATCACTCAAGTCCTCAAAATCGATAGTCATCGCCCGATTTGCCACGATGACCAGCTTTCTCACCAGGTCCTGACCGTTTAATTCTCCTTCAAGCGAGAAGGGCAGATTTCTTATATCGAGATAATTAACTGCACGTTCATAATCATCTTCCCTGACGGCTAGCGCTAACGCAATCAGGCTTGAACGCGGCGTAGACCGGTGGTACTCATCATAAGGACCTGAGGCCGGTGCCTCGATAAGCTTCTTGAGCGTTGCCTCCTCAGCCTCTTGCTTCTCTGCAAGATCTTTTATCGTTGGAGCGGGAGGTAGCTCTTTTATTGCTGGTGCAATCGGCTGTTCTTTCGCTTCTGACGGCTGTTCTTCTTCATCTGACACATCTGCATCTGCCGCTAACGTAACGCCCGATATCAGCGCGTAAGCGAGAACAAAGAAAAAACCTGATTTTATAATTTTTTTCATGACATAAAAAAGCAACGTAAGAACGTTGCCTTATATTACAGAATTAACCTGACAGGTTAAACCTAATTCATCACGGTATCATTTACAGGTTGAACTCGCCTGAATACTTGCCGGTGCATGATCGATATATTTCTGACAATAACAACGGTGCTCACCTTTGTTCCAGTATTTTTCACAGACCCCCACCATCTTCTGCGTGATCTCACTGTCGATCTGCGCCTGTTTCGCCTGGCTAGCGGCAATGGCTGCTGCTTCAGCCTGTATCCGCTCCTCTTCTTTTAACTTTGCAGCCAGCTCTTTCTGCTTCTGTTCCTCAGCCAGTTTACGTTGCTTTTCTTTTTCAGCCGCCAGTTTACGTTGCTTTTCTTTCTCCTGGTTAACCAGCATTGTCACCTGTGTTTCGGCCTTTATTTTAGAAGATACATCATCACACTCGTATCCGACCGATTTAATATTTCTATATTCGGGCGGTGCACCTGCCCAGCATTTTTTCTTTGGTATTACTGCAGCCTGAGTCTTTACAGGGACAACTACGGCCGGAACTGGCGCAGGCTTAGCATTCATCGCTATATACATATCTTTGAAATCAGTGATGTCATAATTTATTTCGACCGGTGTACGAAATGGTTTAAGCATAATTTTCAAGCGCCTGCCTTCTTGCAAAGACATTAATGTATCTTTATTAAGCCGCATGATAAATGTTCCCGCATTGCCGTCGATGGCACAGACACCTTTTTTAACCTGCAAACCTTGCTGTAAAAAACGGCTATGGCGTTCCTGGTTGGCCAGGCACCACTTGAATAACGGCACCTGGTTAGCATCTATGGCTACATCTTTGATTTCCAGCTGATTAAATTTTTTCGGGTTAGCCCCGTTCGCATCACTAGTTATGAACAGTTTGATCTGTTTATTATCAAACTGCAGATGATAATAGGTTCCTTTGTTGTCACTCGCTGATTTTGTCGCCTCAAGGGACTTTTTATCGATGCTCCAGGCGACATCTTTACCGATATTCAGTGTTTCACTTTTAGCGAACGGATTATCACTCTTTGCTAACACATTGAAACTTACGACACACAGGATAAGTGTGGACACAAACAACCGCTTATACATAAACTGATTCCATATTATTTCTACACGCTGCTACCTTGCATATATTAAAATGATAGCGATTAAACACGTGGATATGACTAATAAAATGATTTGATAAATTTATAGCACAATATTCATGATTTTCACCTTTGTATGCTGAAATGGCACAAAAAGAACACTATCCGAGAAAAACTTCAATGATTACAATTGTTTTAAATGGCGAAGACAAACAAGTCGACAACAATATCAGCGTATCTCAGCTTCTGGAAAAACTCGACTTGACTGAAAAAAGGCTTGCCGTTGAGATAAACCAGCAGATTATCCCGAGAAGTGACTTTTCAAGCCTCATACTTAACGAAAAGGATAATGTAGAAATCGTGCAGGCCATCGGCGGCGGTCAGTAAAACTATCTGATTAACTGCAAGGTAGTGCATCCATTACCGAAAAAATCGAGTAATATAACGCCTGTTTACTCTGAACTGCCGATAAATTGATCCACAAATTAAGAAAACATTAACAACATGCCTGACACCATCATTAATAAACCGCTGGAGATCGCCGGTAAAACTTATACTTCACGCTTACTGGTTGGTACCGGTAAATACAAAGACAATGAAGAAACCCGGCTTGCGCTGGAGGCCAGCGGCGCTGAGATCATCACCATCGCAATCCGCAGGACCAATATCGGGCAAAATCCAGATGAACCTAATCTGCTGGATGTTCTACCACTCGATAAGTACACCTTGTTGCCTAATACTGCCGGCTGTTACACGGTAGATGATGCAGTCAGGACCTGCAGACTGGCACGCGAACTTCTCGGTGGCCACAAACTTGTCAAACTGGAAGTCCTGGGCGATGAGAAAACACTGTTCCCTGACGCGATAGAAACACTGAAAGCAGCCCAGATCCTGGTAGATGATGGCTTCGATGTTATGGTTTATACCAATGACGACCCTTTGATCGCCAAAGAGCTGGAAAGGATTGGCTGTGTAGCAGTAATGCCATTAGCCGCGCCCATCGGCTCCGGTCTGGGCATACGCAACCCATACAATATCCTGACCATTGTAGAAAATGCTGATGTACCAATACTGGTCGATGCCGGTGTCGGTACCGCATCCGACGCAGCCATAGCGATGGAACTGGGCTGTGACGGGATCTTGATGAACACAGCGATAGCTGCCGCACAAAACCCGGTATTAATGGCTTCTGCCATGAAAAAAGCCATCGAAGGCGGACGCGAAGCCTATCTCGCCGGGCGTATGCCTAAGAAACGCTTTGCTTCAGCTTCATCTCCTATCGAAGGCACCTTTTTCTAGACTAGTAAGCCCAAGTTTAACCGTGCCCACTGAAAACTCGCAGAATAGAAACCGCGAAATA
This sequence comes from uncultured Gammaproteobacteria bacterium, assembly GCA_963807625.1. Lineage (GTDB taxonomy): Bacteria > Pseudomonadota > Gammaproteobacteria > SZUA-229 > SZUA-229. Next base: position 7,057 of record CAWECN010000019.1, read on the forward strand.
AAGAGCTTTGTACTGAGACAGGGACGGTTAACTGTTGCTCAACAAAATGCGCTGGAGAATCACTGGCAAGACTACGGCATCGATTTCTCCCAGCAGTTACTGGACTTTAAAACCCTGTTCAATAACGACCATGAAGTCATTCTCGAAATCGGATATGGTAACGGTGAATCGCTGCTGCAACAGGCGATCAATCAACCACAATATAACTTTATCGGCATCGAAGTCCATGGCCCCGGCGTAGGGCACCTTATCCATGAAGCACACGCTCAAAAGGTTCATAATATAAAAGTAATCCGCCATGACGCCGTTGAAGTACTGGAACAGCAGATAGCGGACAACTCTATAAAGCAGCTACAGTTGTTTTTCCCCGATCCCTGGCACAAAAAGCGTCACCATAAACGCCGCATCATAAAACCCGCATTTATTAAGCTGGTCCAGCAGAAATTAAAAACCGGCGGTTTTTTTCACATGGCTACCGACTGGCGGCACTATGCTGAACAGATGCTCGAAGAAATGGATAGTACTGAAACTTTTCGCAACATTTCTGGCCAGGGACACTACTCCAAAACACAGGGGGCACGATGCGAGACCAAGTTTGAACGCCGGGGGATCAGACTAGGACACGGTGTCTGGGACCTGATTTATGAAAAACAGTAAAGCGCTATAAGCGCACCACTAACACACTGTTTTAAATACAGTTATCTCTAATTTTGCACTCGAAATACACAACCTTCAGTATCCTTCTCAATTAAATCATGGGTTTTTAACCTTTTATTGATTTCACTCATTTTTATAATTGACCGAAAAAGGATACAATAGCGCACTTTTTTTCAGCGCAGTGCCTGTCCACACTACTGCCTGTTACACAGAATTTTTGTAATTTGGAGAATCAATCATGTCTCAGAAAAACCCTATTGTTGTAGTCACCGGCTCATCTGGAGCAGGCACCTCAACAGTCAAACATGCCTTTGAGCAAATCTTTACCCGTGAAAAAATCAATCCTGTAATCATCGAAGGTGACAGTTTTCACCGTTATGACCGTGCGGCGATGAAAGATGCCATGGCAGAAGGCGATAAAAACTTCAGTCACTTTGGCGCCAAAGCCAATCTTTTCGACAAACTGGAAGAGCTGTTCAAAAGTTACGGTGAGACCGGTGGTGGCCAGAAACGTTTATACCTGCACAGCGATGAAGAAGCTGCCGCATACGAAGGCTTAACCCCGGGTCAGTTCACACCGTGGGAAGACATTAACCCTGGCTCAGACATCATGTTCTACGAAGGTCTGCATGGTGGTGTGGTAACTGATGATGTTGACATAGCCAAACACGTTGACCTGCTGGTCGGCGTAGTACCGAGTGTTAACCTCGAGTGGATTCAAAAGATCCATCGCGATAATGCTGAGCGCGGTTATTCTGAAGAAGTGATCGTAGATACCATCCTGCGTCGTATGCATGACTACGTAAAATATATCACCCCACAGTTCTCACGTACCGATATCAACTTCCAGCGTATCGCTACCGTTGATACCTCTAATCCTTTTATCGCACGTGACATCCCGACACCTGACGAAAGCTTTATCGTGATCCGTTTTAAAGAGCCAGACAAATTCGATATCGATTTTCCCGATCTGCTGGATATGATTCCGCACTCATTCATGTCACGTCGTAACACCATCGTGGTACCTGGCGGCAAGATGGGTTTTGCCATGGAGCTTATCCTGACTCCTATCATCCACCAGATGATCGAAAAATCAAAAAAATAATTAGTTTTTTTTGATTCTTATAAAAAGGCCGGTTTTTACCGGCCTTTTTTCTGCCCTGGGATGACGATGAGGCCAATAGATTAGCGATATAACTCAAAGCACCATAGAATATCAATACAACACAGATGCACCCATAATTATAACGGGTTACACTGATATTCATGGACACTCCAGCGCTAATTGATACACATTGTCACCTCGACGTCGATCTGTTTGATAACGATCGGACAGAAGTTATGCAGCGGGCAGAAGAAAACAATATCAGCGATATCATCATTCCAGGTACAGAGAAAATTTACTGGGATCGTATTAGAAACCTGTGCACAGGACACTCCTCAGAACAATCATCCAGCTGGCCACAGTTACATGCCTGTTATGGACTGCATCCTTACTGGGTTACAGAGAATAACAGGCAGGACATCGAGTCTCTCAAAGGATATATCGATATCAACAAGCCGATAGCACTTGGCGAATGCGGTCTGGACTTTCGTCCACAGCACGCCGATAAAAAGACACAGTTATATTTTTTTGAAGCGCAGCTGGACCTGGCAGCAAACGCTCAACTGCCGGTAGTGATCCATTCGGTCAGGGCGACGGAAGCAGTCATACAGGTAATAAAAAAATTTAAAACGCTAAGCGGGATGATCCACAGCTACTCAGGCAGTGTTGAACAGGCCAGACAACTTATCGAACTGAACTTTTATATCAGCCTGGGCGGAAGCGTAACTTATGACAATGCCAATAAAATAAAGAAAGTCGCTAAAGAAATTCCATTAACATCTTTATTGCTTGAAACCGATGCCCCGGATCAACCTGACAGAAAGAACCAGGGAAAAAGAAATGAACCGTCTTACCTGGTTAATACACTCGATGCTATTTCAGCGTTAAGAGAGGAGTCATCTGAAACCATTGCCATGCAAACAACTGCTAATGCAAAAACTTTATTCAGGATACCTTAAATCTTACGGTTCCAGCGGGACTCGTCACTGATATCTTTCATCGTGGTTTCTATCCAGTTATAAACTTCGGTATTTATATCTTCAGCCATACGCCCCTTTGTCTCGATCGCAGGCCCAATAACCACGCTGATTGTACCCGGCCACTTTATAAAACTGTGCCTCGGCCAGAACTCACCGGCGTTATGCGCGATAGGTATAACCGGGTAACCGCTTTTCTCCGCTAGCAGAGAACCACCTATTTTATATTTATGCGACTTACCCGGTGAGGTACGTGTACCTTCCGGAAACAATACCATCCACTTACCATCATTGAGTTTCTTCGTACCTTCAGTTATCAGCTGCTTGATGGCCACTCTTCCTGTTCCACGATTGATCGCGATAGGATCCGTTAGCGCCAGTGCCCAGCCAAAGATAGGGATATACATCAGTTCACGTTTGAATACCCAGTGCACATACGGTGTAAAAGAGTGCAGCGCAAGCGTCTCCCAGGTTGACTGATGCTTACTCAATATGATCGCCGTTTCTACGTCCAGATTCTCTTTACCCTGAATGCTAAAATCTATGCCGCAGAATACTTTCAGTAAAAAATTATTAACATGCGACCATAGCCTGGCGATTTTTAAACGAAAGGACGATGGTGTAAAAAAAAGGATCACCACCAATGTGCCAAATACCGCTGTATTGACAATAAAACCTAGCCAGAATAATAACGAGCGGACATATAAGACGGGGATTGATTGCATAGAAGCGTTTAATGTAATAGTTATTTAAGTATCGCGGTCACTGCGGCGGCCAGATCATCATATACCGGGACATTTGACTTACCTTCAGTCTGCAATATCTTTTCTGCTTTTACACCTTTTCCGGTACGCACGAGCACCGCTTTCGCATTTGCATTACTCGCGGCTTTGATATCAGAGATACTATCGCCGATAAAAACAACATCTTTTAATGATACATTAAAGCGTTGGCCGATATCTAATAGCATACCGGGTTTGGGTTTCCGGCAGGCACATCCTTCATCGGGGGCATGTGGACAGTAAAACACAGCATCTACCTGACCGCCAATCTTCGTCAACATCTCGTCCATCTTCCTGTGCATCTCAGACAAAGCTTCGATATCAAAATATCCCCTGGCCAGGCCAGACTGATTGCTTGCGACCACCACATTATAACCGCCATGGTTTAAGCGTGCGATAGCCTCCAGGCTACCATCGATCGGCAGCCATTCTTCCTTGCTTTTGATATAGGCATCTGAATCGTGATTTATCACACCATCTCGATCAAGGACTATTAGCTTCATATGATATCGACCACTAACCCGGTGTTATGACTGATGCAGTCGAGACAGGTCTGCTGCCCGCAGGAAAAGCAGGTTCATCGTATTCAATAAAGCAATACGATTATTCTTGATCGCAACATCATCCGCCATCACCATCACCGAATCAAAAAACGCATCGACCGGGTCACGTAACGAGGACAACTCACTCAAAGCCGTTTCATAATCACCAGAATCGAACATCGGTTCTACTGTGCGGCTTAAAGCCGTTAAAGACTGGTACAGCGTTTTCTCAGCTTCTTCTGACAGCAGGCTCTCATCGACATATGCCGTATTATCTGCAGCCGATTTTTTAAGGATATTGGCAACACGTTTATTGGCAGCGGCCAGACTTTCCGCTTCAGGTAGTTCACGGAATACAGTCACCGCTTTGATACGCTTATCAAAATCCAGTGGTCGCGAAGGAGACAGTGCTGACACGGCATCAAAAACATCTGCGCTGACATCTCGATCGATGTAATAGGCTCGCAGGCGTTCAAGGATGTAGTCGAACACTTCGGCTTCAGCCTCACTGGCATCCACCTTGTCTTTGAGCAGTACTGCAGACTCTGCGATCAACTGTTTCAGATCAAGATCAAGATTGCGCTCGATTATCGTGCGCAGGATACCGAGTGACGCCCGGCGTAATGCATAGGGGTCTTTCTCACCGGTAGGTTTCTGGCCGATAGCAAAGATGCCGACCAGTGTATCGAGCTTGTCACTGATAGAAAGAATCTGGCCGGTCGTAGTACTCGCTGTTTCATCACTGGCACCGCGTGGCTTGTACTGTTCATCGAGCGCTTCAGCCACTTCATCCGCTTCACCCGCTTTCTGCGCGTAACGTTTACCCATGACTCCCTGCAGCGAGGCAAACTCACCGACCATGTCGGTCATCAGGTCACACTTGCTCAATAATGCTGCACGGCTCACATACTCCACATTGGCATCAAGCTGCTTCGCTATAGATTCAGCCAGCCGGGTAACACGTCGTGTTTTCTCTGCGATAGTGCCCAGTTTTTTCTGGAACACGACTTTTTCAAGCGCCTCGTTAAATGACTCCAGCGGTTGCTTTTGATCCTGCTCCCAGAAAAATTTCGCGTCAGCGAGACGTGGGCGAACTACACGCTCGTTGCCTTCTTTTACTTTCTCTGGAGATTTACTATCGATATTACTGATAGTGATAAAATAGTTATTTAGATTTCCACTGCCATCCCTCACAGGAAAATACTTCTGGTTATCCTGCATGGTCTTGATCAGGGCTTCTGCCGGCACATCCAGGAACATCGCATCGAACTCGCCGGCAACCGCGACCGGCCATTCATTCAGGGCAGTAACTTCATCCAGCAGTGTTTCATCGATTATTGCCTCAGCTTCCAGCTTGTCAACAGCTTCAACCACCTGCTTCTCGATGTTTTGTTTTCTCAGCTCAAAGTCAGCGATAACAAAACCTTGTGATAAGAGCTTTTCCTGGTATTCATCGGCACTGTTTAGAGTGATCGCATCCGGTGCATGGAAGCGATGACCAAAGGTTTTTGCGGAAGATTTCAGTCCCAGAATTTCTGCATCGATAACCTCTTCGCCATGCATCAACACCAGCCAGTGTACCGGGCGCACGAATTCGGCATCATAACTACCCCAGCGCATACGCTTTGGTATCGGCAGCTGTGATAATGACTGGCTGATAATATCTTCGATCAGGGCAGATAAAAGCTGGCCCTTTTCGTGCGCTTTAAATACCAGCCAGACACCCTTATCTGTCTCCTGCTGCTGCAGTGCATCGACTTCGACACCACACGATCTCGCAAAACCCATCACCGCTTTCGTCGGATTACCGTCTGCATCGAAGGCCGCTTTTAAACTTGGCCCCTTGCGCTCGACTTCTCTGTCAGGCTGTGATGAAGCGACCTCTTTGATCAATACCGCCAGCCTTCTTGGTGTAGCAAAGGATTCAAAATCATTAATTTCAAAACCGGCCTTTTTCAGCCCGTTAACGATACCCGCGGTAAATGACTCAGACAGCTTTTGCAGGGCTTTAGGTGGCAGCTCTTCGGTGCCCAGCTCTATCAATAAATTTCCTGGAGCATCCGCACTCATGCCACCCCTCCTTTAGCCATTTTTGCACCGGCGTTTCCAATGGGAAAACCAAGGGCTTCGCGTGAATCGTAATATGCCTGTGCAACGGCCCTTGATAGCGTTCGCACTCGCAGGATAAATCGCTGGCGCTCTGTCACTGAAATCGCATGGCGTGCATCCAGCAGGTTAAAAGCATGTGATGCCTTTAACACCAGCTCATAAGCCGGCAACGGCAGTCCCAGTTCGATCAGCCGCTGACTTTCAGACTCACAGTCGTCGAACAGCTTGAACAGTATCTCGGTATCTGCCTGCTCGAAATTGTAGGTCGACATCTCAACCTCATTTTGATGGAACACATCACCGTAGGTAACATCGCCCTGCGGACCGCGTGTCCAGATCAGGTCAAAAACGCTCTCTTTTTCCTGCAGATACATCGCCAGGCGCTCCAGGCCGTAGGTGATCTCGCCGGTAACAGGCCGACACTCCAGTCCGCCCACCTGCTGAAAATAGGTGAACTGAGTAACCTCCATACCATTCAGCCAGACTTCCCAGCCAAGCCCCCAGGCACCCAGTGTCGGCGACTCCCAGTTATCTTCGACAAAGCGTACGTCATGCTCCAGCAGATCAAAACCCAGTGCTTCCAGTGAACCCAGGTAAAGATCCTGGATATCATCTGGGGAAGGCTTGAGCACCACCTGAAACTGGTAGTAATGTTGCAGACGATTGGGGTTTTCGCCATAACGGCCATCGGTAGGACGACGACAGGGCTGCACATAGGCTGAGCGCCATGGTTCAGGGCCGATTGCCCGTAAAAAAGTTGCCGGGTGGAAAGTACCTGCACCTACTTCCATATCCAGCGGTTGCAACACTGCACACCCCTGTTTTTGCCAGTAATCCTGCACTGCAAAGATTAGTCCCTGAAATGTTGAAACATCGTAAGCCATGTAAAAATTCTTATCTAAAAATAAAGTGCGAAGTATAACCCAAGTCGGCATTTCCTTGGCGTTTACCGTTAAAAAGGACTATAACTAGAATAACAATTTCCAATAAATGCTCAAAAATCTCATCTCATTTTTGCGAGAGGATGGAAACATGAGTAAAAAATTCATCTTAGATTCATCTGAACTGTCCCAGTGGCATACCCTGGTACAGGAAGCCGAGCGGGACTATGGCTGCCATCTCGATGAGGCCATGCAAAGTTACCTGGTCTTCACACTGATGCGATTCGCAAAAAATCAGCAACTTAATGCACATGCGCTCGCAGTCGATTACCTGAGATCACATCAACTTCCAGGTAATCTTCGCAGTGAACATTTGCGTAACATCGGTGACCAGTGTTTACTGGTATCAGGCTTATACCCGCAATCAGCAGAAAAGAGACAGGTCGGTGTCACCTATTATGTTGACCTTGGCCGCTCCGCCTATCACCATATCAGTACGGTGACACAACAGGGAATTGCCGAGTTATACCATCAGCTGGCAGAAAGCTTTATTCTATTGATGGATCTATTGCAGACTATCCGCCGGTACAGCACACCGGCAATGTCACCCATAGCAGCAATGGACCTGTGGCATCAGACCGGCAGCCGTGCTGCATACCAGCAGATTTCGAGAGAGGGCACGCCGCTCCATGAAAGCCTGTTACAGAATACAAATAAACACTAAATCATTGACTGTCATCTCGACCAGCGGCAGAGATCTTCAACCGTCCGTATAAAAGACCTCTCCCGCTGGTCGAGATGACAATACTCTTTATAATCTCTCCAATTCAACCACATCCTGATTGATATCCAGCTGTGACAGCACACCATAAAGAGCCGCCTGCAGCGCTTCTTCGATCACTGGATGATAAAACGGCATTTTCAGCATATCGAACACGGTCATACCATTTTGTATAGACCATGCGATGAGGTGAGCCAGATTCTCTGCTTTAACACAGCACATACACGCGCCCAGTAGCAAACCATCAGATTTTTGTACATAAAGCCTGAGCAGACCGCGATTTTTACCCATGATAAGTGCACGTCCTACCGGTGCAAACTGGATCTCGCCGATCGCAATGTTGCTATCATTGAGCTCAGAGAGCTGTGCACCTGCGGTAGCGATATTGGGATCACAGAAAGTTATACCGAGTGACACCTTACGCCTGAATTTTTCAACCGGGCCGTCGACTACATGTCGTACCGCGTTATAACCTGCGACTCGGCCTTCATGCCCGGCTTCATGCAATAACGGGCGGTCCATATTTACATCGCCCGCGATGTAAACTGGCAGGTCACCGACCTGCATGGTCAGCGGATCATATTCAGGGATGCCGTTTTCATCGAGTTTGATATCAGTAGCCTCGAGATTCAGGCTCTCCAGGTTAGGCCTGCGCCCCAGGCTGGCCAGTACTTTTTCGACCACCACCTGGTTATCACCGGCACTCACCTGGATGCCACCTTCTACCTTTTCCAGGACAGCAGCATCACCTAACCATAAGGGGAACTCCTTTCCAATAGTGGCAACAGCTATATCATTGACCTTGTCATCTTCTAGTTTGGCAATAGTGTTTAACTGGTCAACCGCTGCCACTTTTACGCCAAGACGATGCAATGACTGACCGATCTCCAGGCCTATCGAGCCCAGACCGATCACAGCCATAGATGCTGGCAGGTCCTCCAGCTCAAAAAATTCATCCGTGGTAATCACATCCTCCGAAAATGCCTGCCACGCCGCTGGCACGATAGGCGTAGAACCGGTTGCGATAACGATACTCTTTGCCTTTATCTGCTCGCCATTCACCTCGACCATATCGTTGCTAACAAATCTGGCATAACCGTCGATCAGGTGATCCTCGTCAAGCGCATCAGTCACACCCAGTGTTCTATCGACAAACATATCCCGCAGGTCCTGCACGTGCTCCATACCAGCCGGTATATCGATCGACAACTCTTCAGCGCCATCGATACCCTCGCGCTCAAAAATACTTTTGCGATGAAAATCCTCTGCTACCTGGATCAGTACTTTGGAAGGCATGCAGCCGACACGTGCACAGGTCGTGCCCAGCTCACCGCCATTGATCAGTACATAATTGTCGGTCTCACGTTTCACCTGTGATAATGCGAACAGTCCTGCACTGCCTGCCCCTAATATGGCAACATCTACTTCGCGCGTCATTGGAATCCTCAACTTAATAAAAAACTGGCGAACCCGAATGATAAATTATTGTCGATAGCAATACACCATAAAATGCGCGATGAATTATTTTTATGTTTAGTTCGGCATATTTCTGCCGCTGACGCTCGGTATTCCTTTGAAAAAGACTGAAAAATATATTTTTCCTCTTGACATGACAATTCTGTCTAATTAGAATCATTCCAACAAAAAATTAGTGTAGACTCTGCTCACACTTTTAGACTAACCCTAACCCTGGAGAGATGAGATGGGCTTAAAAGATAGTAAAACAGAACAAAATCTGAAAGACGCCTTCGCTGGTGAATCTCAGGCAAATCGCCGTTACCTTTACTTTGCTGCAAAAGCGGATGTTGAAGGTTACAACGACATTTCTGCTGTATTCCGTTCGACTGCGGAAGGTGAAACTGGACACGCACATGGTCACCTGGAATACCTGGAAGAAACTGGCGATCCAGCAACCGGCCTGCCGATTGGCAGCACCAATGACAACCTGAAAGCATCGATTGCCGGTGAGACTCATGAGTACACTGATATGTACCCTGGCATGGCTAAGACAGCTCGTGACGAAGGTTTCGACGAAATTGCTGACTGGTTTGAGACATTAGCCAAAGCTGAGCGCTCACACGCCAACCGTTTCCAGAAAGCACTGGACAACATGGACTAGAGCGGTTTTCCGCGCGATGTAACACGTCCGTATAAAAGGCCAGCCTGGATTATCCAGGCCTGGCCTTTTTTATATCCATGGAAGGATGGTATTGCGCAAAGAGCCATGGAGGGCGGTGCGCTTATATCCATGGATGGACGGTATCTCACAGAGAGCCAGGTCGGCGTTGCGACGAATATTTAAATAATTATTTACAACAACCTCACAAAGAGAAAATAATGGCCAGAGAAGGTAGTTTAGAAGCACCCACCAGGCACCCCCTGGGACAGGATACCGCTGAGTTCTGGGACGAGGACAAGTTATTTGACGAGCTAGAGCGGGTATTCGATATCTGTCACGGCTGTCGCCGATGTGTCAGCTTATGCGGATCATTCCCTACCCTGTTCGACCTGGTCGATGAATCAGATACCATGGAAGTCGACGGTGTCGATAAAAAAGATTACTGGAAAATAGTCGATGACTGCTACTTATGCGATCTATGTTATCTAACAAAATGTCCTTATGTGCCACCCCATGAATGGAACCTGGATTTCCCACATGTAATGTTACGTGCGAAAGCTATCAAATTTAAAAATGGCGATACCAAAACACGTGACAACTGGCTCACCTCTGCCGACACTATAGGTAAGTTGGCCACTATTCCGGTTATCACGCAAACCGTGAATGCAGTCAACAACAATAGTCTCACCCGGAAACTGCTCGATAAAACACTGGGCATTCACCCGGATTCTTTACTACCGAAATATGACTCCAATACGCTGGTCAAGCGCAACAGGAAACATACGCCTGCTAACAATACTGCAGAGGCAACAGATACCACTTCGGGTAAGGTCGCATTATTTTCAACCTGTTATGGTAATTACAACGAACCGCATATCGGCGAAGACCTGATCAAGGTTTTCGAACATAACGGTCTACAGGTTCAGCTTATACAGGATACCCAGTGCTGCGGCATGCCCAAACTCGAACTCGGCGATCTGGATACGGTTACCCGACTGAAAGACAACAACATAAAAATCATGGCGCAACTGGTCGATGACGGCTGGGATATAGTCACCCCCATACCGTCATGCACCCTGATGTTCAAACAGGAACTGCCCTTGATGTTCCCGCAAGAAGCTGATGTCATCAAAGTGCAACAGGCGATGTTCGATCCTTTTGAATACCTCATGCTGCGCCATAAAGCCGGCAAACTGAACACAGACTTCAAAAAACCGCTGGGTAAAATCTCCTATCATGTCGCCTGCCATCAGCGTGTACAGCGCATCGGTATGAAAACACGTGATGCGCTGGAACTGATCCCTGATACTGAAGTAATGCCTATCGAGCGCTGCTCTGGTCACGACGGCACCTATACCTTCAAGAGTGAGTGTCATGACACCGCGATGAAAATATGCAAACCGGTGGTCAACCGTGTCAAACAGAATGGTGCTGACGTTTACACCAGTGACTGCGCCATGGCCGGGCATCACATCGAAGCCGGACTGGCTGATGGCAGCAAACCGGAACACCCGATCTCACTGATACGCAAAGCCTACGACATTTAACTTTTTATTTTATAAAAGAATACTTATGCAAAAACTAACCCGTAAAGACCTGTACAGCCTGGAAGAATATCTTGAGATGCGTGACGACTACCGCAAGAAAGTCATGACGCACAAAAAAGACCGTCGACTGGAACTGGCAGAAAACGTATTACTGATGTTCGAAGACCGGCTCATCATGCAATACCAGGTGCAGGAAATGCTAAAAGCAGAAAAAATATTCGATGCTGCCGGTATCGAAGAAGAGCTCGACGCATATAACCCGTTGATCCCCGACGGCACAAACTGGAAAGCCACCATGTTGATCCAATATCCCGACGTTGAAGAACGCCAGAAGCAGCTGGCGCGTCTGATTGGTATCGAGAACAAGATATGGATGCAGGTTGATGGTTTCGATAAGATTTACGCTATCGCTGACGAAGACCTGGAACGTGACACGGAAGAGAAGACCTCTGCAGTTCACTTCATGCGTTATGAGCTAAACGACGATATGATCGCGGCAGTGAAAGCCGGCGCAGCCATTGCTGCAGGAGTAAACCACGAGAACTACCAGGTGACTGTCAGCCCCATCGCGTCAAATATACGTGACTCACTGGCAGCAGATTTATCTTGATAGCCATAACCGTCTTACAGACGAAAAAAGCCTGCTCATATCTGGTATGAGCAGGCTTTTTTAATTATGCCGGCAGATCGAAAAACTGATCTATTTTGATGTTACTTTAAAGACGACATCAGTATCAACAACTCTTAAACCTTCTGGCAACGCTGGTTCGGCAATCATATCAACTTCTGCATCATAGATATCTGTTAATTCGCCTGTATCAACATTGTATAAATGCTGATGCACTTCAGGGTTTGAATCATAGAATACCCGCTCTCTATCGATCAATACTTCGCGTACCACACCCTTGTTGGCAAAAAGGCCCATGGTGTTATATACCGTTGCGCGTGATACACGGTTACCTTCACGTGTTACACCATCGAGAATCTTCTCTGCAGACAGATGCTGAGGGCGCTTAAATAAAAATTCTGCGATCTCGACACGTTGGCGAGTAGGTGAAATCTTATAGTGCTGTAGCATAGAAACAACTTCGCTACGCTCTAGTGGAAAACTTATATTTAGTGTGTTCATGCCGATATTATAACCAATCTATTTAAAAATGGCACCAAAAACCTGCAAATATGTCATGCAATTATCTGTGGCCAGTCATTACCTGTTATAAAGACTCTATCCCAGCTGTGGCAAGGCTTCAGGCACTGAACATGGAGCGGCAGACGCCACTCTTTATTAGATACGGTCTCATTTATGGTATTTTTTGATATTGATTTCTTTACACTCCTTGTCGGTATTCTTTCCAGCCAGCCAGTATTAATCAAAGGCAGAAAAAATGGTTGAGTATCAAATTCCTCATCTAGTTTTTTTTGCGTTAACCAGAAACCGGATTCATGATCCGGAGCACATAGTGCCGGAGAAATCGTCGATGGCGAAGTGCCATTCTGCAGAAAACTCAGTGCATTATCCCAGGGATAATATAACCGCCCTTTTAATATAACCACGCACTGGTCTATACGTATGTCACGCACTTTCAACCATTTGGCTACGCGTTGATCTCTGCTGATAACACTTTGCCGATCCAGTAGATGCCTGAATTTAATATCAAGCCGGTCACGTAGATTAGGTCCGTGCCAGTTACTCATTACCCGGGTATCACCCACCCCTAAATAAAATTTAACCGCCACCTCCCAGTGCATGGTTTTGCCGGTAATTTTATCGAACACGATAAAATCAATCTCACCTAAGGTCTCACCATCAATAATTATCTGTAGATTATTTTCGACTAACTGGTAACGTGGATGATGACTGATCCAGTAAAACCATAAGGTTTCAAAATATTTTCCCAGGCGTCGATCCTTTTGTCCGGCGAGTAGCTCATCAAGTTCAGCAGGGTCTGTATCAATGGCGTTTAACCATGGTAATGCTTCATCGTATGCCTGCTGATACCAGTGACTATCCGGCCACATGCTCACGCTGGACGGTTGTGAGATCAGCGGCGGACTCGATATTGCCCATGCCAGATCGCGAACCGATTGATGCCTGAACTCAGTAGAATATTTGGCCATGAATATCGTGTTATTAATTAATGATCTTATTAAGGCATAATACTAAGGTAACTTAGTAACAAATATCATATATTTTGGTGCTGATCTAACATGAAACATGCTTTATTTCCCTTGAATACAGTGCTTTTTCCCGGCAGTATCCTGCCCTTGCAGATTTTCGAGCAACGTTACCTGAACCTGATCAAAGACTGTATGAAACAACAGACGGGTTTTGTCGTCGTACTGATCAGCGAAGGCAAGGAAGTCGGTGCGACGCCTCAGATATACCGTACCGGTTGTTATGTGGAGATCATCGACTGGGAATCTTTAGACAATGGATTACTGGGCATCACCATACTGGCAAAATACCGTGCACAGCTGTCAAATAGTTCGGTAAGGGATGATGGCCTGCTACTCGCAGAAGTCTCACCGCTAAACTCAACGCTTGATGACAATGCCATTCTGCCCGATGTATTTAAACCGTTATCAGATACATTAGAACAGCTATTGCACCACCCCTTCGCAGATCGCTATAGAGGCAAGGTTGATTTCGATAATACTGCCGACATCTGCTACCGCCTCGGTGAATTACTTCCCATCAGCAATAAAGAGAAACAACTGTTACTGGAAACAGAAAGCACCGAACAGATGCTGGATCAGCTTGCCCTGCACATCAATGCTCTACAAACATAATCAATCAAATAATATTGCTCGTTTGGTCAGTGGCAAACCGCGTTTAATCAGAACTTTACCAGGGCAATAGTCGAGGTACGTTGTTTTTTAATGGTAGAATCTCGCATCAAAATTCACTTGAGGAAAATCTGATGGCCTGGTGGGGCACATTTATCGGCGGTACATTAGGGTATGTCTTTGGCGGACCACTAGGCGCGATCATCGGTGCGGCTCTTGGCGGCAATTTCGATCGTGGCATCAAGATGGGCGACCAGTTCGATGCCGGAAACCAGGAACGGGTACAGGCAGCCTTCTTCACCACTACTTTTTCTGTGATGGGCCACGTTGCCAAAGCAGACGGCCATGTCAGTCCGCAGGAGATAGCCTCGGCAAAGAATATCATGACCCAGATGCAGCTGTCGCCAGATCAGCGTAAAGCCGCAATCAAATTTTTTGACCAGGGAAAAACAGATGATTTCCCGCTCGAGGCGGTACTCCATCAGTTCAAGAAAGAATGCCATGGCCGTCGCAACCTTATTCAGATGTTCGTCGAGATCCAGATAGCGACCGCCCTGGCTGATGGCAAAGTTGATGCCAGTGAAAAACGTGTGCTCTTCACAATTGGTGAGATACTCGGTTTTTCACGTACCCAGATCGAACACCTGTTCAACATGGAAAATGCTGCTGGCGCCAGTGCCAGTAACGCATTAACAATAGACCAGGCTTATGAGATACTCGGTGTCAACAAAGGCAGCAGTGAAGCAGAGATCAAAAAAGCCTACCGGCGTCTGATGAGCCAGCACCATCCCGACAAACTGGTCGCGAAGGGGCTGCCAGATGAGATGATCCAGCTGGCAACTGAAAAAACACAGGAAATACGCAAAGCGTATGACTTGATCAAGAAAAACTTATAGGTAAATAATGGAAATAACAGGCCCTCTTAATATTGGCGTTTTAGATAACGATACCGGCGGTCGTGAAATACATCTGAGCTTTAAAGCCGATTTCAGGATTCTAAATCTGCAACAACAGTCGCAAAGCTTTCAGGATTTCATCAAAACGCTCATCAATGAAATTCACAAACTGGATGAATCAGACACTAACCGTCAGGGCATGACGACGATCTTACAGATCTGCGAGCAGCTGCAGCCGCACATCGATGCCAATGAATTACCGTTGGAAGAGACCATCGTGGTCAATGTTCAGAGCCATAACCCTTTCGGTAATATAAAGATTACAGGCTAAGGAAGATAAAGCCGTTAAGCAGAGTAGACGCTTTTATCTGAAGCGCTAATTAATTTTAGAACCGCTCAATTCCCAGGCATAGGCGCAATCAAGCTCTGAGAGTACTGCGACGACGCCTGTTTCACCGTCTTCCAGCATTGCCTGTAAAGGGCAGCGGTTTTTCAAACGCACGTGTGGCGCCGCCATCCAGTGCGCACCCATCTGCAGGTTACGAGGATAAGTCGTACGCAAGGCATCGATAATACCGAGCAGAAAAACCACCCTGGAAGCCACCTTTTCATCTTCTGGAAACGGCGTATCTTTACGGTATTTTGCCAGGTGCCGACTACGTTCTGTTTTTGGAAAGTCAAGAACGGCAAGTATCTGTTCCCCGCTAAGGCCCCATTCATCGAGCGCAGTCATCACTTTCAGGGTACGTAAAAGGTTTTTTTCCGGGCTAGTAGCAGTCATAATATCTTTATAAATGAAGCACGTGCTTCACTGAAACAGTTAAAATCGAACATAATTTTATCATATAACCCCTTTTTCAATAACCACAATAAAAATCATGTCTATAAGACCCGTATTACGACTAGGTGATCCTCGATTATTAGAAGTCGCAAGCGAAGTAAGTGACTTCAACAGCCCGGAACTCGACATGCTGATCGAAGACATGTTCGACACCATGGCCGCTGAAGATGGCGCTGGTCTCGCAGCGCCGCAGATAGGTATCGGTGTTCGTGTCGTGATATTTGGCTTCGATAATAACCCCCGCTACCCCGATAGCGCTGCTGTACCAAGGACCATATTGATAAACCCGCAGATCTCCGCCCTCAGTGAAGAGGTGGAAGATGGCTGGGAAGGCTGCCTGAGTGTTCCCGGGATGCGCGGTGTCGTGTCACGCTTAAAGCATATCCGCTATGAAGGCTTCGATGCGGCCGGCGAGGCTATCGATGTTGAAGCCAGCGGATTTCACGCAAGGGTAGTTCAGCATGAGTGTGACCATCTCGACGGTATCATTTACACGCAACGCTTAACTGACCCGTTAAAATTCGGTTTTACTGAAGAATTGCTCAATAGCGGTCGATTAGCTACTGATATCTGCTCAGAGTAATTGCTGATTTCACACCGCTCTACGTTGCTCGAACCAGCACGAAGACATCTCTGATTGCTAAAGATTAATTTTAATAAGGAACAATGATTTCTCATTTCTGTCATAAAAGCTCGTGCACCGACAATAAATTTCTTCTGACCTTTATCAAGGATAAATAACTATTTTCGTGTATATTTAAGATAATGACCCTTGCGGATAACCTATATGAAAGCATCTTTTTTCTTCTTCAGCTTAGTCTTGAATTTACTTGTCCTACCTGCAGCATCTGCCACCAGTATGCTGCCCATAACGCTGGAACAGCTGTCGATACGTGCCACCCTTATCTTTTATGGCCAGGTTATCAGCAATGAAGTCAAAAGAGACGATCAAAACGGCCATATCGCGACTTTTACCGAGTTTGAGATCATCGACCTGATCAAAGGCAATGCAGGCGACACGCACATCATCAAGCAGATCGGCGGTCATCATAAAGACAGCAATACCCGGCTCCTTATCCACGGCGTACCAGCGTTCCAGCCCGGCAAAAAATACGTAGTCTTTTTACCGGAAAAGTCTTCACTCGGATTCAGCAGCCCGCTTGGCCTGCACCAGGGAAGCTTTTCCGTAATAACCATTAATAATAAACAGGTTGTTAGCAGCGGTCGCAACCTGGCGGCACAGCCACAGACCACGGATAAAAGTGTCCAGGTACCACTCGCTGTCCGCGTAGACAAACCCACACACTCACAGCTTGATGACTTCATCAATACTGTTCGCGCATACAACATGCCCTGAATCTATTACAAACTATGTTTAAACACACTGTCATATTCACAATACTTGCTTACAGCAGCCTGTCGATCGCTGGCGGCCCGTTGGTACTCGAAGGCCCTGCAGGCTTCACCCCTGCTACGTATCAGAACCCGAACATTACCGTACATATCGAGAGTGGTGACCTTGGGATACTGTCGAATGCTGCAGCAGACACACTTGTATTAGAGGCCTTTGCCTTATGGAACGATGTTAATACCTCCACCGTAAACCTGATCGTCGACCAGACACAGATCAACGTTGATATAGATCTATCTAATTTTGAAACTTATCTGCCAAATGTTGCTAGCACAGAATTCAATGCCGATGACAACTTAAACCCCATCGTTTATGACGACAATGGTGAGATCATCGATGCATATTTCGGCATTGGCCAGAGTAATAACACTATCGGCTTCGCAGCATCGATCATCACTGTCGGATCAAGTTATTTCAGCGAGGGTTATGCGGTCATCAATGGCAAAAACCTGGGGCTAACGACGACGACCTTTAAATTACTCATCGCGCATGAGATCGGCCACTTCCTTGGACTCGACCACACACAGGTCGATATCAATAACCAGGAAACAGATTTTGGCGCACCATCAATATGTAGCACTCGTGATAACAGCGCTTATCCGTTGATGTATCCATTTATCTGCCGTAACGAAGAGACCCTGCACCTGGATGACATCAGCGCGATTTCAGCGCTTTACCCATCGACTGATTTCAACAATAATTTCGGCATACTACAGGGCCGATTCGTCGATGACACGAACAGGGCTATCTTAGGGGCCAATATCTGGGTGGAGAACATGATTACCGGGGAGACCGTCAGTATCGTCTCTGATTACCTGACCCAGGGAACAGGATTCTATAAACTGCACCTGCCTGAAGGCAACTACACCATGCACGTAAATTCGATTAATACGCTATTTTACGGTGGCTCGGGCGTCGGCCCTTATTCATTAAACCAGAACGACATCTCTTTTATCGACCCGCACCCGATAACCGAGGTAACTTTCCAGGGAGACTCAGCAGGTAGCGATGAGATCATCACCATCACGAACAATGAAGCACAGATCATCGACTTTGCCATCAACGGTGAAACGACCATCATCCCATCGAGTGATGACGGTGATGATAGTTTCGCAGACCTGTTAGGTGCCACATCCCACATGACCCTGGTAACAATTTTCGGACTGCTGATCGCCGGCCGCCGCTACTTAAACAGACAGCATCCAGGTGACCACGTCTAACCGGTAGTCTCCAGCCATTCGGATATAGCGATGAACTTCATGAATTCAGACTCCACCATCGGTGTACTGACAAAGTAACCCTGGATAATCTCTACACCGCGTTGGTGCAGAAAATCAAACTGCAACTTGTTCTCCACCCCTTCACCGATAATACTCAATCCCAGGCTGTGCGCCATAGCGATGATCGCATCACATAACGCGGTATCGTCCGGGTCTTCACCGATGTCAGAAACAAACGCTTTATCGATCTTGAGCACATCAAAAGGAAAACGCTTCAGATAGCTCAAAGATGAGTAACCGGTACCAAAATCGTCGATAGACAACCGGATCCCCATCTCTTTAAACTGATTTAATATGGCGACCACGTGCGGCACATCTTTCATCAGCAGGCGCTCGGTAATCTCCAGCTCGAGACATTCGCCGGGCAGGTCATATTTATTAAGGTAATCTGAAATCGTTTTAACGATATCCTTGCCTCTGAACTGCCTGCTCGACAGGTTGATCGCGATATAAAAATCTTCATGATCCGTACTCTCTCGCCATTTTTTCACATCGGCAAGCGCGGTATCCATTACCCAGTTACCAATATCTACGATCAGACCACTTTCTTCAGCCAGCGGTACAAACTCTTCTGGTGAGACCTCCCCCAGCTGTTCATCATCCCAACGGATCAGTGCTTCAGCGCCGACTATCTTGCCTGAGTTGGCATCCATCAGCGCCTGGTAATTCAGGTAAAAATCACCATCTTCCAGCGCATGCCGTAACTTGTTATCGATCTCGACACGTTTCATCACCACATCGCTCATCTCCGGGGTGAATACTTCATATGTGTTTCGGCCCTTGCGTTTACTACGATACATAGCCGTATCCGCATTCCTGAGCAACATGTGCGGATCATCACCATCCATCGGAAAGATCGAAACACCGAGACTCGCTGTCACTGAAAACTCCATATCCTGAACTACACATGGTTTTGATACACGCTGTAATATCTCTTCGGCCTTACGTTTGACCGCCTCTTCGAACGCTACCTTCTCACTCGCCCGGCTCTCATCGACCTCCACCAGCATGATCAGGAACTCATCACCACCAAGCCGGGCCACCGTATCAAAATCACGCACGCATGCTTTTAACCTGCCTGCCATATGTTTCAGGAACTCATCGCCCGCACCATGTCCCAGGGTATCGTTGATGTTCTTAAAATGATCAAAATCCATATACAGCAACGCGATATGTTTCTGTTCACGGATAGCATTGACGATCGCCTGCTGTATACGGTCATATGCCAGCGTACGGTTAGGCAGGTCTGTCAGCTTGTCGTAACTCGCCTGGTATAACAGGCGCTCTTCATAGTCTTTACGCAGAGAGATATCTTCTTTGACGGCGAGATAATGCGTACTCTTGTTTTCTTTATTCTTGATCGGAGAAATAGTGACGTTCTCCCAGAACAGGTCGCCGCTTTTCTTCTTATTGTAGAGCTCACCACTCCATGACTGCCCGGCGGTAATCGCATTCCATAAATTTTTAAACTGTATCTCCGGGGTATGACCGGATTTTAGTATGCGTGGATTCTGCCCGATCAGCTCTTCTTCCGTATAACCTGTAATCTTGCATAGCTGCGGGTTGACGTACTCGATATTACCCTGCAGATCTGTGATCATAATAGAGACCGGACTCTGCTCCACCGCCTGCGATAATTTGTTTAGATTTTCAGCCGTCAGCTTATGGTTGCCCACCTCATCTTCCAGATCAATAATCAAATTATTGATGCTTTTCGTCATATCATTAAACGCGTTGGCAAGGCCGCCGATTTCATCATCTGCCTCGACATTGGCTTGCACATGCAGATCGCCATCAGAGATTTTTCTGACCACGGCAGTCAACCGCTTGACCGGCCCCAGCAATAATTTTGTTGCCGTCATCACGATCAGGACAACAACGATCACGATGATGGCGACCAGTAAAAAAGCACTCTGTATCTGGGAGACAACGGGCTCGAGGAAGACTTCCTGGGGCTGCGAGACAATAATCGTCCAGGGCACGGTCTCCAGCTTGACCACCGCCGCCGAGAACAATGCCGTACCCAGGCCTCTGAACTGGGTTTCTATGATGGGATCTCTAAAACTTGCTGATAGTATTTTTCTCGTCCAGCCAGGGGTTTCAGCAGAAGCAGCCGTAGCATTCTGAGGCACTCTATTCTTCTGCTTCAGCAGCTGTAACTTCTCATCATTGACCGCGCTTGCCAGCGTGTATTTAAGATCACTGCGGCGGCCATGGACCAGGCGAAGGTTATTCTCATCCAGTAACACTGCAAACGAACCTCGACCGGCCATGCCTTTGGTTCGATCGAGCAGGTCTGTCAGGATTGAGGCATCATACTTGGTTCTCAACACACCGATCAGCTTTCCCGAAAGATCGTTGATCGCACTACTGAATACGATGACAGGCTGACCTTCTTCAAAAATAATTGGTGACCGGTATGTGTTCAGGCGGTTTCTGCCAACGAGTGCGTCAAAATAGGTACGCTTACTCTCATCGATACCGATATTTGCTGAATCCGTATCAAGGATGTTGATACCCTGGGTATTCAGGATGGCATAGGAATAGATGATATCGTTCTGGCGTGATTTCAGTGCAAGCAATATCTCAAGTAATGCCTGACGATTATATGGCGGCTCGGCGTTTCGTGTCAGGAAGCGGTTGATCGCCGGCAGGTTGGCCTCAGTCCTGAGGAACTGTGAATTCTGCCGGTTAAACTGGTCGATACGATCAGCATAGTTCCGCGCTGCTGAACTCAATGCCTTGTTAGCACCATCCGTCAGGTTCTCGCCCATGATATAACCATCGAGAACAGCCAGAACGGCCAGAGATACCAGCACGATCACCATGAATGCGGTAACCAGCTTGGCGCGCAGAGTATACTGCCTGGCGATGAATATACCGATAATTAATAACAGAATACCACTGGCAACCAGGGCACCAGCGATTTCTAGCAACACGTGTTTTTACCTTTTATTATCATCAATGGTTAATACGATTTCTGTTCTCATCGAGCGACGCTATTCATTGCGTGTTATTTTTTTGCAGACAACGGGATTTTATATTCATTAGAATAGCTTCTTAATACACTAAATTCTATGAAATTCATTTTCTCAGACAATTATTTATGGCGCAGACGAAAAAAGAAAAACCAGTAAAAAAAGCCACTTATGGGAACTGGTCATCGAAAATCACCACAGATCTGATCGTCGCTGACAGCATTTCTATCGATGAGCCCAGGCAGGTGGCCGATTCACTCTATTATATAGAACGTCGACCACAGGAAGGCGGGCGCTGCGTCATCGTCAGAAGCCACTCTGGCAAGACTACCGATATCCTGCCAGCACCATATAGCGCCCGTTCCCGGGTGCATGAATATGGCGGTGGCAGTTACTGCGTACAGGATGATACCGTTTTCTTCGTCAATGACAGTGATCAGGATATCTATCTCATCAAGGATCAGCAGGTAAAACGGATCACTACCGACGAAAACAGGCGATTTGCCGATTTCAATTATGACCGTAGAAACAACCGTCTGCTCGCGATAAGCGAAACGCATGAAAATGACACCATAACAAACAGTATCGTAAGTATAGATATCAGCAGCGGTTTGGTTACTGACCTTGAGACCACGAATGATTTTTACGCCAGTCCCAGGCTAAATCACTCTGCCTCACAATTATGCTGGCAAACATGGTGCCATCCTAACATGCCATGGGATGGCAACCAGCTGTGGGTAGCCGATATAGATAAAGATGGTCAGCTTCTCAATAAAAAACATGTGGCCGGCAGCGCGGGCGTCTCTGCTTTTCAACCACAATGGTCCGCTCGGGATGTTTTACATTTCATCTCGGACGATACCGGCTGGTGGCACATATATCGCTGCCGCGCGGTAAAAGCTTCGGACGAGATAGAGCAA
Organism: uncultured Gammaproteobacteria bacterium; assembly: GCA_963807625.1. GTDB lineage: Bacteria > Pseudomonadota > Gammaproteobacteria > SZUA-229 > SZUA-229. Next base: position 29,670 of record CAWECN010000019.1, read on the forward strand.
CTCACTCACGGAGAAAAAGAGTTTGGATTACCCCAGTGGGTTTTTGCACAGTCAACTTACGCCTTCATTAACAGCACCGATATAATTTGCTGCTACCAGTCTGCAGGCTGTTCAGCTTTGGCCCTGCTTTCCCTCTCTGGCTCGATAGAACTGAACGACCTGGCCTGCGACTGGCAGGAATTTAGCTCCATCACCGCAGATGCCGGCAATATCGGTTTTATAGCAGCCTCCAGTGACACTTTTCCACAACTGGTATCGGCCACATTGGATCAGACAGCATCGCAAACATTATCCACAACCCTCATTAAAGCCTCATGCCTGTTACCGTTAAGCACGGAGTATTATTCGAAAGCGCAGCCGCTCAGTTTTATCAACAGACACCAACAGGTCGTATTCGCTAATTACTATCCACCCGAAAACCCGGACTATCAAGCAGGCACGGAGGAATTACCGCCCCTGATCACCATCTGCCATGGTGGTCCCACCGGCCAGTCGAGCACAGCACTGGATGCTAAAAAACAGTTCTGGACTTCCCGTGGCTTTGCCCTGCTCGACGTGAATTACAGCGGTAGCACAGGTTATGGTCGTTTATACCGATCCCGCCTGGATGGCAAATGGGGCGAGCTGGATGTCGAAGACTGCTGTGACGCCGCACTCTATGCTGTATCACGCGGGCTTGCAGACAGAGAGCAACTGATCATCCGTGGTAGCAGCGCCGGCGGTTACACCGTGCTGGCAGCGCTGACTTTCGAACAGGTATTTTCCGCTGGTGCCAGCTATTATGGGATCTCTGACCTGACCAGCCTTACCTGCGATACACACAAGTTTGAATCACATTACAATGACCGCCTGATCGGCCCCTACCCCGAAGCCCGGGAGTTATACCAGCAACGCTCACCGATCAATAATACCGAGCATTTAAACTGTCCTGTTATCTTCTTCCAGGGCATCGAAGACAGAGTGGTGCCCAAAGAGCAGGCAGAAAAGATGTTTGACGCTATAAACAGAAAAGGCCTGCCGGTTGCCGCACAGTATTATCCATCAGAACAACACGGTTTTCGACGGGCTGAGACCATAAAGCAGTCACTGGAAAATGAGTTGAGTTTCTATCAGCTAATATTTGATTTAAAACCAAACAGCGAAATACATTTCATCGGCGACATCCAGTTAGAAAATATTGAACTGACCTGAAAACTTACGTCATCAGAAATAGTGCACTTCGAACGAACCATCATCACGTTTCACTATGTCACCGTAATGCGTCACAAATCTGCCCGCTGATTTATCCTTGTAGTACAGTCTTAGCGTTTCACTAATAACGTGGAACGCGATGCTCCTCCAGGGTATCTCCTGTTCGCTGAGCAGCGCTACATCTAGGCTCTCTGCACCGGGACTGGCGTGACCACCGACCAGGTCACCGCGATACATAGTATAGACCTGGTTGATGTGCGAGATGCTAAAAATACTAAACAGCTGCATGTTGTCTACCACCGCATTGGCTTCTTCAGCCGTTTCCCTGGCGGCACCCTGCATGTTAGTTTCACTGTTCTCCATGAACCCGGCCGGCAGTGTCCACAAACCATATCTGGGTTCGATTGCTCGTTTACACAATAATATTTTATCCTGCCATTCAGGGATACAACCGGTCACGATCTTCGGGTTTTCATAATGGATGGTATGACAGCTCATACAGACATAACGATGCCGGTTATCCCCTTCAGGAATAACGAAACTTACTTTTTCACCACAAGCCGAACAGAAATTCATAAAAATACCTATTAACAGATACCATTGAACCAATTGACACCTACTTCGTCTATATTCGCAGGTTTTGATTAGATCTTACCTAACTGGCAGTATATCAAATGCAAATTTTATAATGATTAATTATCGAATCTGGCACACATTTACTAGTGAATAAATACAAACTAACTTTTTATCTCTTCTTCCTGTTACCGGTTGCACTCGTCAATGCGCAACCGGCTGTCGCACCCTTCTCACACGACCTGTTTCAGAATGTCATCTCACAATATGTCGATGATGGCAACGTCAACTATCCCGGAATAAGCACGAGCAACAGCTACCACGCCTATATATCGCAACTTGAAAAACCGACCCACTTTCAGAAAAGTAATGAAGAGTTAAGTTACTGGATCAATGCTTATAACGCACTCGCCATCAAAGGCATCCTCGATGGGCGCTCACCAGAATCATTCTTTGGCAAGGTCGGCTATTTCTATAATGCCGAGTACCTGGTCAATGGCCTCACGATAAACCTGTACGACCTGGAACACGATGTGATCATCCCGCTGGGAGAACCTCGCATACACTTCGCACTAAATTGCGCCTCTGCTTCCTGCCCAGTGTTAAACAGCACTGTTTACCAGGCTGATAAACTGGAACAGCAACTGGAAAACGCTGCCACCAGGTTCATAAACGACAGCTCACGCAACCGTTTTGAACATCAGACTAAAACTGCCTACATCTCAAAAATATTTGACTGGTTTGAAGATGACTTCGTAAAACATTCCGGAACCATACATAACTATCTCGCACTATATATAAAGGACGAAACCGTATCTACTGCTCTTGCCAATAACGAGTACGAGATCAAATTCATGGAATATGACTGGTCATTGAACGGCATCCCACCCGGGTCTGCTACAGACGAATGATATGAATATTGGCACGGATGAAAAAAAGCATATTGCACGCTATCTGAAATTTTTATTATGCTGTGAAAAAATCGCGCACGACTGCTCTGCCAAACAGGCAAAACTCTGTGAAGACAAGCAGATGAAGCGGTTCCTGATCAAGCAATCACGTCAGGAAAAATTTCATGCAGTAACCTTCCAGTCAGGAATATTATTTTTAGCACCTAAAGGTGTCTGCGCGCCAGCAAAAAAACATACGCAGTTATATGGCGACTTACTCGATGAAGCCATCGCAAACAATGACCTATCATCTTCTATCATCGGTTTACAGGTGATACTCGAAGGCATGGGTGAGATTGCATTATCTCACCTCGACTATGGCATGCAGCAACGCGATGTGGGCTTACAAAAAATACGCCGCGCCATCCTTGCCCAGGAAGATAGCCACCATGATTTTGGCCTGAACTACCTGAATACAAACAAGTCTCTTACGACTTCTTTTCATACAGAGGCCTACCTAACTGTCGTCAGTGATATGATCTCATCCCTACAGGGGCTGTTTGATTTTTTCGAGGAAGACAGTCGTCAATACATGGCTGAATTCAGACATAACTTACCCGACCAGATTTATAAAGATGCTCTCAGTCATCATACCCACACTTAACGAAGAAAAAGCGCTACCGGAAACACTCGCTACCCTTTTCAGGCAAACCGCTGGTGAAGAGATAATTATTGTTGATGGTGGCAGCACTGACGCTACAGAAAAAATCTGTGAGCAGTACCCTGGGATACGCTTTATAAGCAGCGAAAAAGGCCGCGCTGCACAACTGAATGCAGGTGCCCAATCAGCCAGTGGTGACATATTACTTTTTCTTCACGCTGACACCCTGCTTCCCGACGAAGCACTAAGCACGATCAACCAGGTAATAGACCAGGAAAAACAGGAAGCTGGCGGCTTCAGGCATTCATTTGGCTACGAAGACTGGCGCCTGAGATTCATTTCCTTTCTGGATAATCGTCGCTGTCTTAAGACGAAGATCATCTATGGAGATCAGGCCATGTTCATAAAGCGCAACCTTTTCGAACGCTTAAATGGCTTTCCCGATGTAAAGATAATGGAAGATATCTATTTTTGCGAGAAGCTGGTTCAACACACTACGCCGGTAATACTCGATTCTTATGTCATAACCGACCCGCGCAAGTTTATAAAAATGGGGATATGGCGCAGCCTGTACCGGGTCGCAGCGATTCAGACCAGGCATGAATTAAGATTACCTGTAGCCAATGATCACCCTTTTTTTGCTGAGATCAGATAACGTTTGAGATTCACCAGAATGGGATATTTACCTGGCTGTCAGCCTGAAAAAAAGCCGATATTACCGTGGCAGCTTAAGTACTGTTAAGCGAGGATATCTGGAATCAGGGCATCTTCCAGTCTTGTGATTGTGTCTTTGATCAAAAGTTTGCGCTTCTTAAAACGCTTGAGCTGCAATTCTTCAATGTCAGGGGTTAGCAATAAACGATTTATCACATCATCCAGATCACGGTGCTCCTGCTTTAACTCATACAACCGCTCTTCCAGCTTATGTCTTTCTTCTGTTGTTAGTTGAGGCATGAATGTTTTTATCGCTAATTAGTAAATCTCGCGAGAACAAGGTCCCGCAGAAACGGTGCAATGAAGAATGTCACATGATACTACTGCAAAATAAGACTTGCATATATTATTTATACTACTATAATTCGAAATATGTCGAAATATAAAACTATCGAATCAGAACAGCTGGTTGATATTTTCAAAGCACTGGCCAATAGCCACCGCTTGAAAATATACAACATACTGACCAGCTGCTGCACACCGGGTACGAGTTGCGCCAGTGACGAGGTCTTCAGTTGCTGCGTCGGCGATCTTGATTCCCAGTTGAACATAGCTGCTTCGACACTATCACATCATTTGAAAGAACTTCATCGCGCCGGACTAATACATATGCAACGCGACGGTAAACAGGTATTTTGCTCGGTTAATCCAGAAGTTATGGAGCAATTACAGAATATTTTTTCCAGTAAATTAGTTGGAGCACAAATATGAGCCACCCCCTAGATAAATCTGTGGATCAGGCATCCAGTCAAAAAAAGGCTGACGAGATTCGCCAGAACGTACGCGAGAGTTACTCACAGGTGGCAGAGGCCAGTAACGAAGGTGACTGCTGTGGCACCGTCTCAAGCTGCTGCGGTGTTTCCGATGATGCCGCGATCAACACCCTGGTCTCTACCCGTTTAGGTTACAGCGAAGACGATCTTGGAAACGTACCCGAAGGTGCCGATATGGGTCTCGGCTGCGGCAACCCCCGTGCCATCGCCAGTATTCAGCAGGGCGAAACCATACTTGACCTGGGTAGCGGCGGCGGTTTTGACTGTTTTCTCGCGGCAGCAGAAACGGGTGAGTCCGGTCAGGTCATCGGTATCGATATGACACCGACGATGATATCCAAAGCCCGCAATAATGCAGAGAAAGGCAAATACAATCACGTCGAGTTCAGACTCGGTGAGATCGAACATATGCCAGTGGCAAATGATACCGTCGATGTCATCATCTCCAATTGCGTCATCAACCTGTCGCCAGACAAAAAGCAGGTATTCAGTGAAGCTTTCCGCGTTTTAAAACCCGGTGGCCGACTCGCCATATCCGATGTCGTCGCTAGCACAGAACTCCCCGACGAGATCAGAGATGACCTGGCCTTATATTCCGGATGCATGGCAGGCGCATCGCAGATATCAGAGCTAGAAACTATCTTGCAGGATTGTGGTTTTGATATGGTCAACATCGCACCAAAAGATGAGTCTAAAGATTTCATCAAAGACTGGGCACCTGGACGTGGTGTCGAAGATTATGTTCTATCAGCAACCATCGAGGCAGTAAAACCCGGTGGTTGTTGCGGCGGTAGCTGCTGTTAGGTTTTTTTTAAACCTTCGCGACACCAAGTCGCAGCGTTCAGAGAAAATTTTTAATTGTTTATCGTCATTGCGAGGTACGAAGCAATCTTTTAGACAGGTACCTATAACACGAGATTGCTTCGTACCTCGCAATGACGTAATTATTTGTATCGGCTCAATTTACGACTTTCCGCGAACTTCTCATATATTCACTACGAAGCAGTGGGAAAAAATAAACTTAATCTATACACTAACAGACGGCTGAATTAACCTTTATCCTCAAAATCCAGCGATGCTGAATTGATGCAATAGCGCAACCCGGACGGCTGTGGCCCATCCTCAAACACGTGACCAAGATGAGCGTCACATTTCGGACAGCGTACTTCAACACGTATCATGCCATGGCTGGAATCTTTTATTTCTTCCAGGGCCATACCATCTTTGGGTTTATAGAAACTTGGCCAGCCAGAACCTGAATCATATTTCTCATCCGAATCAAACAACGGTTCATTGCAGCAGATACAGTGATAAACACCCGTGTCTTTGTTGTTGTAATACTTACCAGTAAATGCCGGCTCTGTGCCTGCTTCACGCGTGATGCGATACTCATCATCGCTTAATTGCGATCGCCACTCTTCTTCAGTTTTTACTAACTTGTCATTACTCATGTTCGTTTGGCTCTTCAGCACTGCTCCCAGGGAAGGTCATGATAACGCCAACCACCCAGGGTACTGCGGTGATGGTTTTCATCAAGCTTACCCTCAAAGCCGTCATCGATGTGATAAACATTCCTGATCCCTGAATCAACGAGAAGTTTGCCAGCCTCATCAGATCGGTTACCGCTACGACAGATCAGGATTATCGGAACATCATCCGTCGATGATTCCTTTAGACCGCCCAGTGCCAGCTTCCTGATCTCTACGACAAAGTCTTTATTTACAATCCAGTCGGGCTCATCGATCCAGGGAATATGAAGTGCGCTCTTTGGATGGCCGACGAACAGGTACTCCATACTGGAACGCACATCGATCAGTAATGCTCGAGGATCCTGCTGAGTTATCTCCCAGGCCTCAAGCGAGGTGATCGTTTTTAACTTTTTTGACATTTTCTCCCCGGCACCAGTATTCGTTAATACATTACATTGCTATCTTTTTTTCTGCCGGGTTCTTTACTTCTTCGTCTGCCAGCTGGTTATCAGCATATTGCATAAACGGTGACAGACGCTCTCTGACGGCAGCCAGGTGCTGCTCCGGTACCTGGTAGTAATTACCGGCGAGGATATGTGAGAAGGCCGATTCGATATCCTGCTCTGTAATGACTAACGGCGGCTCTTCGACACCCAGTTCATCATCAAAACAGACCACCTTCTCTGTAGACGATGCTATCGCCCTCTGTAGAGCATCATCGGCCTGGTCGAGTAACTCGTTTAATTCGATCTCCGCACTGAAATCGGGTGACGCATAACCTGTTTTAAAGCTGACACGGATCTTCTCTTTGCCAGTATCAAAAACCAGCTTATCTATACTCTCACGAATCCTCTCGATTACGATCTGCGTTTTTTGTTTGTTGGTCATCGGCAGGACAAGCGCATACTTCGCCACGCCCAGTCTCGCTGCGATATCTTCTTCACGCATGACTTCCTGCAGACGCTTACCGACCGCGACGATGATATGCTGCGCGACTTTTTTTCCATGCGTCAAAAAGCAGTTCTGAAAATCCTGGATCTCGAAATAAACCGCACTGATATATAACTTGTGACGATGCGCAAATGAAAAAGCTTTCGAGCCATGCTCCACTAGCAGGTTTGCATTGTATAGACCAGTGAGTTTGTCGTAACCTGTTTTCTTTTCCAGCTCAACGACTTTACGGCTCAAGCGCGCATATGCCTTGGCACGACTTAATAAGTCGATCGATTCGAATGGTTTGGTAATAAAATCGGTTGCCCCGGCATCAAACACTTCCTGTTTAATGTTCTCGGAATCGTCATGCCCCGTCATGATGATTACTGGCAGGTTCGCAATCTGGTCATTGCTGGAGGTTCTGATATTGTTTAATAGCTCCATGCCATTGAGATTGGGCATGATCAGGTCAGTGAAAACGACCGAGATCGCACTATTGTTCTGCAACATCTCCCAGCCGACCAGGCCATCTTCAGCGAGGTGAATCGTGTAATCAGACCCCAGCATTTTTCTGGCGGCAAGACGAATCACTTTAGAGTCGTCGACAATTATGACTTCGGGTTTTTCAGCGGGTAACTCACTCATAAACTAAATATCTCGTGTAACACTGTGAAAGTTGATACTTTCCAGCTACTTTAATTTGCAGATTAGTTATTAGAGCATAGCTGTATATAACACAGTTGCAATTGAACACGTTATAATTATGAACGAAATCACAGATATAGCATTCAACCTTAAAATAATAATAAGCCCCTGTTTTTTCCAAACTAACGGCTATAATTCAATAACAGCACGCCTTTTTTTTAGAATAGCCATCGTTCAAGGGTAAACGGAAGCACTATTCATGAGTGAAAATAACAAAAATAACGAAGAAAAAATCAATCAATACGACAAACTTGTCGTCGATATTCGCAACAATCTGGTAACCAGGTTAGATGACCTGATGTCCAAACTGTTAAATTCGACACAGGACAAACTGTTTGACATGTCGGACGAGGCAGATAGTAACGAGGAACAGACTCGTTACTTTGACCTGATGAATCAGATCCGCACCCTCAAACCTACGATTGCCGAAGCTTTCACTAAAAACATAAAGGCATACCTGGTGCCAGCCAGGGATTACGAGGCCAAGAAAGCAAAAGTTGATGACGATGACGAAGAAGATGAACTGAGCCTCATCGGTCAGGATGAGATGGAAGGCATCGTTCTGGTCAAAGGCATAGGTGAACGCGCCACATCATTATACCGCGAACAGCTGTCACACCTCGAAGCCAGGCTGGAACACCTCGCCACCAAAGCAGACACAGTCTTCAAAGACGACGCCCTGTTACCGACCAATTTCTGCCAGGCTTTTGATGACGCGCTGGCGGACGATTTCAGCAACATCAACAAAAAACTGCTGTTTTCCATGTTCGAGTTCGAAGTCACCAACAAACTGGACGCTTTATATGACTCCATCAACAACAGACTGATCGATGCCGGCATACTGCCACAGATAAAACTGCATGCGATGGGGAAGAAACCATCACGACCACGTCCAAAACCACCTCAGAACGCTCCGACTAATGAAGATGAGATCGCTCAACAGCAAGGTTATACGGATGATGCATCTGGAGGATATGCAGGCGGTCCATCAGGAGCCGGACAACCAGGTGCTGGGGCCGGAGGTCAGGGCTATACCGGAGGCGGCGCAGGTGGGCCATCAGGTGCCGGGCAACCAGGCGGTGGCGCAGGCGGCAGCAATATAGCGGGTTTTGCTATGACAGCACCACCCGGTGGTGGTTATCGTCATAATGCACAACCACCAGGCGAAGGCGATGCCGCTGGTAATACTGAAGGCCAGCAAACCGCACACCCGGGTTCCGGCGGCTATGCTGGCGGTCCAGGCGGCGGCACCGGACCACAATCCGGATCACAATCAGGTGACCCGGGTCCTACTGATGGTAGCGGAGAGTTTCTGCATTACACTGCTGGCATGCCGGCAAGCCAGGTGGGACGTGTTCTTGGCAATTATATCGCTGGCGCTCCGATCACACCGAGCGTCTCGGACAAATCCTCTGTGTCACATGCAGAGTTTTATCCAGAAAGCACACCACAACATTTTGGCCACCAGGAGATCATCCAGGCTCTATCAAATGTACAAAGCCTGCCTCAGTTTGAGCAGCCAGGTGAAATGCGCTTTGACGGCGAAGCCATCAAACAGGCAGTACTGGCAGAGATCGCTAAAAAATCCGGCGGCGCCGTCACCAAGCGTATCAATACGATCGCCGAAAAGACCATCGACTTCATCGAGCTCATCTTTGACGCCATTATCGATGATGATGATATTTCAGACACCATTAAAGCCCTGCTGCTGCGACTACAGATCCCGATCATCAAAGCATCGATGTCAGACCAGGAATTTTTCATCTATGATGAGCACCCTGCGCGGGTACTGCTCGATACTATCGCAGACGTTGGCGTCGGTATCACCGAGCATACTGACGAGATGTACAAACAACTGGACAAGATCATTTCTAATATATTAGGTGAATACGACCTGACTACCGAAACGTTCCAGACAGCACTGGACAATCTGAATTCGATCATCGAAACACAGGATACAAAAGCGCGGGAAAAAGAAGAAGAAGAACAACAACAACTGCTACGTAAACATGCACGTGCTACCGTACTTAAATCGCTACGTGCTTCAACTACCGGTAAAACATTACCAGAAGGTGTACACCCGCTGATATTGAAGCGCTGGCCAACATTGATGTTCAACCACTACCTGAGCAATGGTAAAGAAAATGATGGATGGGTTAACCTGGTTTTAACCTTGCGACATATCGTAGAGAGCGTTCAGCCAGTCCTTACTGCTGAACAACTCGCAAAATTGATCGCAGAGAGAGACACACTGTTCGAACAGACCGAAAAGTATCTGAATATTGGGAGCAACTCCAAGAAAGATGTCCAGGGCATCATGGACATCTACAGGGAGACTATCCAGCAACATATCGACGATGCTAACTTTACGGAAGATCAGGTCAGCGTCGCCGAAGAAACAATCAGTCAGGCGGAACCGGAAGAAGAAGCCCCCATCGAAGAGGAACAGACCACCAGAAAAAGCACGCTGCCATCAAGTATCATGCCTGGCATGTGGTTCCAGATTTTCATGGGAGAAGACCAGGTGCCAAGGCGCTGTAAACTGTCCGTGATCATCGTAGAAGATGCCAACCTGATGTTCGTCAATCACAAGGGTGAACTGGTCACCGAGAAATCTTTCGATGAGTTTACTGACGAGATTGCCAATAACAAGAGCAAGATGATCATGGGGCACTCTGCCTTTGATCATGCCTTCAAAGCCGTTATCGACAGGCTGAATTAAATACGGCGCCTATTTCAGATCAGCACCTGGCGCTAAAACTGCTGCAAAAAAAAAGCCGGTACAGGGTAACCTGTATCGGCTTTTTTATGAATATAGAAACCTGTCTATATAATTCGGGCTTATAAGATATAACCCCTTTCATCGTGCTGGTTGATATCCAGACCTTCGGTCTCTTCTTCATCAGTAACGCGTAAGCCAAGCAGCATATCAACTATCTTCAGGCTGACAAATGTAGCAACCGCGGTAAATACGATAGTCGCGATAACACCGGTTAACTGCACGCCCAGCTGTGATCCCATATTCATGCCATCAGCATATCCGACACCACCAAATCCTGCGGAAACAAATATACCGGCAAACAGCGTACCTATGATACCGCCGACACCATGTACCGGGAACACATCGAGAGAGTCATCAATCTTAAGCTTCTGCTTGATAAACGATGTGGCGAAGAAACAGACGATACCGGCACTGACACCGATGATCAATGCACCCATAGGTCCAACGAAACCAGATGCTGGCGTGATCGTACCCAGACCGGCAACCATACCTGTTACGGTACCCAGTGCACTAGGCCTGCCGTACCTGATCCACTCCATCGTCGCCCATGTCATGGCGCCGCAAGCTGCGCTCACATGTGTCACCAACATCGCCATACCGGCATCACCATTGGCCGCAACAGCACTACCGCCGTTAAAGCCGAACCAGCCGACCCATAACATACCTGCACCAGTAACAGACATGGTCATATTGTGTGGCATCATCGGCGTACCAGGAAAACCATTACGATTGCCCATGACCAGGGCGCAGACCAGGGCAGCCACACCAGCGGTTATATGCACCACGGTACCACCGGCGAAATCAAGCAGTCCCATTTCTGCCAGCCAGCCACCGCCCCATACCCAGTGACATACCGGGAAATATACGATGCTGACCCAGATGATGCTAAACAATAACATCGAAGAGAACTTCATACGTTCGGCAAAACCACCGACGATCAATGCCGGCGTGATGATCGCGAAGGTCATCTGGAACATAACGAAAACGCTTTCCGGCAACGTGCCACTCAATGAATCACGGGTCACATTAGCGAGGAAGGCATTGTCCAGACCACCGACCCAGGCATTCATACTGCCGCCATCACCAAAGGCTATGCTGTAACCATAGATCACCCATAATATGCTGACCACACAGGCGATAACAAAACACTGCACCAGCACAGACAGAACGTTCTTTGCCCTGACCAGGCCACCGTAAAATAATGCCAGACCAGGAAGCGTCATAAACAGGACTAACGCGGTTGACGTTAGTACCCATGCAGTATCACCAGTATCCAGCGTATCCGCCTGTGCTATTACAGGCAAAAACAGCAACATCATTGCCGCCATCATAGTATTCAAATATTTCATTCTTCTTTCTCTTGTTCTTTATTCTTAACTTAGCTGTTCTTCGCTTTTACAGTGCGTCGCTACCAATCTCACCGGTACGGATACGTACCGCCTGCTCGACGTTTAGGACAAAGATCTTGCCATCACCGATCTTTCCGGTGCTGGCCGCTTTGCTGACGGCTTCGATGACTTTTTCAACTGCTTCATCATCTACCACGGTCTCGACTTTAACCTTTGGAAGAAAATCGACCACATACTCTGCGCCACGATAAAGTTCTGTGTGGCCTTTCTGACGTCCGAAACCTTTCACTTCGGATACAGTGATACCTGTTACACCGATTTCAGATAATGCCTCACGTACATCATCGAGCTTAAAGGGCTTGATAATTGCCTTGATTAATTTCATTTGGACTCCTGCAATGTGGTTGGTATTATTATTAAGATGACAAGACAGTCTTTTTACCACAACTCAGGCGTACTTTGCACCAAAATGGTCATTTTTCACTGCAGCAGAATAGACAATATCGCTGATTTATAAGAATCGGCAGGTCACAATCTGCCTTTGGCAGACTATATAAATTTTAGAATTGGCTCTCGCAAAGGCGCGGAGGCGCAAAGAATAAGGAAAATTATTTTGGTGAACTTCAAAAAGGCAGGTCCGAATTCATTCGCACCTGTCTTTGAAACACAGCACTACTATCAGCTTTTTCTTTGCGGCTTTGCGGCTCTGCGAGAAATATATTTTCAGTCTGTCTATAGCCGTTATTTTTTTACAGGCAAAAAAAAGGCCGAGCACCGAAGTGCTCGACCAACCACATACTAGCAGGAGTCTATTATTTGCCAGTAAATTCCGGGTAGGCTTCGAGACCGCACTCACCGATATCGACACCTTCGTACTCTTCCTCTTCAGAGACACGGATGCCCATGACCATCTTGAGGATGAACCAGGTTACAAAGCTGGTAGCAAATACCCAACCGAAGATAGTCGCCGCACCGATCAATTGACCAGAGAAGCTGACATCACCGTTGGTTACAGGAACCAGCATCAGGCCAAGGAAACCGCATGTGCCGTGGACAGAGATCGCACCGACCGGATCATCGATCTTGATCTTATCCAGGAACACGATAGAGAACACGACCAGGACACCACCAGCGGCACCGAACAGGGTCGCTATTAGCGGTGTTGGTGTTGAAGGTTCTGCAGTAATTGCCACCAGGCCAGCTAAGGCACCGTTTAACAGCATGGTCAAATCCGCTTTACCGAACAGGATGCGTGCAGCGATCAGTGCAGCAATCGCACCACCAGCAGCAGCCGCATTGGTATTAAGGAACACCATGGCAACAGCGTTTGCACTGGCGATATCACCAAGCTTAAGAACAGAGCCGCCGTTGAAACCGAACCAGCCCATCCACAGGATGAAGGTACCTAAAGTAGCCAGCGGCAGGTTAGCACCTGGGATCGGTGTTACCGTACCATCAGCAGCATATTTACCCTTACGAGCACCGAGCAGCAACACACCTGATAACGCAGCAGCAGCACCAGCCATATGGACGATACCAGAGCCAGCAAAGTCAGAGAAACCGAGGTCGCCAAGGTTATAAAGACCAAAGACATCATCACCATTCCATGTCCAGGCACCTTCCATCGGATAGATGAAACCAGTCATGACAACAGCAAATATTAAAAAGCTCCAGAGCTTCATACGTTCAGCGACCGCACCAGAGACGATCGACATCGCGGTAGCAACGAACACCACCTGGAAGAAGAAGTCAGAAGCGTCTGAATAAACAGAATCACCATCAAAACCGTTCTCTTTCGATGCTGCTAATGCGTCAGCGACCAGGGTATCACCACCGGCAATACCATCTAACATATAACCGCCACCGTACATGATCGCGTATCCGCACACCATATACATGATACAAGAGATAGCGAACAGCGCTACGTTCTTGGTTAAAATTTCAGCAGTGTTTTTTGAACGCACCAGACCAGCTTCTAACATCGAGAAACCGGCGGCCATCCACATAACTAACGCACCTGATACCAGGAAGTAAAACGTATCCAGCGCGTATTGTAATTCGAGTATTTGATCCACGTTGAGATCCTCCAATTTAATTAAAGACTATAAAAGCCGGGTTACAGCGCTTCAGCGCCGGTCTCACCTGTACGAATACGAACCACGTCTTCAACAGTCGAAACAAAGATTTTCCCATCGCCGATCTTGCCGGTATTCGCCGCGTTACGGATGGCTTCGATCACTTTTTCAGCAATGTCAGTATCCACCGCGACCTCAACTTTTACTTTAGGCAGAAAATCAACAACGTACTCCGCACCACGATATAATTCGGTATGGCCTTTCTGGCGACCGAATCCTTTTACTTCTGTTACCGTAATACCTTGCACACCGATTTCAGATAATGCTTCACGCACATCGTCCAGTTTGAAAGGTTTAATGATTGCAGTAATCATTTTCATAATACTTACTCCTCAGGATGCGCCTGCCCTCAACATCGAGGACAGGCATAAACCTAGTGGTTTAGATTAAAACGTTTGATTTCTTACAGTTCGAAATCAATACCGTAGCTAGCTGTAAAACGAACATTGTCGATAGAACTGCCATCATCTATGTCATTCTTATCAACAGCAAAGGTAAAACCGTCTTTACCGATACTTGCGCCATAGTGAACATAATCAACTTCACCTACGCCAACTTTACCGTCATTCTCAAACATGTAAGAACCGGCATAAACACTTACGTCACTTTTACCGGCAGCAAAATCAAGGCTACCATTTACGTACATATCGCCTGAATCAAAAACACCACCATCGTTACCAGATGCAGCATCGACAGTGTAAGCAAGTCCGATAGTCACAATACTCATGGTTCCTGATAGATACGCTTCAGTAAAATTAAAGTTTGGTGTTATTGGATACTGGTAAGTAATCACACCAATGTCATAACCCAGGCCACCGGCTTCACCACCGAAACCGGCATAAACGTCCATCTCATAACCTGTACCAGTTGAAACATCAGTAACTAAACCAAATGTAGGAGAGGTCGTATCCTCATCAATATCAGCACTAGGGAAAGCAATATTTGATACCCAGGTACCTGCATAAAGACCAGAATCATGTCCCCAGTCGATACCACCTTGACCAGCAGCCTCGTCATCAGTCTGCGTAATACCACGCCAGATGTAGTTTGATGTAATTGCCGCATTTCCAGACAGTTCAGCAGATGCCGCAGCACTTGTAAGAATAGAAGCAACCGCGGTTGCTAAAACAATAGATTTTTTCATGAAGTTAGACTCCTAAATTTAGATTGATAAAAAAATTAAACAGTTTTGTATAAAACCTGCCTGAGAATTTGCAGGTTCTGTGCCAAGTTAATAAAATACTTTTATATCAACTAGTTAAGATATTTTTCGCTTTTTAGATAACATCGACCGACTTCTTGTCGCACCATATCGGTGCGCACACACCAGCGTGGTTTCACATTGGTGCATGTTTAAATGCACTATTTGATTTACAATGGTCGCCACGAGAAAAATCTGAATTTCAAAATTATGAACGAAACACTGGAACAGTTAACCAAACGTATCAGCTCGCTTATTCCTGGCGATGTTAAACATATGCAGGATGATCTCGAGGCCAATATCCGAAGCCTGCTGCAATCGACACTGACCAGGATGAACCTGGTCACGCGTGAAGAATTCGATGTACAATCAGCCGTATTGCAGCGCACGAGAGAGAAGCTCGAACAGCTGGAAAAGCAGCTAGAAAAACTTAAATAAAACGATTTGAGTCTTGGCGGATTTTAAAAACTAAAAAAATTCTCTCGCAAAGGCGCAAAGACGCAGAGAAAACAAAAGAATATTTCGTTGTCATTCTGAGCGAAGCCGAAGGATGAGAAGAATCATAGTCGTTTTCCTCTGCGTCTTTGCGCCTCTGCGAGAGAAACTGCTTTGATCCATACGTCTGCTTCTGGTCGATAATAAGCACTGGCTACTATAACGAAGGCAAAAGTTTTAAACTAAACAAACTATTCTCAAGGAAGGGATACCATGCAACTCGCCACGTTATACACCCGTGCGCTCAACGGCATCAATGCTGCTGAAGTCACCGTCGAAGTCCATCTATCAAACGGCCTGCCGGCATTTTCTATCGTTGGACTGCCCGAACTCGCTGTCAGGGAGAGCAAAGACCGGGTCCGCGCCGCCATCATCAACTCAAATTTTGAATTCCCGGCACGCAAGATAACCGTCAACCTGGCACCGGCAGATCTGCCAAAAGATGGCGGACGATATGACCTGCCTATCGCACTCGGCATCCTGGCCGCCAGCGGGCAGATCGATAAAACACCACTGAATAATTATGAATTTCACGGCGAACTCGCATTGTCCGGTTTATTACGTGAAGTAAACGGCAGCCTGCCGGTAGCGCTGGCTGCGCAGCAGAACAATAAAAAGCTGATTATGCCGGTCAAAAGTGCGACACAGGCCGCGCTGATCGAAAACACCGAGATCTTCGCCGCAGATGACCTGCTGAGCGTGTGCCAGCATCTACAGGGGCTGGTACGCCTGCCGGTTGCTCACGCCAGCAATGAAAAGGATTCCAGCTACACCGGAGCCGATATGGTGGACGTACGCGGCCAGCACCACACCCGGCGTGCGCTGGAGATCGCTGCGGCAGGTCGGCACAATATGCTGATGATAGGCCCACCCGGTACCGGCAAATCCATGCTGGCCAGCCGCCTGCCCGGCATATTACCGCCGATGACGACACAACAGGCACTGGAAAGTGCTTCTATAAACTCCATCAGCCACCAGGGTTTTGATATCCAGCAGTGGAAAAAACGCCCGTTTCGCAGCCCGCATCACACCGCATCCGGTGTCGCACTGGTCGGTGGCGGTTCAAAACCGTTACCCGGTGAAATCTCACTGGCACACCAGGGCGTCCTGTTCCTCGATGAATTAACCGAGTTTGACCGCCATACGCTCGATGTATTACGTGAACCGATGGAAACCGGAAGCATCACGATATCACGCGCAGCCAGGCAGGCCGACTTCCCCGCCCGCTTCCAGCTCATCGCCGCGATGAACCCCTGCCCCCAGGGTTACAGCTGTGACGGAAAAAACCTCTGTCGCTGCACGCCCCAGCAGCAGCTAAAATACCGCAACCGCATATCCGCGCCTTTTCTCGACCGTATAGACATCCATATCGAAGTGCCCCGTATCGACAAGCATGCGCTAGATAACGATGCAGCAAAAGGCGAAACCAGTGAACAGATAAGGCAACGAGTACTAAAGGCATTCCAGCATCAGAAAGATCGTGGCCCACGATTTAATGCAGAACTCGAAGTAAAAGAAGTCGAAACTTTCTGCGTATTACAAGAAAAGGAAAAACGCTTATTAGAAAAGGCGATGGATAGGCTAAAACTTTCAGCCCGCGCCTATCACAGGATTTTAAAACTGGCTCGCACCATTGCCGATATAGAAGATAGCCAGCATATTGAATCAAACCATCTTATGGAAGCCATCAGTTATCGTAGCCTGGATAGATTCAATAACTTAAAATAGCACTCACATAAAAACCTGTCATCCTGAACGTCAGCGATCAGTACATGGAGCAGGTATTAGGCCAACGCATATAACCCTTAATGGAGATAGTAGGACAATCAGGGCGCTTAAATGGATGTAAGTGGTAGAATGACTCATGAGGGCAGGAGCTCATAATTAAAATAACACTGGAGCAGTTATCGAGGCGAGGTTGCCGAAGGATCTTATCCTTGGAACGACCAACGCTGATTCAATTGCATGCAATGATTTACTACTCATGATAAAACTCTTTTACCTCAGCACACCTTGAAGTAGTTGGCTATTCTCAATGGATAACACTTTTTTTTATTTATCTAAACTCATCTGGGTTGTGGTATCACCAGACAGTGTTTTCATTATTTTATTAATGCTCAGCCTGTTGTTACTCCTTTTGAAACAGACGAAAAAAGCAACCTTACTCTTAGGTTTGCTAACTTTTTGCACTCTATTTATAAGCTTTTTTTCTGTCGGCGATTGGATGCTCCACCCATTGGAGAGTCGTTACCAGCATAATCCCGACTTACCTAAGCAGGTAGATGGCATTATTGTATTAGGCGGGTCGGTTATGCCTGAGCTGAGTGTAGAGTGGCAACAACTTGAAACCAATCAAACCCATGAGCGCTTAAGTAGTTTTATACAACTGGCTCAACTTTATCCTAATGCCAAATTGGTGTTTAGCGGCGGAAATGCAAGAATAAATAAAGATGGCCCAACAGAAGCTCAAATAGTCGAAGCTTATTTTTTGCAATCGGGCATTTCACAAGAACGTTTATTTATAGAGAATAAAGCTAGAAACACCGCAGAGAATGCAAGTTACTCCAAGCAACTGGTCAGTCCACAATCAAATGAAACTTGGCTCATAATAACTACCGCATATCATATGCCACGAGCCATGGGTGTTTTTTGCCAGCAAAACTGGAAAGTGATACCTTACCCAGTCGATCACCAGACATTACCCTCAAAACTATACCAATCTGGGTTTAGCTTAATC
Source organism: uncultured Gammaproteobacteria bacterium (assembly GCA_963807625.1). Taxonomy (GTDB): domain Bacteria; phylum Pseudomonadota; class Gammaproteobacteria; order SZUA-229; family SZUA-229. The sequence goes on from CAWECN010000019.1 coordinate 48,278, forward strand.
GGACACGCAAACAATCTGGTATTCGCATCGCATGAATGGCTTGGTCTCTTAGCGTACTATCTCAGCGGAAAGACACACCAATTGTTTCCTTCACAATGTAATCACCAAGCACCATAATTATCAGTCTGACACATTCAGATAGACTTTATATCACTAATAATTATTAAATCAAATGCTTCTTTTTGATACAGAAACACAAATCTAATTACCTCATCTCATGGATGATAGTAAGTTATGTAGCCTTGACAGGTTTATAAATAACTAAAAAATAAGTCTTCTCGTCATTGCGATCCCTACATGGATGCAGGGATCGCAATGACCATCACTTAATACCCACCAGAACGTGTAGGTCTCTGAGCATTACCAAAACCATAAACAAGACTGGCGAAAACACTAAATTCTTTATAATTTTGAGTATCGTTGTTACTCTCCCTTCTACGGTATTTAACATCAAATAAACTATGCCATTTGCGAGTAAAACGATAGTTTAAATTACCGCCGATTGTGTAATCTTCATCAATACGTCCGCTAAAAAACTGTTTCGTATGATCATAATTCACATAGGCACCACCAGATAACAATTGTGTAATCGGATAATTTAGTTGCACCCGAAAACCACGAATTATACGGTCCAGTGGCGAATCACTGTAAGTCAATTCACGATAATTCGCCGATATTCTTGAATTTAATGATCCATCTTCTCTGAGGTAAGCTAAAGATACAATACTATTACGAATAACATCTGTTGTAATTTGCACATCATTTGGATTTCCAATAGTCGGATCTTCAGCTGATGCTGATAAAGCAGTACTGCTATCCGTTAGCTCTGTGGATATAAGCGTATTAAATTTTGAGCGTGATGAAAGATCAGCAACCCAGTTTATAAATCCAGAAAAACCAGTCGTTTCATCGCCATTTTCTCTTGAGACATTGGTTGAACCCAGACTACCGGCAAAACTAGAATGCATACGCTGTACGTTGAAAGTAAAACCTAGAGATGTAAATGTTGCATCTTCGATCGACTGCCCTAAAAGATCTGTTTCAGTGTAGTTAATCTTTCTCGTGCTCAAACTTAGACCCACATTGGTCAAGCGAAACATCTGATAATTCCAGTCTGCCGCCAGGGAATACTGCTTATTATCTGTTAATAATACCTCATAATAATATTGACTAAACGTAGGTGTCAGACTGAAACTTTGTCGCGCTGAGACTGGAAATCGAATGTTAGCACCAAAGTTAAAAACATTAGTATCCTGTATATTATCGGGAGTATTAGAGTCAAGAGAAAGAACCGGAATTTGACTATAGCGATTACTCAAAAACCAGTTGAAGCGATCTCTAATCATTTCCCAATCCGCTTGTGCGTCTAAATAAAAATAACGTTGATCCTCATAGGTATCTCGTACATAATTATGTTTATTAAATGCGGCTGATGCGTCGTATTTCAATGAACCCTCGTTTTCAGAAAGCCTTGCGCCCACGTAACCCGCAGTAATCAGATCCTCAACTGCCGCATCCGGAGATAATGTGGCATTATCAGTATACTCAAGACCAAGACCGATACCGGGTTCAAACAGCACTGCACACGCTGCCTGACTGAAAAAATAAAGTCCGGCTGCAACGAGTGTTACAGTATATTTTCGCAGCCCGTTATACATGGCGCTATTATCAACCAATGACGAGATATGCTTTAGAAGTTACTTTCCGGAACGGTGATAACATCACCGGGCATAAGCGTAATATTTGTTCGCATATCACCATCTTCCAAAATGTCCTTAAGACGTATGTCATATGAAACAGTACCTTGTTTTGCTCTGCGATGCAGTTTTGTATTATTCGCATCAGCGTATAGATCAACACTGCCAGCTTCTAATATAGCATCTAGCACTGTCATACCCTGATGATATGCCATCGAAACATTATTTGTTACCGACCCTGTCACCCTGATACGCGATAGAAACTCATGCCCTTGAAGACTAGTCAAAATAACAGTTACATTCGGCGACTTCACATAACTAGCAAGCCTGGTTTCAATTTTTGCCGCCAGCTCTTCAGGCGTTAAGCCAACAGCCATAACGTCACCAATTAATGGCATTGAAATTTTACCATCAGGTCGTATCGGTTCAGATAATGATAATTCTGGATTCTTCCAGACATTGATCTGAATCTGGTCACCAACCGCCATCTTATATGATTTGACCAGCACACTTGGGCCTGATGTCTCCCAGTTCTTATCCTTGGGTGGCAGCCGCGGTTCTGATGCGGAGCATGCCGCCAGGCTCATTATTAAAGCAGCCATCAATATGACTAAAAATCGATTACTCATCTTTGCTCCTAACAATTTGAATAGACGGCTCTGTAGCTATTCGGCCGTCGCCCGAAGGTCCACATACCGGAAAAAATCGGATGTCTGAAATATCAGGAGACATAATACCTGAAAATTAACCGTATCTTAATGCATCGACTGATATTTTAACACCAGAGAGCACAGTACATCTTTGCTAGTTGAAGCAGACTTTCAGCCGGTTACTTATCTTCGCTATCATCCTGCTTCCCAGTTTCGCATGTGTAGGCAGGGTAATGATCCTGGCAGAAAAATCCTCTGCTGCTGGATAAGACTGCCCACTAAACATATCTTCCAGGCCGTCGATATTCGGCATACTGGCAGGATACATCTTCGAAATACCCGCACCTGCCTGCTGCAGCCGCATAACCACCGCATCCCGTACATCCTTTTCCAGCAGTACCGGGTAACGTAGCAGACGCCGGTCTTCCTCCATGTCGCAGACAGATGGAAGATCGATAACCTGCTCGAAGCCTGCCAGCATGCTCGATAGTGCCCGACAGCGGCTGAGTGCATGAGCATCATCCTGGTAACGTTTCACATTTGCCGGTAACAGTGCTTTTCGGCCAAGATCCATAGCCCCGATCTCAGGCAGTGTATGATAACGGGTTTCACCGAGGTGCAAAAAAGGCAGTGACTGCGGCAGCCAGTAGATGAGTGGCGAAATCATGGCGTTATATAATCGGCCTTTCAAAACATAACTCAATCGCTGCAAAGCCGAGACCGGCTGCGCTTCTTTACGATTCAACAGGCCAGCAAGCACCTTATGCCTGCACACGATCGCACCGCCGCCGAGCAGACTCACCGGTTTGCCCCTGCCAAAACTGAAAACCACGAGATCCCCCGACCATTCCGGCGAAGAATCTTTATCGGGAAAATACTGTGCGCTGTCTTCGATCAGTACCAGTGAATTTTTTTCCGCCAGTGCTCGAAGCTGCGGCCAGCGCTCAGCGATACCAAACAGGTTCACCCCGACGATAGCAGCGGTATTCTCATTTATTGCTGCCGCACACTGGTCCAGATCCAGCCAGGGCCGTTCGGCCTGCAGATCGACCAGGATCGGTCTGGCACCCGCATGAACCACAGCACTGACCAGATCGGGACAGCCGTAGGCAGGCAATATCACTTCAGCATCATCGATATTCTTGAGCTTGAGTGCCGCCGATACCGCTGCAGCAAGCGCAGCCGTACCCGAGACGTAAAAAGCTGTTTCCGCAGCAGACAGGAACTCTGGCAGTGTCTGGTCCGTGCCACTCGACAGCACCACAGGATTTCCCGCAGGTGGCAGTTGATAGAACATCAGCGTTTCGATGGCGTCCATACCGTCATGCGCTTACCGAAGATAAACGAGACAGTGGCCTGGGCGAGCGCGAGATTTGTCTGCACGAAGAAAAAAATAATCTTTATCAATGTCTTCTTACGTAGAGCCTTCTGAGATCCAACCAGCAATTGCCAAGCAGATAAAATACGACCTGCGCTATAATGCCAGCGTATAGATCAGTCCATGACCCTGCAAAAGCAATGTAGTAGCAGGAAGAACAGCATAAACCAGGGCACACCCCAACGCATTATCTTATGGCTCCATACCTGAAAGGCAAACAAGCCCATACTGAAAGGGTTTAATACTTCAGGGTGGCGGGCGATAGCTGTTATGCCACGGATAACCGTGCGCATCTTGCGGCGGTATTCCAGCCCAGGATCTTTCAGACCCATGCGAAACGGATTCAACACTTCCGGGTGACGAGCGATGGCTGTTATACCGCGAATTACGGTACGCATTTTTCGCCGATACTCTAATGAGGCATCTTCGACATCTTTATAGATACCGACGACATCGGGACAGGTGATGGCCACCAAACCATGTTTTGCACTATTTAATGCGGTATTAAAATCACTTGGCACATAGATATCCCAGTCTTCACACACCTCTCGCCGCGCAGCAAAAAAGGAACCGCTTAAACCAACCAGCCCGGCCCTGTCAGACTCTAGCCGGCGCAGCCACATTTCGTATTTCACATAAGCACCTTCACCGACCACGCTGCCATCATTACTTACAAACCGGTCTTCACTCGATAACGCTCCGATTTGTGCATCAGCAAAACGCACAGCAAGCAATCTCAAGGCATCAGCAGGAATCTCTGTTGCCACATCAGAAAACACGAGTATGTCACCTTTCGATGCTCGTATAGCGCACAGCTGCGCATACTCTTTACCTTTACGCTGATCAGCACGTACCAGTCGAACCCCTTTTTCAGCAAAGGATTCGACAATATTATCCGTTTCATCGGTAGAAAAATCTGACGCTATAATAATTTCCAGTAAATCAGGCGGATAATCAATTTGCAGGGTATTGTCCAGTTTTTGCCCGATCCGGTTTTCTTCATTATGCACAGTAATAATCAAACTAAGGACAGGCAGACCCGCTTCTTTGTTATCACTAATGTCTGCTATTTTTCTGACAGGAATCAATTTAAGTAATACAGGGTATAAAAAATAACTATAGGCGCAGAATACTGCAAAGAGATAAAACAGGTATTCCATTTTTGACATTACAAATTTCCAGCTAAATTGATTGGTAACTCTTGAACTGCCAGTCCGGTGTCGGCCATCAATGCATTCGCCAGGGCAGGTGCCACAGGTGGTACGCCGGGCTCACCAATGCCACCCGGTTCTTTTTGATTTTGAACGATAATAACTTCAATCTCAGGCGTTTCAGCCATGCTTAATATTGGATAATCATGAAAATTGCTTTGTTCAACTCGTCCATTCTTTAATGTTATTCTTGATTTGGTGGCAGCAGACAACCCAAAAATAATGGAACCTTCCATTTGCTGTTTAACGATATCCGGATTTATAACTACTCCGCAATCGATGGCACATACAACTTTTTTCACGCGATATTCCAGTCCTGATGTTTTTTCCAGCTCAAGTATTTGAGCAACATGACTGCCAAAGGATGAAGAAACGGCTGAACCAAAGGTAGATTCACCATTTGATTTACCAGGCCAGTTAACTCTGTCAGCAGCGAGCTCAAGAACATGCCGTAGTCGCGGTGATTGAGACAATAAACTTAATCGCAATTTAACCGGGTCATTCTTACCCTTGATAGCCAGTTCATCTAAAAAGTGCTCAACAGCAAAAACATTATAATGAGGAGCGACTGAACGCCATGGGCCTTTTGGAATAATTTCTCCAGTATCAAAAACTTTAATGCTTTGGTTTGCTATTTCATACGAGTGCTCAGCCCCACCAGATGAAACACCTGCGCCTTTAATAATATGCTCCCAGGCTGTAGGAATACCCTTACTGTCCAGGACCGCTTTCATTTCATGAGCAGTCAGGGGATGATAGTAATCATGTTGAACATCTTCCTCGCGTGACCAGACTAATTGCACAGGCTGCTTAAAGTGCTCTGCGATTTGCACGGCCTCCGATACAAAGTCCTGCTTCAGTCTGCGCCCGAAACCACCGCCTAAAAGTGTCGTGTTAACGGAAATACTATCATCGTAACCATCTGTGATTGCGTTCTTTATTTTCTTTAATCCACGCTCGACTCTGGATTGTGTTAAAACCCTGGCCACCTCATAAGCCTCACTGGGTGATTGTGTTGGCGCCCAGATTTCTAGTGCGCCTTCAGCTTTGAACCATGCTGTACAGTTCATTGGCTCCATTGCCACATGAGCCTGGAAAGGTTGTAAATATTGTTGTGAGTAAGTCAGTTCTGCATTGTTAAAGACAAGCTCAATATTGCCTTTTTTAACTGCCTTTTCTGCAGGCTGTTTATCCGCCTGTTTTACTGTTTTAATAATGGACTCAGTCGACAGCTTGCTATTTATTTCTTCGGACCAGTCAATTTTAATTTCTTTAGCTGCACTTAATGCGCTCCAGGTATCTTTAGCCACAATGGCAACACCCTGCTTTATATTAAAAACATCAATGATATTTTTATTTGCCTTAACTTCAGCAGAGTTAAATGTGGCAGCATGACCGCCAAATACCGGACAGTGCACAGTCGTTGCATATAACTGTCCAGGCAATTTAGTATCTATACCATATTTTGCAGTGCCATCAATTTTTCCAGGAATATCTTTACGCTGAACAGGACTGCCAATTATTTTAAATTCACCGGGTTCTTTCAAAAATATCTGTTGCGGTATTTCTATATCTGCTGATGCTGCTATAAGCTGTCCATAAGAAAGTGCATTTCCTGAATTAAGATGTACCACCTCTCCTGATTGTGCACGGCATTCAGAATAAGGAACCGCCAGCTTTAATGCCGCAGCTCTTAATAATATTTCTTTAGCTATAGCACCGGCCTGCCTTAAGGTTGACCAGCCTTTGCGTATACTGCCGCTGCCACCCGTCATTTGATAACCATAAACAGGGTCAGCAGAAGCCCTCTCAACCAGTACCTGGTCCCATTTAACTTCAAGCTCTTCTGCAACCATCATAGGCATTAAAGTATAAGGCCCCTGTCCCATTTCAGACTCAGCAACAATGATTGTAACAAGCTCATCTGGAGTAATTCTAAGCCAGGCATTCGGTGAGAAATTTTCCTTTCTCTGGCCTGAAGCGCCATCACCCGAACCGTCATCACCTAGGTTGCCATCATTTGAGCAGCCCCAGTTCAGGCCAATCAGCAGGCTTGACCCGGCAATAGTGCCGGAGAATTTCAAAAACCTTCTTCTGTCAGGATTAAATGCGTACATATCAGCTATTTCTCCATTGTTTTAGCCGCTAATTTAATAGCCTCAAGAATACGGGGATAGGTACCACAGCGGCATAAAACACCTGACATAGTCTGCTTAATCGTTTTGTCATCTGGCTGTTTAACTTTATTTAACAGGGAAACTGCGGTCAGTATTTGGCCCGACTGACAATAACCGCATTGCGGCACCTGTAGCGCCTGCCATGCTTTTTGTACCGGATGTGAACGGTCAGGTGACAAACCTTCAATCGTTGTAATCTCTTTGCCCTCGACCTGGCTGACAGACACCAGGCAGGAAGGTGTTGCGATGCCATCAATTAAAACCGTGCATACTCCGCACATCCCTATTCCACAACCATATTTTGTTCCCGTTAAATCAAGATGGTCACGCAATATCCAGAGCAACGGTGTGTCAGGATCATCAAAATGTATCTTGATTTCCTTTTTATTAATAAACATCGACATTATGCATAGACCCGGGTTTATTTGTTAACGTTTCTTGAGCATCCTTATATCAGAACCTTTGCCATAAGGGCCATTAGACAGGATACTCCTGGATTTGGTTTCCACCGCGCATTATACGTATAGACTTGACACCTTTTATACGGCGTGCGCTGTTACGTAGTAACTCAAACATGCGAATCACCAGCATTTTATCTGCAAATTTACCACGCGAGGAATAATCCTGGTCTACAGCGATATAAATCATTGTCAGATGTTCGAGCGGGACACGCGAATAGACCAACACACCAGCCAGTCTCTCACCATCCAGCGCGAACAAGGTCTGGACCTCATCGAGTTTTTCCACCTTGACACATAAACGCCCATTATCTGTAAACACGCTAGGCGAACCAAATTTTTCCAAAGAATCCACGATGGCCGCGTGCGCGGATTGCTGACCAGGATTGAAAAACATCAATTGTTCGAGCTCTTCGCCATATTCCGACTTTAATATAGAGGTGTAATTCAACATTCAATCGTCATCCCTTTAATTTGTGTTTCAGATTTACCCAGTAATCGCTTTTAATATTAGACCATAATCTGCGTCAGGCTAATTTCCAGTAAAAACACCGTATCACAATTCAGATATAGACCGGGCGCTTTAGGTGAATAACTTTAAAAACAGACCAATTTCACGGGCGATTCATATTCCCGGGGCTAAACGTCTGGACATCCTTAACATTGTCGGGGCATACTAAATGTCCATTATCGGTCGTAAACAAAAAACCTGAAATTTAAAATTATAGACATAAACTAAAATAAAGAAAAATCTACTCAAATATAATTATTACTAATAAATGTGTAAAACAGAAGTAAATTGTTTAACATTAAGGATTAAAAGACGAGTAATGATGAACGATGAAAAAACTGCTGCAATACCCCTGAGGGATGTAATATTGTCTAATCTTCTTTATTCCACACAATATTCTCTATTTCGCTAATGAATAAAAATTTCCAAATTTTCAGTCTTTATACACTACCAGAAGAGTGAACAAAAGGTCAGATACTCAACACCTACAGACAATGACTGATCAGAACTATTTTCAATGCCCATTAAACAATGAGCAATATCGTGAGTTAAAAAATGAGCTATATGCTTATATTGAGAAGAATTTTAGTGATCAGGTAAAATTTAGTTGCTGCAGGATACATCCTATAATAACTCTTACAGCAGATGAAAAAAAAATAGTTAAAGATGCGGTTGAAAAGCGTTGTTATGAGTTTTCCGCTGGTCGGAGATGCGCCAGAAAATGTCTTGGTTATTCTGGTATATCTAACTTTTCACTGTTAAAAGGTGAATATGGCGAGCCAGTTTGGCCTCAGGGATTCACCGGGTCAATTACTCATTACTCCGGCGTAGCCTTTGCTGTGACAGCTACCTCAGGATCATGGCTTGATAGGTATAGATTTTGTGGACTTATCCGAGAAGTTACCATGCCCGCATTTAATACTGGACTTTAAGGAGCTTGACACAAATTTCACTGACAACTTGAAGAACCCTGAATTATTATTATTTAGCCTGAAGGAATCAGTGATTAAGATTCTGTCTCCAGACTTACAGGAATATATTGAATTTACTGATATAAAAATTATTCTTGGAAACGGGGTTGCTGAAATCACATATCGTGAAAAGAAAATGGATATAAATCTATACTGGTATATTTATAGTAATTACGCGTTTACTGTGGCTGTAAAGATTAAATAACACCTACAATCAACTCTAATCTGGTGATGACAGGCAAACGATGAAAAAAGAAGACTTACTCGCAAGAGCCCAGGAAGCCTCGCTGAACTCTGAACTTGACGACCATCCAGCTTACAGCATATATGATGTAAACGACTCTACTAACTTGACTTCAGTTGTTCAATCAGCACTAATTGTTCATCGAGCCCGACATCAGGAATGAGGTAGCCTTTTTAAGGATTTCTTTTTCCATTTCAATGCGCTTAATTCGATTCTCCAGTTTTCATATTTTTCGTTGATCTGCTGTCATTGGCGTAGCCGATGAAATCTCATCTCGTCAAATCGTTCAGCACGTAATTGTCACACCCATTTATCCACCGTGGATTACCCACGTCCATCGCCTCAACAGCCTCCCTTTCTAAGTAGCCTTGATCACTAACGAGTTGTGCTGAATCAGGCCGGAACTCAGGGGTAAATCATTTTCTTGTCTTATTGCTCATCGTTCCACCCAACTGTTCAAATTGCATAATAACACCTGCTGCCATATGACCAGTTTCACTGTACCGCTACAGGGAAAATATTTGCAATGCTTCGGTTTGACTCGAGTTAGAAAGGGTGTTTATACTTCCTATCCAACTAAAGAGACCATTTTCTTACTATGCAAAACGAAACGGCAGAGCCCTGTCAAGTCTCACCATCAGAGGCGGTGGTTTAATTAGATCAAATTATTTATCCTTCGAAACGAACTGAGAGAGAATCAAAAACGAATGGGATCAGGATCAACGCATAGTATAGTGAAATCGAAAATTAGCCTGGCAGATTTCTACAAAGATCACATGGAGCCTGCACTTCCAATCGTTATCCAGAGCGGTGCCGAATGGCCTGCATTCGAACGATGGTCAGTTGACTACCTCCGAGAATATTACGGTGATAAAGTCTTCGAGAAAAACAATCGTAGCTACAGCCTTAATTCTATCCTTGACGCAGCGAGCGCCTCGACTGAACACGCGCCGAACGATTATATGAAGAATCTACACCTGCAGAGCGCAATCCCCGAGATGAGAGAAGAGGTGGTGCCACCCCTGGCCTACGCTGAACCGAACTTCTTTCGTTCCCTACTCATGACACCGTACTTTCGCCAGGCCGATCCGAAAGTCGAACTCTTCATTGGAGGAGCTGGAACTCGGATCCCCTACCTCCACTACGACGAATATTACCTGCACAACTTTATAACGCAGATCGTCGGCAAGAAGGACTTCTATTTTATTCCACCGGAGCAAGGACAATATCTCTATCCGCTAGACGACAATCCATATTTATCCAAAATTCGCGATCCTAGAAACCCGGATCTTGAGCAATTTCCACTCTTCGCAAACGTAGAACCTCAATGTATCACCGTCAATCCAGGCGAGACGGTCTATGTAGCTCCCGGTTGGTGGCATTGGACCATCATGCACGAGCCTTCCATCGCGATCGGTCATCATTGCATCAACGCCACCAATTGGCAGATGTGGGTAGACGACATCTGCGCGGCTGAGAACAGAGACAAGCGTATATCCTGGAAGCTTATGCATACTTACTTGACAGCCATAGGCCCTTTGTTAAGCAAACTCCATTCGACTCACTTCTGAATCAATTTCACATCATTACCACATTAACTGATTCAAGCATCTATAGTGCAAAAGCTATAGCTTATTTATATTATTAACATCATTATATCGAGCTATTCTTTCGGGGGATATCAAAGCCACCATGTGTATGGATGCTCTACGTTATCAATCACCGAGTATGATACATAAATAATTATTGATGAATTTTATCGCTTAAAACCACTTGCGATTATTGATATTAAAAGCAGCAGATAAGGCCCTGTTAACTATTATCGGCGTTTTTTAATTACCGCCCCTTCTAGAATCTGCATTACCACATTTTTATTTACTACCTATAGCACTCATTGAGCCAGCTTGTAACCTGGCTTATTAATCTATCGCGATCTTCTGCCATAATGTAAGTATGATCAGCTTCTTCATTAATGATTACTTTCAGTTTTCCATTGAAATCTATTGATGAGAAAGCCTGCTTGAACTGGTCCTGATAGTTATAAACATCGCGCTCTTCACCCGAATATATGTATAGAAGATCGACACCTCGATCGACAAGCTTTACCAGGTCTCCATGCACTTCATTTTTCGCCGGTAATTCCCACCAGCCAAAATCCTCTGACACCTCGAAAGACCGGTTATTGTTTGTGGACTTTCCGAACACCCTCCGAACTATTCTCGGTAATACATTTTTCACTCGTAGCGGATCCATGACTGTCGGAAGATATCGCTTTATATAGAAACGCCATGTCGGGTATGCATAGCCATCCAGAAAAGCTGCACTCTTTACTCGCTCATCAACAACAGCAACTTTATGCGCATTGGCAGCACCTGTGCACAAACCTATAATCACGAAGTCGGTGATTTCTTTTTTACGCTGCAATTCATCAATTGCCATTCGGACGTCATCGATGATACCGTCTTCATCATAACCCGCGCCCTTGACAGACACGCTATCTCCTAAACCAGCTATATCAAGCCTGAAAGACATATACCCCTGCACAGCCAAATGCCGCGCCATGTCAACATGTAGTCTGAAAGGGCCAACATGATGAAGGATACCGGAATTCAACATCAATACGCAGGGCATCTCCTTTAATCTTTTGTTCACATCAGGCTCGGTGAGAACACCAACCAGATTTTTCTCCTTGCCAAATGTTATGACCCGCTCTCGCATTTCCTATTTACCAGTTAACTCGTTATTTATAGCGGTTATCACATCATTCGCAATCAAGGCATTTTCAATTTCATGCAAATTATTCCATTCACCTGCGGAAGGAATATACTGGTAGCCTTTCAACAGACCCAGAGACTGCAAATGCTCTTTCAATTGTTCATACTCATGTCGCTGTTCAGAGACAAAAAGAAATATTTCAGCCGCACTAAATTCTGTTATCTCCAACAAGTTAATCGAATCGATATCTGCGATCATTCTGTCAGAACACCTGAATCCAACGAGGTCCTCCATTCCTTGCAATTGCTGCTGTTTACGGTTTTTGTGTAGCCGTTTCAATCTATCCAGCAAAGATCTATGCATTTCTCGGAGACTATCGACGTATAAGGAACCACTGACCACGGGGTCCCACAAAATCAGTTTTCTAACCCGATGCTTTTGTATCGGGGCAGTAGCTGCAATTGCAGCACCTAAACGTAGACCAACCAGTGAAACATTCGAAGCGCCGGATATATCCTTGAATTCAGTCAATCCAGTATTTACATCAGATCGCCACTGATCAATATCAGCGTCACTGGTCATACCTGCTGAATCACCGGTACCATAATAGTCAAAACGCATACAATGCATGCCTGCGCGCGATAAGCGGTTAACCAGTTGCCTGCTTGCCCAATGACAACGCATGTATTCCTGTGCCATGGGATAGCACAGCAGCACGCCAGTATCACTGACTGTATTAGACCTGGGTGGATCGTAGACACCATACAACTGCTTGTCGGAGTCGCCAAAATAAAAGGGGTGCATTGATATATTCCAAACGTCGTTCAATAAGATCCATAATCAAGATGCCCTGATTATTTTACATCCTGATCTTTGTTTTTATTTTGCCCAGTAACTTTACCGCTACCGAATCTTTCTCATTATCTGTTACGTCCTTTTGAACGCCATCAGATACTGTATCGCCACATTGTTGTGCTATTTGTTCCAGATTGTTGAGCAACATCGCCCTGGGTGTCAATTTTTTATCAAGCCTGTCCCTGATCATTGCAATAACCTGCATCGACAGTAACGAGTGCCCACCCAGATCGAAAAAGTTATCATGTATGCCAACACGTTCAACACCCAGCACCTCCTGCCAGACCTTCGCCAGCGCCTGCTCCATCTCCGTTCGCGGCGCCACGTAGGTTTCTTCTTCCATGACAACTCCACCAAAAGGCGCTGGCAAGGCCTTGCGGTCGATCTTGCCATTGGGCGTCATCGGCAATGCATCAAGCTCAACTACATGTTGTGGGATCATATATTCTGGCAGGCTATTACGCAGGTGTTTCCGCGCTTCAGTCATTGTTACATCCTGCCCAGCTTCTGCCACCAGGTACGCTACCAGCCGAACATCGCCAGGACGGTCTTCTCTAACGGTGACCACAGCCTGCTTTACGGCTGGATGCGTTAACAGGCAATTCTCGACCTCACCCAGTTCGATACGAAAACCACGTATCTTGACCTGCTTGTCAAACCGGGACAGGTATTCCAGGCGTCCATCATGATGGTATTTAACCTTGTCACCGGTGCGGTATAGCTTGCTTCGAGAATCACCGCTAAAAGGGTTGGCTATGAATCTTTCATCGGTCATTTCAGGTGCGTTCAGGTAACCTCGTACCACACCTGCGCCCCCGATATATAATTCACCAGGTACTCCTATTGGTGCCGGCTGTTGCTGCTGATCCAGCACATGGACCTGTGTGTTGCCTATTGGCCGCCCAATCAGAATTGGCCCTTCTTTATTGGTCACGTATTCGCAAGTTGACCAGACGGTAGTTTCTGTCGGGCCATACATGTTCCACACGCCACCAACACGATCAATCAGTTCATTTGCCAGATCCCTCGGTAGCGCCTCGCCACCAACCAGTACCTTGAAGCCATCGCGGCCTTCCCAACCAGCCGATAGCAGCAGGCGCCAGGTGGCCGGCGTGGCCTGCATGACAGTGATATCATTTTGCTGCAAGGCCGTACGCAGCATGTCACCATCACTCGTCACTTCCTGACTGGCGATTACAACCTTTCCGCCCGCTGTAAGTGGAAGGAACAGTTCCAGCACCGCAATATCAAACGACAGCGTAGTGACAGCAAGCAGCACATCCCCGGCACTTAAACCAGGCGCCTGTTCCATGCTACTGAGGAAGTTAATCATCGCACCATGAGGCACCTGAACACCTTTAGGCTTGCCTGTTGAACCCGATGTATAGATCACATAAGCCAGGTGCTCGGATTGTATTGATACAACAGGTCTGTCAGTTACAAGCTTATCAATATTACTTTGCTCTTGATCTAGGCAGAGAACCCGCGACTTGTGTTCAGGAAACCGATCCAGAAGTTCACTTTGAGTAATCAGAACTGGCACCTCGGAATGCTCCAGCATATAAGCCAGACGCTCCTTCGGATATTCTGGGTCCATCGGCACGTAGGCACCACCTGCCTTGAGCACGCCCAGTACTGCGACAAGCATTTGTTCCGAACGCTCCAGTGATACACCTACAAGGCTATCAGGGCCCACACCTAGACTTTGTAGATAATGCGCCAGCTGGTTGGATTTCTGATCAAGTTCACTGTAACTTAATTCACGGCCCTCAAAACTTACAGCCGTAGCGTCAGGTGTATTGCCTACCTGGCTTTCTATAGCCTCAATCACGTTTGTGAATGCTACCAAATGTTCAGTTACACTATTGTTCTGCTCAAGAAATGCACATTGAGATGCTGAAATAATTCCGATTTCCGACACTTTTGATTGGTAATTTAACGTCATGTTACGTAACAACGTACTGAATCCATCCAACAGGTTCCGAATCGTCTCACGATCAAAAAGTTCAGTACTGTACTCAAGGCCTCCGGCAATTCCCTGATTGGAAACCTTCACCCAGAAACTCAGGTCAGTTGGTGATACATCGTTGTGAACCGGTATCTGGCTGACATCAATATCAGCGATCTGGTTGCCACGATTTGTCACATCCTGATAGGTAAACATGCATTGAAATATCGGGGTACGACTTAAATCACGCTTGGGCTCTATAGCCTCGACAATTTTTTCAAACGGCGTATCCTGATGGCTATATGCTTCCATGCAAGTATCTTTAACCTGCTTCAGCAGGTCAGTTACAGTCATATCAGGATTGATATCTGTTCGGACAACCAGAGTGCTGACGAAAAAGCCAATAAGATTTTCTAACTCGGGGCGTATCCTTGCCTGAACGGGTGATCCGATCAACAGATCTTTCTGGCCGGTATACCTGTGCAGTAGGATGTTTATCGCCGTAAGCACTACCATGTACAGGGTCGCACCATACTGATGCCCTACCTGCGTCAAGCCATCAACTAGATCACGGGGTAATTCAAACATCTCAGTACTTCCCGCATGACCCATTAATTCAGGCCGCGGACGATCAGTATACATTTCAAGTACTGGCAATTCGCCCGACAGCTTTTCTTTCCAGTATGCTAACTGTCGCTGTAATACAGGGCTGTCAAGCCAGTCACGGTGCCAAACAGTATAGTCAGTATACTGTATGGGTAAATCAGGCAATTCAGGCTCAACACCATTTTGCAGCGCTTCATAAATTAGCGTTAGCTCTTTCAGGAAGATATCGAAAGACCAGCCATCCCAGATAATATGGTGAGGCATGAAAAATAATACATGTTGCTGCTCTGACTCCTTGATCAATAGCGCACGCACCAAAGGACCTTGCGCAATATCGAATGGACGCTGCGCCTCTTTATCCAGAATACCTTCAAGTTTTTGTTTTTTCTGGCTTTCTTCTAACGCGCTTATATCGATGACAGGCAGCTCAATATCCAATGAGCCAGCTATAACCTGTACAGGCTGGTCGTCTTCCCATTGAATCGAAGTACGCAGCGATTCATGTCTTCTAGCTATGGCGTTAATACTGTTTTTAAAGCAATTTATATCAAGCGGGCCAGTTAACCGGAAAGCCGCTGGCAGGTTATACATCGCGGAACCAGGATCCAGTTGATCGATATACCATAGCCGTTGCTGCGCAAAGGAGGTTACGACATTAGCTGATGATTCAAGCCTTGGTATAGCTGAAGTATCTATATCGCTAGCCTCAAGTTGCTGTGATTCAATCTCTGCGGCAAGTGCCCTGACCGTGGTATGGGTAAAAAACAGCCTCAAGGGAATAACCGAATTCAACTCACGCTCAACCCGTGACCAGACTTGCGTCACTAACAGTGAATGTCCACCCAGGTCAAAAAAGTCATCTGTTATGTCAATTTTCTCGCCGCCAAGCACATCGTGCCATATACCACATAGCATCTGCTCCATGTCACTGCCAGGCTCGACAAATAACGATGAATCATTGCTACCGATATCTTCCAAAGCATTTAGTGCGCGTCTATCCACCTTGCCTGCTGGCGTTAAAGGAAAACTATCGACAAAAACCACATGCTTTGGCACCATGTATTCTGGCAAAACCTTTCGCATATACTGTTGAAAAATGTCTGGATTTTTCTCACTTGATGCAGAGGACACTATGTAAGCCACCAGGCGTTGATCACCCGCAGTTTTTTCATGAACATTTACTACAGCCT
Organism: uncultured Gammaproteobacteria bacterium; assembly: GCA_963807625.1. Lineage (GTDB taxonomy): Bacteria > Pseudomonadota > Gammaproteobacteria > SZUA-229 > SZUA-229. The sequence goes on from CAWECN010000019.1 coordinate 64,889, forward strand.
GTTCAACGCTTTCGTGACTGACGAGGACAGTTTCGATTTCCCCGAGCTCAATTCGATAACCTCGTAATTTAACCTGGTTATCAACACGGCCGATATACTCGACGTCGCCATTAGGTAGATAGCGTGCTAGGTCGCCCGTTCTGTACATGCGAGCACTGGCATCATTTGAAAACTGGTCACTTATAAACCTCTCTTCTGTCAGATCCTTGCGGCCAAGGTATCCATACGTGACCCCATCACCAGATATCCATAGCTCTCCGGCAACACCTACAGGTACGGGTCTCATATGTGTATCCAGTATATGAATTTTTGTATTCGCTATGGGCCGACCAATAGAAATTGGTGCTTCTGCATCCTGTATTAGCTTGCATGTTGACCAGACCGTGGTCTCGGTAGGCCCATACATGTTCCATAACTCACTAACACAGGGCATCAATGATAATGCAAGGTCTGCTGGTAGAGGTTCTCCACCGCATAAAGCTTTTAAACCAGGCGAACCTGCCCATCCCCCTGTAACTAACATGCGCCATGTTGAAGGTGTGGCCTGCATTACAGTTATTGATTCGCGTTCGAGCAAATCTGCGAGCTCTTTGGCATTGGTGGTTGTGCTGGCTGAAGCAATTACTGTTGTACCACCAGTGGTCAGGGGCAGAAATAGCTCAAGTACTGATATATCGAAAGAAAGCGTAGTCACTGCAAGCAACCGGTCATCCTTGTTAAAACCGGGCTGACGGCTCATGCTCATCAAAAAGTTAACTACGGAGCCGTGAGGTACCTGTACACCTTTAGGATTACCGGTAGAACCAGAGGTGTAAATAATATAGGCGGTATCCGCCGCCTCTGCACGGTAACTATTATCCCCGGGGACTTTAGCGGCATCCAGGGGCTCGTTTCGATCAATAAGCACAACATCTGGCGCCATCGACTCGACCTGCTGGACTGTAGTTGACTGTGCAATAACGAGCTTACAGCCTGAGTCATCGATCATGTATGCAACTCGATCATGTGGATACTCTGGATCAAGAGGTAAATACGTTGCGCCAATCTTCAGAATAGCAAGCAGTGCTACGAGCATCTGCTCTGAACGCTCAAGACACACACCAACATATGCACCACGTTCCACCGAATGATGCAACAGTCGCTCGGCGAAAGCATCAGCCAGAGCCAGCAACTCAAAATATGTTAAAGAGCGCTCGCCAAAAACCACCGCAGTTGCGCCTGGTGCGGCAATTGCCTGATCATGCACCAGTGAATAGATTGTCGCATCCTGCGGAACCTCCAGGGCGGTATCATTCCACTGTTTAATTTCATTACACTGCTCTTTTGACAATAATGATATTTGCGCAAGCGGCAGTGAAGCATCACCTGTAACCTCAAGCAGAATCTGCTCAAAATGTACCAGCCAGCGTTCAACTGTTTCCGGATCAAATATATCCGAATAATCGCAATTTATCTCCAACCCCTGTTCAGTTTCGTTTAAATTCATGAACAGATCAAAATTTACAGCGCGCTTCGGATTCTCCCAGATATCATATTCAAGCCCAGCATAACCATGGCCAGGTACTTTACGATCAAGATTAAAAATAACATCCAGCAGCGGTGAACGTGCAGGATCACGCTCTACAGCGAGATTACGCAGAACTTCACCAAATGACACTTCCTGATTGTCAAACGCATCCAGTACGCGGGATTTTGTTTCTGCCAGGAAACATGAAAAGGGACTGTCAGCTGCAAGAGTAGAACGTATGGGCAGCACATTGACGCAGTGTCCGACCAGGGATTCATGATTACTGTAAGCCTGACCTGCTACCAGCGCACCAACAACAACATCCTGCTGATTAGAAAGCTTTGAAAGAAGTAGGTTAAAAACCGCTAGAACGGTTACGTATAATGTTGACTTATGTTCAGCAGCCAATCGCTTTGCTGCATCATAAACACTGCGGTCAACAACATGGTAGACAGTACCACCTTTATATGACTTAACTGCAGGACGGGGACGATCTGTCGGCAACTGCAGCGGTTCAGGCAATGTAGCATACTGGCTTAGCCAATAGCCAAGCGCCTCCTTCCCTTCTTCGCTTTCCTGCCAGTCTCTGGCTTCTGCAGCGTACTCGATATAAGACTCAGGGGCCGATAATTCGAGCGTCGATCCTTTTGCAATCGCCGAATATGCGATGCTAAGTTCATCAAGAACCACGCCAGCGGACCAGCCATCAAATGCAATATGATGAGCGGTAAAATATAAACGATGCAAGCCCTCGTTTAGCTCGATCAAAGTCGATCTAAAAAGCGGCCCATGCTCAAGGTCAAATGGAGTGCTGCCGTCATTATTAGAGAATAATTCCAGGCGTTCCAGCTGTTCCCGTTTACCGAGATCACTTAGATCAAGCGAGTCAAATTCAATATTGTCAGATTCAACATATCTCTGATACTGACCTTCACGATCAAATCGCATATGTAACGCAGAATGTCTATGTAAAACAGCTTGATAGGCCTGCTTGAAAGCTACAATATCCAAGCCACCTTTCAACTCAAGTGTGAATGACTCGTTATATGAACACGAGGCCGCCTCACCCATCTGAGAGGTTATCCATATTTCACCTTGCGCTTCGGTTAACTCTTTTTGTGACGCGTCACGCCCTCCACCGGGACCTTCGCCGCCGCCATCAGGTCTAGGCAAAAATCCGCCTGTCTGCAGGTCCAGGACACAATCCTCTATTGCTCCTTTCACAAAATCAATATCTTCATCTGTATGCGCTGTTGAAAAGAAACAGTTCTGTCCAATTTCCCTGAAATAGACGCCTTTTTCCATCAGGTGATACACAAGAAGGCCGATATAAGTCAGGTCTCCCGGATAATCAAAACGGAACCAGGAACTGTATTGCCTGATACGTATTGGAACACCTATACCTGCAAAGAAGTCATTGAGCTCCCTGGCAAACTTCTCCGTTTTTGCATTCAGGTTTTTTTGCAGTTCCGGCCCCTGCTGTTTCAGGTAAGTCAACACTGCATCAGCGGCAGCGAGAGCCAGAGGGTGCCTTACAAAGGTCCCTGCAAAAAATGTGACATCCGCCTCAGGGTAAGAATCGTCTCCATACTGCCACTGGCCGCCATCAAGTGTGTCCATATACTTTGCTGAACCTGCAACAACACCTATAGGCAATCCACCACCGATGACTTTGCCGTATGTCGCAATATCGGCACGTACGCCCCATTCAGCCTGGATACCACCCGGGTTGACCCGGAAGCCGGTAATAACTTCATCGAGGACCATTGCCGTGTCATTTGCTTTAGTTATCTCACGAACCTGTTTAACAAAATCGATGGGCCGCAGCTCAGGGTGACGGCTTTGGACCGGCTCAATTACCACTGCAGCTAATTCATGGCAATGCTTCTTGAGAATTTCGAGTGATTCATCAGTACCGTAATCAAGGATCATGGCATTATCAACCGAAGGCTGAGTAATGCCAGGTGCGGCCGGCAGAGTTGTAAGCTTGCCTCTTAACTGCTGTGCTCGCGCCAGCACCTCATCGAAGGTACCATGATAATCACCTGTGAAATAAGCAACTTTCTGACGTCCCGAAACCGTCCGCGCCATACGTAATGCCGCCATTACAGCCTCTGAACCGGTATTACAAAAAGACACCCGTTCCATTCCCGTGAATTCAGAAATCTTTGAAGCCACCTTACCCGCCAGTGGTGCCTGTGGCCCGATTTCAAATCCATCACCCAGTTGCTTTTGAACAGCATCAACTACAAACGACGGGGAGTGGCCAAGTAATCCAGGTCCAAATCCCATCGTAATATCAACATATTCGTTATCATCAATATCCCACAGGCGAGAACCGAGGGAACGCTTCGTTACAATCTGATAGACAAGATCCTTCCACAACAACTTGAATCCCGCGACCGCGCGCGGATCTGCCTGTACCTTCCTGTACTCTTGTGCGTATTGCTTCGAGCTTTTCGTTTTAGCCAGGAAACGTTCTATTAGCTGTTCCAGATGACTCTTCTGTCTGGTTGTTAATTTTCCATCATTCTTTTTTTCGATTGGCTTATATGGACCAAAGCGCAATGGCTTGTCACTTACCGCTGCTGAATCTGTGTTATTTGTGGGCAAACTTGCATGTATGGTTGGACCCGCCTGCGGTTGCTCAACAACTCTTTGGGCTGACAAAGCAGTTCCCGTTTGTGCTTGCACAGGAGCAGGGGGCGAACCTTGTATCATTTCCAGTTGCTGCTTCATAAGCATTAACTGCTCCCTGATGACATCTTCCAGCGCACCCGCCGGCTGGGCTGTATTAGGGGCATTGGGCATTACCTGCTGAGTAGCAGGCTGTTGAGCCTGTTGCTGAATACTCTGCTGTTGCGCAACCGCCGTAGGTGCGGGCTCTCTCAGCGCATCTGCTGGCAGCTTCTCATCAATGTAATTTGCAAGTAGATCAATAGAGCTCACGTCTTCCAGCAACTGACGAAAACGGATCTTGATACCAAACTGTTTCTGGAACTCAGCACTCGCCTGTGTCAGCAGTAGTGAATCAAGCCCCATTTCCGGAAAGCTCCTGGAGTAATCGGCAGGCTCAACATCTATACCTGATAGGTCGTAGATAACCACCTTAATCTTCTCGATTATCTTGCCTTTCCTGTCAACAGGCTCAGAGGGGGGGGCTGAAATTGGCGTTTCCTGCATGTCTGCCATTGGTGTATCTCCGATTACTAGTGGTGCATTTGTTACTGCGGACACGGCATTTAATTCTGGTGGATCAACCCAGTAACGTTTGCGTTCGAACGGATAGGTAGGAAGTGCAATACGTCTGCGTCTCTCGTTCTGATAAAAGTTTGACCACTTGATTCCTACTCCCGCGAACCACAAGTTGCCAGCGGCTTTCAGAACATGGTCCAGGGCTGAATGCGTTTTTTGTGCATGCCCCAGTGAAGAGATAACTATCTGCCTGGCATCCTTGTTAACATGCTGCATGGCTGATGTGGCCAATGTAGTACTCGGGCCTACCTCAAGCAACACTCTGCCAGGCTCTTTTTGCAACTCACGTATTCCATCACTAAAACGCACTGTATGTCTGAGTTGCCTGGCCCAATACGATGGATCCTGTGCTTCATTGTCCTTGATCCATGTACCTGTATAACTTGAGAGAAATGGTATCTCCGGCTTATGCCGCTCGACACCTGCAACAACCTCGGTAAACGAGTCTACGACCGGCTCCATCATTTCAGAGTGGAACGCGTGAGAAGTGTGCAACTCTATAGTTTCAATATCATCTTGCGCTAATTGCTCACTAAACGCTTCGATATCTGCATCCGACCCGGATACAACACAAATAGAAGGCGAGTTACATGCAGCAAGAGAGATATTTTCAGTAAGATGAGCGCTCAATTCTGACTCAGGCAATCTCACAGCCAGCATGCTTCCACTGGGCATTTCCTGCATCAGGTGTGCACGAGATGCCAGTACTGTAAGCGCATCTTCAACACTGAACACCCCTGAAATACACGCAGCAACATACTCACCAACGCTATGGCCTATCATTGCGGCAGGTTTAAGCCCCCACTCCATCCATACAGAGGCAAGCGCGTACTCGGTTACGAATATAGCCGGTTGCGCAATACCTGTTTGTTTTAGAATTTCCGTAAATTTATCTTCAGACCCTTTAACAGGATACATGATTTCGCGAATATCCAGATCCAGTAAAGGCTTAAGAACCTCTGCGCAGTGGTCGATACATGATCTGTAAGTCGGTTCAGACTCGTAAAGATCACGCCCCATATCAATATGCTGCGCACCCTGCCCTGGAAACATGAATACGAGTGGCGGATCACTTTGCTCGCTTAGCCGAGCAGGCGCTTTTTTGGGATCAAGACTTTCCAGGTCAGAAATAGCCGCTTCAACGCCACCACAAACGAGGTAGCGCCTATGGCTTAAATCTTTACGGCCTACCTGCAAGGTATAGGCAACGTCCGCAAGTGGAACATCAGGATGTAGCTTCAAATACGCTGCCAGGTTCCTGGACATTACATCCAGTGCGGTGCTTGAGGCTGCCGACAGCATGAGAAGCTGCTGCGGGCGTGAATCACTTGACGTCTCCGGTACCGGCGCCTCTTCCAACACAACGTGAGCGTTTGTTCCCCCGACACCAAACGAACTCACACCTGCTCGACGCGGCATGTCCCCTGTTTCCCAATCCTGTAACTTATCGACAACATAAAAGGGGCTGTCATCAAAGTCTATTTCAGGATTCGGCTGCTGATAGTGCAGGTTCGGCGGCAATTTTTTATGTTTCAGTGCCAGAACTGTCTTGATTAGGCCCGTTATACCAGCAGCTGCATCAAGGTGGCCAACATTCGTTTTTACCGAGCCAATACCACAGTACTGCTTATTGTCCGTATGCAAACGAAACGCTTTTGTCAGCCCGGCAACCTCAATAGGATCGCCCAGTGGTGTAGCGGTACCATGCGCTTCGACATAACTGATTGTTGCCGGGTCAATGCCCGCAACAGCGTGTGCCATAGCAATGACCTGAGCCTGGCCATTAATACTTGGCGCACTATAACTAACCTTCATTGAACCATCGTTATTTAGAGCCGAACCTCGAATAACAGCATAAACGTTATCACCATCTGCAATAGCATCTTCAAGGCGCTTGAGAATAACCGCCCCGGCACCACTACTGAAAACAGTTCCCTGGGCATTCGCATCAAAGGTTCGGCAATGACCATCTGGCGAGACCATGCCACCTTCACTGTATAGATAACCTTTTTCCTGCGGCAATGATATACAGACACCGCCAGCAATATTCATATCTGATTCATATTGCAGCAGGCTCTGGCAAGCTTGCGCGACGGCAACAAGTGATGTTGAGCATGCCGTCTGAACATTGATACTTGGACCAGTCAGGTTAAACTTGTATGAAGTACGACTGGGTAAATAGTCTTTATCATTGCTAATAATACTTAAAAAAGCATCTGCAGAACGAAAACGCACCAGTCGCTCAATGTAATCACGGTCCTTACATAAATTATGAAGTAGATAAGTATTAACATAACTACCTGCATATACGCCAATGGCTCCTTCGTATTTCCCGGGTGAGTAGCCTGCATCCTCCAGGGCTTCCCAGGCGGTTTCAAACCAGACCCTGTGCTGCGGATCAAGCACTGACGCTTCCTTCGGTGTAAAACCGAAGAATGACGCATCAAACTTGTCGATGTCTTCAAGTATGCCACGCATACGTACATAATTAGGATCGTTTCTTACTGACTCAAAATCATATTCACCGCGCTGCAGCATCTCGTCCGTGATTTCACTGATGGTTTCTCTGCCGTTGTGAAGAACATCCCAAAACTCGTCTATGTTTCGCGCACCCGGTAGCCGGCAGGCCATCCCGACTATTGCAATATCAGTGTCACTATTTTGGTTATCATCAGCACTCATGCGTCATACTCCAATATTCTTGCGTTTAATATTTTCAAGCGCCGCACGTCTTTTTGATGCACGGATTACAATTTTATTAAGTCCTTCCGTTTGTTCTGAGTCAGCCGAGAGATGATCAGCCAACGTCTGTACTGTTGGGTATTCAAACAGCTTATGAATCTGAATATTACCTCCAGTCAGGCGACCTAAATCACTAGCCACCTTCAACACAAGAATAGAATCCCCACCCAGGTCAAAAAAATTATCATTAATCCCAACCTGAGCAACATTCAGTACTTTGCTCCATATATCAGCAACCTTGTGCTCCATATCATTTCTGGGAGCAACATACTCAGCAGCTAAGCTAGAACGATTTTTATCGGGTATGGGTAAGGCTCGAAAATCAGTCTTTCCATTTTCAGTTAACGGTGTGGCATCAATCTCGATATAAATAGCCGGTACCATATAACCTGGCATTACAGATTGCAGATGTTTCTTAATTGAAGGCAGGTTAAGGTATTCCCCTTTTTCCGGAACACAATATGCAATCAGCTGTTTTTCACCACTTATTTCTTCAGCAACAATAACCACTGCGTCAGACACTCCATCACAGCCCTTCAACCGGGCTTCAATCTCACCCGTTTCTATCCGAAAACCACGAATCTTGACCTGATTATCACAACGCCCAAGATACTCAAGATCGCGGTTTGGCAGGTGCCGGGCCATATCGCCCGTCTTGTAGAGTTTTGTACTGTCTTCCCTGTTAAAAGGATTCTCAATAAATACTTTTTCAGTTAATTCCGGCCTGTTCAGGTAACCCTTGGCCACCCCTCGGCCACCAACAAAAACCTCACCTTTCACACCCACAGGTACAGGTTGCATATAGCGGTCAAGTAAATAAATCTGCAGATCAGGTATAGGCACACCGATCACGCTACCACGCATTTGCGCAATATCTTCTTGTGTAATTACCCGATATGTGACATGAACCGTGGTTTCGGTGATACCGTACATGTTGACCAGTTGCGGTTTACCATCGCCGTGACGCTTAACCCATGGCACCAGGCTATGCAAATCAAGCGCCTCGCCACCAAAAATAATGTATCTAAGTGCCAGCTCACTTCGCAGGGCATCATTATCTTCAATGGCAATAAACTGACGGAATGCTGAAGGTGTCTGATTGAGAACGGTTACTTTTTCATCTGCAACGAGTTGATAGAATTTCTCAGGTGAACGGCTTATCCAATATGGAACAATTACCAGGCGCCCGCCAAATAATAATGCGCCCCATATTTCCCACACGGAGAAATCAAAGGCATAGGAATGAAACAAGGTCCAGACATCATCTGCGTCAAATCCAAACCATTGATCTGTCTCATCAAATAAACGCACCACGTTGCCATGCGTAACTTTTACTCCCTTGGGCTGACCAGTCGATCCCGAGGTATAGATGACGTAGGCAATATTATGCGGACCAGCCTTCCCAGCAAGAAAAGTATTATCATCAGGATCGGCTTTCTTGCCGGACAAAAAATCATCGATGCATATGGTCTCAGCCGCATGTTCAGGCAATTCATTTTCAAGTGTACTCAACGTTAGCAGTACTGGCACTCGGGTGTCTTGCAGAATAAAACCGATACGCTCCTTCGGGTACATCGGGTCAAGCGGGACATAACCTCCTCCTGCTTTCAGAATTGCGAGTATGCCAACAATCATTTCCACAGAGCGCTCAACACAAATCCCGACAAGCACATCAGGAGCAACGCCAAGAGACGATAACTTATGTGCAAGCCTATTGGCGCGGCAATCAAGATCTTTATAACTTATGTTTTCATGCTCATAGCTTAGAGCAATAGCATCCGGGTATTTATCGACCTGTGCCTGGTAACGATCAATAATGGTCTCGCTCACAGTTGCCTGCTCAGTCGTCTGGTTGCAGCCAGATAGCAGCTGCTCTAGCTCAGCCGGTGTCACATAGGGAATGCTTGCAGCCGGCCTGCCAACTGACTCAGCAGTCATGCTCTCGAGCAAAGTCCTGATATGACCAAGCATTCTCTTAACCGTCTCGCTCTCAAAACGCTGCTTGTCGTACTCAATACGTAATATCAGCTCATCGTCCAGGTAACCAATTACGGCTAGCGGAAATCCTGTCTGGCCACGATACTCAAACTCCCTTTTTAGCCAGTTCCCACCTTTCTTTCGCATAGTAGTACTGAGTAAATAGTTCTCAAATACAACAATGCTTTCAAACAACGGAAATCCGGCCGAAACCTCACTCCACCGCTGCACATCAGGTAAAGGCGTATGTTCATATTGACGTAATTCAACCTGTTGATTACGTAATTTTCTTAACAAACCAAGCAAGGTCTCATTTGCCTCGACCTGAACACGCATTGGTAATGTATTGATGAACAGCCCAACCATGGAATCCGAACCTTCCACAGTTGCGTGGCGACAGGCCCGCGTAGCCCCAAACACCACGTCTTCTTCACCGCTGTAGTGATGCAATAACAATGACCAGGCGCCCTGGAGTGCAGTATTAAGGGTCAAGTCATTTTGCGATACAAATGCCTCAAGAGCAGTCGTGCTTTGTTTTGACAAACGCATCTGTTCTGCGGCATTACCACCGGAATGCTTCCTGACACTAGGCATATACCCAAATGAGATTGATGTTGGCGCTGTAAAGCCCTTTAGTGTTTGCTGCCAGTGTTCTCTGGACGCAGAGAAATCCTGCTTCTGCAGCCATTGAATATACCGCTGGTATTCGGCAGGCTCGGGTAATTGCAGCTCTTTCTGTTCGCAAATGGATTCGTAATAGTCGAACAACTCAGACAGGATTGTCGGAAATGATCGGCCATCAAGGATGGCATGATGGAATGTCCATAAACAGGCAAAGCCATCAACACCGTAATCGAACATGGTCAGGCGCATTAATGGTGCTTCAGACATTGTGAAATCACCATATCTGTCGATCTCCAGCATCTCATCAAGTGCTTTTTCGCGTTCCTGTTGCTGTTTGACGCTCCAGTCATGATAATTAATCTGACATGACACCTGCGGCTCAACGACCTGCTCAGGCTCATCGACTCCTTCCCAGACAAATCGCGTACGCAACACCGAATGCCTGTTGATGACACTCTCCCATGCCTGGGTAAAGGCCTGCGGGTTGAGCGGCTCTCGCACAGTGCAAATGATCTGTTCTATCTCGACGCCAGAGTGTGGTGCAGACAGGCTATTGAACAGCATGCCCAATTGCATCGATGAAAGCGGGTACCCTGATGATTGACTGTTTTTGTTCATATTAACTATCTCTTAATAACTCCATTCTGCATCTTGCACGCGAAACTGATAGTCACTCAGCTCACAACCATAAGACGAATCCCAATGCTGGCAGTTGCTTAAACCACAAGCCCCGTCTGACATTACTTCTTAACACGAGAATAGTTTTGCACTGATTAAATGTGGCTACCCATCAACACAGTTTCTTACAACTTGTATGTCACCTGGTAAAGCTACAATGCTTTACGATATAAAGCGCTTGCCTAACCATTAATAAATGCAAAAATTATGCCAAAAGCATACATATTCAATATAAACATATAGTTACAAATAATAATCATTAACTAATGATAATTTTTGAGCAGTTTTATCCCAATTAATGTAAAAAAGTGTAAAATTTTCAACAATTTTGTCAGAATTGGAACACTGCAGATTCTTTATAAATACCTTTGCGACTTATGAGACCACCATCTTTATCTGATAACGAACCGATTAAAGAAGCAGGTTTTACGTGGCAACCCACCTTTAGACAATCTGCCAAACAACTACTGCCACCAGATCAATCCGGCACTTAGTTTAGCGTAGTTCACAAGGCTACCTCTGCCAGAGCTTCGACTTAATTACTCTATTACTATAGACATACTTTTAGACATCTTCAAACCATTGGCATCCTGCACGGTCACTGTGATGTGGTGCACACCTCTATCATGCCTGGGCGAACGCAGCTGAATGCCTTGTCCATCTCCAAATAATGACCCTCCTCTATCGCTGACTGCGACTGCAGAGTCAGAGATATTCTTACCATTAGAATCATGAGCAACTATTTTACCTATCGAGTATGGCAGCTGAGCTAGCTTAATTACTACATCAGCAGGGATTTCCAGAACAGGCACAGCTGAAGTGGAATCATCAATTTGGCAAGTAAGTGAATTGATCTTGACGAGTGAAAAAGGTGGGATTCCAGCGCCAAAAGTATCATTTAACAATCTATATATTTCTCGCGTGTAAAGTACTGATAAAATCGTATTGCCATGGCCGTCTTTGGTAACAATATATTTTGTATTATCAACCTTTCCACCAAGCGTCGAATCGGGCACCCTGCTGCGAATATATTTGACACCATCGATTACAATATCCTTACTAGTACCATCCGATTTGCGCCCCATCATTTCTTCTGTAAAAGTATTTGCCTCAAAAACAACCACAGTGGAATGCGAATCAGCAATCTCCTGCAGATTTGAATTCCAATGATCGGTATGCGCAGTAATCTTCAATTCATCTTCTGACGAATATTCATCGTTCCACCTGCTATCATCCAGTAACTGCCATAATACAATAACAATATGTGGATGAATCTCCAGCATCTTATCAACCAGCTTTTTGATTGCGCCTGTCCTTCTGTCTATCCATGAAAAATGCGATTCCTGAGAAGAAAATTTCTCGTACATAGATTCGCGATTCCCATCAATATCATTAATACCTATGTTGATCTGCACCACAGAAGGAGAAGGGAGGCTATTAGCTTTTAACTCGGATATGATGGCTTTGCCGAGACGCTGCTCCCCGCCAAGCAATTCATCTCGTAGCTCCCTGATCATCTCGATTGCCCCAGATTTAGCATCCTCTGCAATATGCTCCCGCCAACCGAATAGACTATCTCGAACAGTGTCACCTGACAGTGAGAAGTTACCGCGGTAATCATGGCGCCTGCCATCATCCCATGCAGCATAATCGCCAAAATCTCTCCCATCCTTTGCCTGTATCTCAATTGGTGATAACACACAGGAAGCGTTAGATGCATTCATGTTTACACGATACAGCAGATCATCTGACTGATAACTGTCAAAATCAGAATCTCCCAGCGCCAGCCATCTTCCATCTATAATTCCCACTGAGTTGACACCCTTTGTTTTGAGTTGGATTGATGAAGTTTCAGTGTTTTCCGCTTGTGACTCACATGACATAAAGAAGAGAGCAATAAGCAATACATACCACCTTTTCATATTCATAATATATAGATTCAAATAGGCAGGGGGAATTACCCTGCTCATACTATCATTTATTATTCTTTTTATGCCGCTTAAGCGAAGTAATAGTCTAGATATGTCGCCACCACTTTCTCTCATACGCTGTATATGTGAAGCGTCAATCGGCATTTCTCTATATGATGCCTATAGAAATATCTTATTTAGTAAAGTCCTACCAAGTAGTGGTGCTACTAATTTAATTTTCACAGTAAGTTTGTTTACATTATTTTTGAGATCTCACATTTAATAACAATAGCTATTGTTCACTCTGCTTATACTCAGCGCTGCATACAACCCGGATGATTCTTTTCTATCAAATAAGTTCTTGATATTTTTAGGCACTATTTCCTATTCAATTATATGGCCCAATAGTATATACAGATCTTGTTAAAAAATTTCAAAACTGGTGGCAATGATTTTTTCAACAGTTTTTCTTTAGCCCTGTCACCATTGGTCTTGTTTTTGTATTTTTTTGTAATGATAACTTCCATATTCACCTATAATTTGTTTGAAAAATTTGCCATAAAATGGATGCTCTCAATGATTAAATAAAAGCCAGGGACCATGATAGAATGCATACCCAGACTGAACCCTGCTCCATCGCTGGACTTTTACCTCAGAGTGGATTGTGCAGCCTGTGCCACAAACAATACTATGGAGCTGGATAATTAGGAGCAGACTTTTTACACTTCATTTGATTGAATAATCAAATTTATCAACCTATTCTCAGTTTACCAGTATTATTGATATCCACTTTTTAGGGAAAAACAAGCATGTCGCAATCTGAAATAAAAAACTGTCGAATTGCTGGCATAAGCTGCTGTGTCCCATCCAGGGTATACAATAATAGGCGGGATACCTCCCAGTTCTCTAAAGTTGATGTAGAAAAAGTGGTCTCCCTGGCGGGCATTGTAGAAAGGCATATCTGCGATGATTCAACCTGCAGCAGTGACCTTTGCTATAAATCAGCTGAAGATATCATTGAAAAACTAGGCTGGGATAAAGACACAATTGATGGCTTGATTTTCATCACCCAAACCCCGGATTATTTTCTGCCTTCTACCAGCTGTGTATTACACGAACGTCTTGGCTTATCAGAAAACTGTGCCGCTTTCGATATAGGCCTGGGCTGCTCCGGTTATCCCTATGGCTTATGGATGGCTGCCATGATGTTAAATAGCAGCCATAAGAGGATATTAGTCTTGCATGGCGAAACACCCAACCGTTTCACCAGTCCTGATGACAAGGTAACCTACCTGCTTTTTGGTGATGCAGGTTCTGCCACAGCACTTGAATATGACGAAAACAGCAGCACACCGTGGTACTTCACTTTTGGAACAGACGGTAAGGGCTATGAAGATCTGATAATCTATTCAGGTGGATTTCGTAAACGGGTAGACGATAATCCGAGGCAGCACTGTCTTTATATGAAAGGCACCAATCTATTTAATTTTACGATTAAAAAAATACCGACTTTAATAAAAGATACGCTTGATATCTCTAATAAAACAACAGAAGATATCGATTATTTCATATTTCACCAGTCAAACAAATATATGATGCAGCACCTAACAAAAAAATGTGAAATCAATGAGGAGCAGGCGCCTCTTATTCTGGACAAGTTCGGAAATACCGGCGGCCCTTCAATACCTCTAACCATAACCCAGACATTTAATGACAAGAAGATTAAAGAACCTGTCTCAATGATGCTTCTCGGTTACGGTGTTGGTTTATCATGGAGCGCTGCACTATTAGAGCTTGATAACAAGGCCGTCATTAGCAATCTTGTATATGATTAACATAACAAACTTGATTTTTTATTTTCTTCTAACTTTTATATTTATCTTTTAAACCAATGAATACGCAAGAAGCCATAAGCTGGCTCGCCGATATATTTAACGTCGATGAAAAGGATATTCGAGTTGATCTGCCCAGGGAGTCCTTAGACTACTGGGATTCAATGGGGATGTTATTACTGATGGGTGAGCTTGATGACTTATTTGATTTTACTTTGTCCGAAGACCAATTAAATAATATATCCACTATCAATGACTTGTTAGATATTCTTAAAGAGAATAATTTTATTGTAGATAAATAACTATATTTTTATACTACCAAACATCAACGGTTCTTCTAATGAAACTTTCTCTACAAAAAGTATCCCGATACGTGTCAAAAGGATTGAATATAAATCTAGACAAAATTCAAGATTGCTTTTCCCCTGCAACGAAAAAAGACCTTGATGGTTTAATTATATTTAGAAAGAATAATTTAAAGAACCCACCGCTTTGGGACGACAGGAGCTACCTGCAATGGAGGTACAGTTTTGATGAAAACACAGATAATAATAACAAGATATGGGTGTTTAAAAGTGACGATAATATTCTAGCTTGCCTGGGAGTAGAAGAAGTTACTTTATGTATAAATAAAAAGAAAATTCGTGCTCATAAAGTAATGGATCTGCTTGTGCATCCAAAAATTGAAGGTATAGGCTTAAGTGCCTGGATGACCCTGGTATTCATGGATGAATTTCCAACTATATTCGCCACGGGATCAACCAGGAGCTCATATTCTATGATCTCAAACCTCTTTTGTGAAATGGAACATAGGCAGACATACAAGCTGCTTATACGAGTTAATACAAAATTAAAACGTAAATTGAAAAGTGAATTACTTAGCAATCTTATATCAATGCCTGTAAACCTGGCTTTGTCGATTCATCAGAATTTTATTTATAAAGACCTGCCTAAAGGCTATACATTGAAACTATTAGATTCAATTCCCGAACAAGTTGATACGTTTATAGATGAAAATAGCAAACAGATTTATGTTCAAAGAACGCAGAAATACCTGGATTGGCGTTTTATTGAGAACCCTAGAAGAAAGTTCATTATTCTTGGTTTATATGTAGACGACCAGTTGGCGGGGATCAGCTTTTCAATTATAAATAATTCCAATAAGAACAACCAGAAAGATGGCTTTATTATTGACTGGGTATACGACAAATCAACAGACTCGTCAAACAAAATAGTACATTGTCTGCTACAGGAAACCGTTAAATACCTTAAGAAAGAAAAACTAAATTCTATTTTATCTTCTGTTTATGACATTTCTTCGAGCAATATTTACAATGCCCTGGGCTTTATTAAAAGAGACTATAACGAAACTTTTTTTACGCACACATCTGATAAAAGTCTAGAGCCATACCTGTATAATAATAAACTATGGTATTTAACTGAAAGCGATGCCAATACAGATTTATTTTAATATTTAAAGTAATTGATTTTATGAATCAGGATAATGTACATAATTCCGACTTATTTCCACATTTACATATAGCTTCCAAGCAATACAAAGACAACATAATAAACCATTAAAAAATCCTGCTATTCGCGATGCGAAAAGCGGGACAGTCGAAGTCATATCCTGATGAATGCCAACTCTATTTAAAGCGACCAAATTCTCATCATTACAATTAAAACTATTAAATCAACAGGTTATAGTAAAATGTGCTAGTTATCCAGGACAATCCTGCATGTTTTTACTAAAAAAAATGCCACATCCACAACAAAGCTGTCATTTTTACAACAAAAAGCCCCCAGAACGCTTTTCTCCATGCTACAATATCTGCATTGCCTGTAGTTCTTTCATTGTTTGGTTGCGCAATAACTCTTATATTATTGCCCGAAAAGTCTAGCAAATCAGTTTCTAAATGCTCCAAAACTCAAGTTTTATTTTATTCCCGTATTTAATTGCGCACGGGTTGCTATGATTATGAGGTTTAACAAATATGTCTTTATTTAAAAAGCACCTGGCAGCAACTGCCTTTACGATTATTAACTTACTCTTCTGTTCTAATTTATTTGCAGCTAATATTTATGTAGATAAAACTTTATCATCTAGTTGTACCGCAGGAAATTATTCTACAACAAACAGAAGTTGCAGCGGCTCTGAAGGAAATGCCTACAAGACCATACAGCAGGCTGTTAATAATATGAACACGAGTGATGACATTTTTATTCGTGGGGGCACTTACTATGAGAATGTTTTAATAAGTGGCAGTACTACCCCTAATGGTACTGCTAATGACTACGCATCTATGCAGTCTTATCCCGGTGAATGGGCGATCATAGACGGTCAAAATAACGCACAATACACAATTGGTAAGTTAAGAAACGGTCGTGACAATGGTAATGATCTGGCGTATTGGAGATTTGAACGATTAGAAATTACGGGCGGACATCAGGGCAGTACTGATGGTGGTGCTGGACTTTATATAAGCGGTGGACCTTTTATCGTTAGTTATTGTTATATCCATGATAACGTAGCCACAAGTGAGGATAATAATCCCGGAGGAATAGTAGGATATACATGGACGGACTCTATTATTGAATACAATTAGCTTTGATAATAATGGAATGTCAAGCGGAACAGATGGAAATGCTGCAAATATAGCCATATTCACAGATTACCTATGGGCTTCCACAAGG
>CAWECN010000020.1:0-283860 GCA_963807625.1 uncultured Gammaproteobacteria bacterium
ATTGGTGGAGCTAAGCGGGATCGAACCGCTGACCTCAACACTGCCAGTGTTGCGCTCTCCCAGCTGAGCTATAGCCCCAAATTGGGCTCGAATCTTATATTGAATACTGTATTTAGTAAAGTAAACCGTACTGAACTTAGGATACTAATCCAGTTAAAATTCAACATTAACAATACCTTCAATATTTACCACCTGATATAGGTACACATCAACTGACTTTCCAGTTTTCCGAAAATCCTTACATAACGATTAAGAATATTCCTACATCAACATGGAGACCATGACCCAGCACCCGTTTATAATCATAAACATCAGACGAAAATCACCAAAACCTACAGGAAAAGTAGACCAGGAAGGTCAATATGGACGCACATTTACTGTCAGCACAAACGACGACCGCATTACAGATAATATGTATCAGGCTTTTCATTAATCAGCATTTCACCCTACACCTGAACCTCTCAATAACACCCTGTATTACAAGGAATTTCATGATCAAAACACCCCGTTTTGACGCGCAATCCTGCGCATTTTTTTAACTACAAGGAGTACAAAAATGAAACAATCTGGACTTAAAAAACTTGGCTTTCTGGCAATAACCAGTGGTATCTGCTTTCACCAGCAATGCTGCCGTCGTCATCAACGAGATCGATTATGACCAGCCGGGTACTGATACGGCTGAATTTATTGAATTATTCAATTCCGGCACATCAGATATATCACTGGAAAACTATTCTGTTGATTTGATCAATGGCTCGAATTCAACGCCGTACAGGAGCATCGATTTATCGGGTTTCAGTATCAGTGCCAGTGGATATTTTGTCATTTGCGGTGATGCCAGCCTGGTCGCCAACTGTGATTACAGCTTTACCACAACGAGCGGCTGGATGCAGAACGGTGCACCCGATGCGGTCGCGCTTTATCAAACGAGCAACCTGCTAGATTCACTGTCATACGAAGGAGAGATACAGCCTTATCAGGAAGGTTCGATACTGGCATTCGCTGATAGTAATACCGATATCGCCAGCCTGTCGCGCATCCCCAATGGCCTTGACGGTGACGATAACGGACTTGACTTCCAGTCTGGCTGTATCACACCCGGAACAGCTAATATTGCCGGACTGGGAGATTGTTCTGTGACCCAGGTGAGCGCTGTCCCCGTACCTGCAGCAGCCTGGCTGTTTGCTTCGGGCATCCTTGGTCTGGTCGGTTTTGCCAGAAGAAAATAACTTAGCTAGTAGTTACTAGCTTTACGATAAAAAAGGCAGTCATATGACTGCCTTTAGCGTATGACTGCCTTTTTTATCACTATCACACTGCCGTGACCGTTAAGCTTTTATAAAGTTGATCGCCCGCTCCAGGCGACGTAAGGTTTTTTCCTTGCCAAGCAACTGCAGTGTTATATCGATAGATGGCGATTTGCCATGCCCGGTTACAGCCAGCCTTAATGGCTGCCCTACTTTGCCGAATCCGACTTCGAGCGTATTCACTGTATTTTCGACGACATGATGTATCGCCTCAGCCGTCCAGTCTTCCAGCGCTTCGTACTGCTGCTTCAGACTCTCGAGGATCGGCAAGGTCGCTTCTTTGAACTGCTTTTTTGCCTGTTTTTCATCGTATGCTTCAAAATCGTCATACAGAAAATGGATCTCCTCTGCCAGCTCATCGAGTGTGCTACAGCGTTCCTGGTAAACTTTCAATACATCGATCAGATCCGGGCCATCGTCGGTGTTGTAAAAACGGGCATGTATGAAAGCCAGCAACATCTCGGCCAGCTCTGCCGAAGCTTTATTTTTCATGTAATGCTGGTTCAACCAGAGTAGTTTCTCCGTATTGAACGCCGAGGCTGATGTATTGACATCACATGCATCAAATAACTCGATCATCTCTTCACGGCTGAATATTTCCTGGTCACCGTGAGACCAGCTCAGGCGTACCAGGTAGTTGATCAGCGCTTCCGGCAGGAAGCCATTCTCTTTATATTCCAGTACACTGACGGCCCCGTGACGTTTCGACAGACGCTTGCCATCATCACCGAGGATCATGGGGACATGCGCGTAAATCGGCAGCTCCGCGCCCAGTGCTTTCAGGATATTTATCTGGCGAGGCGTATTATTCAGATGATCATCACCACGGATGATGTGCGTCATCTTCATATCCCAGTCATCGACCACGACCGTCAGGTTGTAAGTTGGCGTGCCATCGGTACGTGCGATGATCAGGTCATCAAGTTCACGGTTATTGATAACGACTCGCCCCTTGACCATGTCTTCGATGACCACATCACCGTCCAGCGGGTTCTTAAACCGCACTACGGTATTATCTGCTTCGGCCAGATTTTTATCACGGCAACAACCATCGTAACGCGGCTTCTGCTTGTTCGCCATCTGCTGTTCACGCAGATCGGCGAGGCGCTCTTTGCTGCAGTCGCAATGGTAAGCATGACCGCTATCGATCAGCTGCTGGATGACTTCTTTATAACGGTCAAATTGATCTGTCTGGTAGAAAGGCCCCTCATCATGGTCGAGGCCCAGCCATTCCATACCTTCGAGGATGACATTCACCGATTCCTGGGTTGAGCGCTCTCGGTCGGTATCTTCGATACGTAAGATGAACTGGCCACCCATTTTTCTGGCATATAACCAGGAGAATAATGCGGTACGGGCGCCACCGACGTGAAGATAACCGGTCGGGCTTGGGGCAAATCGGGTTCTAACTGTCATGACTTGGGTTTTTACTGAATAATTTTGGTGCGACATTTTAATACAAAAAAGTTGGCAGTTGGCAGTTATCAGTGGGCAGAAAAAGCTTAAAAAGCGGGTCTACAGACTATCCTTACTGTTAAAACTTTTTTGTTTTGGCTTTTCACTGCCAACTGCCAACCGATAACTGCCAACTTTTCAGACCAGTAATATAAACTTACAGCTATGCCTGAAACACCAGAAAACATAGATTACGACCAGCTTCTACAGAAAATAGAAACATGGTCTGAACAGCTTGGCTTCCAGCAAGTAGGGGTATCCGATATCGACCTGTCTGAACACGACAGGCATCTCAATGACTGGCTCGAGGCCGGCTTTCATGGCGAGATGGATTACATGTTCAAACATGGCAGTAAGCGCAGCCACCCGGAACAGCTTGTCGACAATACCATCAGGGTGATCTCAGTTCGTATGGATTACATGCCGCCAGACTGTGAGTTGTCTGATGCCGTACTGGCTAGCCCGGAGATGGGTTTTATCTCACGCTATGCCCTGGGCCGTGATTATCACAAGGTAATGCGTAAACGGCTGCAGAAACTCGCAGACAGGATAAAAGATAATATCGGTGAGTTTGGTTACCGGGTATTCGTCGATAGCGCACCGGTACTGGAAAAGGCGCTGGCCGAAAAATCTGGCCTTGGCTGGATCGGCAAACATACTAACCTGATCAATCAGAAGGCTGGCTCATGGTTTTTTCTCGGAGAGATATACACTGACCTGCCCTTACCGGTTAGCGAGCACAAATCAGAAAACCACTGTGGCACCTGTTCAGCCTGTATCGACATCTGCCCGACACAGGCCATCGTGGCACCTTATAGAGTCGATGCCCGGCGCTGCATATCCTATCTGACCATCGAGTTGCATGGCAGCATCCCGCTAGAATTTCGTAAAGACATGGGTAACCGTATCTATGGTTGCGATGACTGCCAGTTATGCTGCCCCTGGAACCGCTTCTCTCAACCGACATCCGAAGAAGACTTTTTTACCCGGCACCCGCTGGATGCGCCCGATCTGATCGAGCTGTTCGGCTGGAACGAAGATACGTTTCTAAAGAACACGGAAGGTTCTGCGATCCGCAGGATTGGTCATCAGCGCTGGCTGCGAAATATCGCTGTCGCCCTGGGTAATGCACCCAGGTCGGATAAAATCATAGAGGTATTGGAAGATAAAAAACGTGGATTCAGCAGCAACGAGATGCTGTTAGAGCATATAGACTGGGCTTTAGAAAAACAGGTTGGCAGTCGTTAGTTTGCAGTTATCAGTTAAAAACTAAAGCTGAGAGTCATTACCTGGTGGCAGTATTATTCTAAAATACTGCCAACTGTCAACTGATAACTACCCGCTAAAATTCTCTGATTTTCAATCAGAGAATTTTAAAAGCACGCAGTAATTGATCAGGTTATTGGTCGAATCGTCATAACGAGTGGTATTTTCTCTACCTGCCAGCTCTTGTTGTATATCACTTGCCAGCTGTTTTCCATACTCCACTCCCCACTGGTCAAACGAGTTAATATCCCAGATCACACCCTGGACAAAAACCTTGTGTTCGTACATAGCGAGTAACGCGCCGAGTGTTCTCGGGTCAAGTGTTTCGAACATGATGGAATTTGTCGGTTTGTTTCCTTCGAAAACCTTGTGCGGTAGAACGTCGTCGATGATATCTTCAGGCAAGCCCGCAGCTTCGAGCTCAATACGTGCTTCATCTTCGGTCTTACCGTTCATCAATGCACGCGTCTGCGCAAAGAAGTTAGCCAGCAAAACACTATGCTGCTCACCCAGTGGATTCTCGCTGCGTGCCGGAACCAGGAAGTCGGCTGGTACGGGTTTGGTTCCCTGGTGCAGCAGCTGGAAGAAAGCATGCTGCGCGTTACTGCCGGTTTCACCCCAGATGACCGGGCCGGTAACATAATCCACACGTTTACCTTCACGGTTAATGGTCTTACCGTTACTCTCCATATCCAGCTGTTGCAGATATGCCGGTAGACGACGCAGGTACTGATTGTAAGCCATGACCGCGTGGCTCTGGGCATTAAAGAAGTTGTTATACCAGATACCGAGCAGGGCCAGGATGACCGGCATATTTTTCTCGATCGGCGCTGACCTGAAATGCATGTCCATGGCATGGGCGCCGTCAAGAAATTCTTCGAAACGATCCATGCCCAGGTAAAGCGCGATCGGCAGACCGATGGCTGACCACAGCGAGTAACGACCGCCGACCCAATCCCAGAATTCGAACATGTTTTCATCGAGGATGCCAAATTTAGCAGCGGCAGTCTTATTGGCAGTGACCGCAACGAAATGTCGCGCCACGGCTTTTTCGTTACCCGTGATTTCCACAAACCACTTGCGAGCACTCTGTGCATTCATCATGGTTTCCTGCGTGCTGAAGGTCTTCGATGAAACGATGAACAGGGCAGACTCCGGTTTGACGATCTTCAGGATCTCGGTCAGATGGGTCGGATCGATGTTTGACACGAAATGTACATTCATCCCGCGTTGCGCGAAAGGTTTCATCGAATCACAGACCACATGTGGGCCCAGGTCTGAACCACCGATACCGATATTGATAATATCGGTGATCAGTTGGCCGCTATAACCACGCAGGTGACCGCCACGCACTCGCTCGGTAAAATATCGCATCTGTGCCAGTACGCGATTTATCTTTGGCATCACGTTCTCACCATCGACATATACCGGCGTATTACTGCGGTTCCGCAGGGCGGTATGCAACACCGGGCGGAACTCAGAGATATTAATCGGCTCACCTGAAAACATCCTGTCACGCCACTCCTCGACACCGACTTCCCGGGCAAGGTCGCACAACAGACGAAAGGTTTCATCATTGATCCGATTTTTTGAGAAATCCAGCAGGATGTCATCCATCTGGGTACTGAATTTATTAAAACGCCCTTCTTCCTGTTCGAACAGGTCACGCATACGGACATCTTTAATCTGATCAAAATGCGCTTCTAGCGCTTTCCAGGAGGCAAGTTCTGTTAATTTAGGCATGACAACGATTTTTTACAGTTATTGAATATCTTAATAAAACCAGTTCAAATTCCGTATTCCAGCAGTCCCGAACCAGTAGTAGAACTGAATGCATTGTACGTAATTTATTCTGTGCTGACGAGTAGTACAGCACTCTGCACAGCTAATTATTGACATGTATCAGGAAACCCTTAAATACGTTATAATTCGGCGCTTCGTGTAATAACACGGTCACACGCCGTCGACCTTACTGCTTATGAATAACGCCACTGAGTCTAACCCTGTCAACGCTGAAACCTCTGGTATCTCGAGCATCCCAAAAGGCCGTAGCTCGGATCAGCCGAAGTTAGCTGGCCTGCTCAATACCGCAACCACCGACAAACAGCTACGTGCCAAAGTGAAGCTGTTAGGTACACTGCTGGGTAATGTACTGTTATCAAATGCCGGTCTAGAAGTTTACGATGCGGTAGAAAAACTGCGCGTCGGTTTTATCGACCTGCACAAAAAAGAGGACAGCAAAAAGCGTGCACGCTTGATGGCACTGATCGAAGCACTCGATGAAAAGACACTTAGCGAGGTGGTACGGGCATTCAGCACCTACTTCAGCCTGGTCAACGTAGCAGAAGAAGCCTCACAGTTACAGCAGCGCCGACGCCAGATGCGTAAAGGTGATGAACTCTGGATTGGCTCGTTCGACTCAGCGTTACGCAGCTTCATCGATATGGGCATGTCGGCTGAACGCCTGCAGACCTTGCTCGACCGTTTGACTTATATCCCGGTCATCACCGCCCACCCGACCGAGGCCAAACGCCGCAGCATCATGTATGCCTTACGCCGCATATTCCTGACCAATGAAAAACTCAGTGATACCCGCCTTGGCAAAGCCCAACGCCAGGATGTAATCGATGAGTTAGAGACTCAGATCCATATCCTGTGGCGCACTAATGAGGTCAGGGAGAACCGGCCGCAGGTACGTGATGAAATTGAAAACGGCATCTATTACTTCAAAGAGAGCCTGTTCGACGCGGTACCCGTAGTCTACCGTAACCTGGAAGATCGGATCCGCGACCGCTACCCGAGCGCACAGATCAATGTACCCAGCTTCCTCAAATTTGGCTCCTGGATCGGAGGCGACCGTGATGGCAATCCAAACGTTACACCAGAAACTACTGAACTGGCATTACGTTTACAGTCCAGAACCACGCTGCAGGAATACATCAGGCGTCTGAATATCGCTTTCAAACACCTGACACACTCAGACCAGCTGTGCACACCGAGCCGTGAATTTAGCGAGAGCCTGAGCAAAGACGAGTCCATGCGGTTCGAAGTATTTGTCAACAACCCGCTGTCTTACACGCATTCACCCTATCAACGTAAGATCGCCTTCATGCGACACCGGATACAGCAGAATCTGGACAGGACCCGCGCATTGATTGCCGCCAGCGGTTCAGACTCTGAAGTAGATACCAGCAAGTACCCTCATGCATATTCGTCCGAGGACCAATTGCTGGCCGACCTGGTACTTATCCGGGAATCTCTGCATAGCCACGGCGACCACAAAATTGCTGATATTGCACTCAAAGACCTGATCCGACTGGTAGAGACATTCGGCTTTTACCTGATGCAACTGGATGTCCGCCAGGAGTCAACACGACACAGCGAAGCAGTTGCGGAGATCCTGCAGCAGAGCAACACCTACATGGATTATGAGAGCCTGGATGAAGCTACACGCATCGAGCTGCTCTCAGATCTCATCAAGCACCAGTGTGATGGAATAAAATTTGACGCATCTTCACTCACTGATGCCAACAAAGAAACGCTGGAAGTCTTCAGCGTCATCGAAAAGATGCATGGCGAGATCAGCCAACAGGCATTTGGTGAATACGTCATCTCGATGACCCACCAGGCAAGTCATGTACTCGAAGTCATGTTACTGGCCACGCTGGTCGGTCTGACCGGGAAAGTTGATGGTGAGTGGTTCTGCAAGATAAGGATATCACCGTTATTTGAGACCATCGAAGACCTGAACCATATCGAAAGTGTACTGGCGAGCCTGTTCGATGATGAGACCTACAGGACCCTGCTGAATGCCTCCGGCAACCTGCAGGAAGTAATGCTGGGATATTCAGACTCATGTAAAGACGGTGGCATCCTGGCATCTTCGTGGCAGCTCTTCGAGGCTCAGCAAAAAGCCATGGGCCTCGCCGATGCTCACTCGGTAGACTGTCGACTGTTCCACGGTCGCGGTGGCACCATCGGTCGCGGCGGCGGCCCAACCCATGAGTCCATACTGTCACAGCCAGAAGGCACCGTGCATGGCCAGATAAAATTTACCGAACAGGGTGAAGTATTATCCAACAAATACAGTAACCCTGAAACCGCCGTATACGAGTTAACCCTCGGCGTTACCGGCCTGATGCTAGCCAGTCGTTATCAGATACTTCCAGGTGAATCTACCGCCACCGAAGAAAATATGGCTATCATGCGTGAGATCATGGCCTACGGTGAAACCAGCTATCGCCAGCTAACCGACAAGACCGAAGGTTTCCTCGATTACTTTTATGAGGCGACACCGGTCAGCGAAATCGCCCTGATGAATATCGGTTCGCGTCCGTCACACCGCAAAAAAGGTGACCGTTCGAAATCATCTGTCCGCGCCATCGGCTGGGTCTTCGGCTGGGCACAGTCAAGACAGACCTTACCGGCCTGGTATGGCATCGGTAGCGCCCTGCAACAATGGATGGACGGTGATGCAACTCGCTTTGAGAAGTTACGTGACATGTACCAGCACTGGCCTTATTTCAAAGCGCTGCTCAGCAACACCGAGATGGCTTTATATAAAGCAGATATGCGTACCGCAAAAGAATATTCTGAACTGTGCCTCTCACAGGAGACCGGACAGCGTATCTACGAGATGATCAGAGATGAGCACGACCGTACTCTCGAAATCACCCTGAAAGTAGCTAATATGGCTCACCTGCTTGATGATATCCCGCCACTGGCCCTGTCATTGATGCGTCGTGACCCCTATCTTGATCCATTGAACCATATACAGATCAAGCTGTTAAAACGTTACCGGGATGAATCACTAGGTGAAGAAGAACGCGACAAGTGGCTGAATCCGCTATTACGCAGCATCGGCGCTATCGCAGCAGGCATGCGTAACACGGGTTAACGCTTCTCGACTTGCACACTGGCTCAAATAAGTCCTGAGCCTGTTTCATGATTTATATCAATGGCATGACCGCCTGCCATTGTTACTATCTTCCGATGGATACTATGACAATGATTGTAGGCGGTATGCTCGTGCTTTTAGTTGCGGGTTTCGTCTTGCGCCTTTCTTATACGATTATGATCAACCTGATCAATGGTCGAAAATTTCACCATAAGCTGGAACAGGAATTCAGTAGATTACGCTTGAGCAACATGCTCACCGCACTGGGTATCAGTAAAACGGATTATATCTATCAGAACAGCGTGAAAGACATCAATCAACAGATGCAGAACTGCTCGGACTGTAGCAACACGGATGAATGCGATGAAAAACTGGCTGATCCAAAAATAGATATCACAGAGATCGAGTTCTGCAACAATGAGGCCGATCTGAAAGTGCTGAAACTGCAGCAGGCACAACTCAAATCTGAATAACTAAATATTGTGTCATTGTGAGCAAAGCGTGGCTTTGCTCGTGAGTTTGACGCAGGCCCTGAAGATCAAGCCTGTCATATCTAAAAATTTCTGATACTAAACGAGCTGATTCTGCAATATATTAAAGATTGCCACGCTTCGCTCGCAATGACGTTCAGCAGTGACATTCAGCAGTGACATTAGATGGTCAGGCAGCCTGAACAGGTATCTGGTTAGAAGTACGGGTAATCCTGTTATCGCCATCGAGATACACCAGCGTTGGCTTAAAGTTGGCGACTTCATGCTGCGACAATCTGGCATAACAGCAGATAATCACACGATCACCTTTATTGGCTTTATGGGCAGCCGCGCCATTGACCGAAATCACACCGCTTCCCGCCTCCGCCTGGATAGCATAAGTAGTAAAACGTTCACCATTGTTCAGGTTGTATATATGGATCTGTTCGTACTCGTGGATACCGGCCGCAGACAACAGATCAGCATCTATCGCGCAGGAACCTTCATATTCCAGTTCAGTCAGCGTAACAGTCGCCTGGTGGAGCTTTGCTTTTAAAAGTGTAATTTCCATAAAAATCTTGTCAGTTAATTGTCCGATGCACCCCTCGACAGGGTCTACATCTACATATGCGTATTATCTGCTATCCGCGCTATTGCTTCAAGTCTATGAATTAATTATGTCTATAAGCCAACGCTAAACTTCAGATTATCGATCAGGCGCGTTCTGCCTATCTTTGCAGCAGCCAGCACTATCAGCTCTTTATACGCAGTGAGCTGTGCATTAGACACTCTCTTCAGACTGCCAGTTTCGCGGATAGTGACATAATCTACGACGAAACCGTGGTTCTCTAATGTCCCTGTACAGGTTTTTTCTGCCTGATCGATGCTTATGCCCCGCTCGATATCATCGCGCAACTGCTGTAATGACTCGGATAATACCCGGCTATTTTCCCTTTCGACCGGCCCCAGGTAATTATTACGTGAACTCATCGCCAGGCCATCGGCTTCACGTTTTATCTCGGCACCGATGATCTCGATCGGCAGATCAAGATCATTCACCATCTGCCGGATGATCAGTAATTGTTGAAAATCTTTCTCGCCAAAAACCGCCATATCAGGCTGTACCATATTGAACAGTTTCAACACGACGGTAGCGACACCTCTAAAAAATCCACGGCGGAATTTACCTTCGATGATATGGGACAATTCTGGCACTTCGGCAAAAGTACTTCGCGATTCACCGCGCGGATAGATCATCGAGTCATCAGGGGTAAAAACCAGGTCAACAGCCATCGATCTGAGCTTTTCCAGATCAACTTCGAGCGTGCGTGGATAGCTATCAAAATCTTCATCCGGCGAAAACTGCAGCGGATTCACATAGATACTGACCACCACACGGGAGGCTTTTTTTTGCGCCAGCTCTACCAGCGACAGATGTCCCTGGTGCAGATTTCCCATGGTAGGCACAAATGCGATGGTCTCGCCAGACTTACGCCAACCACTAACGATTGTGCGCAATTGTTCGGTTTGCTGACAGATATTCATCGCTTGAATGATTAGATATTACTAACTGAATACGTGTTCAGCGGCAGGGAATTCACCATCTTTAACTGCTGCCACGTATCCATCAATCGCTTCCTGTATTCCGCTCGAACCGGCCATGAAGTTTTTACTGAACTTAGGACGCAAGCCCAGGCTGATATCAAGGATATCGTACAATACCAGTATCTGGCCATCACATTTAGCACTCGCACCGATACCGATTACAGGTATATCTAGCGCCTCGGTGATTTTACTGGCCAAAGTCTCTGGCACACACTCCAGCAACATCATGTCTGCACCTGCCTGCTGCAGCGTCAATGCATCGGAAAGCATCTGATCGGCCGCATTTTTTTCTCTGCCCTGCACCCGGTAACCGCCGATCTTATGCACATACTGTGGCTGCAGACCCAGGTGTGCACAGACCGGAATACCATTACGGCTCAATGCTGAAACGGTATCCGCCTGGTCGACACCGCCTTCCAGTTTCACCATGTGCGCACCGCCCTGCTTCATAAACAGGCCGGCATTCAATACCGCTTCTTCTTCAGAGGTGAAACTTAAAAATGGCATATCGGTGATCAACAGTGCATTCTCCAGCCCTTTAGCGACACACTGCGTGTGATACAGCATATCCTCGATGGTGACCGGTAACGTTGTTTCTTCGCCCTGGATAACCATGCCCAGCGAGTCACCGACGAGCACGACATCGACACCTGCTTTTTCCAGCAGAACTGCAAAACTGGCATCATAGGCCGTCAGGCAGGCAATTTTTTCTTTCGCCTGCTTCATCTCGGCCAGTCGTCGGATGGTCATTTTTTTTCGGGTATCTGTCTGTGTGCTCATATCAATATATTATCTGAGAAAAATCGCGGATCACGATCCGCTGCTACAACTTTTAACTATTTACCACTCACCGTTATTAAAGCGACACCTGTGTTGGGTTGAAGTAATGCCGCCCCGACTTCACCTCGATTATCTGCTGATGCAATAACTGGTAATCATCATCATTATTCGCAAAGTCTATATCTGCCGCGTTAACGATCAATAACGGCGCATTATTATATTGATAAAAAAACTGGATATACGAATCAGACAGACGTTGCAGGTAAGCCGCCTCGATGAACCGCTCATGTGTCAAACCACGTTTTTGAATACGTTCAAGCAACACCTCAACCGGTGCCTGTAGATAAACTACCAGATCAGGGCGTGGGATATCGATAGTCTGGCTGGAATAAACCTGTTCATACAGGTCGAGCTCATCACTATCCAGTGTCAGTTCCGCGAACAGGCGGTCTTTTTCGATCAGGAAATCTGCTACTCGTACCGGACTAAACATATCCTCCTGTTTCATCTCTTTTAACTGCCGTGCACGCTGCAGTAAAAAAAACAGCTGCGTTGGCAGTGCTGCAGCTTTCGGGTCTTCGTAAAACTTCTCCATGAACGGATTATCTTCCGCACCTTCGAGTAACAGGTCGCTGCCAAATGACTCCGCCAGCCTGTTCGCCAGTGTGGTTTTACCGACACCAATAGGACCCTCGATAACGATAAAACCGGGTACCTCTGACTCCGCGTCGGATGGCAAGTTATGTTGTTCAAGCACTGCGCCCATAAATACTACCTGTCTATATTTCCAGCATACTGACAACCATAATCTGACTTCGATTCATCTGTCATCAAATTTTCCTCAGCGTGCAGCAGATCTTTCAACGCGCTCTTTCCAGGTATCACTATCGCCGGATCCAGCTTTAACAAAGGTAGATAAACAAAATCACGTTGACTGATTCCCGGATGCGGCACCGTCAGTTTATCTGTCTTTATCTGTTGATCCGCAAACAACAGCACATCGAGATCGATGCAACGCTCACCCCAGCGACGTGATCTGACTCGCCCCTGCTGCTCCTCTATCTGCTGGCAACGTGTGAGCAGGTCAGCAACACCCAGCGCAGTCTCTATCTTTACGACCGCATTGACGTAATCAGGCTGATCCTTCGGCCCCATCGGTCTGCTTTTATAATAACCAGAATCTTCTATCACCCTGGTATCCGGTAATCCCGCCAGGGCAGTGATCGCATGTTTAATCTGCAGATAAGGCTGCTCTATATTACTGCCTAAACCTATGTAAACGATGTTATTAGTCACGATTCATATCGAGCCGATGGTAAGGCCAGGCTTATAATGACTCTGGCTGTTGTGCCTTTTTCTTGGCGGAAGAACGGCGGCGTTTTTTCGGCTTACCTGACCTGGACTTACCTGCGCCAGAAAATAACGTATTTTTTTGCTGCTCTGCATTTTGTTTTTGCAGCTCAGTCCACCACTGGCAGTCCTGCTCAATATCTCCATCGGCGACTTTTTCACCCGCCTGGGCACGGATACACAAGAAGTCATAACCGGCACGGAACTTTGGATGTTCGAGTACTGCTGCAGCGCGCTTGCCGGCCCGATAATGAAACCGTGTCTGCAAGCCCCAGATGTCTCGCATCACCGTGGTAAATCGCTTCGGTATCGAGACACTGCCTGACTGCTGACTTAAAACCCTGGTGGCGACTTTCTGTATAGCGACAGAATATGGCATACCGCCTTCGACCATCTCTCTGACGCGTGAATTTACCGGGTGCCATAACAGCGCTGCAAATAGAAATGCTGGTGTGACACGCATATCTTTTCTGATACGCTCATCAGTATTGTTCATGGCGATGGTCAACATATCGACGATACTTTCATCGGACTCGAGCGACTTCGCCGCTTCCGGAAACAGGTATTTTAGCAGGTCGAATTCCTGTAGCAGCTCGAAGCTGCGCAACGCATGCCCCGAATGGAAAAGTTTCAATACCTCTTCGTACAACCTGGCCGCAGGAATATCCTGCAACAGGTGCCCCAGTATAAAGATCGGTGTCCTGCTCTCCTCATCGATCTCAAAATTCAGTTTGGCCGAGAAACGAAGTGCACGTAGCATCCTGACCGGGTCTTCACGGTAACGGGTCTCGACATCACCGATAAGATGCAGGCGGCGTTGTTTTATATCTTCAAAGCCACCGACGAAGTCGATAACGCTAAAATCAGAGATATCGTAATACAGTGCATTCGCAGTGAAATCACGACGCCAGACATCATCGGCCAGCTCACCGAAAACATTGTCACGAACGATACGCCCACTCTCATCCTGATGACCTGATTGAGAACTCTCATGCTCGGCACGAAAGGTAGCCACTTCGATAATCAGACGGCCAAAGTGTATATGCGCCAGGCGAAAACGACGGCCGATCAGACGGCAGTTGCGAAACAGTTTATTAACCTGCTCCGGGGTTGCGTCGGTCGCCACATCAAAATCTTTTGGCTTGATACCGAGTAACAGGTCACGCACGGCACCACCGACGAGGCAGGCGTGAAATCCGGAGTTATGCAAACGGTACAATACCTTCAGTGCATGTTTATCGATGTTATTACGAGAGATGCCATGCTCACCTCGACTGAGAATAACGGCATTATTGCTTGCTAAACGCCTGTTTGACTTCCTTGCCGCAGTCGAAGCTGTACGTGCCCGCTTAGAAGGCGATTCTTTTTTCTTTAAAGACTTTATCCAGTTCAGCATTTTTTAATCAGTTTCTTTGAGTATCAGGGTTAGACCGTCACCGATCGTGAGCAGGCTCTGGCTGACGCGATCATCCTGTTTAAGTATCTCGTTAAAGCGACGAATAGCCCGTGTTCCCGGTTCGGTGTTTTCAGGATCGGCAACTGCGCCAGACCATAATGTATTATCAACAGCGATCAGCCCACCCGTTCTTAACAGGCGTAATCCCATCTCATAATACATGATGTAATTCTGTTTATCGGCATCTATGAAAATAAAATCGAATGTTCCTTCAGCGCCTTCATCGAGCAACTTCTGCAAGGTTGGCTCTGCCGGCTGGGAGAAAAGCTCGATCTTATTGTCCAGGCCGGCCTTGGCCCAGTATTTTTCCGCGATAGCGGTCCACTGCGGTGATATATCACAGCATATCAGCAAACCATCTTCTGGCATCGCACTGGCGACACAGATAGAGCTGTAGCCGGTATAAGTACCGATCTCGATGGCGCGTCTGGCACCCATCAACTTGATCAGTAGTGACATAAACTGGCCCTGTTCAGGTGAGATCTGCATCACCGAATATTCTATCTGAGCAGTCTCTTCGCGCAGCTGACGCAGTAACTCGGGCTCGTTTATCGTTACATCACAAAGATAGTTATAGATGCGGTCATCAATTGACAGCGTTCGATTACTCAAGAAGAAATACCCTGAAAAGACTGTATATTTTTATGGGCGAAAATTATACCAAAAACAGAGACTTATAAACACCAGCAATCAGCAAAAAAGGCGTTAACGTGAACGGTGCCTGGAAAGGGGGTATCGCGGAATAAATTCCACCATTCTGGCAGGCAAAAACAACTTCAAGGCCACATTACATGGGCAATTTAATGATGCCATCATGGCGATAGTCACAGTAATCTTCCAGGATCTGTCGATGATCAAATGCCAGATCGACGTCGACATTGTAGGGGTCAAACAGCGCGATATCTTTAGCATCATCGGCAGCGGCCGGTTTACCAGAGGCGTTGCCGATAAAGACGGCACATGCTGTATGCCCCCTGAAATCACGCTTCGGGTCTGAATAAATGCCCAGCAGAATATCGAGATCTACTTCCAGGCTGGTCTCTTCCAGTGCCTCACGCCGCGCAGCAGTGGCGATCGTTTCACCGACCTCAACAAATCCACCGGGGATCGCCCATCCGTATGGCTCATATTTTCGCTCGATGAGGATGATAGGCCTGTCATCGAGCAATGGCATCTCGATAATGATGTCGGCGGTTATCTGTGGAGTGACGGGTCTGGTCATTATGTTCTTAAGTTGTAAGTTGTAAGTTGAAAGTTGTAAGTTGTAAGTTGTAAGTTGTAAGTTAATTTTATAAAAGCTACTGCCTTTAGCAAGCAGTTCTCTCATTTAACTTACAATTTATAACCTAAAACATATAACCCATATCTTTTAACTCATATCTTTTGTTTAAACTGGCGCAGTTGTTCGCGTTCTCGTTTGCCGGGCTTGCGTTGCGGTACCGGCCTGCTGGCTGATGCCAGTTTTTTGATCTGTTGTTCCCGTTCACGCTTTATACGGCTGTCGTCTGACTCCTCGTATGTCAGACAGGCTTCCTTTGCCGGTCGTCGTGTTTTATTGATAGCTATAATGGTGACTTCAAACAAACTGCCGTCTTTCTGGATCGATAATACATCACCCGCTTTAACCGAACGGCCTGCTTTAACCCGCTGACCATTGAGATGGACTTTGCCACCATTGACCGCATCACTGGCTAACGATCGGGTTTTAAAAAAACGCGAAGTCCACAGCCACTTGTCAATCCTGCTAGCTTCATTTGTCATATGCGCCGCTCTCTTATCCATTGTTATATCAGATCAATAAAGCGATTCCAGCGATGCCTAATAACCACCACCAGATACTGCTGCTCTCCTCTTCGGGGTCTTCAGCTTCTTTGACTTCCGTTTTCACAATCGGCTTAATCACACCCGGTTTTATTTTTACTTTTTGTGGTGCGGCTTTTGGCAGAGGTACATATGCGGTTTCACCTTTGGCGATCACCTCTCTACCGGCCACATTATGCACATCGACGAGCCCTTTGATCACCTCGAGGTATAAACCATCATCTGCATCAAGCGTGCCGCCGCAGCCCTTGGACTGAAAAACACGTAGTGCGTATTCGGTACCACGCACGCCGACACTGGCGACCGGTGTTTTTAACTCATAGACATCTTCGGTCATCTTACCGATCTGGCCGGTGACTTTTTTCAGGCTGCCCTGCAACAGGTTAAGGATACTGCTTCGGCTCGTATCATTTAAGGCATATGCTTCGATCACCATGATACTGAAACATCTCAGATCCAGAACCGCATCATCGATCATCTTTAAGCGTACGTAACCTATCTCCCCGGTAATCACCTTGTCACCAAGGAAGACAGGGTCACCTTTGCTCAGCTTTCGCGATACTTTACGCCGGTCTACCGCGACAACACTGCCTTCGTTTTCTATGACAGTTCCGACTTTCTTCAGTTTTACCGGTTGTGCTGGCGTCGAGCGCACGACCACCCTCTTAGGCAACTCGAGGCGAACACCAGCCTTCATCCTGGTCGGGTCGCTATCGATAAAAGCATGCGGGTTTAATTTAACGATATCCTGCTTGAGTTTTGTCCACTCTTTGACACGTTCAGGGTACAGTCGGCTCACGATATTATGCAAGGTTTGGCCTTTCTGCACATGCAGGTAACGGATATCGGCATTGTAAGCTTCTGTGGCTACGGAAACAGACGGATTAAGGCCGAATATAAACAGAAATATCAATAACTTAAATAGGTTCATCTTGCTTGGATAGTAGGAATTTTCAGGTACACAAAGTATAGCTATAGATACGCTGTTTTTGATAGATTTATAAAAAGATGCTGAAAATAAATCGCCGCTGCCCTGGTAGCAATGAATGTAACCAGGACAGCGGCGATATATCGTATTAAACAGTTTATTTTTCGAGTAACTTGTTCACTCTTTTAACAAAACCTGCTGCATCTTCCAGCGGTGCTCCCGCAGCCAACTGGGCCTGTTCGAATAACAGATTAGTGTAATCTTCAAACAGATCATCATCAGTTATATCGTTAAGTTTTTTCACCAGGGCATGATCTGCATTCAGCTCAAGTACCGGTTGCGACTTCGGCGCATACTGCCCTGCTGCTTCCATGATCTGCTGCATCTGCGGGCTCATGTCATGCTCTTCCAGTACCAGGCACGATGGTGAATCTGTCAGTCGCTGTGAAAGACGGATCTCTTTGACTTTACCTTCCAGCACTTTAGATGCATGTTCGATAACCGAGCTGTAAGTTTTTTCTGCCTCTTCCAGCTCTTTCTTGTCTTCTTCCTCATCGATATCCAGCGTACCGCGGGCAACTGACTGCAGTTTTTTACCGTCAAACTCGGTCAGGTGTGACACCAGCCACTCATCAACACGATCGGTCAACAGCAGAACTTCGATGCCTTTTTTCCTGAAAACTTCGAGGTGCGGGCTGTTCTTTGCGGCCGTGTAATTATCAGCGATGATGTAATAGATCTTGTCCTGCCCATCTTTACCTTCTTTGGCCGGCATACGAGAGACATACTCATCCAGGGTTACGTTCTGCTCATCGTTGTCATTATGCGTGCTGGCAAACCATAACAGTTTGGCGATACGTTCTTTGTTCGCCATATCTTCGATCGGTCCTTCTTTTAATACCTGGCCGAAAGACTTCCAGAAGGTCGCATATTTTTCTGTATCGTCTTTTTTTACCGACTCCAGCATACCCAGCACTTTCTTCACCGAAGCACCGCGGATACGGTCGATGACCTTGTTCTGCTGCAGGATCTCACGAGAAACATTTAACGGCAGATCATCTGAATCGATGACACCCTTGATGAAACGCAGATAATTCGGCATCAGGTGCTCGGCATCGTCCATGATGAAGATGCGTTTAACGTACAGTTTAACGCCGCGTTTGTGATCACGGTCGAAAAGATCAAATGGCGGATTAGTTGGCACGTATAGCAACGAGGTATAACTCTGGTTGCCTTCGACTTTTGAGTGGATCCACGTTAGCGGATCGGCAAAGTCCATGCTCACATGTTTGTAGAACTCACTATACTCTTCATCAGTGATGTCGGCTTTATCACGTGCCCACAATGCAGAGGCGCTGTTGACACGCTCGTCTTTGGTGACGACATTGCCAGCATCATCTTTTTTCGGATTGCCTTCATCGTCCATCTCTTCCTCCGTCATCATCACGGGGATAGAGATATGATCAGAATACTGCTTGATGATGGTCTTTAAACGATATGGGCTTGCGAACTCGGCTTCGCCTTCTTTTAGATGTAAAACAACTTTTGTGCCACGGCTTTCTTTTTCGATATTCTCCAGCGAGAAACTGCCTTCACCGTCTGATTCCCAACGCACGGCTTCATCGGTAGAGGCCCCGGCACGGCGCGTTTCCAGGGTCACTTTGTCAGCCACGATGAAACTCGAGTAAAAACCGACACCGAACTGACCGATCATCTGTGCATCTTTAGCCTGGTCACCACTCATTGCTTCGAGAAATTTTTTGGTTCCGGAACTGGCGATGGTACCGACATTTTCGATAACTTCCTGGCGTGACATGCCGATCCCGTTATCGCTGATGGTGATGGTTTTTGCATCTTCATCAAAATCGACATGGATAGATAACTCGGAATCACCATCGAACAGACTATCGTCAGCCAGTGCTTCAAAGCGCAGTTTGTCACAGGCATCCGAAGCATTCGAGACCAGCTCACGCAGGAAGATCTCTTTGTTTGAATACAGTGAATGGGTCATCAGATGCAGGATCTGACGGGCCTCAGTTTGAAATTCGAGGGTTTCTTTACTAGCTTCAACGCTCATTTTTTACTCCAAAAACAAAAAATAGATATGGTTATTGATGAATAGTGCAGAAGATGGGGATGAAATAACCTTTATCAAGGCATGTATTTACAAAATTATGATGCTATACCTTCTCTTTCCAAACGCTTACGGTTTATTGTCAGCAGCTTTGCAGCATTGCTCTATCACAACCACCGATACCACTAGAGGCGATGACGGGATGAATGTAGGTATTCGATCATTTAAGCAGGCAGCACCGAGTGAACCTGAAGAGGAGCGATTTTAGTGCACTAGATCTGTTTGGTGTTCACGGTGCTTTTTAGCAACCGTATCTTCTGCAGGTTCTGATTGATGATCGCTTTACGTGAATCACTGGCAGTGACTAACAATAGATCAGAGAACACTTTTTTAGCATCGTCATAGATTTCAGCCTGCATCAATGCCTGACCAGCTTTGAAACGTGCGGACTGTCCCCACAGGTCGTGTTCAGCATCGGCAACGGCGCGTGAAGATTCCAGGTAGAACAAAGCGGCACGGTCGTATTGCTTTAATGAAAAATAAGACTCCGCTTTCCAGAAATAGATCTCACGTTTCAGTTTTTCATCGAGGCCGCCTAGAGAGACGATGTCAAATAATCTGATCGCACGCTCATGCTGCTGTACCGTTTGAAAATCAAATACCACCTGGATATACCGGTCCAGCTCATCCCTGCTAATCTTGGCATTTTCTGAGAACGTCTTACGTATCAGATCTTCACTGTTCTGGTATTCACCCTGCAGGATCAACACACGTGCCTTACGCATTCGCCAGTCGAACAATGTATTTCCCGGAGGCGGCTCCTGAAGGCTTTTCATAATCTTTGCCGCTTCAGAATAATCTCCCTCTGACAAGGCATAATCGACCAGTCGAAAACGGACTTCATCTGGCAACACGTTGACATCTGCCACCTTGTTACTATGTAGATAGAGCTGGTTAATTAATTCGAGGCCATTTTTTCTCTTCTCGATTATCTCGACGATGGTTTTATGCTGTTGCTGCATGGTCGAGAAATCATTGGTATGTAATACCAGCGCTGTATTAAGGGCCAGTGCCTTTTCCGGTGCTTTTTTCAACAACTGATCAGACCGTTTCTGCCATTGCTCATCATTACCGAACAACAGCCCACTATCGTTGGCCAGGTTCAAACCCTGTTCGTTATACATGCTCCACAGGTCATCGGCTGTTACCTGGTAGCTCTCATCAAACACCGGGTATTCGATACCCAGGGACAGCATCGACTCCAGGTTCGATATCTGCGCGGCCTGGTCGTTTAATATCTTTGATGACTGGTAAGCAACATATGAATACGCCCAGCGCGCAGAACGACTCAATAATTGGCCATCGAGTTTTTCTCTCATCTGCTGATTGATGATCGCGGCTTTTTTAGGATCATGCTGCAGCTCGGCAATCAGCAATAATGCTTCGACATCGACAGCATTTTCTAGCGAAACCTTATTTAACAGCTGGATAGCCTGTTGTGGGCGATTGGTTCTGAGTAGTACCTGGGTCTGTAACAACACCCAGTCGATATTCTGCTCTTCAGTCTTATAGTCACCCTCATACTTGACCAGTGCCCGGCGCGCATCATCATCGACCTGTAACTGTAGATACGCCCTGATAACAAGGCGCCGCCAGACAACGGGCAAAGATGGATCGCGATGTTCTGCTTCAGTGTTCCATAGCAAGCCCTGCAATTGCTCCAGTGCCTGCTCGCTTTGCTTAAGCTGTAGCCTCGCGATCACCTGCTGGGTTTCAAACCAGAGACGGATCTTTTTGGTGATATGTCTTTCTTTCGCGGCCGTATCGAACAGCCATTGGGTACGCTCTATCACCTGCTGCCAATGCTCGAGTGCCGACAGCAAAAGGATACGTTTGTATTCAAAAGCATACCAGTCAGCGGAAAATTCTGGTCGCTTCTTCTGCTCGTCTTCGAGCAGGTTCAATGCTAACGCAGGCAAACCCAGGTCAACCAGTTCATTCATCTGGTTCAACGATTTAAAAGTGACCGACTGATTCTTATCTGTGCTTTTGCCAGACGTCTGATCCTGAGATGCTTCGACTTGCGACGGTTTCTCTTGCGAGGTGTCGGCTGAGACAGGGGGCTTTGCAGGTACTTTATCTTGCTCTGCCCAGCTGCTGGTAGAAGCAACAGATGCCAGTAATAAAGCCATAATCACATGAAGCAGAATACGCATTGAAACAACCCGAAATAAAAAAACAGAACGAAGATGACATAATATAAGCGAAAAAAAAGAGCGGTACAATGTACCGCTCTTTTTAAATAACACTCTGTAAACTATCTGACTATTACTTCTTGTCAGACAGTTTAAGCTTTTCGGTAATACGTGCAGATTTACCTGTAAGACCACGCAAGTAGTAGAGTTTCGCACGGCGAACTTTACCGCTGCGTTTGACCTGGATATCTGCGATACCATGACTGTATGTCTGGAATACACGCTCTACACCTTCACCGTGTGACATCTTACGAACGGTAAATGCAGAATGTAGACCACGATTGCGTTTTGCGATCACTACGCCCTCGAATGCCTGTAGACGCTCACGGTCCCCTTCCTTTACACGTACTTGAACGACAACGGTATCACCAGGATAAAACGCTGGCACTTCACGTGTCATTTGTTCAGCTTCAAGCTGTTGAATTATGTTGCTCATATCATTACTCCGCTTACGCGCCTTAATCTTTAATAATCTAGTTTATCTATCAGCAGATAGTGGCCCTGATAACTATAGGGGACAGTAACCTGCTATCGGTGTTCTTTTTTAAACTCAGCCAACAAGTCGGCTTTTTCATCATCCCAGCGTGATACATCTTTTCTCATCGCATCCAGCAGGTCAGGCCTTCTTAACCAGGTACGGCCCAGTGCCTGTTTTAATCGCCAGCGTTTTATCGCTTTATGATCGCCGCTCAATAAAACCTTCGGTACGGTCTGATCATCGATCAATTCTGGCCGTGTGTAATGCGGACAATCCAGCAAGCCATGCATGAATGAATCCTGTATAGCCGATTCATCATCTCCCAGTACACCCGGAATCAATCGGGTGATGGCATCTACCACCACCAGCGCAGCAAACTCGCCGCCGCTTAATACATAATCACCGATCGACCACTCTTCATCGACCAGTGATTCGATCAATCGCTCATCGATACCTTCATAACGACCGGCGATCAAAATCAGATCTTTTTCTTCTGCAGCGACACTTACAACCAGCTGCTGGTTTAGCTGCTGTCCCTGCGGACTCATATAAACCACTTTAGCGTTTTCACCCGCTTCGTCCTTCGCCGCCATTATCGCTTTCGCTAATGGTTCGACTTTCATCAACATACCGGGGCCGCCGCCGTAAGGCCGATCATCCACCGTGCGATGTTTGTCTTCCGTGTAGTCCCTGGGATTAAAACACTGCAGCTTCAGCTGCTGCTGTTTTATCGCTCGACCCAACACACCGAATGCTACGGCCTGTTGTATCAACTCAGGAAAAAGACTGATGAGATAGATATTCAAAAACTTTCTAGCTCAGGCCCGATTAATAATCAGGCTCCCAGTCGACTTCTATAACTTTCTGATCCAGATCGACCGCGATAATCGCATTATTCAAGGTCCAGGGAATCAGACGTTCGATGGTTTCTTTTTTGGCGCCATCTCCAGTGTCTATTTCAGAGACAACCACCAGCACATCATTAGCACCGGTTTCCATCAAACTTTTTACCACACCCAGCTCAACAGCCTGCTGGTTGATTACCCGCAGACCAATCAGGTCACGCCAGTAATATTCATTTTCTTCTGTCAGCTCTTCGAGCTGCTGCTTCTCGATCGCGATCTCAGTTCCGATATACGACATCGCGTCATCACGATCATTGCAGTTCTCCAGTTTTGCTACCACTGTTTTCGCATGGCGTTTGCCCGCTTTCAGCTTCACTTTGCTCCATGTAGCGTTCTTACGATTTTCCGCCCGGATCAACCATGGGTTGTAATCGACGATAGCTTCCATTGGATCGGTGTATGAAAAAACTTTTACCCAGCCTTTCACACCGTAAACTCCGGTTATCCGTCCTAGAATGATTTTTTCCGAAGCCTTGTCTGCATCCTGGTCCTGTTGTTGTACCGAACTCATGCTGCAAATCTCACAACAGGATAAGTTTGCAAGACAAACTTATTGTCAGGCAGCTGCTTTTTGAGCCTGTTTGATCAATGAAGAGACACGATCTGATGTCTGTGCACCGACACCTTTCCAGTGTGTAATGCGATCCAGGTCTAAAACCAGACGCTCTTCACCACCGGTAGCACCAGGGTTAAAGTAGCCTAAACGCTCGATGTAGCGACCATCACGTGATTGACGCGAGTCTTTAACATCTATGTGATAAAAAGGCTTTTTCTTAGCGCCGCCTCTAGATAAACGTATTGTTACCATCTGTTACTCTCAAATTCTTAAACGAAAAATGACCATCCGGCCACAGGAAACCGCGCATTTTACGTGATTATATCGCTAGATGGAAGCCTGTTTTCAGGATAAATTAGACTTTAATGTATAACCGAATTTAGAAACCCATTCCGCCCGGACCGCCCATTCCCGGTGGCATGCCGCCGCCTTTCATGGCCCGCATCATCTTGGCCATGCCGCCTTTGGACATTTTTTTCATCATTTTTTTCATCTGCATCTGCTGCTTGATGAGCCGGTTAACATCCTGTACCTGCAAGCCGCAACCTTCAGCGATACGGCGTTTTCTTGAACCTTTGATAATCTCCGGGAACGCCCTTTCTTTTGGGGTCATCGAGTTGATGATACCGACCATACGACTCATCTCTTTGTCATTGACCTTGTCCTTGAGTTTATCAGCCATGCCAGGCATCCCGGGAAGCTTGTCCATCAAACCTGCCATACCCCCCATATTCTGCATCTGCTCGAATTGCTCTTTCAGGTCATTGAAATTGAAACTTTTACCCTTCTGAACCCTTTTCGCCAGTTGCGCGGCTTTTTTATGATCGACTTTCTGCTGGACTTCTTCTACCAGGGACAGGACATCCCCCATACCCAGGATACGAGATGCCACGCGGTCGGGATGGAACGGCTCCAGCGCCTCAACCTTTTCACCTGAGCCCATGAACTTGATCGGTTTTCCGGTGATCTGACGGATGGAAAGCGCCGCACCACCACGAGCATCACCATCTGTCTTGGTCAACACGACACCGGTCAGCGGTAGCGCTTCATTGAAAGCCTGCGCTGTATTGGCAGCATCCTGACCGGTCATGCTGTCCACCACGAACAGGGTTTCTACCGGGTTGACCGCAGCATGGATAGCTTTGATCTCTCCCATCATATCGGCATCGATATGCAGACGACCCGCGGTATCTACCAGGACCACGTCGATATAATGCTTGCGCGCGTAGTCGATGGCCGCTTTAGCGATATCTGTCGGTTTTTGATCGGTAGTGCTGGGGAAGAATTCTGCACCGACCTGTGATGCCAGTGTTTTTAACTGCTCGATAGCTGCAGGCCGATAGATATCACAGCTCACCAGTAATGTTTTTTTCTTTTCTCTTTCCTGCAGCATCTTCGCCAGTTTGGCGACGGTAGTGGTTTTACCGGCACCCTGCAGGCCGGCCATCAACACAACAGCCGGCGGCTGCGTACTCAGGTCGAGCGACTCGTTCTGTGAGCCCATCACCTTGACCAGTTCGTCCTGAACGATGTTGACGAACACGTGACCCGGTTTCAGGCTGGTCAGCACCTCTTCACCC
The DNA here is from genome assembly GCA_963807625.1 of uncultured Gammaproteobacteria bacterium. GTDB lineage: Bacteria > Pseudomonadota > Gammaproteobacteria > SZUA-229 > SZUA-229. Next base: position 25,184 of record CAWECN010000020.1, read on the forward strand.
AGGGCACGCTGTTTAACATCATCGATGAAGCCGCGAACGACTGATAGCGCAACGTCTGCTTCCAATAATGCCATGCGCACATCACGCAGAGCATCCTGAATATTGTTTTCGGTTAATCGGCCTTCACCACGCAACTTCTGCGCGGTACTGGCAAGACGGTCACTTAATCCATCAAACATGGTATACCTTAAAATTTGAAAATTGATTTACAACGATGAATTATAGCGAATAAGAGCAAACGCTACCTCAGATATTTCAGCCCGGCATAGCCCAGGTGGTATTCTTACAACTGAAAGACATCACCACTTTTAAGCTGGCAGATATCCCAATCTGGCAGAGCATCTCTACATTGCGTAATAATTTCCTGTTCATAACCAGGTTTTAGATGAGAAACACATATTTTTGTCTTGTGCTTAAGCTTTGGTAAATCAGCAGCCAGTAATTCTGGACAATAATGAAAAGCGACTTTTGCCAGTTCGATATCCCTGTCAGCAAACGCAGCCTCGACCACGAGCAGATCCAGCGAATCATACTTGTTGAGGCTAACCCAGAAGTTTTCATTGCTGGTAGTATCACCACTAAATGCGAACACCTTGTCAGCTTCCTTGATACAGTAACCCACGCCTGGCACCGAATGATTGACACTGATCATCTCTATCTGACGCCCGGATATCTCAGCGACAGACCCGGCAGACATCGATTCGAGCTTTAAAACCGCATTGGTCTTATGCGGTAGTTCGGTAAAATTTGGCCAGATCGTCCAGTTGAAGATATGCTCACGCAATGCACTAATAGTTTCTGGCAATGCATGCACGATAAGCGGTTGTCCGATCAGGTCATCAAAAAGCGTATCTGCCAGCAGCGGGATGGAAGCGATATGGTCCAGGTGTGAGTGAGTAACAAATATATGCCGGATCCGACGCATCTCATCCAGTGACAGATCACAAACACCCGTACCCGCATCGATAAGGATATCGTCATCCACCAGGAATGATGTGGTCGCCACATACTGGCTTATTCCGCCACTACACCCTAACACGCGCACTTTCATTTAATTTACCTGTATTTGTCGGCATGAGGTTTTTATGCCTTATAATTTTATTATGTTCCATTCTAGTGATAACATGCCATGTATTGAAAAAGTATACGTCGATGAAAACCCCAGAGTGTGAACGAGCTCACATTTAGCTACAGCAAACATTATTTCTAATCATTAATAACAGATAGCATTAGCCCAGTATAGACCAGTAGACAAAATCAGCATGGACATCATAATCTTTACCTATAGTGGAATTATTCTATACATAGCCTGTTCTGCACTGCTATTTTTTCAATTGAGACAACCTGCCAATGACTCAATGGGAACCACCGGGCGGCTGTCAAAAAAACAGGTCCTGATGATAGGACTGGCCGCCTTATGTCTCCACAGCCTGGCACTCTACAACAGCATACTGACCCCTATGGGCATCAACCTTGGATTCTATACCGCGATATCTCTGGTCAGCGCATTCATCACCTTGCTTACAATCTCAGCTGTGTGGCGACACCCTGTCGATATCCTGGCCATCATCCTGTTGCCATTGACTGCAGGTGCTATGTTGCTCGACAGCCTGGCCAGCAGTAGCCACCTACTCTCGCCCGATAGTTCAAGCGCACTGGTCTTTCATATACTAACGTCCATAGTCGCATACAGCATCCTCGCACTGGCAGCCTTACAGGCTATCCTGTTATCTATACAGAGCAAATTCCTGCACGCACATCAACCTGGTGGCGTTATCCGATTGATGCCGCCGCTAAAAAACATGGAAGTTTTATTGTTCGAGGTCATCGTCGTCGGTTTTGTCGCATTGACCATCTCACTCGGCAGCGGTCTGATCTTTTTAGAAAACATGTTCGCCCAGCAACTCGCTCACAAGACAGTATTATCAATCTTTGCATGGTTCGTTTTTCTCATCTTACTCATCGGCCACTGGAAACTGGGCTGGCGCGGACGTACCGCAATCCGCTGGACATTGAGTGGTTTTGTCAGCCTGATGCTGGCTTATTTCGGCAGCAAATTTGTACTTGAGATCATACTGGTCTAGCAAAACAGCATTTACACTTATTGTCATCTCGAACGAATGTGAGAGATCTAAAGCCACCAGTGTACAAGATCTCTCCCACTGCTCGAGATGACGGTGATATGATAAATACAACTTGACACTCAATACCGTTAACACATAATTAACGAACACAAGTCATATAGAGACAACTCTTCTTGAACGAACTATCGACAGCCTCGCTGTTCATCATCCTTGCAACCCTGATCTTATTATCCGGCTTTTTTTCAGGTTCAGAAACAGCGTTGATGACGCTCAACCGCTATCGCCTTAAAAGCCTGACAGATAAAGGGCACCGTGGCGCCAGGCTCGCCACCAAGCTGTTGTCCCGGCCTGACCGTTTACTCGGCCTGATCCTGCTGGGAAATAATATCGTCAATATATTTGCCGCCACCGTCGCGACCATCATCGCTTTGCGCCTCTATGGTGAGATCGGTCTTGCAGTGGCGCCGATTGCTCTGGCTTTCGTTATCCTTATTTTCTCTGAAGTTACACCGAAAACTCTGGCCGCCTTAAAACCGGAAAGGCTCGCTTTCCCGTCAGCATTCGTATACACGGTCATCGCCACACCGCTCTACCCTTTTGTATGGCTGGTGAATATCTTTTCAAATGCACTGTTACGATTGATGGGGGTACACCCTGACAGGGAGACCAGACAGGAGCTCAGTGCCGATGAACTGCGTGCAGTGGTCGTCGAGGCGGAACACTTCATGCCACAGGCGCACTCTGACATGCTGCTCAGCATAATCGATCTTGAACAGATCAGTGTGGAAGACATCATGGTGCCACGTAACGAGGTCACCGGTATCGACCTGAACGATGACTGGAATGATATCGTACATCAGATAACGCACAGCCAGCGTACCCGTGTTCCGGTGTTTCATGACAGTATCGATGATACGGTCGGTGTACTGCATCTTCGTAAAGTGCTCAACCTGTTTTCACGCGATGAACTGAACATGAAAACGCTAAAAGGTTTGATCGCATCAGCGTATTTCATCCCTGCCGGCACTTCCCTGACACAACAGCTATTAAACTTTCAGGACAATCGCCGGCGCTCCGGCCTGGTTGTCGATGAATACGGCAGCATCCAGGGTCTGGTCACATTAGAAGACATCCTGGAAGAGATCGTCGGTCAGTTCACCACCGACTCACCGACGCGTAACCTCGGTATCCATCAGCAGCCAGACAACTCCTACCTGATCGATGGCAACACACATATACGTGACATCAACCGCGCACTCGACTGGAAACTGCCCATAGATGGTCCAAAAACACTTAATGGTTTAATCCTCGAGCACATGGAGATCATCCCTCAGAACGGCACTAGCCTGATGGTAGATAACTACACCATAGAGATCATGCGATCCACAAACAATGCCGTACAGACCGCAAGATTACAGGATACGAGTGATAGGCCTGAAGTCATAGAAGAAGATGAACAGACCGCTAACTCCGTGAACACGTAACCATGGCTAAAGCAAAGATTCAGTACAGCTGTACCTCCTGCGGCGCCAGCCATTCAAAATGGGCAGGACAGTGCAGTGACTGTGGTGAATGGAACAGCATGAGTGAAACCATCACTGCCATCACCACTAATAACCGACAGGGTTTTGCCGGTAAGAAGGGTCATGCAAAAATTCGAGCCCTGGAAGATATCGAGATGCACGCCGAGATGCGCACCGCTACTCGTATCAGCGAACTTGACCGCGTGCTTGGTGGTGGCCTGGTGCATGGTTCCGTCACCCTGATCGGTGGCGATCCCGGTATTGGCAAATCGACCTTGCTGACACAGACACTGGCCAGCTTGAGCGAGGCACTGCCCTGCTTATATGTTACCGGTGAAGAATCTCTACAACAGGTAAGCTTACGTGCGCACCGGCTCGGTCTCGAAAACAAAGGATTAAAACTGCTGTCCGAGACCTGTGTTGAAAACATCATTACACTGGCCAGTGAACAACTGCCAAAAGTAATCGTGATCGACTCCATTCAGACCATCTATACCGAAGCACTGCAATCTGCACCGGGTGCTGTCGCACAAGTTCGTGAGAGTGCCGCCCAGCTGGTACGGTTCGCGAAGCAGTCAGGCACTGCATTATTCCTGGTCGGACACGTCACCAAAGAAGGCACTCTCGCCGGTCCGCGTGTACTCGAACACATGGTGGACACCGTGCTATATTTCGAGGGTGATCCCGGTGAGCGTTACCGTATGATCCGCGCCATAAAAAACCGCTTTGGCGCAGTCAATGAACTAGGTATCTTTGCCATGACTGACGAAGGCCTGAAAACCGTTAGCAACCCCTCGGCCATTTTCCTGTCGCGCCATGAACAACCAGTCCCCGGCAGCATCATCACCGTAACCCGTGAAGGCAGCCGTCCACTGCTCATTGAGTTACAGGCACTGGTCGATGAAAGTCACAGCAACAACCCGCGACGCGTCTGCCTCGGCCTCGACCCTAACCGTCTGAACATGCTGCTTGCCGTGATGCACCGGCATGCCGGCATCGCCATGTTCGACCAGGACGTGTTCATCAATGTCGTTGGCGGTGTGCGGCTCACTGAAACCTCGGCAGACACCGCGCTGATCCTCGCCGCATTATCCAGCTTTCGTGATAAACCGTTACCCAATGATGTCTTCACCTTCGGCGAAGTCGGTCTGGCCGGCGAGATCCGTCCGGTGCCCAATGGCCAGGAGCGGCTGCGCGAAGCCGCTAAACATGGCTTCAAAACTGCCATCATCCCCAAGGCCAACAAACCCAGAAAAGGTGAAACAATCGACGGGCTCAACATCATTGCGGTACAACGCGTCAGTGAACTGATCGAATCGGCTATTACGCTTTAAGCGTCAAAGGCCTTGAACCACGGAGGCACAGAGAAAAAATATATCTTAGTTAACCGCACCGCAGGCGCAGTTAACTATAAAACACTCTGCATCTCCGCGCCTCTGCGGTTCAAAGTTTTTCTTCCTGTCCTTCGTGACTAATTTTGCTAAAATGCGCCATGGCTAAAAAGACCCCCAATTTTGAAAAGGCACTAACCGAGCTCGAAACCCTGGTCGAAGATATGGAACAGGGTAATCTCAGCCTGGAAGACTCTCTCAAACGTTTCGAAAAAGGCATCGCTCTAAGTGCTGAATGCCAACAGGCACTGCAGAATGCCGAATTAAAGATCAAACAGCTGGTCGAAAAAAATGGCAAGTTACTCGAACAAGATATCGAGCTGGATGACTAGAAACGATGCCCCACGAATTTCAATCCCGTCTGGATGCTTACCAGGACCGTGTTAATGCTGCGTTAGATAAATACCTGCCGAGAGAAGATCCGCCGGAACATAACCTGGCAGAAGCCATCCGATACTCAGTCATCGGCGGTGGCAAACGTATTCGGCCAGCGATGGTGTACGCGGCTGGTGAAGCAATGGGCGTTTCGACCGACCTGCTCGACATCCCTGCCTGTGCTGTTGAGATGATCCATGCCTACTCACTGATCCATGATGATCTGCCGGCGATGGATGATGATGACCTGCGCCGCGGTCGCCCTACCTGTCACAAAGCGTTTGATGAAGCCACAGCGATGCTGGCCGGCGATGCCTTACAGGCCCTGGCCTATGAGATCCTGGCTAAAGATGATCACGAAGAACTGACACCGGAGCATCGCATCCAGATGCTGAGCCTGCTGACCGAAGCCAGTGGTGCTCACGGAATGGCCGGCGGTCAGGCGGTGGATCTGGCATCTGTCGGCAAACAGCTCACACTGGAACAACTGGAGAAGATGCACCAGCTCAAGACCGGGGCATTGATCCGCGCCAGCATCCTGCTCGGCGGCATGTGCAAACAGGATATCAGTGAACAGGAGCTCAAGATGCTCAGTGACTATGCTTTCTATATCGGGCTTTCGTTCCAGATACAGGATGATATCCTGGATGTTGTCAGTGACACAGAAACCCTGGGCAAACCGCAGGGTTCAGATCAGGCACAGGCAAAACCAACCTTCCCCGCGATCCTCGGTCTCGAAGAATCACGCCGACGCGCCATACAACAACATGAGCTAGCGCTAAAAATACTTGAACCGCTGGACGAAAAAGCCGATAGTCTACGTCAGTTATCTGCATATATCGTCGAGAGACAGTATTAAAGAGCCCAATATCAACCATGTCCCTTACAAATTTCTTCCAGTTCATGCCTTTTGCCCATGCCATTTTCTAAGGCCAACTGGTCGCTACTGGAGTCGATAGACTCCCCTGCTGACGTACGCAAGCTCAATAGCCTGCAACTGAAGGAACTCGCACGCCAGTTACGTGAGTTCCTGCTGGAAAGCGTGTCATCGACTGGTGGCCACCTGTCTGCCGGCCTTGGTACCGTCGAACTCACCGTAGCATTGCATTATGTTTTCAACACGCCTTATGACCGTCTGGTATGGGATGTCGGTCACCAGACCTATCCCCATAAGATACTTACCGGTCGCCGCGAAAAGATGACTGGTCTTCGACAGAAAGGCGGCATCGCCGGCTTTCCAAAACGAGAAGAAAGTGAGTATGACAGTTTTGGTACCGGCCACTCCAGCACCTCGATCGCTGCTGCCCTGGGTATGAGCATCGCTGCCCGGCAGAAAAATGAGAACCGTCATTGCGTGGCCGTGATCGGTGATGGCGCAATGACTGCCGGCATGGCATTTGAAGCTCTGAATCATGCTGGTGCCATGGACAACAACGGGGACGCCAACCTGCTGGTTATCCTCAATGATAACGACATGTCAATCTCGCCGAACGTGGGAGCATTATCAAATCACCTTACCCGCTTATTATCCGGCGACCTGTTTTCATCACTGCGTGAAGGCAGCAAAAAAGTATTGGAAAATATCCCGCCCGCACTGGAGCTGGCAAGACGTACAGAAGAGCATGTAAAAGGCATGATCGCACCAGGTACCCTTTTCGAGGAGCTTGGCTTCAACTATTTCGGCCCGGTCGACGGTCACGACCTGGATACCCTGATCCCTGTTTTACAGAACATCAATCAGCAGACCGGTCCACGCTTACTGCACATCAAGACCCAGAAAGGCAAAGGTTACTTCCCGGCTGAAGATGCACCCGTTAAATTCCACGGTGTCAGCGCATTTGATCTTAGCACCGGCAAGTCACATGCGACGAATGCCAGCAGCGCGCCAAGCTATACCGAGATCTTCGGGCAATGGATATGCGACATGGCGCAACAGGATGAGCGGCTCGTCGGCATTACCCCTGCCATGCGTGAAGGCTCAGGGCTAGTCGAGTTCGCGCAACGTTTTCCAAAACGTTACTTCGATGTTGGCATCGCCGAACAGCACGCGGTAACGCTCGCTGCTGGTATGGCTTGTGATGGACTAAAACCGGTCGTTGCCATCTATTCTACTTTTTTACAGCGCGCCTACGATCAGCTGATACACGATGTCGCGATACAGAATCTATCAGTGGTATTTGCCATTGACCGTGCCGGCATCGTCGGTGCAGATGGCCCCACACATACCGGTGCCTACGACATCAGCTTTATGCGCTGCATACCCAACCTGGTCATCATGACGCCTGCAGATGCCGCAGAGTGCCGCGGCCTGCTGACCACTGCTTTCCTGCATGACGGCCCAAGCGCCGTGCGGTATCCACGTGGCTCGGCCATGAGTATCAACAAGGACGCTGGCGCAAGTGGCAATGAACATAGAAAAGGCGAGCTCAGGGCACTGCCTTTTGGCCAGGCCAAACAGGAAAGAGAAGGTAAAAAAGTTGCCCTGCTGGTCTTTGGCAGCCTGCTATCCACCGCCATGGAAGTCGCCGAAGAAATCGATGCCAGTGTTTACAATATGCGGTTCGTAAAACCTCTGGATACCGGCGCTATCAAAAAGGCCCTGGAGCAACACGAACTACTCGTCACCATCGAAGACAATGCGATTGCAGGTGGCGCCGGCAGTGCCGTTTCTGAGTATCTCAACCAGCAAAACCTGTCAGCCAATATGCTACAGATCGGTTTTCCTGATAAATTCATCAACCATGGTCAGCCCGGCGAACTGCTAACTGACTGGAATCTCGATAAATCAGGCATCCTGCAATCTATTCAGGCAAGAGTTAAGGAATTGCTTATATAGGGAAAACAGGATAAAATCCCTACTGTTTTACTCAGGTATTATTTAGGCGAATTACAATGGCAGCACGCTACCAGCTCAAAGTCGTGACAGATTTTGCGTCAGCTCATACTCTAAGGGATTATCCCGGTGCATGTAGTCGTATGCACGGGCACAACTGGAAAGTTGAACTGGAAGCCGTGGCGACACAGCTAGACGATATCGGCATGGGTGTTGATTTCAAAGTGATGAAGCAGGCTGCCAGGGAAGTTGGTGGCAGATTAGACCATCAATACCTGAATGACCTTGAACCATTTAAAAAAATTAATCCAACGGCAGAAAATATTGCAGCCTACATGTACAAGGAAATTTCTGCCCGTATAAACAGTGACTCAATAAAGGTAACAGCGCTTACCTTGTGGGAAACCGAACGCGCCTGTGTGCGCTACAGTGAAGAAAATGAATAAACAAGCCCCAAGTAATACAGACAAGGCAACCAGCACTCTGCCTGACGTGCAAAATAGCCAGGACACACGTGCCATAGCGATCAATAAAGTAGGCATCAAGGACATCCGCCACCCGGTACAGGTTAAAGACCGTACCGGCAAGATCCAGCATACCATCGCAAATTTCAACATGTATGTTGCCCTGCCTCATGAGTTTAAAGGCACACACATGTCGCGTTTTGTTGAGATCCTCAACAATCACGAATGGGAGATCACGGTCGATTCTTTCAAGACCATGTTGACCGAGATGACCAGCCTGCTGGATGCAGAAGTTGGACACATCGAGATGACCTTCCAATTCTTTATCAATAAAACAGCACCTGCATCTGGCGTCCAGAGCCTGCTGGATTACGAAGTAACGTTTATCGGCGAGCGCAAGGATAACCACAACATCATCAACCTTAAAGTCGTGGTACCTGTAACCAGCCTGTGTCCCTGCTCGAAAAAAATCTCCGATCGTGGTGCACACAATCAGCGCTCTCATGTCACCGTCAATGTCGAGACAGAAGACTTTATCTGGATCGAGGAAATCATCGATATGGTCGAAGCTCAGGCATCATGCGAGTTGTACGGCCTGTTAAAACGCCCTGATGAAAAGATTGTCACCGAACGCGCATACGATAATCCAAAGTTTGTCGAAGACATAGTGCGTGACATCGCGCATCAACTCAATATCGATGAACGTATCCAGGCCTATACCGTAGAATCAGAAAACTTCGAGTCTATACATAACCACTCAGCATATGCACTGATAGAGAAAAAAAGATAACAGATTTCAGGTTATAAATTTCAGATAAAAAAGCACCGTTTTCCGGTGCTTTTTTATTGCCTCTATTGTTTGAACAGCATCACTAAATCACCTGTGATTTTAGACCGGAGAAAAATTCGTGAAGCAGTTCAAAGTATGATGACCAGCCTTTTACTATTCTGTCGTCAGACAATAATAAAGGGGGAGTGAAATGTACTACACAAATATTAAAGATTATGAACAGCTGTTAAATCAAAACGAAGAACAGTCATATGGTACTGATCTTGTATTGATGATAATTTTTTGCCTGATAACGATATTACTGATATAGATATTTCGAAGAGTCCAGCATACAGACAATAACCTACTTTTTCTCATCTGCCGCGATAAGCAAAGGTGGCAGAAACAGAAAATCGGTTAGCAGGGCAAATACGATAGCGATAACCGTCAGCACGCCCATGGAGAAGTTTACATAGAATCCCGAAAATGCCAGCACGGCGAACCCTGCAGCTAGCGCGACAGAAGTGATCACGATCGCCGTGCCGACAGTATTGAACGAGTACTTTACCGCCTGCTCCGGCGTCATATTCTTTTCTTTCCTGGCGAGCAGGTACTTGGTGAGAAAGTGTACGGTATCATCGACGACCACACCGATCGAGATCGCTGCCACCACGGCGACAGCAAGACCGACCTGGCTTTGCAGATAACCCCAAAGACCAAAGGCAAGAATGGCGGGAAAGAGATTAGGCACCAGGCTTAATAAACCGTATTTAACACTGCCGAGGGCGACGATCAGGATCAAAGAGATCAATACCAGTGCAACGCTTATACCGATCAACATGGTATCGATATTACGTTTGGAAATATGGGCGAACACAACGGAAAGCCCGCTGCCGTAACTGTACATGCTCGGAGGGAGGTTCTGCTGCATCCATTCTCTTGCCTTCTCATCAAGTTGTCGCAGCTTTTTAGCCGAAGTCCTTTTCATTATCACCGTCAGCCGGGTTTTAGATTTGTCGATATCGATGCGGTTATTCAGATCAAGGCCATAGGGAAGCGACAACTCATACAACAACAGGTACTGCGCCGCCAGTTCGGCAGAATCTGGCGGCGAATAATATGCAGGGTCATCACCATTCATCTTCTGGTTGAGGCGCTTCATGATATCTGCAAAGGTCGCCACGGTCATTACATCAGGCTGCTGTTCAAACCACTTACCGAGTTTATCCAGACCATCCAGGTACGCCGGTGTGGTAATGCCGCCAGAGCTACCCGAGTCAATAGAATATTCAACGATATCAAGCCCGGTAACCTGTTCACTGGCGATCAGTTCGGTGTCCAGCCGGATCTGGTAACTTTCATCCAGGTATTCGATAAAATTATCATTGAGTTCGATACGAGATATTCCCAGCATAATAAACAGCATGACGATGCTGCTGCCAAATAGCAGCCGCTTCCTGTTATTGATCACGAAATCAGCGAACCGGTCTCTCATCGATTCTTTTTCTTGCTGAAGGGTTTTCATCGGCATAGGCAGTACCGCGATGATCGCCGGCAGCAACAGCACAGAAAACACAAACGCTGCCAGCACACCCACGGCAACCACGTTTCCCAGTTCTCTAAACGGCGGTACATCACTGCTGTTCATACTGAGAAAACCGATGGCGGTTGTCAGACTGGTAACGAACACCGGTTTCAAATTGATACGTAATGCTTCCAGGATCGCCGCGTATTTATCCAGGCCACGGCGCATCTCGTTGAACATAGTAGAGAGAATATGAACACTATCAGCGATCGCCAGGGTCATGATGATAACCGGCGCCACTGCTGTCGGTGAGGTTATCATCATACCCAAATAACCCATCATGCCCATCGCAATGACCGTGGACATGCCGATCACCACCAGGGTGACAAAAGAGGCTGAGAATGAACGTAACAGCAAACCGACACCCACGATGATGATCAGATACATCAGGGGAACAAGGGTGGCACTGTCATCCTGACTCACCTGGCTAAACACCTGGTCAAATGGAACCGAGCCCGTGAGATAAAAATCATGCTGCGGATATTCGCTTCTGAACTGATCGAGCATGCCCCTCACATAAGCGACCGTTGTCGGCACCTCTGCCAATGACTTGCCCGGTTTGAGCAGATTGATATTGATACCGGTAATAGTACCAGCCGGGTTGATCAGGTGGTGGACCAGAGCATGCTCATGCAATACGATACCCCTGATCGCATTCAGCTTCTGCTCACTCAGCTGTGCTATATCAGTAACCAGATCATCTACTGACAGATCATCGCCCTCTACTGCCATATGCTGAAAATTGGTGATAGAGTCGACCCGGCTTGAGTATGGGATCTGCCAGCAAGCTTCCGTAAGCGCTTTGACCAGAGCCAGTGTTTTTGTATTGAAGATATCGCCTTGTTTCGCCCGTAAGGCGATATAGATATTCTCATTTTTGACGAAGGTATTTTCCAGCTCTTCCATGGCGACCAGCTGCGGGTTCTGCTTACTGAAGAACACCCTGCTATCGGGATTGAAGGCAAGGTTCTGCATACCCGCCGCCATGAGCACGGTTAACAGAACGCTGGCGACGATGATCAGCCAGCGAAAACGGATGATCGGATAAAACCGGTTGGTACTGGAGGTCATAAGATTGCAAGTAATAGGCAATAAAAGATAAAGTATATCTCATTGAACGGGCGGATCACCTAAAACCGGCACTCACCCACAATGTATATTGCGTCTGTCTTCCGAACGTTCATAATCGCATACCATTACATACATAAATGAATTGATACCAATAATGAACACTACAACCTCCGGCCACAAACCTGTACGAAAAACGAAGATCGTTGCTACCATCGGTCCTGCCTGCAATACGCCAGAGATGCTCAAGGCGATGATCGAAGCAGGCATGAATGTCGCACGGTTAAACCTGTCACATGGCACACATGCCAATCACAGTACGCAAATCCTGACGCTGCGTAATGCCGCCAGAGAGCTCGGCCGAAATATAGCGATCATGATCGACACCCGGGGGATAGAGATCCGTACCGGACTGCTGAAGGACGATGTTGTCACCCTGGTACCTGGTGAGCTGTTTAACCTGCATACAGAAGACAAACCGGGTGACGTTAACGGTGTATCGATCACCTACCAGAAACTGTTCGAAGAAGTACGTAAAGGCATACCGATCCTGCTGGATGATGGCGCAATCGAACTGGAAGTGGCGTCAGTGAAAGACGGTGTCATCATCTGCCAGGTCATCCATGGCGGCCTGCTCGGCAATTCCAAGAGTGTCAACCTGCCTGAAACACAGCTGGCAATGAGTGCTGTCAGCCCGGAAAACCGCGATGATATCGTCAAGGAACTGAATTTCGCTGCTGAGAACGATGTCGACTATATCGCCGCATCATTCGTACAGAGCGCTGATGACATCTACAAGATGCGTGAGATCCTTATCGGGAAGGATGCGCTGATCCCCATCATCGCCAAAATAGAAAACAAGGCCGGTGTGGCTAACATGGAGGAAATCGTCGATGCGGCAGATGGCATCATGGTCGCACGTGGCGACCTCGGCGTAGAACTGCCACTGGCTGATGTGCCCGCGACACAGAAACACATCATCCGTACCACCGTCAGTAACGGCAAGCCCGTGATAACAGCCACCCAGATGCTGGCTTCGATGGAACATAACCCGAAACCGACACGCGCGGAAGCCAGCGACGTAGCCAATGCCATACTCGACGGCACATCTGCAGTAATGCTCTCGGGTGAGACGGCTGTCGGAAAATATCCACTGGAGGCGATGAAGACCCTGGCAACGATCGCGTTACGCGCCGAGTCATCACTGAACGAGTACGGATATCTGCAGAAGATCAAACCCAGTCCCGCCAACGTGGTCACCCAGGCCATCGGACAGGCATCGGTCAGTATGGCAAAAAATCTGAAAGCGGCCGCCATCATCAGCCTGACTGAAAGCGGCTTTACTTCACGCCTGGTGTCAAAATACCGCCCCGACTGCCCGATCATGGCCATCACCTCATCGGAACGTGTCGCACGCAAACTGTCGATGAACTGGGGTGTCATATCGGTACTCTACGACGGAGAACCAAACGATGATGCACGTATCGAGTTTGCTATTGCCCGGATAAAACAGCTGGCGAATGCCGACAGTGGTGACATCCTGATCGTCACTGCAGGGCATCTACAACATGGTGCCGGCGGCACTGACATGGTTCGTATTATCACGCTATAAAAGCCAAAACAGCGAAAGGCCAAGCAAGCACTGTACTACCGGGATTGGCATACCATTCGCTCGTAGGTTGTTTGCCTGCTATATCTATATCCGCTTCATTTTTTCTGCTTGCTTTCCTGATATGGCTTTTATCTACTGCTACACTTGGTACAAGAAAAGTTATTTAAAAGTTTTTAACAATGTTTAAGAAAGTACTAACAAACGGGTGTTTAACGCCCGTGACAACAGCATCAGATGGTCTAGCTCATGGTTAAATATGGTGAATTAGACAAGGTGCTATCGACATATGTGCGTGGTGATACACATGACGCCATCCCGGCCGAATATTACCGTCGTGTTATCAAAACCGCGATCAAGATCAACAACGAAGGCAAACAGTGGGATATGCAGCAGGCGGCTGCAGTATTGCTATATTTTGTTTTCAATGATGGTCTACTCTCACCCAGCCAGCTCACTAGCGATGGACTGAAAGCGCTGGATTACGCAGAAATGTTCATGGAAGTATCACAGACGACTATAGACCTGGTAGAAGAGATGAATCGCCATTCAGCATAAGCGCTGATAACATCTGAAAGGCACTTTTAAACTGGCAATAAAAAAGCACCATCAAGTGGTGCTTTTTCAGCGGCCGAGTATCCTGTTACTGATACTAATAGCCGGGCCTCTAGTTGATCATTCCAGATTCTCGACTAGAACGTCTCTTAACTGCTCAGCCAGTGCCGTGCTGTAGACATCACCGTCATCATCCGTTTGTTGTGAACCCCTGGCATCTTTAACCACTATCTGAATAAGACCACCAAGGTCTGAAAATTCGAGACGGTACTGGCGTTTTTTGTCGCTAGCTAGCTCCTTATTATCATCATCGGAACCGGTAAACAGCTGCATTAACCAGCTGGACTCAGCCAGATCATCTTCTTCCGTTTCGATCGCCAGATCTTCATCAGACATTTTACCAACACTGAAGTTTATGGTACTGCTGTCCTTATGCTCATGGATGTCCTGCATTCGCATACGATCAAGTGCCCGCACCGAACGGCGCCAGACGAAATCCATACTACCTTTCATCGTCAAAGCGGTGGTATTCGTGCTATCGATCTTAATCAGAGAGGCGTAGGGACGATAATTTTCTAGTAGCGCTAGAGACTGCGTATCATCCAGACCGGCAAATACGGCCATACGAGAGATGATCTCACGTTCTGCCTCCAGGTTGCTGGGCAGTGTTTTCCAGTAAAACTCATCACCGTATTCGCCACGAACTACGCGTTCGATTCTCGTGTGCGCTACATATAAACGTGTTTTTGTATCATTATCAAAACGTTCGACACGGACACGGAATTTGTCTTTAGCGTCCGGTTGGAATTTTTGAAACATCGATGCGAAATACCCTTTATCACCACCTAGCGGTTCAGTCCAGTCAGTTTCCATGAAACCAAGCAATGGTATCACCTGCACCATTTCAAAACCCTCCTGTTCCCAGAATTCGAGTAGTCTTGGCCAGACTTTTTCAACGTTATTATCAATTTCTATCCAGCTGTTGCCGGCATAACTCACCATGCGCACACCATCAAATTTTGGTGTCAGCACGGTTTCCAGCTTGTTGTTATCGCGAAACCGTTGTAGCGCTTCTTCGGTGGGTTTCGGTACTTTAAGCTCGTCAGCGGTATCTGGTGCAGTCAGGTCTGGTGGTACTTCCAGGTTCTTGTAGTATTCAGCGCCCTGATAGACCGGACGCTCGTTAGCGCAGGAAGCAATAATCAGCACCGCTACAGCCATACCGAACCTCTGCATAACCGGCGCTGATCGTTTTGTAAATTTCATTATAGTACCTCGGCCTGACGCATCGCATGACGCAGCGGCTCGTGATGTTGCTCTTCCAGTATATCCAGAGGTAAACGTATACCCGACTCGATCAGACCCATTTCATACAATGCCCATTTAACCGGTATCGGGCTTGACTCCAGGAATAATCGTGAATGTAGACCCGCCAGGCGCTGGTTTATCGATTCGGCCAGTTCCCTGTCACCGGACAGCGCAGCTTCGCACATCTCGGCCATTGCTTTCGGTGCGACATTATTGGTAACAGATATAACGCCATGACCACCGCGTAACATAAACTCAGCACCGGTTTCATCATCGCCACTGTACAGGCCAAACTCCGCATCAGCAAGCAGTGACTGAGTTTCGGCTAAACGGTTCAGATCTCCGGTGGCATCTTTCAGACCGATAATGTTGTCTATTTCAGATAACTGCTTAACCGTTTCAGGCAACATGTCACAGGCGGTACGGCCAGGAACGTTATACAGGATCTGCGGGATATCGACCGTCTCAGCAATCTTTTTATGATGCGCATATAAACCGCGCTGTGGTGGCTTGTTATAATACGGCGTCACCAGCAGACAGGCATCTGCACCGCCCTGCTGTGCACACCGGGTCAGTTCGATGGCTTCCCAGGTAGAATTCGCACCGGTTCCGGCAATCACAGGGATACGGCCGTTCACCATCTCTACGGTGCGCGCCATCACATCACAGTGCTCTTCCATGTTCAATGTCGCCGACTCGCCCGTGGTACCCATGGACACGATAGCCGATGTGCTGTTTTCTATATGAAATTCAACCAGATTTGCCAGGCCTTTATAGTCGACACTGCCGTCAACGTGCATTGGTGTGACCAATGCGACCATACTGCCTCGAAACATGCCGCTTTTATTCATGAAGAACCCCAAAAAAATAAGGCGCACAGTTAAGCAATATTTCATCTTTATTTCAATGATATATATTGCCAAATGCGAATAATTTACTAGTCTTTATGTCTATTTCCTCTACGGATTTTCAGGCATTTTGCCCGTATTTTCGCAGCAAATGACAATCCCTTGCTATACTCATTCTATGCACATAGCGTAAATGAAGTACACATAACAGGGCAGCAAACTCTTTAGGCATAAAATTGAATACATCACACCAGTCAGAACGTCGTAATTATAGCCGCATCCCGTTTACCGCAGAAATACTGATGCAGTGCGGTCATGAGGAATGGAGCTGCAACCTGCTGGATATCTCTCTCAAAGGCATGCTGGTCGAACCACCCGAAAATATCGATATCGATATGAAAAATCCTTGTGGCATGGCACTTTTTCTTGGTGAAGATATATCCATACATGCCCGCGTAACCATCACCCATACCAATAACGGTAACTGGGGGCTAAACTGGCTACAGATCGACGTTGCCAGCCTGCAACACCTGCGCCGGCTGATCGAGTTAAACACGAACGATCCGGCGATGCTGACACGCGAACTCTCCGAACTGGGATAATCACAATCCGTAATCAGTAAGCAAGCACCGTCACTGACGGTGGCACAACAAAAAGCCCTTTCAATTAGTAATTTTGCGTTTCAGCATTTTTTGTTTACACTGTGCCTCACTTTTTTCACTCTAGTATAAAAAAATGACTACAAAACTCGTTATTTCGGCACTGGGTGCTGACCGACCCGGTATTGTCGACGAACTCAGCAACATCATTTATAGCCATTCATTAAACATCGAAGACAGCCGCATGACCGTGCTCGGTGGCGAATTCGCCATGTTATTGCTGGTCAGTGGAGAACCATCTTCGATCGATTCGATTCAGACGCAGGTAAACGAAATCGAGCAGGCTCTGCAGATGCGTCTGATGATAAAAGTCACCACCGACTCCAGGCCGATCGAGAACGCCATTCCCTATGCCGTCGAAGTTACCTCCCTGGACCATCCAGGTATCGTCAATAACATCGCCAGCTTCTTTTCTCAGCGCGGCATCAACATTGTCAACCTGCATACGGAAAGTTATTCGGCGCCACACACAGGCACACCGATGTTTGCATTGCAGATGACTATCGGCATATCTGCTGATACCAGTATTGCGAAATTACGCGATGCCTTCATGCAGGCCTGTGACGAACTGAACATCGATGCGGAAATAAAAAATCTATAACTAGGACAACTGGAAGCAGACATGGTAACCATAGGTAAAAAAGTTAAAAATTTCTCACGCCCGTCAACCGGCGATAAAACCATCAGCCTGAAAGAACTGGCCGGAAAAAAAGTCGTACTGTATTTCTACCCGAAAGACAGCACGCCGGGCTGTACCACGCAAGGACAGGACTTCCGCGATGCCAAAGCCAAATTCACCCGCCAGAACACAGTGATTCTGGGCGTCTCACGTGACAGTATGAAACGTCACGAAAACTTTAAAAGCAAACAGAAGTTTAACTTTGATCTGCTCTCCGATGAAGACGAGTCACTGTGTAAACAGTTTGATGTTATCAAGTTAAAAAAATTATACGGCAGGGAGTATCTGGGTATCGACCGCAGCACCTTCCTGATTGGTGAAGACGGTGTACTGCTAGAAGAGTGGCGCGGCGTGAAAGTTAAAGGCCACGTCGATGAAGTGCTGACTGCATGTAAGAAACACAAATAAACTCGTCGTTTATTTCGATAATGATAATAGACCTCAAGCCGCGCGAGACCATATGGACAGGTTTATTTTTTTTCGTCTTCATCTGGTCTGCCATCGAACCGAAAGATTTCCCGACCTGGGTACTCGAGACCGCACCAGCTATTCTTGGGTTTATCGTGTTAGCGATAACACGCAGAAGTTTTCCGCTGACGCCCCTGTGTTATTCACTTATCCTGGTACATTGCTGGATACTCTTCATCGGCGGTCATTACACTTATGCTGAAGTTCCCCTGTTCGACACCATCAGAGACGTGTTCCAGCAGTCGAGAAATAATTTCGACAAGGTCGGTCACTTTACCCAGGGGTTTGTACCCGCCATTATCTGCCGTGAGATCGTCATCCGTCGCAACATAATCTCGGGGAAATATTTTACGCACTTTTTCACCCTGTGTTTCTGCCTCGCACTCAGCGCATTCTATGAGATGCTGGAATGGTGGGTAGCACTCCTCAGCGATGATGCTGCAGAAGCGTTTCTCGGCACACAGGGTTACGTCTGGGATACCCAGTCCGATATGGCATGGGCATTGTTCGGCGCTATCATTGCACTACTCATGCTTGCAAACATTCACGACAAACAGATCCAACAATTACGGACATAGATATCATGAACGGTAAGACATACATAAAGGGCAAGGATGCGGCACTGGAAGAATCCATCGCCTCGATGCAAAAGAAACTGGTTGCACTGAACTTTGATATCGAAGAAGCATCCTGGTTAAACCCGGTACCCAATGTTTTCTCAGTCCATATACGCGATAAAGATTGTGGACTCATGTTCACCAATGGCAAGGGGACGACGAAGAAATCCTGTCTCGCAAGTGCTCTGGGCGAATACTTTGAACGCCTCAGCTGCAACTACTTCTTTGCTGACTTCTATCTAGGCCAGGATTTCTCTCAGGGGGAATTCGTGCATTACCCTGATGAACGCTGGTTCGTAGCCGAGTCGGACGATGCCATACCTGATGGCCTGCTCGATGAAAAACTCTGGAACTATTACGATCCAGATAAGGAGCTGACTGCTTCAAAGATCTTCGATACTAATTCCGGCACCGGTGAACGTGGCATCTGCGCCTGCCCATACCATCGTCTGCGTGATAAAAAAGACATCTGGTTCCCGATAAACATCATCGGAAATTCTTATGTCAGTAACGGTATGTCTGCCGGCAACACCAAAAATGAAGCCCGCGTGCAGAGCCTCTCAGAAGTTTTCGAACGTTATATAAAAAACAAAATCATCGCAGAAGGCATCTGCTTGCCGGAAGTTCCTGATGCCGTATTACAACGTTTTCCGCAAGTGGTCGAAGCCGTCAACAAATTCGAACAGCACGGATACCACCTGCGCATCGCTGACGCTTCCCTGGGCGGACACTACCCGGTGATGAGTGTTACCTTGATCAATCCAAAAAATGCCACCGTGTTCGCCTCCTTCGGTGCGCATCCAAGTTTCGAGGTGGCGCTGGAGCGGACCGTAACAGAACTGTTACAGGGCCGTGACCTTGATCAGCTCGATGGTTTTCAATCACCCAGCTTTGATCTTGATGAGGTCGCTGATCACCACAACCTGGAAACACACTTCATCGATTCCAGTGGACTGATCGCTTATGATTTCTTCAAAAACAAACCTGACTATGACTTTTGTGACTGGGACCATGATGCCTCGACTACAGACGAATTCAGTTACCTGCGCGACATCATCCATGATCTTGGTTTTGACATCTACATCTCTGACTATGAACACCTGGATGTTTATTCATGCCGTATCCTGGTACCGGGCATGTCAGACATCTACCCGGTAGACGACCTGGTCTGGAATAATAACAATGAAGGCGCCCTGTTTCGTGAGGAGATCCTTTCATTAAAACAACTCGATAAACCACAGTGGCAGTCGATCCTCACACGTCTGGACGAAGGTGGCTACAATGATTACCAGCGCGTGGCCGAGTTTATCGGCGTCGCGCCAGACCCGGGCACAGCCTGGGCCAGCCTGCGTATCGGTGAGCTAAAAGCGATGTTATGCCTGGCCCTGAAAAATGACGAAGCCATCGACTGGGTCAACTGGAGCATACATATCGACCAGCTCGATGATGACTCCACACGTTTTTACCTATGCCTGCAGGTATTGCTCGAGATAAATATGGATGCACAGCAGGAACTGGAAGATTACATCGACTGCTTCAAGCTGATGTTTGATGAACAGACATTAACCAACTGCCACGACGTGATTACCGGTAAAGAAAACTTTTTCGGACTGCATAGTCCGGGCCTGAGTCTGGATGGTTTTGTCACACACAAGAAGCTACTGGATGGATACAGGAAACTTCACCACGCAAAACAGAATAACTGGAAGAAATAGCAGCATCATGAATAAAAAAGTGCAATCACCCATAACCATCTATGCTTAAGATCTTCTCGACATTCATATTAAAGCTGATCGGCTGGCATGTGGACGTCACCATGCCAGAAGAAAAAAAGTTCATCATGATCGGTGCCCCACATACCACTAACTGGGATCTGCCATTAGGGCTGTTATGTTTCTGGTCGGTTCAGATAAAGATCACCTGGGTCGCAAAAAAACAGCTTTTTGTCGGACCGCTGAATTATTTCTTTCGCCTACTGGGAGGCATCCCAGTAGACCGGTTGGTCCACACCGGCTTTATCAAACAGATCACCAACCAGTTCAATGAGCGTGAAGAGATGGTCTTCGGCCTTACTCCGGAAGGTACACGTTCGAGAACAGAGTACTGGAAGACAGGGTTCTATTACATCGCACAGGAAGCAAATATACCGATCTGTTTAGCTTACGTTGATTTTCCAAGCCGCACCATCGGCTTTGGAAAAATGATCACACCGACAGGTGATATCGAAAAAGACTTTGAAATAATAAAAGAGTTTTACAAGGACAAATCCGGTAAATATCCCGAAAAGCAAGGGCCTATTCGAATCAAAAAAGGTAATAAAACTTAAAGAAGCTCTATCGTTATATTCTAGTAACCTTGCGCTGGATATTGCCTCATCATGCCCGGGCTGCGGCGCATCTGCTCCATCATCTGGGGGGTCAACTGGCCTGACGGCTGCACCTGCCTCATCATCTGCTGCGCCTGTGGTGGCATGCCCTGAGAGTTTTGCACGGGCGCTCCTGACATACCTGTTGATGCAGCCCTTATCTGATCCTGCAGGGTAAGAGTCTTATATGATGCAGGTATGACAAAGGTATCAGCCGGTAGACTTACACCATATTTAATACTTTTGATCTCTGTTTCGACACGACCATTTTTATCAGTACGCATAGGTACACCGACTATTTTCACGTGATCACTCACTTTCATATCAGCCAGGGTACAGTCGTCAACCAGACTCGCCAAACCGCCGAGTACTGCCCGCTGCTTATCCATCATGATTTTCAACGCCTGAAACAGCTCCTTGATGCCCTGTTTCTGATAGACATTCATCGATCCATAGATCACACCACAGGATTTACCATTCGCTGAATAGCTATACTTCTGAGTCGGGTAACCGGCTACTTCAACGCCAGCGCCCAGTTTCTGTATCGAGGTTCGCACCAGCGATCCATTATTCGACGATGCCAGTTTATCCGCGTCCAGCAACATGACCTGCTGTTTTTGCGGATTGACGACCTGCACCGTATGTTTGCGGTAGTCCACGATGACATACTCACTCCCTGACATGTTCATACGTGCAAACTGGCCATTGGTTACAACTGTGGTCAGGTCATTATTATTCTGTACCTCGATGACTGTTGCAGCCTGCAACAAAGATGTGGACAACAATAAAAATGCGCCCAGAATCGGAATCGTCAGAAATTGAAGTGGCTTAATCATGTATTACTCCTGTTGATCAGACGCGAATTATACCTGTTCCTGCTCCAGTTAAAACCGCTTATACAAGGGCATTATCCCTATCGTTATAAACGGATATCCCAAAGTGCATATGATAATCTACATGAGAATCATTTGCATTTGCATTAACGATAAGTATAATAGCCGTCAACTTATTAACTATTTTAAAATTTACTGGAGCAAGACGTGAATCACAAATCTATCGCAAAAAGCACTTTGTTCGGCGCTATTACATTCGCACTAGCACAACCTGCCTTCGCGGTGACCGATGAAGAGTTTAAAGCCCTCCAGGAACAATTTGACCAGTTAGCAGAACAGGTCGAAGAAAACAGTAAAGGCAGCACCAGTAATACCACCATTGGCGGCTATGGCGAACTGCATTACAACAATCTGAGCAATGGCCAGGGTGATGATCTAAAAATGCTGGATTTTCATCGTTTTGTACTGTTTGTGAATCACGAATTTAACGACAAAATCCGCCTGTTCACTGAGATAGAGATCGAACATGCAGTCGCCGGTGATGACCAGCCCGGCGAAGTCGAAGTCGAGCAGGCATACGTTCAATTCGACATCGGTGAAAACAGTAACATCAATGCTGGTGTATTCCTGATGCCGGTAGGTATCTTAAACGAAACCCATGAACCGCCTACTTTCTATGGTGTTGAGCGTAATCCCGTAGAAAAGAACATCATTCCAACGACATGGTGGGAAGGTGGTGCAATGTTTTCCGGACGCTATGATTCAGGTTTCAGCTACGATGTTGCCCTGACCAGTGGACTGGATGGCGGCACCAGCATTCGCGGCGGTCGTCAAAAAGTAGCAAAAGCGGCAGCAAACAATCTCGCAGCAACTGCCCGTGTGAAATATACCGGTACCCGTGGACTGGAACTGGCTGCCACTGCCCAGTACCAGGACGATATGACACAGGATACCAGTGATGATATCGGCAGTGCGACCATGATAGAGACACACGCACGCTGGAACATTGCTGATTTCACCCTGACAGGTCTATACGCACGCTGGGACATCGATGTTGCCGATACTGCTCTACAGTCAGATAAAGACAAAGAAAAACAGGATGGTGCTTATATCGAAGCTTCCTACAAATTGCACCCGGAATGGGGTGTATTCGTACGCCAGAACCAGTGGGATAATGGCGGCACAGGTGACACCAAACGAACTCAGACCGATGTTGGTGTTAACTACTGGCCACATGAGAACGTTGTCATCAAAGCTGATTACCAGGCACAGAATGATAATGACGACGGCTATGGATTCGATGGCTTTAACATGGGTATAGGTTATCAGTTCTAAAGACTCCCTGGTTACCGGTTACGGGGGCTCCATGAATCAAAAGTTCATGGAGCCTCCTGTTTAGTTTTTTATCTGTAAAATTCACTCAAATGAAAAGTTACCTGAAAAACCTGTGCTTCATTATCTTCATGCTCACGACACCTGTTATCCTTGCGGGCGGTGTTTACCAGGAGCCGGCTGATTTCATCAATGAGGTCTTTGACGAAAACCCACCGAAGGCTGAAATTCTGTGGCTGAAGAAAGAGCTGAAACAGCAGATCGTCGATATACTCGATCATAAGTACAAAGGATTACGGGTACGTTACTGGCAAAAGCAGAAAAGGTCTGCCTGGGTACTCGAAGAAATAGGTAAAGAGAAACAGATCACAACAGGTATCGTGGTCAATAACGGCAGGATCGAACAGGTTAAAGTGCTGGTATTCAGAGAGAGCCGCGGCTGGGAGGTACGCCATGACTTTTTCACCGACCAGTTCAAGCAGGCCAGCCTGAAAGACGATAACCGGCTGGATAAAAATATCGACAATATTTCAGGTGCAACATTATCGGTTCGTGCCATCAAGAAACTCGCCCGGATTGCTCTACTGCTTGATCAGCAGGTACAAGATAAGCAGGTCAGTAAAAAGTAATTATGACCAATCGTAAACCAAAAAAATTAACTGCATTTTTATGGCATCGGCGCATCGGCCTGCTGGCGCTGCTGCTGGTAATCATCCTGGCGGTCACCGGTATCATGTTAAACCATACCGAGAAGTTCAGACTCGATGAAACCTATGTCAATAGCAGCTGGCTACTCAACTGGTATGGTATAAAACCGGAAGATGACCCGGTCTCTTTCCGTATAACAAATGAAACGGAAAGCCACGTCATCAGTGCCTGGCACAAGCAGCTTTTTTTTGATGACATCGCTATCACCAGTTTAGAGCAGGACATGCATGGTGCAATCGGTGCTGAGCAGTTCATCGTGGTCGCACTGGACAATGAGATCATCCTGCTGTCGTATGAAGGGGAATTTATCGAGTCTGTTAGCACCAGCATCAGTTTCAGCAATATTCAGCGCCTCGGCATGAAATACAAACGTCCCGTCATCGAGACCAGTGAACCGTTATATTATATAGCAGACGAGCACATCCTGGACTGGGACGTGATCTCCAATGAAGACATCGTATGGACAGAACCGTATTCACTGGATGAGGATGAGTATGAAAAGTTACTGGTCGCCTACCGTGGAAACGGCCTTAAACTAGAGCGCGTTATCCTCGACCTGCACAGCGGACGCATATTCGGCAACTACGGCGTCTACCTGATGGATGCAGCAGCCATCGCCCTGCTCTGGTTATCGTTCAGCGGACTGTGGATATGGAACAGCCGACGCCGTAAGATGCGCAGGAAAAAGCATTACCGCAAGCATCATAGAATCTAAAAACAGTATTTCTCGCAGAGGCGCAAAGACGCAGAAAAAAACATTACTCTATTAACTTCGCCTTCGGCGCTGTTAATAAGATATAAAAAACTCTGCGTCTTTGCGCCTCTGCGAGAAAAAGTTTTAAACCTGCTGGTTCTGAATAGACGGCCAGGAATTAATCACCGCCTGCACCAGTGTCGCCAGCGGTATCGCGAAGAACACACCCCACACCCCCCATAGTCCACCAAAGAACAGTACAGCAATGATGATTGCTGCCGGATGCATATTGACCACTTCCGAGAAAAGCAAGGGCACCAGCACATTGCCATCCATGAACTGCACCACCGAATAGGCGATCATCAGGTAGACGAAGTCGCTGCTGGCTCCCCACTGGAACCAGGCGATCATCGCAACCGGTATGGTTACTGCCACTGCACCGACATAGGGGATGATTACAGAAAGACCTACCAGTAGACTCATGGTGGCGGCATAGTTCATACCCATGTATTTAAGCGGGATAAAGGTTGCGACACCGACGATGATGATCTCCAGTAATTTACCGCGGATGTAATTACCCATCTTGGCATCGACTTCTTTCCATACCGAATAAGCAAGACCTCGCTGTTCAGGCAAGAAACGTCTGAACCAGTTGATTATCACTGTTTTATCTTTGAGTATAAAAAATACCAGCAGTGGTACCACCACAAGGTAGACCAGCACGGTGAAAGCATCGACCGCAGAAGCCAGTGAGACCGAGACCAGTTTCTGCCCGATACTGACCAGTTCCGTGGAAAAACTGCCGAGCATCTTCTCGATCTCCTGGTCGTTAAATACCGGGTATTGTTCGGGGATGGTCAGTATCAGCTGCTGGAACTTTTCCAGGATTCGAGGGAAGTCAGTAATAAGCTGTGTCAGCTGGCTGATGACCAATGGCACCAGGCCGAACAGGATCAGCGCCAGAGCTGCAATGAACAATGTGTAGCTGATGATAAACGCAGCAAACCTCGGCATTCCGAGATTGGTTATCTTCCTGACCAGACCTTCTAATACATAAGCGATGATGATACCGGCTAAAACCGGGGACAGTATACTGCCCCAGTACAGCACGAGTATCCCGCCCAGTACCAGGATAGATATGAGCAAGATCGCCTGCGGGTCAGAAAAATGTTTTTCAAACCAGTTTTTGAAAATATTAATCATTCACTATCCTGCAATAATTTTTTGTAGGCATCCTCGAACAGAAGCTCCATCTCATCGATGACCTCGACCACGTCACGCCCTTTTACCATATGATCTGTCATCAGCGATGACGCTGCAGAAAAAACCGTCATGCTCTCAATCATATGATATTGTGTTTTAAGTCGTTTGACCGCACCTACTACTGTCTCCTGCTCAGGACGAAGGATCTCATCAGGCTCTGGAATTTCTTTGCTGACAGGTTCAGCCTGTGCATATAAAAAATCAGCAAAATCACACAGGCTGCGTTTTCGTTCATCGTCCATGGAGTCATAAAGCTCGATCAGTGCTTTACTATCTTTAATCTTGTTCATATCGTTATTCATGGTGGTCACACATAGAAACTATCAGATCAGCGATGCTGATCAGGCCATATTTTTACAGAATTCCTGGGCGAATCCTAATAACTCGTCCGCGGCCCGCGATTTAAACTTGTAGCGTTGGCGAACAAACGAGAACGGGCGTTCCAGTTTTGGCGATAACTCTACGGCAGTAAGAGTACCAAGACGTAATTCTTTTTCTATGCTGGCGCGTGAGACGATAGAGATACCCATGCCGGCTTCCACCGCGCCTTTGATCGCTTCTGGGCTACTCAACTCGAAGCAAACGTTCAGGATACCGTCAGGCTCCTGCAGCTCGACATAGTTGATGATGGCTTCCTGTGTACCCGAACCGCTCTCGCGGCAGATAAAGGGATGCCCCAGGATATCTTTTACGTGTAATGTCGGCTCTTTGGCGAGTTGATGGTTGTTTGGCATGATCACCACCAGCTGGTCGACACGGCACTGTTCAACGATCAGGTTCTTGTTATTGACTGAACCTTCGACGATGGCAAGATCGACCACGTTATTTTCCACCATGGCGATGATGTCTTCGGAGTTTGATTCCTTCAGGCTGATATTGACATCGGGGAACTTGCCCTTGAACTCACCGATCAGTAACGGCAGCATGTATTCAGCAATCGTGGTGCTTGCACCGAGAGAGACACCGCCGCTGACATCACCGGTCATCTCTGTGATGCTATGGTTCATATCGTCGTACAGCTTGAGGATACGGTCAGCATACATATAGACCTGTTTGCCCGCTTCTGTCAACGTAACCTTATTATGTGTCCGGTCGAATAAACGGGTATTGAACTGATCTTCCAGCTGACGGATCTGAAACGTTACCGCAGGCTGGGTCATATGCAGATGCTCTCCGGCCTTGGTGAAATTGAGCAACCTTGCGACAGTATGAAATATTTTTAAGCGACGATCAGCCATTACTCATATGCTCGTTAGTATAAAAAACAGTGAATATAATTTCGTCAGTAAAGGCATGATTGTTGATTTTATGGACATTAACGGCTATTTTAACCTAACAAGCTTATCAATGGGTAAATACAGATAATGTACAGCAAGAGAATCATCACCAGCATCATCACAGCATCATTCTTCCTGTTGCTCCAGTCACCAGCACATGCGGGGGTTTACAAATGGGTGGATGAGAATGGCCAGGTACACTATGGTGAACAGCCCGGGAATACAGGTGCAGAAAAAGTCCCAATCCGTACGCATGAGGCCACTACACCACGCACTATGAATAAAGACGCAGTGGACATAGTCAAAGCTGACAAGGAAGCAAAAAACAAGTTGAAAAAAGAAGCTGAGGAAGAAAAGAAAATCAACCGGGACAAACGCAAATGGTGTAATGAAGCCAAACGTGATTTACAGGCCATCTCCACTCGAGGTCGTTTAAGAGAGATCAACGAAAAAGGTGAATATATCACTCTGACAGAAGAACTGCGTCAACAACGCATATCGGCCGCCAGGAAGAAAGAACGCGAGTTCTGCAAATAACCGGTGACACCATTATGCCCCTGCTAGAGATTTCCACCAATACGCCTGTCGATGACTGCCAGCAGTTTGCTGAAAGCGCTTCGAAACTGACCTCACAGCTACTCGGAAAACCGGAGAGTTATGTGATGGTTAAAGTGCTGCCAGATCAAAGCCTGGTATTTGCCGGTAGCGATGAACCCGCTGCTCACGTTAAGTTGAAGAGCCTGGGATTACCCGAAAACAGCACCACAGACTTCTCTTCGAAGATATGCACGTTCATCAATTCCAAACTGAACATAAGCAGTGCGCGCATCTATATAGAATTTTCCAGTCCAGAACGACACATGTGGGGCTGGGATAACCGCACCTTCTAAGCTATGCCATCGCAAATAGATTCTCTCGAACATCTTTCAAAAAAAATAATAAGCTAAATATCGCCTGCAACAGCCACAATCCCTCTGGCTGACAGAACACCGTTATATAGTTCCAGCTTGTATCGATAATCACGGTCGCATATTGCTGATTAGTTGGTAAAATGCGCACATTCCAACGAGTATACCGAATATGTATTTATCCAAATTTCAATTGACCACTTTAAAAGAGACTCCTTCTGACGCAGAGATCAGCAGTCACCAGCTAATGATGCGTGCCGGCCTGATACGAAAGCTCGCATCCGGACTGTACACCTGGCTGCCCCTGGGTCTGCGCGTCATGCGCAAGGTCGAAAACATCGTTCGTGAAGAGATGGACAACTGCGGCGCACTGGAAATTTTAATGCCGGCAGTACAGCCCAGTGAACTATGGCAGGAGTCCGGCCGCTGGGAACAATATGGTCCTGAACTATTACGCCTGAAAGACCGCCATGACAGAGAGTTCTGTTTTGGTCCTACCCACGAGGAGATCATCACCGACCTGGCGCGCAAAGAACTCTCCAGCTACAAGCAGCTGCCTGTTACTTACTACCAGATACAGACCAAGTTCCGTGATGAAGTAAGACCACGATTCGGTGTCATGCGTGCACGCGAGTTCCTGATGAAAGATGCCTATTCCTTTCACAGCAGTCAGCAGAGCCTACAAGAAACCTATGATGTGATGTACCAGGCATACAGCAGAATCTTCTCCCGTATGGGCCTGGAGTTTCGCGCGGTGATGGCAGACAGCGGCTCTATAGGCGGCAACAGTTCGCATGAATTTCATGTACTGGCAGATTCTGGTGAAGATGCGATCGCTTTTTCGAGTGAAGGCGACTACGCAGCAAACGTAGAAAAAGCGGAATCACTACGCCCAGATGAGTCCCGTCCTGCAGCCTCTGTTGAGATGGCCACCGTTGACACGCCAGATCAGCACAGCATCGAAGAGGTCAGCAAGTTTCTCTCGGTAGACGCCACGAAATGTCTGAAGACCCTGCTAGTTGTAGGCAGCGAAGAAAACTCTATTGTCGCGCTGGTATTACGCGGCGACCATGAACTGAACGAGATCAAAGCAGATCATCTCGATGAAGTAGCATCACCGCTCTGTTTCGCCAGTGATGAACAGATCAAACAGGTTGCCGGTTGTTCTGCCGGTTCACTGGGACCTGTCGGACTGCACATCAAAGTGATCGCTGACTACGCCGCCCTGCAATGTGCAGATTTTGTCTGTGGCGCAAATATCGATGGCAAACACCTGACCGGTGTCAACTGGGAACGTGACTGCTCCGTACCCGATGCTGCTGACTTGAGAAATATCGTCGAAGGAGACATCAGCCCGGATGGCAAAGGTACTTTGTCTATCGTACGAGGTATCGAAGTTGGCCATATATTCCAGCTCGGAAAAAAATACTCAGAAGCGATGAACGCAACCGTCCTCGATGAGAACGGTAAAGCAACCACCATGACCATGGGCTGCTATGGCATTGGTGTGACCAGGATCGTAGCCGCTGCCATCGAGCAGAACCATGATGACAACGGCATAATATGGCCACAGAACCTGGCGCCATTTGACGTAGCCATCGCACCGATCAATATGCAGAAATCTGAAGATGTCAGCAATGCAGCAATAAAACTGTACGATGAGCTGACGGCTGCTGGACTTGACGTTCTACTCTATGATGAAAAAGCACGTCTCGGTGGCATGCTGGCAGACCTCGACCTTATCGGCATACCTCACCGGGTCGTTATCGGTGATCGTGGCCTGAAAGAGAACAAAGTGGAATACAAAAAGCGGGATGCCGAAGACAGCCAGGATATCACTGTAGATGATATCGTTGCATTTTTAACCCATTAGCTTCTACCAGAGACTGCAGGCTGAAATGGGCTGATCTGCCTCAGGGCTGATGCTTACCTGCGCAGGTATTTTTACGGAATTATGCGGTAAAAACGTCATTTATGTGTATATTTAAACCATGATTACACGTTTAACCGCACTCCTGATCTTGCTGATCGCCAATACGCTTGTAACGACGCAATCTCTGGCTGACAGCCAGTCGATCGACCCCAGGCTTCGTCAGATATTGACCGAAGCGATCAATTCGTCAGAAAGTTTTGATGACCGCTTCCACGCTGAAGTCTGGCTGCTGGACATGTCTAATCGCCTTAAACGTTTTATAAAAGAAGAAGAAACCCGTCTGGCCATGCTCAAGCAGATCCATCTCGAAGCCACCAGGTCCGACTTACAACCGGAGCTGGTACTGGCACTGATCGAAGTAGAGAGTCATTTTGATACGTATGCCATATCAAAATCTGGGGCCCAGGGCATGATGCAAATCATGCCTTTCTGGCTGAATGAGATAGGTCGTCCTGATGACAACCTGATCGACATGAAGACCAACCTTCGTATGGGCTGTACCATCTTGAAATATTATATGGATATGGAAAAGAACGACCTGCATAAAGCCCTGGCCAGATACAATGGCAGCGCGGGATCAAAGGTCTATAGTAATAAAGTTCTGAAGGCACTACAGTATCACTGGTACCAGTCATGACAAATAGTGGCTGGCGCCAATACCTGCCTGAACTGGAGAAGTCTGCAGACGATGTGGTCTGCCAGTTATTTGATGTATCCAGCATAATCACATTGCCTGAAAACAACACGGTATTCCATCAGGGCGACGCCTGCAGCAACTACCTCATCATCCTCGATGGCAAGGTAAAAGTTTTTACCCGCGCAGAGAATGGCAGAGAGATATTGCTGTACAGGTTATTTACCGGTGATTCCTGCGTACTGACCACTTCCTGTTTGTTAGGTAACAAGAACTATCCCGCGGAAGGAAAAACCGAGACCAGCGTTACGGCTCTAGCAATACCGGTAAGCCAGTTCAACAAAGCACTGCAATCTTCTACCACATTCAGAGAAATGGTTTTCTCCGCCTTCTCCACCCATCTCAGCGATCTAATCACACTGGTCGAAGAAGTCGCATTTGGAAAAGTCGACATACGACTGGCCAAACATTTACTCAGTCAGTGCGATGAAAACAACACCCTGACATCTACCCACCAGAATATTGCGACAGAACTCGGTAGTGCACGTGAAGTCATCAGCCGCCAGTTAAAGGAACTTGAATCAAAAGGATTAATAATAATTAACCGTGGCAACATCAAAATTATCGATAAAACTGCCTTACGGGAAATCGCGAACAACTGAGCTCGACTGCATCCCTGCTCCAGCATCACATAAAAGCCAGCAGCAGCCCGTGCTATTTACTGTACACGAGAAAATTTACCATCAATGTGACAATGTCACTGACGACTAACCCTCAAAAATATAATATAACCACACTATCAAACTAACTGGAGTTATTATCATGTGTAATGTAGGCGGAATCGATCGTATCGTTCGTATTATTGCTGGCCTGTTTTTAATCAGCCTGGTATTTGTTGGCGATCAGATTATTGGTCAAAATGTTGTCTGGGGCTGGGTTGGCCTTGTGCCACTAGCAACAGGTCTTTTCAAGTTCTGCCCAGCTTATAAGCTGTTTGGTTTTAAAACCTGCTCTACTAAATAATTTTCTGAAAAATTGTTGATGA
Source organism: uncultured Gammaproteobacteria bacterium (assembly GCA_963807625.1). Taxonomy (GTDB): domain Bacteria; phylum Pseudomonadota; class Gammaproteobacteria; order SZUA-229; family SZUA-229. The sequence goes on from CAWECN010000020.1 coordinate 57,011, forward strand.
TATCAGGGACGACATCATACAAATATACTATGATTAGCATGTAGTAATCTTTTAATTGCAGCGTGTTATCTCAATGTGTAATTTAGGTATCTTTGGCCAGGTATTCAGAATCGTCTTCGGGCTCGTACTGATCTCTCTCGCCTGGTTCGGTCCGCAGACCACTATCCTGCAATTCGAATGGATGTATCTCTGGAGATTAGGCTGGCTTGGCTTGATTCCCCTGATATCAGGTATCGCTGCGTTCTGTCCTATCTATGCAGTTTTGGGTTTTGGCCATAAGTCCCACGATCATAAGAAGTAAGCAACTACCTAAAGATACTATAAACGCGCATCAACTATACCCCGATTAATATTTCAGCCTGATAGCCTGCAACACTTCTCCAGTTTTCCGATTCTCCGCAAACGCCACGATACTTATATCTTCACGTTTCCATTCTGGTTGTAGAGTAATCGTCTGTTCTCGTCGTAATCTGCTTTCCTGTTCACTCTGATAGTAAGGGCCTAACAACTGCCTGACCACATAATCATGGTGCAACTTCCTGCCATCATTCTCCCCCTCATCTACATCACTTGTCAGATTATCTTCGATAACAACCAGATAGAAACCTACATCCTCGACTTCACTCATCGAGATATCTGCACTGAGGTCCAATTTCATCATATCAATGTCCTTTCCGTCTGAAGAGGTATGTACTGAGAGAGATATCGCTACCGTTGCTTTTTCAGCAACTAGTTTATTCACATCTTCGCTGAAAGTTGCATAACTGCGGTAATCATCACCAGAAAGAACGAACTGTGGCGTGTAGATAGTCGTTAACTTATTATTACGCGCCTGTTCTCGCTGGCGTCTGTCGAACTGCTGATTTGCGAACCGGTCTTTCCAGCCGATGTAGTCCCAGTATGTCACATGAAATGCCATAGGGATAAGCTGCTGATCACTGATGCCTGCCGATTTGAGGCTGCTTAAAAACTGGTCGGCAGGTGGACAACTGCTGCAACCTTCAGAAGTATATAGCTCCAGTAACACAACACGGTTCTCCGGACTATTTGATGTCTTGACGCTATTTTCTACAATAGCTGCCTCAGCAGCTAACACCTCAAAGTTTAATGACAGGCTAATCAGGATGAGCAGTAGATGTTTTTTCATAGGTGGTGAGACATGGGAGGCCATCGATAATTCCATGATACAACCGAACGTATCGGTAGATTAACTAGCGATCTATATCTTATTTATATGAAAGCGTAACCTGACTCAATGCGTTGGAGGTTTATCTCTTAACGCATACCACGCAGTAGATCGGCTTTTATATCATCGATATCTTCGAGGCCAACGGCGACCCTGATCAGGCTATCAGAGATGCCCGCTTCGCTGCGTTGCTCGAGTGTTAAGCGGCCGTGAGTCGTCGTCGCAGGGTGGGTGATCGTTGTTTTTGCATCACCCAGATTAGCGGTTATCGAAAGCAGCTTCGTACTATCGATCAGACGCCAGCTCTCATCTTTGCCGCCGTTTAATTCGAACGATACAACACCACCAAATCCACTCTGCTGAGTTTTAGCCAGTGCGTATTGCGGATGGCTCTTCAAGCCAGGGTAATATACTCTTTTCACCTCGGGCTGCTGCTCTAACCATTCTGCCAGTTCCAGTGCCGCAGCCGAATGCGCCAACATGCGTATTTTTAAGGTTTCCAGACCTTTTAGAAAGACCCAGGCATTGAATGCACTCATGGTCGGTCCAGCACTACGCAGGAAACCGAAGACACCGTCCCCAACTACATCCTCAGTGCCACATACCGCTCCCCCCATACAGCGACCCTGGCCGTCGATATATTTAGTCGCGGAGTGAATCACGATATCAGCACCCAGGTTTAACGGCTGTTGTAAAGCCGGTGTACATAAACAATTGTCAACCGCTAACAGGCAGCCATGTTTGTGTGCTATCTCAGATAGCGCTGCGATATCAACCAGCTCACCCAGTGGATTGGATGGCGTCTCCAGAAACATGAGCTTTGTTTCCGGCCTGATCGCTTTTTCCCATGCGGACAGGTCAGACAGGTCGACGAAAGTCGTTTCGATACCTAAACGCGCGATTATGTTGGTCAACAGCACCGTCGTGGTGCCAAAGATACTGCGAGACGAGACGATATGGTCGCCTGTTTTCAGCAGGCCCAGGATCGTTGCGGTTATCGCAGACATTCCCGAGGCGGTTGCGACACAACATTCAGCGTTTTCCAATGACGCCAGTCGCTGTTCAAAGACCCTTACTGTCGGATTGGTAAAACGCGAATAGATATTGCCCGGTTCTTCACCCGAGAACCTCGCTGCAGCCTCTGCTGCTGATGAGAACACAAAACTCGAGGTGGTAAATATCGGTTCACTATGCTCATTTTCATTCGTGCGTACCTGGCCGCCACGCACAGCGTTTGTAGCAAAGCCAAGGTCAGATGCATCTGTTTTTATTTCTTTATCTGTCATCGTAAAATTCTTCTAAATGTTCTTCCTAAAACGGCATTTCTCATCGTTACTCTTGTATGAGCACTTCCGTGCCGGCATCAACCAGCCGAAACAGTTCGACTATATCCTGGTTGCACATTCGTATACATCCTATCGACGTGGGCGTACCGATGCTCTCTTCATGGTTGGTACCATGGATATAGATATAACGCTGATAGGTATCCACGTAACCGCCCTTGTTATGCCCCGGTTCCATGCCTTCCAGCCACATGATACGGCTCATGATAACGTCATCAGGCAGATCAACGCCTCGTTCGATGCATTCTTCCAGGTTGCCATGAGGTACCCTGCCGATAAAAACTTCGTTAACCGGCATAGCGCCACCCAGTTTGTCTTTTATTCGATGCAGGCCAAGTGGCGTCTGTTCACTGCCATTCTGATTACCGGTACCATATTTTGAGGTCGACACCGGATACTGATGAATCAGTTTGCCATCATCATCCAGCAGACGAAGTTGCTGCTCTGTCACGTTGATATTTATCGAGTTCACTTTAGTACCTTGTATAGACGAATTCAAAGTATCACACAGTTGAAAGTATAATCAATAGCTTATATTAAATAGAGAGCACCGGATAAGTTCCTCGAGCAGAATTTCTGCGTTAGAATCAGCTACTGCATTTTATTTTTTCTGACAGCTACAGGTGAGAACTTTTCATGAACGGTTCAGGTACAGAGAACAAACCCGGTCAGGATCAGGCTGAAAGTCTCGAGATCATGCGATCTGCGCACATCGACAACAGCAATAATCTAACAGACGATTATGCGAATGATCAAAATACACTGGAATATTTCCCTGTTTCTGAAGGCAAGCTAATCACCCTCTATATCATTAGTTTTGGTCTATACGGTGTCTACTGGTTTTACATGAACTGGAAGCTGCAGCAAGCAAAGATGGATAAGAAAATCTTTCCGCTGATGCGTGCAATCTTCTCGATTTTTTTTACGCACTCCCTGTTCAAACGGATTGATAGAAGCGCTGAGCACCTGGAGAAAAAACATAAGTTCAATGCGAACTTGATGGCCACATTATTTGTCGCTGCCGTCGTTATCGGTAACCTTCTTGATCGGGTGTCGGTAAATACCGGCATACTGGAAACATTATCAGACAACACCGTGATCATCGGCTCACTTGTTATCTTCTTGCTGAGCACATACCCACTGACAGCGGTGCAAGCCACGGTAAACAGGATCAATAACGACATACTGGGGTACCTGAACCACAAATACAGTGTGTGGAATTACCTGTTAATAGCCGCTGGAAGTATCTTATGGTTGATGGTATTACTTGGTTTACTGGCGGACTCGATGGGACTGGTTCCAGCTATACAGCAGCACTGATCTGACCCATCGTTCATCTTCACGTGATGGCGACTCTATTAGCAGCTTTACACTAAATCTACGATAAAACTGGGTCGTGTTATAACTGCGCGGCTATTTTTATATTTTTTTTATTCTTAGCAGAATCATTTCGCTGATCGTTCAGGCGCTTAAAATAAGCCTGGTCGACATCCTTTGTTATATACACACCATCAAAGCATGAACAGTCAAATTCAGTCACTTCCTTGTTACCTTTGTGTACTGCCTTGATCAGATCTTCGAGATCCTGGTATATCAACCAGTCTGCACCGATGATCTCGGTTATCTCTTCAACGGTTCTATTATGCGCGACGAACTCTTCATGTGATGCCATATCGATACCGTACACGTTGGGATGACGTACCGGTGGTGCTGCTGATGCCATATAGACCTTTTTTGCACCGGCTTCACGGGCCATCTGGACTATCTGCTTGGAGGTAGTACCGCGGACGATAGAATCATCTACCAGCAGAACGTTCTTACCCGCAAACTCCAGCTCTATCGGGTTTAGTTTCTGGCGTACAGACTTTTTACGTTCTTGCTGTCCAGGCATGATGAAGGTACGGCCGATGTAACGGTTTTTGATAAAACCTTCGCGATACTTAACATTGAGATGAAAGGCGACTTCCAGAGCCGTGCTTCGACTGGTGTCGGGAATCGGGATAACGACATCAATATCGTGATCTGGTTTTTCATGCAAAATTTTCTTAACCAGTGTCTGCCCCATCCGCAGGCGGGATTTATAAACAGAGATACCATCGATGATCGAATCAGGCCGGGCAAAATAGACATACTCGAATATACAGGGAGACAGCACGGGATTCTGTGCACATTGTCTGGCGAACATTTCTCCATCTTCGCTGATAAAGATCGCCTCACCCGGTTCGACATCCCTTACCAGCTCAAAGCCCTGAGCCTGTAGTGCGACGCTTTCCGAAGCAACCATGTAATCAAGCCCTTGCTCGGTCTCTCGAATACCGTAACACAATGGGCGGATACCATACGGATCACGAATAGCCAGTATGCCTTTACCCACCACCATGGCAACCACGGCATAACCACCACGACAGCGACGATGTATACCTTCCACAGCGATAAAGATATCTTCGTGATCAAACACAGGCTTGGCCGTTAACTGCAGCTCGTGCGCAAAAATATTGAGTAGCGCTTCAGTATCTGAGTCGGTATTTAAGTGCCTGAGTTCTGTCTGAAACAGCTCTTCTTTCAGCTGCTCAGCATTGGTGAGGTTACCATTATGTGCGAGTGCGATTCCGTAAGGTGAATTCACATACAGAGGCTGCGCCTCGGCTGATGAAGAAGTACCTGCGGTAGGGTAACGCGCATGAGCGATACCCATCTTTCCTGGCAGGCGCTGCATGTGTTTTTTGTAAAACACATCGCGAACCAGGCCATTGCCTTTCTTCATATAAAAACGACCGTTTTCACAGGTCATTATTCCCGCCGCATCCTGACCACGGTGCTGCAACACAGACAGTGATTCATATAGATCAAGATTAACTGCGCTATGCGCAACTATACCGGTAATACCACACATATGAAGCTACTCTTTATTTCGTTGGTTGGTAAGAAAGATTAAGGTCTTCCGGAATGTATTCCTGTATAACCATGGCGGCACTTTCGAACCATTGCAGTAAAGTCGACGACTGCCACCACTCTGCATCAGGCAATGGTGTCATGCCACCGATAACAACAAAGACGATAATTATTAATCCGCCGCGTAATACACCAAAAACCACGCCAAAGATTCGGTCTGCACCAGACAGCCCTGTTTTTTTCACAACCTGATTAATCAGTGTATTTACGATAGCACCAACCACCAGTGTCAGTACAAATAATACGCCAAAACCGATCGCCTGGCGCACAGCCTCAGACTCGATAGTGTTCGGCAGTGCTGCTGCCAGTTTGGGGGCGAAAGTTGCGGCCAGCCAGATAGCGATGATCCAGGTCGCCAGCGAGATGGCTTCTTTAACGAATCCACGGATCAAACTGAATAAGGCAGAGAGGAAAATTACAAATATTACGACTACGTCTACGACTGTCATGAAATTCACATGTGTTTTTCTAAAGGGGTATTATACGCTTTTGCCGGCTTTCTGAAAGTGCATGATGAAACCGTATGGACCACTTTGTTATGGATGATTGACGATATAAGCATCAATTTTCTTCGACTTTTTAAGTTCCGCCTTTATTTTTTCCAGAACACTACGCTCAAGCTCAGGCCCCACCCTGACTTTGTAACTGGTTTTGCCCTTGGATGTGGATTTATGGACAAAGGCGGCATAACCGGCCTCTCTCATCTCATCGCGCATTTTTTCGGCGTTTTCATTACGGCTAAAAGTACCTACCTGTAGAGCAAATGACCTGATCGGTTTTTTGTGCACCTGCTTAGGGTCAGCTTTTTGTACCTTGACCTGTTCCAGCTTGTTTATCCCAAGCGGGGTCGCAATTGGTTTCACTTTCTTCTGGGTCAACGGTGGGAACTCGGGCTTTTCCTTGATCTCGATATCCTGTACCTGCCGCGACCGGTAACCGGAGCCATCGAGCAAGGCAGGAATAAAAATCACCCCCAGTGTGACCAGAACAATGGCACCGACAATACGTTGTTGTAAAGGCACTTCCATTAGTGTTTTAACTCCGAAGTATCATTGTTCACAGAAAAATATTGCATGGCTTCAGTAACCGTATAAAACGATCCAAATATAATAATACGGTCAGTATCATCAGCTTTCGACAGCACCAACTCGCATGCTTTTGCTACGTTTGTCGCCAACAGTACTGTTTCAGACAGCATTGTACACTGATTCAGTACCAAATCACGCCGATTTTCCTCTGTCACAACAGGCATTATCTGGTCTGAAACCTTATCGGGAAAAACTTGCATAAACTCCTCTGTAGCCAGACCACGAGCGGCATTTTCCAGCCCGGCAATACACCAGGTATCGATATCCGATGCCAGCTTTTCGATTACACCCATTATGTCCTTATCAGCCAGCATGGCTACGATGGCCCACGTCTTTCCTTCAGCAGAAACCGTCAGCTTCAGCTGTGAAGACAATGCCGATGCGGCATGTGGATTATGTGCGACGTCCACATATACCCTTGGATGATCAAGCAACTTCTGAAACCGACCAGCAAGCGCTATCTTTCCCATCGCTGTTACCGCTGCACTGACAAGATCAATCCTTTTATTTAACAATGAACATTCCAGTAGTATCTGTAAAGCCATAATGGCGGACGCAGCATTAAACTTTTGAAACTCACCGATTAGATTTGGTATTGGTAAACTGGTGATGTCCTGGTATGGGCTCTTCAGTGTCCAGTTACCGTCTGGTTTGATATCTTCATCTATGACATCAAAATCGCGTCCCGCCTGCAAGAACGTACAGTTTTTTTTCTTAGCTTCAGCGACAACGCTTTGTGGCGGGTCCATATCACCGCAGATAACAGTTTTATGTGGTCGAAAAACTCCTGCTTTTTCATAACCGATAGCTTCACGATCATCACCCAACCAGTCAATATGATCGATTGCCACAGAGGTCAATACACTGACATCGGCATCCATAACATTGACCGCATCTAGCCTGCCACCGAGCCCAACTTCAAGTATGACCAGGTCTGGCTTCTGTCTGAAAAAAATATCGATTGCCGCCAGCGTGCCAAATTCAAAATAGGTCAACGAGATGTTGCCACGTGCCTGATCGATACGCTCAAATGCACTACATAGTTCAGCATCATCAACCGGCAATGTATTGATTTTTATACGTTCGTTATATCGAAAGATATGTGGAGAGGTGTAACTACAGACATTCAATCCAGCAGCTACTGCGATAGCTTCGAGGATTGCGACCACTGAACCTTTACCGTTGGTACCGGCCACAGTAATCAGCGGGCAGTTAAACGAGCCGGATAAACCTGCCCGTTCTAACACGCTGCTTACACGGTCAAGGCCTAAATCGATCTCTTTGGGGTTGAGACTTTCCTGCCAGGCAAGCCAGTCATCGAGACATTCAAATCGCATTATCGTTCAGGTCCTCGTTACTGAGGACCGCTGCTGCATGAATTATTGCTGTATTAATTATTACAGGGTCTGAGTCGCCGGCTTATTGGATAACATCAATACCAGGCTTGCGATACGATCACGCAGGTCACGACGATCAACCACCATATCGATAGCACCATGCTCCAGCAGGAATTCACTACGCTGGAAACCTTCCGGCAGTTGGCCACCGACTGTCTGTTCGATTACACGCGGACCAGCAAAACCGATCAGAGCTTTTGGCTCTGCGATATGAACATCACCCAGCATAGCGAAACTCGCTGAAACACCACCCATGGTCGGGTCGGTTAATACTGAGATATAAGGAATTCTGTTTTTAGCCAGTTTGGCCAGCACTGCACTGGTCTTGGCCATCTGCATCAATGAGAACAGTGCTTCCTGCATCCTTGCTCCACCTGAGGCAGAAAAACAGATGAAAGGAATCTTCTCTTCTATTGCAGTCGTTGCTGCTTTGAGGAAGCGCTCACCGACCACTGAGCCCATCGATCCACCCATGAAACGGAAATCAAATGCGGCGACAACAACAGGGACGCCTTTTACTTTTCCTTTCAGGACGATGAGCGCATCTTTTTCGTTGGTATTTTTTTGCGCCTGCAGCAAGCGGTCTTTATACTTCTTACTGTCTTTGAATTTGTACTTGTCGTACGGAACAAGGTTTGCGCCAATCTCTTCTGTCGGTCCTTCATCGAGAAACATAGTGATACGCTTACGGCCGAAGACGCGCATGTGATGGTTACACTTGGGACAAACATCAAGATTGCGTTCCAGCTCTGCTCGATATAACACCGCACTACATGAGGCGCACTTGGTCCAAAGGCCTTCAGGTACACCGCGTTTTGTACTGCTGTCGGTTCGAATGCTCGTTGGCATCAATTTTTCAAACCAGCTTAAACTCATTTTTTATACCTGTTCTGTAATATTGGTCACATGTTAAAAATCAGTTATTTGCATCAATGCCTTAGGCATCATCCATGGCAGCTCGCATGACAGAAAGTATATCACTGATTTCTTTGATAATTATAGACCTTTCTTGCTCAGTTTTCCCACTGTTAAGGGTCATTTTTTTAACGATTGCACTACCGACGACCACGGCATCTGAACATCTGGAAACTTTTGCTGCTGATTCGGCATCACTGATACCAAAACCGACACCGATAGGCAGATCGATAAACTGCCTGATCTGCGCAACCTTCTTCTCGACACCGCTAACATCCAGCGTTGCTGCACCAGTGACACCTTTTAGCGATACATAATAAACAAAACCACTGGCGACATCAGCCAGGTTTTTGATACGCTCTTCAGTACTCGTAGGTGCCAGCAGAAAGACCGGATCCAGGCCCTGAGATTTTAATGCTGGCACATAGTCTTCCGCTTCAATCGGTGGCATATCAACAGTGATAACGCCATCGATTCCGCAGGCAGACGCCTGCTGCGCAAAAGAGTCATAACCCATGACTTCGATCGGATTGAGATACCCCATCATCACGATTGGCGTCCTGTCATCTGTTTTACGGAACTCGGTAACCAGTGAAAACACATCATGCAAACTGGTATTGTGCGCTAATGACCGTTCTGATGCGGCCTGTATGACAGGGCCATCTGCCATCGGGTCGGAAAACGGTGCACCCAGTTCGATGATATCTGCACCGGCTTCAACCATGGCATGCATTAATGGCAATGTGATCTCAGGCACAGGATCGGCGGTCATCACATAAGGGATAAGGGCAACTTTAGATCCTGTTTTTGTCTTCTCTGCCTTTAGCTCGGCAAAACGAGCGGCTAATCGACTCACAACTGTATACCTTCAATCTTTGCTATTGTATTGATATCTTTATCACCACGACCCGACAGGTTGATGATGATACGCTGCTCTGGTTTCATGGTCGCAGCCAGTTTCATAGCATAGGCTACAGCATGACTGGATTCCAGTGCAGGAATGATTCCTTCTACCTGTGTTAATGTGTGAAACGCCTGGAGTGCCTCATCATCTGTCGCGGAGACATAATTGACACGACCGATATCTTTTAACCAGGAATGCTCGGGGCCAACACCAGGATAATCGAGGCCGGCTGAAACAGAATGTGTTTCGATGATCTGTCCATTTTCATCTTCCATCAGGTAAGTCCGGTTTCCATGTAACACGCCCGAACTGCCGGCACATAACGGCGCGGAATGTTTGCCGCTTTCGATACCCAGTCCACCGCCCTCGACGCCGTACATCGCAACCGATTCATCTTCGAGGAAAGGATGGAACAGCCCTATCGCGTTTGAACCGCCACCGACACAGGCGACCAGTGCATCGGGCAGACAACCACACTGCTCCTGCATCTGCACTTTAGCTTCACGGCCGATGACCGACTGGAAATCACGGACCATGGCCGGATAAGGATGCGGACCCGCAACCGTGCCGATGATGTAGAAAGTATCATCTACATTAGTCACCCAGTCACGCATGGCTTCATTCAAGGCATCCTTTAACGTTTTGGAACCCGATTCAACCGCGACCACTTTTGCGCCGAGTAATTTCATGCGGTAGACATTAGGTGCCTGGCGCTCGATATCCTCAGCACCCATATAGACGATACATTCCATACCAAAACGTGCTGCCACCGTTGCAGATGCCACACCGTGCTGGCCAGCGCCGGTCTCTGCGATGACTCGGTTTTTACCCATCATCTTGGCGAGTAGCCCCTGACCGATGGTATTATTTATCTTGTGCGCCCCGGTATGGTTCAGGTCTTCACGTTTGAGGTAGATCTGGGCACCGCCGACCTGCTGGCTTAATCTTTCGGCAAAATACAACGGGCTGGGACGTCCGACGTACTGGGCAAGATCGGCATCGAACTGCTTCTGAAAGCTTTCATCTGTTTTAATACTTTCATATGCGTCGCGCAGCTCATCAAGCGCCTGCATCAATGTTTCAGAGGCAAATATTCCGCCATATATACCAAAGTGTCCGTGTTCATCAGGCATGGATGAATAATCGACAGATTCCGGCTTCTTTTTTACTGATTTATCTATTAATTGAGTCATAACAAATTTTATATCGTAATCCTGTATATGCTTGCAGAATATTCAAGCGTTTACCTGCTCCATAAAGGCAGCAATTTTGTCTTTATCTTTGATTCCCGGTGAGCTTTCGATACCACTGCTGACATCGACCGCGTAAGGATGCATCAGGTCTATCGCCTGACGAACATTTTCTACCGTCAAACCACCTGCCAGCACCACAGGTTTATCGGTTCCTGAGATCGCTGCCCAGTCGAATGATTCTCCCGTACCTCCAGCCTCACCCGGAGCATGACCATCGAGTAATAGAGCTCTCGCTGACTGAAAAGTTTCAGCACTGGAAATTAAAAAATCGGCATCATGTTCTATGCCTTTCATGCCTATGGCTTTTATATATGGCCGATTAAACTGCTCGCAATAACCAGGCGTCTCACTACCATGAAACTGTAGAAGATCTATATCGACCTGCGCCAGCACTGACTCGACAACCGCCTGTTCAGCATCTTTAAACAGGGCAACACGACTGACAAATGCCGGTATTATCTGGCAGATTCGAGCAGCCTGTTCGTTGCTTACAAAACGTGGGCTTTTTTCATAGAAAACGAGCCCGATAGCATCAGCACCTGCATCGACTGCAAGCTGCGCATCTTCACAACGGGTAATGCCGCAAATTTTAACACGAGTACGCATAGAGATTAATGCCTGGTAGATTTATTATCCGGTCACAGCTTAACTTAAATTTGGCAACCAGCCACTGTCTGGCAGACCATGTTCTACCGGGTATTCTACATTAATCAGGTATAAACCGGCGGCCAGTGCGGTCATGCCGGCAGATTTTCTATCCTGTCCCTGTAACACCTCGCGCATCCATGCTACCGGTTGGTCACCACGGCCGATCACCATCAGGGTACCCATAATATTCCTGACCATATGATGTAAGAATGCATTAGCCTTGATATCCAGTATCACGTAATCAGCTTCACGTTTGACGCTGATCGCCTGCATTTCACGGATTGCATGTTTTGCCTGGCATTGCGATGAACGAAATGCGGAAAAATCGTGTTCTCCGATAAGCAGTTGTGCCGCATCATTCATCGCAGCAGCATCGAGCGGCTCAAACGACCATGAGACATTATGCTGAAATACCGCTGAACGCACTTTGCGATTAAACAGGATGTAACGGTAACTACGCGAGATGGCACTGAAACGCGCACTGAATTCATCACTCACCTGGCGAACCCAGTGTATAGCGATATCGCGCGGCAGATTGGTATTACCACCTAACATCCACGCTTTTAACTCACGCTGCACCGTCGTATCAAAATGCACTACCTGGCCAGTAGCATGGACACCGGTATCTGTACGACCCGCACAGGTCAGGCGTACGGGTTCGTTGGCAACCTTTGACAATGCTTTTTCAAGCTCACCCTGTACTGTCCGCGTTCCCGTTGACTGTAACTGGTATCCATTGAATAAACTGCCGTTATACTCTATGCCTAGCGCAATTCGTTTACTTGTCATATCGATCTACAGACTTTTTATCATAAAGAAATAGCCGCTCTGCCCTGGTATCACTGTTAGATAGTAGTTTTAAAAAAAACAATAAAAAAACGCCAGACTGAAATCAGACTGGCGCTCGTTATTTTACAGCAGTTTCGGTGATGAGTTTTTAGCTAATCTAATCCAGTTTTGCCATCAACTCATTAGCTTCCTGCTTCTGTTCATCATTACCTTCCGCGATCACTTCCTCAAGTATGCCACGTGTACCTTCATGGTCACCCATATCAAGATAGGCGCGAGCAAGGTCAAGCTTGGTGCTGACCTCATCGACATCGTCCAGGCTCGACAGATCAAAATCCTCTTCATCAGACAATTCATCAATCGCTGCTGAAGTTGCCGCCTCTTCTGGAACCGCTGCTTCTGGTGATTCCTTAGCAAATGCGTCATCCAGATCAAGATCCAGCGACTCGGCTTCATCCGTCAGGTCTATAGCAATTTCTTCATCTGCCTCGTCAGCAGGTGTTTCTTCATCCAGTCCAAAGTCGATATCGATGTCACCAACATCGTGAATCTCATCGTCTTCACTTGCTACAGGCTCTTCCGCCTCTTCCTGGATATCGATATCAAGCTCTGAAGCATCGATATCGAGTGAGAATTCATCTTCAGCAGGCGCTTCTTCTACAGCCCCGGTGTCACTCAGATCAAATTCGATCTCAGCAGCGGGTTCCGCGATCATCATATCTTCTTCAGCTTTCTCCTCAGCCTGCTCCATGCCAGGTAATTCTAGCGGTTGATCATCCAGGCTCAAGTCAAGATCAGAAGCGGCATCACCCGGTTCTTCGACTGCATCGAGGCCCAGGTCAAAATCCATCTCCGGTGCTTTAGGCGCCAGGGAGTCAACATCAAGACCGCCGACCATACTGCCCTGGAACATCTGGTTATCTGCACACAGATCCTGCCCCATGACCATAACTTTTTTCCAGGCAGGGGTATTTTCATCACCCGCACGCTTCTTGATCTCAGATGCTACTTCGATAAATGCTTCAGCATTTTTACTGGCATAATGTGTTTCTGCCAGTTTAACCCGGTAGTCATCACGATCTGGATTGTTGGCGATAGCCTGGGTTAGTAACTCTTCTGCCTGCTGGTATATACCATAGGCCAGGTAGACATCAGCTTCAGCGATGACATCATCACGTGGTTCCTCTTCATCTTCCAATGCGGAACCGCTTTCTTCAGCGATGATCGTATCTTCAACTGAGGAGTCAAGTATCATGGTTGAATCTGAATCGAAATCCTCTGCAACATCATCAAGGTCAGCGACCTGATCTCCAGCCAGTGACTCAACTTCTGCCTCAGCTGTTTCTTCAGCAGCGATATCATCAGCGACACTTTCCAGATCATCAGCAGCCATATCCATCACTGCTGGTGCTTCGTTTTCTTCAGCAGCTTCACGGCGCTTCTTGATTATCAGGCCGATTACTGCAAGGATCAGCAATAAGCCACCACCTGCGGCAGCGAGCAATATCGGATCACTCAATAATTTACTCAGAGGGTCGGCCGGTGGTTGACTGACGATCGGTGACTGCGGTGTAACGACATCTTCAGCAACTACCTCATCCTGCATCGGCTCAGCTTCTTCCGCTTGCTCTACTGCAGATTCTGCATCTGTTGATGTTTCATCCAGGAATACGGCAGACTCACCGTCTTCGATTTCGGCACCCTCTTCTGTAGCAGCCATATCGGAAGCGGCACTTTCTGTCTCTTCTGATATCGCATCATCAAGACGCTGCTCAGCAAGCATGTCATCTGTTTCCGCGATAGATTCTGACATCTCGGCTGCCGCATCTTCAATCTGGTCAGGTTCCAGCATTTCGCCTTGTGTAGAACTAGCTGCAGGCTGGCCGAGCGCCTGAACATCTGAAAGTGCATCATCTTCTATAGACAACATACCTTTCATATTACTGAGATTCTGTTCCAGGCTATCGATTCGCTGCTGGAGCGCTTCTTTTTCTACGCGCTCGGTTTCAACTCGCTCCCTCGCCAGAGCCAGCTCCGCACGAAGCTCCTGTGCTGTCATCTCGGTAGGGTCTTTACTACTACTCATGGTCGAAGCACCGGAACCAGCACTGACTATCTCGAGATACGCATCTTCTTCACCAGCATCAACAGCACCGCCATCACGGTAGGCTGAACCGCCCATCGCATCTGCTGGCATCGCTGACGATGGCTGACCACCCGCGTAAGTCTGCTGGTACTGACGCCACAGAGCGGCCTGTTCACGAACCAGCGCACGGGCTTCCTCCGGGTTGACTGAAACAATCTGGTTATAATCCGGTACACGCAGGATATATCCGCGTTTCAGACCATTAACATTTTCATCGATGAAAGATTCGGGGTTAGACCTGAGCATGGCAATCATCATCTGCTCTACGGTGATACTCTGATCTGGCATCATGGCATTCGCCAGACTCCATGCAGTATCACCCGATTTGATCCGATAGGAACCTGGTGGCTGATTTATCGTTGCCTGCTGCTGTTGTACATATGGCGCAGGGATGTATGTCTGACTGACTGCCTGTGGCTGGGCCTGTGGTAAAGGGGCAGCAGCTCCCGCTGCAGGTCGCGGAGAAGCGACAACACCCGGTGTAACTACCGGTACGACGTTTGTACTGGCAGATGAACCTGGTCGAAAGCCTGCATCATCCGATGCACCTCCCTGGGCTGCCGTGGCCGTCGCAGGACTGGCTGCCTGTGTCATAAATACGGGCGGATCCAGCAATACCGTGTATTCACGTAACAGGTGGCCATTAGGCCAGTCGATCTCAACCAGGAAATTTAAAAATGGTTCACGTATCGGACTGCTGGAAGTAACTTTGATGTGGGGCACACCATCGATGACTTCGGATGCAAAACGAAGATCGTTTAGCAGATAAGGACGATCCAGCCCGGCACGGCTAAACTCTTTTCGAGAAGCCAGCTTGACGATAATCGTTTCGGTATCCTCGGGCGACGCCGACAGAAGTTCGATATTGGCATTTAATTTTTGATTAAGTGCTGAGCTGACCTCAATCTCACCCAATCCCAAGGTGTAAGCCGTTTCTGGCAGAAATAATGCTGCGGCAACAATGGCCCCGAGCAGTTTACGAGCTGGCAATTTACGCACTGGTGATCCCCTATTCATCCCGTCAATACCTGTTAACACACCCATTCAGGTGCCGCACAATCAGGTATTAACCACGATTTATTCTTATTTTTTCTGCTTCGTAAGCATATTATTAATAATATACTTTAAGTATGCAGATATAACTATAGGTTATAAATACTGTTTTATCAAAATCTCAGCAATTTGTACGCTATTTAATGCAGCGCCTTTTCGCACATTGTCAGAAACCACCCACATGTCCAGGCCGCGTTCATGTGAAATATCATCACGGATTCGTCCGACGTAGGTCGCATCATTATTAGCCCCTTCCGTAACCGCGGTAGGGTAACCGCCATCCACACGTTCATCCAGCACCTGTACACCGTCAGCTTTCGATAACAATTCGGTGGCTTGCTGTGCGCTGATCTTATCCCTGGTCTCGATATGCACGGCTTCAGAATGACCGTAAAAAACCGGCACACGGACCGCCGTAGGATTGACCTTGATTGCATCATCCTCAAAAATCTTCTGTGTCTCCCATACCATCTTCATCTCTTCTTTAGTGTAACCGTTTTCCATAAAGACATCGATCTGTGGCAGGACATTAAAGGCGATCTGCTTCGGATACACTTCACACTCGATCGGCTTGGCATTGAGCAGTCTCGCAGTCTGCACGGCGAGCTCTTCGATGGCCTCTTTGCCGGTACCGGAAACAGCCTGGTAAGTCGCTACATTGATCCGCTCGATTCCAACCGCATCATAGATAGGCTTCAGTGCAACCAGCATCTGTATGGTCGAACAGTTCGGATTAGCGATGATGCCGCGTGTTTTATAATTCGCGATAGCATGCGGATTAACCTCGGGCACGACCAGCGGGATATCGTCGTCATAACGAAACTGAGATGTATTGTCTACAACCACACAACCGGCAGCAGCAGCAATAGGGGCATATTTTTCAGAAATAGACGCACCCGCCGAAAACAGGCCGATCTGTGCTTTCGAAAAATCAAACTTGTCAAGATCCTGAACCACCAGTGTCTTATCGCCAAATTCAACACGCTTACCAGCAGAACGGCTGCTTGCTAACGCATAGACTTCACCGACAGGAAACTTGCGCTGCGCAAGAATGGACAACATGGTTTCGCCAACAGCACCTGTAGCACCGACAACCGCAACATCATATGTTTTACTCATAACTTAATTCTTCACTAAATAATTTAATATTTAAAAAACTTTTCAACGACACTACCACAGACTATTCCTATGACAGTTCAGCCAGCACGGCTTCACCCATAGCTTCTGTCCCGACTTCTTTACAGCCTTCAGCCATGATATCCGGCGTACGTAAGCCTTTATCGAGAACACGGCCTACTGCAGCATCGATCTCATCGGCGATATCGGCAAAGTCGAGGCTGTAACGTAACATCATTGCCAACGACAGGATCGTTGCCAGCGGGTTAGCCACGCCTTTGCCAGCGATATCAGGCGCTGAACCATGAATCGGTTCATACATGCCTTTAGAGTTTGCATCCAGTGAAGCTGATGGCAGCATACCGATAGAACCCGTCAGCATCGCGGCAGCATCCGACAAGATATCACCGAACATGTTTTTTGTGACCATGACGTCGAACTGTTTCGGCCATTTCACTAACTGCATCGCCGCATTGTCCACATACATATGGCTCAATTCGACTTCCGGGTATTCACTGGCATTCCTGGTAACGACCTCACGCCACAACTCGGACACTTCGAGTACATTGGCTTTATCGACCGAGCACAGTCGCTTGCCACGTTTCATCGCTATTTCAAATGCCACACGGCTGATGCGATCTATCTCGCTCTCTTTATATACCAGGGTATTGAAACCTTTACGCTCACCAGAGGCGTCTGTTTCTATGCCGCGTGGCTCACCGAAGTAGATACCGCCAGTGAGCTCGCGAACGATCATGATATCCAGACCGGACACCACTTCCGGCTTTAGTGATGAAGCAGCCGCAAGCTGTGGGTACAGGATGGCTGGGCGCAGGTTTGCAAACAGTTCCAGCTCCGAACGCAGCGCAAGCAAACCTCTTTCGGGACGCAGTTCACGCGCAAGGCCGTCATATTCAGGGCCGCCGATAGCGCCAAATAATATCGCATCAGAAGACTTTGCCAGCACCAGCGTCTCATCAGGCAATGGTTTACCGGCAGCATCATACCCGGCACCGCCGACAGGTGCCTCCTCCATCTCGACATCAAGACGACCATTACTTTTGTAATGGTTGAGGATCTTAACTGCTTCAGCAACAATTTCTATACCAATGCCATCACCTGGCATGACTGCTATTTTTAAACTCATGTATTTCTCTAAAATGAAACCCGACCAAACGGGCCGTTAATCAAATGTTAAATAATATCGCTTCTATGAAACGAAGAACTAATCAATATTGCCCGGCACCCTTAATGATTCTAAGATATGTTTCAAAACAACCAGGGGGCTGTCTGCTTTCTATTTTCTTCGTATGTTTTTATTTCGTCCGCGTACTGCAGTGTCAGCGCGATATCATCCAGCCCATTTAACATACAGTGCTTACGGAACTCATCTATTTCGAATGACGCGATCTGCTCACCATCACAGCTGACGGTCTGCGCAGCAAGATCGATGGAAAGCTCCAGCCCCTTTGTAGCAGACACGCGGTTGAACAACTCATCTACGACATCTGCATCCAGCACGATCGGCAACAGGCCATTCTTAAAACTGTTATTGAAAAATATGTCCGCAAAGCTCGGCGCGATCACAGCACGAAAACCAAAATCGTCCAGCGCCCATACCGCATGCTCACGAGAGGAACCACAACCGAAGTTTTCACGCGCTAACAATATCGTGGCCTCATCGTACGGCGGCTGATTCAAGATAAAATCAGTATTCAGCCGACGGCCGGCGTTATCGATATCCGGACCGCCTTCATCGAGATAGCGCCAGTCATCAAAAGCATTCGGACCAAAACCGGAACGTTTTATCGATTTTAAAAACTGTTTAGGGATAATCGCATCTGTATCGACATTGGGTCGATCCATCGGCGCGACTATGCCTGTATGTTGTATAAACTTCTGCATATTAGTTCTCTACTTTCTCATATCTGCTTCGGCTTTATTCGATGCTTCACTTATGTCTGCTGGTAGATCTTTAACCGCTTCCGCCGCACTTTGAGCACCACTCTGGATCGTATCGCCCGTTTCTTTCAGGCCTTCTTTAAAATTACAGGCTGTCAATACTGCCAACATCAGCGCTAAGGATAAGAGTAATTTCATAATTTTTTCCAGTTAAGACAAGTTAGTCGTATCGACGAAGTGCCCATTGATGGCTGCTGCAGCGGCCATCGCTGGACTGACCAGGTGTGTTCTGCCTCCCTGTCCCTGCCTGCCCTCAAAATTACGATTGGACGTTGAAGCACAACGTTCACCCGATTCCAGGCGATCAGCATTCATCGCCAGACACATGGAGCATCCCGGCTCGCGCCATTCAAAGCCTGCATCGATAAAGATCTTGTCCAGGCCTTCTACTTCTGCCTGCTTTTTCACCAGACCGGAACCGGGGACGACCATAGCGAGCTTGATATTATCTGCTACTTTATTACCCTCGGCAATCTTTGCCGCTGCGCGCAGATCTTCTATCCGTGAGTTAGTGCACGAGCCGATAAATACCTTGTCTACTGTAATCTCCGTTATCGGCGTACCTGCTTCAAGCCCCATATAAGTGAGTGCTTTTCTCATACCGTCAGCTTTGACATTATCGTGCTCAGCATCGGGATCCGGTATCACCGCTTCGATATCAACGACCATCTCCGGCGAAGTGCCCCAGGTCACCTGGGGTTTGATCTCCGTTGCATCGAGACGGACCACCTTCTCAAAATACGCACCATCGTCACTGTGCAGGGTAGACCAGTAGGCTTCTGCCTTTTCCAGCACCTCACCGACGGGAGAGTAAGGACGCCCTTTCACATAGTCGATCGTGGTCTGGTCGACTGCCACCATGCCTGCACGGGCACCGGCCTCGATCGCCATATTACAGACCGTCATACGCCCTTCGATGGACAGGGCACGGATCGCGTCGCCACCGAACTCGATCGCGTATCCGGTACCACCGGCGGTACCGATCGTTCCGATGATGGCCAGGACGATATCCTTGGCAGTAACGCCTGGACCGACCTCGCCATCGACAGAGACCAGCATATTCATGCTCTTGTTCTGCATCAAACACTGTGTAGCCAGAACATGTTCGACTTCGGAAGTGCCGATACCAAAAGCCAGTGCGCCAAAAGCGCCATGTGTTGAGGTATGAGAATCGCCGCACACTACTGTCATACCTGGAAGCGTTGCTCCCTGCTCAGGCCCGATAACATGAACGATACCCTGGCGCTCATCACTCATATCGAACTCGGTCAGGCCGAACTGCCGGCAATTACTGTCCAGTGTTTCCACCTGCAGTTTTGCGACAGGGTCAGTAATACCCTGGGCACGATCAGTTGTTGGTACATTATGATCGGGCACCGCTACGATCGAGCTGGTTCGCCATGGCTGGCGACCAGCCATACGTAGGCCTTCAAATGCCTGCGGTGAGGTAACTTCATGCACCAGGTGGCGATCGATATATAATAAAGCCGTACCATCTTCTTCGCTACGGACGACGTGGTCGTCCCATAATTTATCGTAGAGTGTTTTCGCGTTGCTCATATGTAATATCTGCCGTACTAAATATCTGTTTAAGAAACCGGTTACCATGCCGAATGTCAGCGTAAATCGTATCTGATATTGCAAGACTAGTGCTTTTTTAAATATAAAACAAATTCATATTTATTATAATATTGATTACTTTTAGTTATACATGAAATATACTGTATGACATCTGCCCAGGCAGGTCCTAAAAACTATTTACTCGTGCAACCTCATGGACATACAGAATATACGCGCTTTTTTAATGGTGGTAGAAACCCGGTCATTTTCCCGTGCTGCAGAAAAGCTGTATCTCACCCAACCGGCGATCAGTAAACGAATCTCATCACTAGAATTTGCACTCGACTGCCAGTTGTTTGACCGTCTGGGTAAAAATATCCAGTTGACACAGGCCGGTGAAGCACTAATCCCCAGTTACCAGCGAATAATCTCTGAGCTCGATGAAACACAGCGAATCATCAGCAATTTGCGAACACAGGTAAGCGGCCAGCTCAAGTTTGGCACCAGCCACCATATCGGACTACACCGCTTACCAACGGTACTGCGCCAATACACCAGGCAATATCCTGATGTCGAACTGGATATCCAGTTCATGGATTCCGAGCAGGCCGCAGCATTGATCCTGAAAGGCAGCATAGAGCTTGCTCTGATCACATTACCTGACAACATCGAGGAACCGCTTACAACCATCCCCGTCTGGAGCGACCCGATGGTATGTGTTGTTGCCAATGATCATGCCCTGACAGAGAATAAAACCGTAACAAGGGAACAGCTGATCCGTCATGGTGTATTGATCCAGTCTCACAGCACTCACACTCGTGAGATTATCGACACGGCACTGAATCTCGATGAAAACATAAAGATCATCATGGAATCTAACTATCTCGAGACCATCAAAGCGATGATACAGAACGGCCTGGGCTGGGGCGTCCTGCCTGAGTCAATGATTGATGATTCACTACACCGCCTGAAGATCAAAGGCGTCAAGATGGAAAGACACCTGGGCATCCTGCTACATGCCTCCAGAACGTTATCAAGCCCGGTCAACGCACTATTGGAAACACTGAAAAACTCAGATCGACTTTAACCTGGCTGGAGACTCGACAAATTTCCAGACGATGATCAGCGCAGCAAGCGTACAACAAGATGCAAACACGAATAAAACGCTTGCCCCCCACTGGTCCCAGAGCATACCGCTGACCAGACTGCCAACAGCGACACCTGCACCAAAACTCATGCTGGAATAAAGCGCCTGTCCCCTGCCCTGATGACTACCGGTAAAATATTCATGAACCAGCGAGATGCCGACCGAGTGAAACACGCCAAAAGAAAAGGCATGGATGAGCTGAGCGAGAAACAGCATCGACAGGTCATCGACAAAAAAGCCGATGAGCAGCCAGCGTATAGTGGTCAGCAGCAAGGTAGCGATCAGCAATTTCCGCGCACCAAAAACTGGCAACAAACGATGCATCAGTAAAAAAACAATCACTTCGGCAAGTACTCCAACCGCCCACAACACCCCTATCATGTGTGAGCTATAACCCTGCTCTTCGAGGAAGATAGTATAAAAAGTGTAATACGGCCCGTGACTACATAACATCAAAAAACAGACCACGAGAAACGCCATCACTTTTGGCTGCTTGATGACATGCCAGATCGGTGCGTTGTCTGCATGCGGTGTATTGAGTTTTTCCGGAACGATAAAACTGAAAAGAAGAATGAGTACGAAGGTAAACAGTACGACCAGTGGGATAACATCAGCACCATGCGTTTCCAGCAGGTCGCCGATCAAGACCACGATCACGATAAACCCCAGCGAACCCCATAAACGGATCATGCTGTAATGGTGTGAATCCTCTCCCAGATGGTTCAGCGTCATGGCTTCAAACTGCGGCAAGGTAGCGTTCCAGAAAAAACTGAACAGCAGCATGGCAAAGGTCAACCACAATAGCTGTTGACTGACGAATACCAGCGAGAAACTTACCAGGGCCAGCAGGCTGGAGACACGGATAATCAACATGGAACGTCGCGTATGGTCTGCCAGCCAGCCCCATATATAAGGTGCGATAAGTTTTGTCGCCGGCAGAATGGCCACCAGGCTGCCGATAGCCAGACTACTAAAACCAAGAGATTTTAGATACAGGCTCCAGTATGGAACCAGCACACCAAGTGAAGCAAAGTAAAAGAAATAAAACCCGCTCAGCTTCCAGTAGGGTACGGCATTCCTGACCATCTGTTAATACGTCTTAGATGAGAGCTTTATACGATGTAGATTTTTTGTCAGGGCAAGGCAAAAATCGTCGAAAAAGCGGAGTTTATTGAAATAAATGAGCATTTTGAGACTATTTTTAACGCAGCCCTGTCGAAAAAGATGCTTCGTATAAAGTTCTCTAGGTATGTGATGGAATAACGGGTGTCTGTGAGTGCACGTCCATATTCTGACCACGCTGCCTTAACAGGTGATCACATAACACTATCGCCAGCATAGCTTCGCAGATTGGAGTAGCCCGGATAGCCACACAGGGATCGTGTCGCCCATGTGTAACCACATCGATCGCGTTACCATCGACATCCACGGTGTCACCAGAAAGACGAATGCTCGATGTCGGTTTAAACGCGGTATGTACGACGATATCCTGACCAGACGAAATACCACCTAATACACCACCGGCATGGTTACTCCTGAATCCTTGAGGAGTGATCTCATCTCGGAACTCGGTGCCTTTGGCTTCGATACAATCAAACCCGTCACCCACCTCGACACCTTTGGCAGCATTGATACCCATCATGGCATGTGCGAGATCTGCATCGAGCCGATCAAAAACCGGTTCACCAAGACCGGGAGGAACACCTTCTGCCACCACCGTAATCTTTCCGCCGACAGAATTACCCTCTTTTCTTAGTGCATCCATATAGGCTTCGAGTTCTGCAATCTTTGATGCATCACCACAGAAAAAAGCATTATTGTTTATTTCATCTCTGTCCAGCATCGGCATCTCTATAGGTCCAAGCTGGGACATGTATCCGTATATATCTATACCATAACGGTCTTTGAGGAATTTTTTCGCTATGCCGCCACCGGCAACACGCATCGCGGTTTCACGTGCGGAAGAACGACCGCCACCCCGATAATCACGTATACCGTATTTTTGCTGGTAAGTATAATCAGCATGACCCGGCCGAAAACGGTCCATGATGTTGCCGTAATCTTTGGAACGCTGGTCTGTGTTTTCGATCAGCAGACCGATACTGGTGCCGGTAGTCTTGCCTTCGAAAACACCTGAAAATATTTTCACCTTATCTTCTTCACGACGCTGCGTAGTATGACGAGAGGTCCCCGGTTTACGGCGATCCAGGTCGACCTGCAGGTCCTCTTCACTTAGCTCGATCCCCGGTGGACAACCATCGATGATACCAACCAGCCCGGCACCATGTGACTCACCCGCAGTGGTCAAACTGAACAATTTTCCTATCGTGTTTCCTGACATATGTGTAACTACTTTATTAATTTTTAGATGTGATTAGATATTAACACGCTCAAAATCAGCCTGATACGTTTCCAGCTGACTTGCTGTCAACACGAAGACCCCGTCACCACCGTATTCAAAATCAACCCAGAAGAAAGGCACCTCCGGCAACAGGGCTTCTAATGCAGGTTTCGAGTAACCGACTTCGACCACGAGGATACCATCATCAGTCAGATGATCTCTGGCCTGGACCAACATGGGCAATATGACATCCATACCTGTGTCACCTGCAGCAAGAGCCGATGACCCCGGTTCAAATTCAAACTCGGCAGGCAATTCAGCCATTTCCTGTAACGAGACATAGGGAGGATTACTAACGATGATGTCATAACGTTTATCAGGTATCGACTCGAAAAGGTCTGATGCTAACAGTTGCACTCGACCTTCTAACCCATGATTACTGCGGTTGATCTCTGCGACCGCTAATGCGTCAGCAGAAATATCGCTGGCATCTACCTGCACCTGTTCGAACGCATAGGCACAGGCAATAGCTATACAACCACTGCCGGTACACAGGTCAAGGATGTTATCGACCTGATCCGTATCTATCCACAACGAGAACTGGTTATGGATCATTTCCGCAATCGGTGAGCGCGGGATCAATACACGCTCATCGACATAAAAACTCAAGCCGGCAAACCATGCTTCATTGGTTATATAGGCTGCCGGTTTATGCTGTTCGATACGTTGCTGAAACATACTTAAAACATGCAGCCGCTCATCCATGGTCAGTACGCAATCAAAATAGTCGACACTAAAATCTGGCGGCAGATGCAGTGCACTCAAACACAAATAAACCGCTTCATCGATCGCTGTCGGCATGCCCTGCACAAAGCTTAGATCGGCCGCATTAAACTGGCTCGTTCCCCAGCGGATCAGGTCACGCAGCGTGACCAGGTCATTGGCGATTTCGCGTTTATTTATCATCGCTGTATTGTACACAAAAAGTCGACTTCCATGACCGCGTGTATGCGTTTATAATCGTTTGCTCTATTTACATCCTAAACAGACCTGCTGCCATAAATCTGGCCCGGTTAACACACCATGAAGCACAAGACCCTCAGCATACTATTAATATTTTTCTCTGTCATTTCCAACCCGCTCAGCGCAGATGGAATTGATAACCAAAATCCTGATCTTGTCATCCAGGACGCGTGGATCGCAGAGGCGCCACCGGTGAGTAAGGTAATGGTGGCATATATGACTGTAAAAAATACAGGTCCGAAAGCTATCGAAATCATCCATGCAGAATCAGAGATCTACAGCAGCATCGAGTTTCACGAGACAGTGCATGAGGACGGTATGGCCAGGATGATCCGTCATGACAGTTTAAATATCTCTGCCAACAGTAGACTTGAATTAAAACGTGGTGGCCCACATATAATGTTGTTTAACCCTGTAAAAGCATTAAAAGCCGGTGACACTGTGAAAATCAAATTAACCACGAAAGACAACCGCTCTAAGACCATCTCTGTCGCTGTAAAAAAAGCACAGTTTTAATCAGCCGTACATACTTTGCCCATACTCGCTAGATATTCTTCAATGAAACAGAAACTGCTCGCTTTACTTTTTTACATCCTTCCGCATCATGCTATTTCCTGGTTGATGTTCAAACTCGCCAGGATACGCTGGGCACCACTGAAGAACTTCATCATTCGCAGCTATACCAATCTAAACCCGGTAAAGATGCATGAAGCAGTCGAAGAGAACATGTTTGCCTACGAGTCCCTGAACGCTTTCTTTACGCGCGCATTAAAGCCTGAGTGCCGCCCTTTCGATGCTGATGAAAAAAACTGGCTATGCCCTGTCGATGGCTCGGTCAGTCAGGCCCAAGCGATCAAAGACGGCCGTATCTTTCAGGCCAAGGGACAGGAATACAGTCTACTGGAACTGGTAGGCGGTGACGAAGATCTGGCGAGGACATTTAAGGACGGCCAGTTCGCCACGTTATACCTCTCGCCGAGGGACTATCATCGTATACACATGCCAACTACCGGTGTACTGAAACACATGCAGTACGTTCCCGGACGCCTGTTCAGTGTAGCGACATTTGTAGTCAACCATATCCCTCGTTTATTTGCGCGAAACGAACGTTGCGTATGTTACTTCGAAACAGACCAGGGCCCGATGGGGCTGATACTGGTTGGCGCCATTAATGTTTCAGCAATCGAGACCGTCTGGCAAGGCCTGATCACCAGCGAAGCTAAGAAAATAAAACGGTTTGATTACAGCGATAAGAATATCGTATTAAAGAGGGGGGACGAGATGGGTCGATTCAACCTGGGTTCCACTGTCATCGTGCTGACAACTGATCAAATGAAAATAGCGGATGAGATGACCGCAGAAGCTGAAATCAAACTTGGCCAGTGCCTGGCAATACCAGACATGGGTATAGCAGAAGAAGGCTAGCTGCTCTCTGACTTCACCGTAGACAGCGGCTCAACCGAAGCGACCTGTTCAACAGCAGGCGCCACCTCTTCTGCCTGTTGCTGATTGCCTGATGCTCCAGCATCAGGCGAGCTCATACCAGATGGCTTGGTGTAGCGATCATTCATTGTCTGAATAAATTCACAGGCATCTGCAGCCACCTGCACCAGTGTACGCTTGGACCGCATCGACCAGCCTACCGGCATAGGCCTGAATAGACTTCTCAGCGGTTGTGTATTTTTAAGGAATGCTTTCTTGATGCTGCCAGCCAGAATCTTACCCTCACGGTGTTCACCGGCAAGGCTTTTATCTGCAAATACATCAGATACCAGTTTCCTGGCAATCACCCTCGCGGAAAAAGCCCGCGCAGTGAAGTGAACGACCAGGAAACCCGCCAGGGTAAGGCCTAACTTCACCGAAGACATGATGCCTGCATTGGTGAAATCGTAAGAAAATAGCGCCCACGCATCAAACACATTGCTTAGCGCTAATAGAATCATTAAGAAAATACCGATTGCGAACGCGTCTATCGTTAATACCATCTTCAGCCATTTAGTCATCGCCGTTTTGACCACGGGCACGACATGATGCTCTATGTCACCGGCGATGTTCTGTAATGCGCCCAAGATACGGTACGAGCGCTCGACTTCAACCTGGTGAATACGCTCAAAGATTGCAGCTTTATCCTGTTCACATTTGCTTTCGAAACGCTGACGAACCGCTTCATCTGCTATCGGTACCGCGACATCCTTATTATAGATAGAGTAAAAACGACCAGCTGTCAGACCTTTAGCTGCAAGTGCTCGCTGCCATGCAGCCACTACCGCTTCTGGATTATCTTCCTGCGCAGCGGTATCGATCTGGTTGAGGATGTACAGGAACTTTTCTGAATCACTACGATTGATCGTATTACCCACAAGGTGATCAAGCGTGTCCTGCATAGCTCCCGGCTCGGGATGGCGAGCATCAAAAAATACCAGCACCAGGTCAGACAGGTCAACGATATGATCGGTCAGTCGAAGGATGGCGTTACGCTGCTCATCAGCATCGAACCCCGGTGAATCGATGATGATCTTTCCACTTAACTTGTCTGAATGCGATGTCTTCATCTGCAGATACGCATCGATGCGGCGGCCCTCCCCACTGGCCACTTTATCGATCTCATCGCTCATCTGATAGAAAGGGAATCGAGGATCAGAATTTAATGCGACGCCGGGTAACACCCGGTTCTCTTTGCTATTGCTGAAGGTGACAACAGTAAATTTGTCATCGACTGCCTGGTTGCCGGTAAGCTGTAATTTATCACCAAGAAAATTGTTTATGAATGATGATTTACCAGCAGAGAAGGTGCCCAGTATTGAGACCAGGGGCCACCATGGAATGCTCGTTGCATAGGAGTCACTGGTATCGAGTAACCCCATCTTGTATGCGACAGTATCAAGTTTTTTAAATCGCGAGACCACGTCGATCAATAACGGGTTCTCATTATTTAAATGAGTTTCCAGTTTCGTCAAACGATCTCGTATGGATTTATCCGGGCGATTTAACATATCTGATTACCTACCTTTATCCTGTACTGTCGCTGAAGCCTTTGGGCTGGAGACCTCTTTCAGTGAAACCGGACTCGCACCCGGCATGGTCACTTCCGTCTTGACTGCCTGCTGTGGCGCCTTTTGTTTCGCTGGTGCTGGTGCCGCATAGGGCCGGTAATAACTCTGTTGTTGAGGTGCCGGGTTATATGAAGGCCATACAGGTGACGGCTGTACTGGCGGTGGCACATTGGTGTCTGAACTGAATGGCATTATGTCATTCATCATACCAAATGGACCACTGGAAACCGTACGGTTCATACCATGCATATCACGCTGCAGCCCATATACAGAACGGTTCATGCTGCCGATGTTATGTGTCATACTCTGAATATTGTGACTCATCGGTGTAAGGCTATTCATCTGGCCAGACATGGAAGTGATCTCCGTAGTCATGCCATCGATGTTACCTGTCATGTTATCTATACTGCCCGTCATCACGTTTAAATCTTTTGTCATACGTGGCATCGCATCGGAGACGATTACCGCCATGTGCGTAACCGACTGTGACAGGATAGCGATATCATGCGTTAACCGGTAGATCAGGAAAAATCCATAACCTGCTAATAAGACAAAGGCAAACATCGACGGATAAACCACCATCTCCCAGCGTCGCGCACTGCTATCAAAGGTATTGGCCAGCCGTTCTAACGGGTCCGTAGGTTTATCACTGACATATGACTCTTCCAGTATTTTTCTCTGTGCACGCTGCTTCGCTTCGTGAGCGCGTGATTTTAATTCATCGACGCCTTTTTTAGATTTGATAGAGTTGTCAGCTGCAACCTTATCGATCTCACTAATCTTCTTCGCCGCCGCCTTCATATCAGAATCTTTTGAGGCGCCGGCTTTCTCGATTGCAGCAAGCGCATCCTTCGACGCCTTAAGTACAGGCTCTTTAGTCTCAGGCGCAGATGTACTTGCAACCGCTTTGGCAGCGGGTTTGACGGCAGGTTTAGCTGTAGTCTTCGCTGCTGACTCCTTCTTTACGGCACTGCTGGCAGGCTTAGTCTTTGCCTCAGCTGCCTTTTTCGTAGACTGTTTATCAGTCGTCTTATCATCTGCCATCTTAGAAATCGCCTTTAGCGCCTCGATTCATAATATCCAATATAATTTCCTTAACACCTTCGGCTTCTTCTTTCAGCTCCGCAGGTAATGGAGTGCCGCCGTAGATCATGGCATCCATATTTAATGAGTATAACCATAGCTTGCCTTCTTTATCTTCGACCATACTGACACGACATGGTAAAAAAGCAGAATATGCATCACTGTATTCAAGCATCTGAGCTGCAGTGAGCGCATTACAGAACATGTAGATCTTCAAGTAACGTGATTCTTTACCGGTCATTGCTTCGATCTGACCGGACAGAGGTAACTCACCCACATTTTTGATGTTATGCTCGTTAGCAACAAAACGCATGGTCTCTTCAACTTCGTCAGCAGACAGGTCTTCACTGACTTTCACTTTCCACACCATCGCTTCAACGGAGTTACCAGTTTCTAACACTTTGGTCATCATCTCACTGTAGACATCAAAAGCACCTTCATCAAAAGTGTCAAAAGTCTGCTTCATTGGCGCTATCTTCACAGCCGCATAGATTGCAACAACGATGACCAGAAAACCAACTAAAGCAAATAAATTGCGTAATGCGTAGAACATGTAAAAACTCTCCTCGGTTATGAGCTGGCTGATTCAATTAGTGCCTGCAACTCATCTGCCTTAGTTTTATCCAGGTGACGTAACAAACCCATCAGGCTCTGTGCTCGATTGACCTGACCTTTTTTAATAAGTATAGCGGCCGCCTCAAAATATGCGGATGCGGCCTGTTGTTTTTTACCCTGGTTGAAATAAACATTACCAAGTTCGCCATAGGCATCAAAGTTATCTTCTGTATTATCGATCACATCCTGATAGCTCTGTATGGATTTATCATAATCCCGTTGATAAAAAGATCTTCTCGCCGTAATCCAGCTCTCTTTTACCGAATTACTGCTCTTCGATGCATCGATGACTTTACCGTGCCCATCAACATTACTTAGTTGGCTCTCAATCTCCGGCGGAATGAACTTCTCGCTAGTCGAATTCAACGCTGCGGGAGGGGGCATCGGCGCATTTACTGTGCTGGCGGTGTCCTGACGATCAACTTCAGTATCGATAGTACCCATGGTGCTCTGCTTGACTGGCACCTGGTTATGGCTATAGCTGATATTCAGCGGCTGCTGGGGGATCGCCCCTTGTTCAAAATTTCTAGCGGCTGCCTGCCCGGCAGGAACTTCCGGCTCCGTTAACGCAACCTGTTTCTCTGCTGGGGCTCTCTCACTTGCTAGCTCTGCCTGTTTTGATTTAACCGCATCGACAAAACTCTCAACTTCAACGAATTCATCTGACAGGTAGGCAATCGCTTTTCCTACAGGAGTATCTTCACCCGCCAGGTTACCCCAGAACATATAACCATAGATCACTGCCACGATTAACAGGATAAGAAATGTATGACTTAATAACCAACGAATAATCTTCATATTAACCTCTAGACTCGCAACATCTTCATCTGTAGCTTTTTTAGCTGCTCCTTACGATGAGCAATATTCATTCAATCCAGTATCAATCTAACAGTATAGCCAGTTGCTTCATCTCTTTTGAAGCCTTACCCATCGGGTCAAGTTCAAATACCGCAAGCCCCTCACTGAATGAACGGCGGTAGGCAGTACGTTGATGCAAACGTATACCCAGAGGTTTTATTCCCTGCATCATCTGCAGAGCCTGCTCAGCCTCATCTGTCTCACGCACCCCGATATGGGTATCTGCTCGATTGAGAAACCCTAGAACTTCTGTTTTTTTCTTGTCTATATTATTGTTAACAATTTTCAAAAAACGCTGTGTCGACCAGATATCAGCCTGACTCGGCTGGATCGGTATCAACACCCTGTCTGCCAGTGAAATGGCTTTTTCCATAGCAAACATGTTAGTAGCGCTCATATCAACGATGATCGGCTGCTTATTTTTTTTATCCTTGGCTAGAGTTTCCAGTTCACCCAGGTCGGTTGAAACTTCGAAAGACGGATCATATCCATCTTCTATCCTCACCTCACTAACATCGACCAGTGTGCATTGCGGATCAAGATCAAACGCCTTGACTCCAGCCTTGTCATGGGCGAGCCATACCGCCAGATTAAATGCAACCGTACTTTTTCCCGTACCACCCTTTAGATTTCCAACAACTGTTAACATAAAAGATTACCCGAAAATACTTATTGTAAGATTATAATTATTTTTAATTTCAATGCTTTATGACTTATATCAATAAGGCAGTCAAATTAATTTCCATTTTTTAGTAAATCAGTTTCATTCTGCTGTGCTGTCTGTACTGTACTATCGAACAGAGCGTAATCCTTTGGTATTGCGAACAGTAACTTGTCCACTTTAGCTACTTCAATATTTCGTAGCTCATCAACTACGTCATCCTGGTATTCTTGCTTGACCACGATATCAAGTTCATTGTCGTACCATTGGGTACCCTGTTTCTGCTCACCCGAGGCACTGAACGCAATCATGGTCAGCATCCTGACTTTTCGACCATTCATTTCCTGGTCATCTTTTATCACTACACTGAGCCCTGATCCATCAGAATTCTCCTGTCTCAGGATGTTCTTGTATTTTTCATCTATCCATTGAAAAATATGAAAATCATGGCCACTATTGTTTAATGTAATCAGCCATTTATCAGCCTTGCGGCCATTTATCTTTGTTTTTTTAAGAAACACACATTCAGCAGCAACGAACTGTTTACATGGATCGTTTGTTTTTGTATTTTTACTGCCCGTTGTCACTTTCTCACTCTCTGGCATCTCCTTTTCCAGATAGTATTTATTCTCGTTATCTAACCAGATAATCTTATTGTTCTTATTGTCAAAGATCTGCGCCATCGGTACACCATCTTCGGTGTATTCAAATCGCACGTTACCATCCAACCAGAACATCTTGGCGTGACTTATATTCTCGCCACGAATCTGTACAGCGTCCGCAGTAAAAGACGCGGCCTGTAGTAATGCTGTGTACGCCGTACATAGCAAAAACAATATAGCTGTAGAGTACTTCATAAACATCTATAAAAGAAAAGGCGGTGCCCATGAGGCACCGCCCTGTCAATATCAAGCTATTGTGCTGGAGCTGGCGCAGCTTGTGGCGCAGCTTGTGGCGCACCGTATGGACCTGGACCATAACCTGGACCTGGGCCATAACCGTAACCTGGGCCTTGGCCACCATAGTAAGGACGGCCATAACCACGGTTACTGTTATTATAATAACCACTGTTATTGTCCCAACGGTTATCCCAACGGTTATCCATACGGTTATTACCATAGTATTCGTTGCGAGCGTCGCCACGACCACGACCACTACCTTTACCACTCATGCCAAAGTTGAAGTTACCATCGACATCACCAGAACCGTCACCATAACCGTCACCATAACCAGAACCATAACCGTCATTATTCCAACGGTTGTTATTATTCCAGTTGTTGCTGCTGTTATTATTATTGTCCCATGGCATGTCAAAATCAGCACTTGCTGTTAAGGGAGCCAGGACAAAACCTAATGCTGCGGTCAAAGCAGCAACTTTCATCATTGATTTCATATTATTACCTCGTTACTACCCTCGTTAATAATGGCATTGAATCGAGGGAGTAACTCAACACCTTTGCACTGCATAGTCTTCAATTTATGTAAGTGACAAACTACACACTATACGCCTGTTAACCGATAGAAGCCATTACCTTAAGGTAAGCTAAACTTCAATCAGGCAACAACGTAAATGGGTTAAAAACATTGCTTTCATAGGTCTCACCGGACTCTTCAGAATCACTGTTTTTAAAATTTTTCACACCAAATGATGGCACATGCATAGGCGGGAAACCGCCAAGCGCTTCACTTGGTACCATGGGAAACGACTCCCCACGATATAAAACATCAGCACCGTCACCCCATGGCGATACAGCCGGTGCATCATACAATGGATTGACAGTACCGCTGCCATATGATGGATAACCATAAGTCCCCTGCCCGGGTAATGATGAACCGGGCTGCCATGGGTTATGCTGGCTTTGCGGGCGCTGGCGGTTTTCCGGCATGACCTGGTACTGTTGCTGCTGCTTTTTTAATGATTCGAGAAAGGAAGGTGAGACGAAGCGATCCCTCTGTGGCTGCCATTGATGCGATGGCCGGTATTGCCGATCGCTATCGTCACGCTGACCCTGCTGATCTGCCCCATCCATAGGAACACGTTGATATTGCTGCCCATATTCATATGGCTGCTGGTACCCCGGCCTGCTTTCCTGCTTTTCAGGTAAAGCCCAGGGGTTAGATCCTTCAGCCACTCTTTGAACTGAATATTGTGAACTGCCGCCGTCAGCAATCACGGGTGAAACCATTATCATCAGTAAACTAAACATCCCACCAGTAAAAAACCGGCTTGTAAAAAATTTATTTTTTATTCCCCTGCACTGCATAAAACATACTCTGAAAAAACCTACCACTTACTCAGACAATACATTTTACCAAATTACACTCTTCTCTTCCGACTTATTAATTCGAACCTGACAACCCCTATAAAAATCAAGGATTACTGTTAGTAGGGAATGTCGCGTTATTCGTAGTCTGGCTGCGCTGCATTACTGTATTGCCATCAGCCTGCCGATTGTATCTGTACATATCCTGATGCTGACTGCCTGCCCAAGGCACTCGTTGCCTAACAGGCGCAGACCTGCCCATAGCCGGATACCTGTAACCATATTGATAATTTGAAGGCACCGCAGGATATGGTTGCTTTTCAGCCTGTGGCTGCACATAGTGATAACCCGCCTCGGGTTTCCAGCGATGAGGAGAATGCGAGTTACTTGGCCAGGAGATATCCGGGCTAAATGTTGACTTCGATACGCTGGCTTTAGCAGGCACTTTCGCGAGACTTTGATCACCTGAGAATGGTGAATTGCTGACTACAGAACCATCTAATGCTAATGCGGATGACATATATGGCCCGGGGGGTGGCGGTGGCAGCCTTTCTCTCTTCTCATGCCTCCGCTCAGGCCAGCGAGGAAAATAATGAGTATTTTGTCGCTCGTTCACTGCAGCCGAATTTGTCGGCGCGGCTTCCGAACCAGACTTCGAGGCTGCCGATGACTGCGCCTGCATATTCGTTGAAAAAGTTAGTAACAGCGTTAAAAAACACGCTTTTTTGAAATAATCAAAACCATTCCATAAATACATCAAAGCACCTCACTAAATCCTAAGTATCGTCTTTTAACCGAATACCCCGGCGACCACCCGGTGATGTTTTTTTCGATGGCGCTTTCTTGACCGCTATTTTTTTAACCGCAATCTTTTCAGCTACCACCTTGTTAGTTGCTTTCTTTTTAGCAACTTTCTTTGTTATCGCTTTCTTTATAACTGCGACCTTTTTAACTGGAGCTTCTTTCACAGGCTCCACTTTCGCTGCTACAACTTGTTCTGGTGCCGCCTTCACTGGCTCAGCTTTCACTGGCACCGGTTTCTCAACTGCAGCCTTCTTAGGCACTTCCTTTTTAACTGGCGTTTCTTTCTTAACGACTACTTTTTTCACAGCTGCTTTTTTAGGCGCTTCTTTCTTAACCGGCGCTTTCTTAACAGCCGGTTTTTTAGGCGCGACCTTCTTGCTCGTCACAGGCTTTTCATCAGACCTAATCTCAGCATCTGTCTCTGACTTATCATCAGTGCTGACAGGCGCCGGAGCAACCGGTGGTGCCGGAGGGGGCGTAGACGGAGGAGCTGCAGGCGGTGGTGAAGATGCCGGCGGTGGTGTCGAGTTAGAACCAAACATTCCCATGACCATACCGAACAACATACGCAGGATATTGAAGATCATCTGGCCGATAACAAAGATCCAGCCAACTATGCCAACGACGGCAGCGTAAATCTTCATCCATAATGGTGTTTTATACTCGGTCTCAGCCGAATTTAACTGTTCGAGGCTTTCACCTTCAATCTCGGCAAACTTGGCGCTAATCGTCCTTTCACCCGATTCTGAATCTTCATAGTAAAAATTTTCGCGCACACTGATACAACCCAGAGGAATAACGATGACAGCCATCAACGTACCGACGCCAGCACCCCATAACAGGCTGATAGCCATACCATTGAAGATTGGGTCGTTCAGGATAGCGAAAGCACCTGCCATCAAGGTCAGCGAAGTAATGAAGATTGGGCGCATACGTATCTCAGCACCGTTAACAGCAGCTTCTCTGACAGGGATACCTTTCGCCACTTCGATCTTCACAAATTCTACGATAAGGATGGATTGCCGCACGATGATACCGCCCAGCGCGATCATACCGATCATCGATGTCGCGGTGAACTCAGCACCATGGAACCAGTGACCGGGCACGATACCTATCATGGTCAATGGGATCGGCGACATGATTAACCCTGCCAGTGCAAAGTCACGAAACTCCCAGACGATTAAGCCATAGATCAGCACGAGGGCGGCCATGAATGCCAGACCCATGTCGCGGAATGTTTCGAAGGTAACCGTCCACTCGCCTGTCCATTCAAAGCCCGAAGTTGTATCACTGCTCGGTGGGCCGATCAGGTTCATCGGCATACCTTCCATGATGACACCATCAGGCGTGGTGTACTGATCGGTAAATTCTTCAACGTTAAACATACCGTAGATCGGCGCACCAAGACGACCTTCCATCTCACCGACGACAAACTCGATATTACGCAGATCTTTATGCCAGATGATCGGCTCGTTCGATTCGAGCACGAAGCGACCTAACTCACCCAGTGGTGCGATGGTTCCATCCGAGGTTACCATTGGCAGATTACTCAATTGATTAACCTGTGAACGTGTCGCCATCGGGACCTGAATCACGATATAAGTCGGTTCGATCACCGATGCTCGCTTCACATCACCCAGCTTGAAACCACCCATGGCCATTGCCAGGGTACCGTTGATGCTGTCGACTGTGACTCCACGGCGTATAGCTTTTTCCTTGTTAACTTCAAAACGCCAGTGCAACGATGGTTCGTTCATGTAGTTATCGACATCGACAACACCACCAGCTTTCTCAAAAAACTCGGTCATCTTAGCTGCGACCTCACGCCGGGTCTTAGCATCCGGACCATGTATCTCTGCAACAACAGTTTGCAGCACCGGCGGCCCCGGCGGCATCTCTACGATAGCAATGCGGCCACCCGACTTTTTAGCGATTGGTGTCAGTAAGGCACGCGCTTCTTCAGCTATCTGGTGACTACTTTTCTCACGATCATTTTTATCCTTTAACAATACCAGCAGGTCACCATGCCAGGGCTGCTTTCTGAGATAATAATGCCTTACCATTCCATTGAAATTGAACGGCTGAGCCGTACCGGCATAAGTCTGCACCGCTTTAACTTCTGGCATCTGATTTATCGCTGTTGCCAGATCATGAGCCAGGTTAGCAGTCACCGGCATCGCCGTGCCTTCTGGCATATTTATGATAACGCTGAACTCAGGCTTGTTATCAAAGGGCAGCATTTTTACCGCAACCCATTGCGTTGGATAAAACAGCAACATAGTCATCGCTGTCAAAGCGATAATACCGATCAGGAAAAAGACGCCAAGTTTGCGACTGTTCACCAACGGCATGATAAGAGGACGATAGAGGGCAGCGACAACCTTACGCGTCTTCTCTTCTCGTTTTTCAGCTTTTTTAAGAGCATCCAGTTGAGGTCGAACACGCATAGCAAACCACGGCGTAAATATGAACGCCGCGATTAGCGAGAAAAACATCGCAGAGGCACCCATCACCGGGATCGGTCGCATATACGGCCCCATCATACCGCTCACCCAGCCCATTGGTAGCAGTGCGGCGATAATGGTAAAGGTAGCAAGGATCGTCGGGTTGCCCACTTCTCGCACCGCATCAACCGCATCGGGAAGCGTCGTCCGGCCCTTGATCAACCAGTGCCTGAATATATTTTCCACTACCACGGTGGCATCATCAACCAGGATACCGATCGAG
This sequence comes from uncultured Gammaproteobacteria bacterium, assembly GCA_963807625.1. GTDB lineage: Bacteria > Pseudomonadota > Gammaproteobacteria > SZUA-229 > SZUA-229. The sequence goes on from CAWECN010000020.1 coordinate 93,899, forward strand.
AAGATCAGGGCAAACATACTTACCCTGTCGATGGTGTAATCCACCATCCAGGCCCACCAGATAGTAATCAGGATAACGACAGGAATTACAGTTACCACCACGAACGCAGCACGGAAACCTAAACCGATCAAACACAGTATGGCCACAGCCGCGGTAGCCTCAAACATCGCACTCAACAGCTCATTTACTTTATCGTTGGCTGATTTACCATAGTCCCGGGTGATCTCCACATGAACATTATCCGGGATGACGGTACCTTTTAACTCTTCCAGCTTTTCAAGGATCGCTTTAGAAACGGTTACACCATTAGCGCCCTCTTTCTTGGCAATCGCCACAGTGACCGCAGCTTCACCGACTGGACGGTCGATTCCTTCATAGGCTGGTCCTGCATAATATGATGAAATATTTCTGGCATCTTCCGGTCCGTGATGTACTTCCGCCACATCTCGCATATAAACAGGCGACCCATGATTCATGCCAACGACAAGGCGCTCGATATCACTTGCTGTGCGTAGGAAAGATCCCGAATAAACGGTAAATGATTTACTACCGGCCTCAACAGCACCCACATTTTTCTGTGTGTTAGCCACAGTAATAGCACCCGCAACCTGTTGCAGGCTAATTCCGTAGCCTGCTAGACGCTCAGGTAATACCTCCACCCGGATCTGATCAGCACGACCGGCAACCACGAAACCTTTACCGGTATTCTTTACCTGCCCTATCTCCTGTAAGACATCATTACCGAGAATACGCAAAGTACTGTCATCGACTTCTTTTGACCAGAGAGTAAGAGCAATAGCCGGTACGTCATCGATGGCGACAGGTTTAACCAGCGGCCGCATGACGTCCGGTGGCATCATATCCATGTTTGAATTAATTTTATCGGTAACCTTGACGATGGACTGCCCAAGATCCTGTCCCACATAGAACTGGACAGTAACGATTGTGTTGCCGCGTTGGGTAGCAGAAAAAGTATGCCGTACCCCGGGGATCTCATCCATCAACCTTTCCAACGGATCAGTAACCAGGCTTTCCACCTGTGACGCTGATGTACCCGGGTAAGAAACGAAGATATCAATCATCGGTACCGATATCTGAGGATCTTCCTGTCGAGGAGTGAATATCAGCCCACTTAGACCAATAAGCAGCGTCGCTATCAGTAACATCGGTGTAACAGGTGAATTAATAAAGGTTTTTGCTATGGTACCTGCAAGACCAAGATCCTTACCCCCTGTTGTCGCGGATGGCGGTACATCACTATTCAAATCATCACTACTGTTTTGATCTTTATCCAGTTCGTCAGTCATTTTCTAACAATCACTCTTAATTATTCTGGCTGTAATTTATACTCGTTGTAGCCGCTTAGTATTAAAGCGACCACACGTCAGGCTGATACCGAAACAACTGATCGCCCGTATTTATAATAGGTTCAGGTAAAACACCCCAGAACCTCATCGCATGGCCTTGTTATTATTTATCCCACGGTACGGGTGGTTTTGGCTCACCGCTGTTCGTCAATATTCTTTCACCCGGCTCGAGCCCGGAAAGCACGACGATAGTATTATCGCCAATCTCAATACCTGTACGTATCAAGCGCATCTTAGGCACGTTATTCTCATCTAGTACTTTGACCGAAGGCAGGCTGCCACGCTTGCTGATAGCAGACTTTGGTATTACCGGAAGCGCCCGGGTCGGTGAGTTCACATCGGGTATCATAACTTCGGCATACATACCTGCTCCACCAGGCACGCCTTCAGGCAGGTCGAACTTAACTGTCACCGTATGCTGTTTGTTATCTGCGATAGGCGCAATCTGAGCGACACGCGCATTGATCTGGGTATTACCAACATCCAGCCTTGCCGGGACGACCATACCCTTGGTCAGCCCAGGCATTAAGCGTGCCGGTACTTCGACCTGTATGCGCAGGTATTTTGAATAAGAGAATATGATCAGCGGCTGCCCGGGCTGAACAGTATCACCAATCTCGACCATCTTTTGCATGATGACACCGTCAAATGGTGCGATCGCTTTGCTATCACGCAATTTAGCATTAATCTCACGCAGCCCAGATTGAGCTTCAGTTATGCGTGAACGGGCCGATGCCACCTGAGTACCCTGCGTGACCAGGTCAGCGTGTCTCTCGATGCTCTTGTTGCCGTTACTTCCCGGCATGAAATCATTATCATCGAAGAAGCCGTCAAACATGGAAGGCATGCCCATTCCCGCCATTGGCCGCGGGTTGTAAACGCGTGGATTCCACAATTCGCGGTTATACTGCACCTGTGCATTCTGCATCGCATTCTGCGTAGTTGCCAACTGTGCTTCGGCAGCGGCTTTTTTAGCCAGCAGGTCGTCATCATTAATTTTCACAAGCTCGGTACCAGCGGCAAACTCATCGCCTTCTTCACCGGCTATACTCACAATACGTCCGGGCATCTGGGCAGCAAGAGTGACTTCTTTAAGCGGTATTACACTTCCACCGAGGATGACATAACCACCATGCGGCGCTACACCAACGGTAATGACATTATCTGCCTGAGCTTGAGCAGACCATCCGGTGAGTAGTGTTAAGGAGAGATAAAAAGGAAATTTTATTCGACTTATTATTATTGACATGCCCAAAGCTACCTTCATGTTCATTTGCATAAAATAATGAGTGTTACATACCCACATAAAAATGATATGTATTTACAGTAGAGAATGCCCTGTGATAAATATAATTGCAAGGTTTTTCGCTGACTTATCGACACTTTTAAAGTACAGAAGATATAAAAAACATATCATTTGGATTGATTTATAAGTTTACAGACAAATTTTCATATTTAGTTTTTAGACATGGTACAAATGACTATTACATTATGAAATCGCGTATGTTAAATGCCACAATTGATGAAAATATAATCAGGGCTTATGACCGCTCCCAGGCAAATGATAGAACCTGATCGATGGATATAGCACCGCTCGACACCATCAGTAAACGATCCAGCCCCATCGCCACCCCTGAACAATCAGGCAGTCCGTTACCGAGCGCTTCGATAAAGTTTTTATCGATACAGGAAACTTCCTTGCCAGCATATTCTCGCTCCTGATTCTCCCGCTGGAACCGGTTCAACTGTTCGTCGGCATCGGTTAATTCATAAAAGCCATTTGCCAGTTCCACCTCGCCAAAAAACAGTTCAAACCGTTTCGCCACACTCGCCCGACCTGGACCAGTCTCAAGTTTAGCCAATGCACACTGCGCAGCGGGATAGTCATATAAAAACGTAAAACCATCTGATTTAAATGCCGGCAGAACCAGCTGTATCAACAGCCAGTCCAGCCAGACATTAACATCGTCCGCCGCCGTAAGCCCCTGCGGGATTTCGACATGGTTATCGACGGAATACTGAAAACACTGCTCAGCGGTGACCTGATGCGGATCGAAACCCGTCACATTTTCAAATGCCTGCTGATAACTTAAGTATTCAAACACAAGGTCGATTTCAGATTGTCCGAGCAGGACTCTGACCAGCTCAGCCACTTCGACCATCAACTGCATCATGTCATAACCCGGCCGATACCATTCCAGCATGGTGAACTCGGGATTATGATCAGGACCCAGCTCGTCATCACGAAAGGCTTTACATATCTGGAATATCGGCAACTGCCACTGTGCGAGCAGGCGCTTCATCGCATATTCAGGTGAGGTATTGAGATAGCAGTCCTGCTCGCGAAAACGCGTTCGCAGGCTATCCAGGTGCGGGTCGGTTGTCGAATAGTGTGAGATCAGCGGCGTCTCAACCTCGACGACATCACGTGCATCAAAAAAAGCCCTGATGTTTTTCATCATCAGAGCTCTTTTTAAAAGGGTCTCTTTGCTGGCTTTAGACCGCCAGGTTTGTGTATCAGCGTTATTGCCAGGCATCGATTAAACCATCAGGCGCGCGATACATATTCTCCGTTACGGGTATCGATCTTCAAAATATCGCCCTCGTTAACGAACAGCGGCACTTTAACCTCGGTACCCGTCTCCAACGTCGCTGGTTTGGTGGCGCCCTGCGCAGTATCACCTTTTAGCCCAGGGTCTGTCTGCGCCACTGCCAGCTCGACAAAATTTGGCGGCGTAATGGTCAGCGGAGCGCCATCCCACAAAGTCATGACACAGACCTCCTGGCCTTTAATCCACTTTACAGCATCACCGACTGCGACTTCATCCGCAGCATACTGCTCGAAACTGGTAGGCTCCATAAAATGCCAGGATTCACCATCACTGTACAGGTACTCTACATTCATCTCATCGACATCAGCCGCTTCGACGGACTCCGTTGATTTAAAAGTACGCTCAAGGACCCTGCCGGTCCTGAGATTCTTGGCCTTTATCTTATTGAAGGCCTGGCCTTTGCCCGGCTTTACCACGTTATTCTCGGAAATCGAGCAAGGGTCTCCATCGAGGATAATTTTTAAGCCATTTTTAAACTGGTTTGTACTGTATGTTGCCATGTTAAACTTTCGCCCTTCTGCACTAAATTACTGTGATATAGAATAATCCCGGTATATTACCCTGAATCTCCATTAACTTAAATCACAACACCGACTAATTTACTCGCCATCGAATTTCAGCTATCAGCCATGCAATCACCCGTCAAAAAATTAAATGATGATCTGAAACTCGCTACGACTTCAAAAACATCAGGATCCAACTGGAAAAATGAACTGGCAAATGCCACCACATCTGCATCCCAACTACTGAAAAAACTGCAGCTTGAGGCGCAGCTTACGCTGGTCGATGAGCAGCCGGATTTCAGGTGCCTGGTAACAGATAGTTATATCAACAAGATGCAGCGCGGAAATATCGATGACCCATTATTGCGCCAGGTACTGCCACTAACAGCAGAGAACCACCTGCATATTCAAAGCGCAGGCGTATACGATCCGGTTGGTGATAAGGACGCTATAGCATCACCGGGTTTACTGCATAAGTACCACGGCCGCGCCCTGCTGATAAGCACCGGCGCCTGCGCTATCCATTGCCGTTACTGCTTTCGCCGGCATTACCCGTACCAGCAGTCATCCTGTAACAGAAATGATCTCAGCGAGGCACTCTATTACCTCGCGCAACACCCAGAGATAGACGAGATCATATTAAGTGGCGGCGACCCGCTGGTGATGGATAACGAGAAATTGTCTTCCCTGATCCAACAGCTGGAGACTATTACACAACTGTCAACACTTCGCATCCACACCCGCCTGCCCGTGGTATTACCAGATCGTATCGATGACGGCTTGCTGAAACTGTTACAGGCCAGCAGGCTGCTTGTCGTCATGGTTATCCATTCGAATCATGCCAACGAACTACAGCACAATGAACAGTCTAAATTACACTCATTACATGCAGCCGGCATCTCTCTACTAAACCAGAGCGTACTACTGAAGGGCGTGAACGATAACGCCACAACACTTGTCACACTGAGCAAACGTCTGCTGCAATGCAAGACACTGCCATATTACCTGCACCTGCTCGACCCGGTCACCGGAGCCATGCACTTTGATGTTAACCGACAAAATGCCCTGGATATCGTGAAACTGATGCAGCAGCAACTTCCCGGTTACCTGGTCCCCAGGCTGGTACAGGAAATCGCCGGAAAACAGGCAAAAACTGCAATTTTTAATATCTAAGCTACAATTAAGAGCAACAATGGAATAATTATAATCAAAACGCCAAGTTATTGTTTTATATGGCAATGGATCTGGCTTTGCAGAGATTAAATAATAAAATAAAAACCATGAAATTAAATATACCAGAACAGAAGACACCTTCTGCGGACGCAACGCCGAACCACCCTCGAAAACTGAAGAAGGTTCTCTCTGCCCTGCCCAATTCAAATATGGGCGAACTCACCAAACAGACTTTCATGATCCTGCGTGATCTGAACCGCCAGTCGATGCCTAATAAACAGCGCCTGGAAAATCTTGAGATGATACGCGTGCTTGCACGTAACATTTTTGACAATCTTAAAAAGTATTTCATCAACCGCACCTTACCGCTTCCCGACAAAAGCCAGAAGATCGTCAACTTAAATCAATCCATACTGCAGGAATTGATCTATGGCTACGAGATCATCATCTATGAAGCCGCAAATGGTATTGATACAAAGATCGACGACAAGACTCTGAGCATCGCGGCCTGCCGTGCGATTAATTACCTTTCAGAGATGCTTTTGCGCTCTAGCGAAGTGTATGCGCCATGCCCAAAACATCTATGGTACGACGCACACCAGCTGTATGCATTTGCAGAGAGCAGAGGCATTACCGAAATCACCGTCATCGATACAGAAAAAAGCCCGGATAAACTGAGTATCGAAAACAGTTACAAACAGATGCTGTTATTTGCGCTGGCGCGCCCGATTGCTTTAAGACAGCGTGACAGCGAGCGAGTTTTCAAAGAACTTTATGAATGGTCAAAGCATTCGAACATACAACGTGACGCGTCTGAAGCACAGATCGACCACGTATTTTGCATGCGCATACATGAAGATTCACCGCCAAACTACCTGGCACAAAAAGACCTGACAGGAAACATCACCATACGCACACTCCATGCCAGCAGACTCGTCACCCATGTGAAATCTTTGATCGAAGAGCAAATTGCAAAACAGAAACCGGCTATCGGTGAAGACATCCCGTTAGAAACTTTGAATGCACTGGTCATGTCGTGGGGCGTCAGCGCAAAACGCCGTTTCTCACGCGCCGAACGCCAGGGACATATCAATGTTTCTATCGGCCTCTCCAATACCGCAAAGTCGATCCGTAATTCCTTCAAAACTGAAGGCACATTAGATACCAAATCGGGTTTCGTACGCACTTCAGCCTCCACAAAACAGGATCCGGATTTCACCCTGGATCCTATCAGCACAATAGATGATGCTTCAGGTTACATGACGCATACCGAATTAGGTGCAGATGAAAACAACTCATGGGACATGGTTGCGAAAGGTCGCGCCCTGACGGAGACCTATACCCGGGAACAGACATTTGCCAACGAAGAAAAGATCAAGCAGCGACAGTTAAACGTAGATTCACACTGGGAGGCCGTCAATATAAGCGCAGGGGGTTACTGTTTACGCTGGAATTCAGACGACACATCAAAGGCCCAGATCGGCGAGCTGATCGCACTACAGGAATTCGATGCAAAAAATAATTTTGAATGGCGCGTCGGCGTTATCCGCTGGATGCAGTTCACACAGGAGAATGGGCTCGAAATAGGTGTACAGGTGATATCACCAAAAGTTGTTGCCGCTACCGCTCAGCGTGTAAACCGGCCCAGCGAGGTGCCATTTGAGTGCCTGATGATACCCGGCATAAAGGCCTTAAACCAGTCATCGAGCATCCTATTACCTTCACATGCATTTAAAACAAATGATAAGCTCATCGTCCAGATTATGGAAAACAAAATAAATATAACTTTAGGAGAAACTAAAGAACATACGGGCTCTTTCACCCAGTTCACCTATAAGAACACGGAAGTCGACAAACGTATTAAAAAACAGGTGAAAAAAGAAGAGGCAACCAAGAACAAAGATGACTTCGACGAGCTGTGGTCGTCATTGTAAATCCTTCTTTTTAACAAGTATAATCAGATTTGCGTGGAAACCTTAAGTGGAAGATAAAATAATTAACCTGGTCGTCATCGATGACTCTTTCGACAGCGAAGAAAAAATCATCAGCTCGTTAAGAACGGCGGGTTATACAGCTCGTTCTTCGCGTGCTGAAGATGGCGAAGACCTTCTTGAAGTCCTTGCCAAGCAGACGCCTGAGCTCATCATCTACTTTGAAGGCATGGAGTTGATCTCACTTGAACAAACTATCGAGTGCCTGAAAAAAGACAAACGAACTGAAAGCTGCCGTGTGATCGCCGTCAATAAAAAAGAGCAGCCCGATGTCATCAGCGCCATGCGAAGTGGAGCAGTCGACGCCACCTGTTTCAGTGATATCAATCACCTGATACTAATCATCGCTCGTGAACACCAGTCTGCGACCAGCGCCAAGCAAATTTCAAGTTACAGGAAATCATTCAACGAATCAGAACGACGCTGCGCCTCACTACTCGACAGCTCCCGTGACGCCATCGCCTACATCCATGAAGGTATGCATGTTTATTCGAACCGCTCCTACCTGGACATGTTTGATATCGAAGAATCGGATGACCTCGAAGGCATGCCTATCCTCGACATGGTCGCCAGCGATGGGCGAGACACCTTTAAAGACTTTTTACGTCAATACACAAAAACTGGTGACGGCACCGAAAAACTCGATACCTCGTTACGCAAACCAGATGGCAGTGGATTTAATGGCGAGATGGAATTCTCACCTGCACAGATCGATGGCGAACCCTGCATACAGGTCATCATCCGCAAAGGAGACGTTAACTCTGAAGAACTCGAGCGCCAGCTAAAACTGCTGAGCCAGAAAGACCAGTTGACCGGCCTCTTCAACCGCCAGTACAGTATAGAAAAGCTGGAGAGCACCATCGCGGACTGTGAACAAGGTAAATATACTGCCGCACTCCTTGAGATACATATCGATAATTTTGATGAGATTAAAAACTCGGTTGGTGTCATCGAATCAGACCAGTATATCGTCGAAGCAGCAAAAACGTTGAGTAACACCGTCCGTGATGGTGATGTACTCTCACGCTATACTCACGACAGCTTTACCGTGATCGCTATCGGCTACAACAAAGACAACATCGAAAGTTATGCCAGTGAACTACAAAAAGCGATAGCGCAACTTGAGACCACTATAAAAGGCTCCAGCATCAATACCACATGCTGTATCGGCATCGCCCTTATCGATAGAGACTCGCCCGAATACAATGACATCCTGGCCCGTTCAGAAAAAGCTGTCGCAGCTGCTGCTCAAAAAGGCGCCAACCAGATATTCACCTACACACCTGAAAAAGGTGAGCTCACACGTCATGAGGTCGATGCCAAATTTAAAGAACAGCTTACAGACGCTCTTAAAAATGACCGCTTCGTGCTGCACCACCAGCCTATCGTCAGTCTACATGGTGATACTGATGAACGTTATGAAGTGTTCGTACGTATGGAAGCCGATGGCGATCAAGATCTGATCATGCCACAGGATTTCCTGCCAGCAGCCGAGCGCATCGGCATGTCTATCGCCATAGACCGCTGGGTTCTGTATAGAACGATTCAGGAATTGGGAGAGAGGTTGAAACTGGGTAAGAAAACCCGGTTCTTTATCAAGTTATCTGCTTCCTCTTTGAAAGATGACACTCTGATCGACTGGTTGAGTTATCAGATCAAGGATAAAGACATTCCAGCAAACACACTAAACTTTGAAGTCAAAGAAACTGTCGCGGTTACCAACCTGAAAAATGCAAAAACGTTATCGCATAAACTCAAAGCCCTTAACTGCGGCTTCATCCTCGATGATTTTGGAACCGGCACGAACCCATTCCAGCTGCTGGAACACATACATGCCGATTATGTAAGGTTGGAAGGCAGCTTCATGGACAACCTTGCTGAGAATCCACAGAACCAGGAATCGATAAAAAATCTGGCAGAACGGGCGGCCGAGCTTGGCAAATTAACCATCGCACAACATGTACCGGACGCTACCAGTCTGTCACTGTTATGGGGGATGGGTGTCAATTTCATCCAGGGATATTTCCTGCAGGAACCGCTACCTGAGATGGAGTATGATTTTACCGAGATGTCGGGGTGATTTCTTTCTTACTGTTTCATTGTATGGTATTTGCTTAGCTCTTTTTGTTAGGCATTGCGGTATTCGCACCGCGGGCGAGTCACTTTTTTTCAGCAGCTAAAAAAAGTAACCAAAAAAAGCCGTCGCTACGTCTGGCGCCCCTGTAAAAAGCACAGGGGTACCCATCGAGTCAGACCGGGCATCATGCTGTGAAAAAACTCGCAAAAAACGCTCAAACAGTTTTCACAGAAAACCCATAATACCCGGCCAGCCTCGATGGCTTGACTAATGCGAGTAAAGGTCAAAAACAAAAGTTAATTTAATCAATAATTATTAAACAAAACATAAATGATGGCTTTGCCTGCTTGAGTGCAGGCAAAGAAAGGATAAGGTGCAGAGGTTTGCGGATGAATAAAGTATAAAACATACTGCAACCGTTTCAGTTATCACAACTCACGCAAATACTGCCGTTTAGCTTTTGACTTTAAAGTCCACCTCAGCAAGCCATAAAAACAGCTTTATTATCATGGGCTTTCTGCGACAGTTGTCTGAGCGTTTTTTGCGAGTTCTGTCGCGGCATGATAATAAGGCTGTTTTTATGGGAACCCCTGCTTTTCAGGGGCGCAGCTGACGTGGCGGCCTTTTCTGGGTACTCTTTTGGGCTGTTGCAAAAGAGTACCTCGCCCGCGGTGCGAATACCGCAATGCCTAACAAAAAGAGCTAAGCAAATACCATACAAAGAAAAAACTAAGAGTCAGCTCGCAACGCCGCTATACGCTCTTCCAACGGCGGATGACTCATAAACAACTTCTTGATCCCATCACCCAGCCCACCATTGATACCAAACGCCGCCATCTGCTCTGGCAAACGTGAAGGCTGATGAATCCTCTGCAGACGCTGCAGTGCTGCAACCATCTTCTCGCTGCCGGCCAGTTCAGCAGCGCCGGCGTCCGCCTTAAATTCTCGTACCCGTGAGAAATACATCACGATAGCACTGGCCAGGATACCAAAAACAACCTGCGCGATCATCGACGACACAAAAAAACCAATGCCATGGCCGCGATCATTCTTTAATATCACGCGGTCTACGATGTGCCCAACGACACGCGATGCAAAGATAACAAAAGTATTCACCACACCCTGGATCAATGCCAGGGTCACCATATCGCCATTGGCCACATGACTGACTTCATGAGCGAGTACCGCTTCGGCCTCATCCATCTTCATGCTTTCTATCAGGCCACTGCTGACTGCGACCAACGCATTGTTACGACTCATGCCAGTCGCAAAAGCGTTAACGTCGGGTGATTCATAGATAGCGACTTCAGGCATCTTGATACCTGCCTGTGAAGCCTGTCGCTCAACCGTAGTCAGCAACCACTGCTGCATTTTATTCTGCGGCTGAGTGATAACCTGTGCACCGGTCATCCGCTTGGCAGACCACTTGGACATAGCGAGTGAGATAAAGGAGCCGGTCATGCCAATGACCGCCGAGAAAATCAGCAGCGCCTGTAGATCAAGATCAACACCATTCTCTGCCAGCAGCGAATCAACACCCAACAGACTGAGCACGATACTTAACACGACCAGGATAGCCAGGTTTGTTATTAAAAATAAAGCGATACGTTTCATCTAGACCTCGGATACAAATCAGATTCTATAACCACAGATAAAGACCTCACTGCCTTATTCACTAACAGCTAAATAGACAGTGAAGCCTTTATTTCTTAATGATAAAAACGTGGTGACGATAATCTATTTTTCAATAGCGGGTGGTTATTATTCCACTTCCAGCCGATCGACGACACGGTAACCCTGTGACAGCTTAAGCCCACGACGCCCTCGTTCACCGAAGTAACCGTCTAGTTCCGACTGTTTCATGGTCTTGTATTTCTTGCCTGAGTGCACCACCAGTTTGCCACCTTCCGGTACCACCGTTATCGCAGAGACGCTTTCTTCACCCGCCTTTAGCAGCTTCGAAGGCACATTGATGATCTTATTACCTTTGCCCTTAGCCATCTGAGGCAGCTGCTCTACCGGTGTCACCAGCATGTGGCCAGCGGAACTAATAGCCACTATCTGGTCTGATGCGACATCGCCAACTTTTACCGGCGGTAATGCCAATGCCTGTTTGCCGGTATTTAAAACAGCTTTACCTTTTTTCGCGTTGGCCTGCATATCACCCAGACGAACTACAAAGCCATAACCGAAGCTACTCGCCATCAGGTAAAGATCATCAGGGTTACCAATCGCCACGCCGACAAAATGCGAGCCCGGCGTCGGCGTGAAATAACCGCTCAACGGGTCACCCTGCCCCCTTGCCGATGGCAGCCTATGCGCCGGTAACGTATAGGCACGGCCACTCGAATCGAGGAACACGGCCATCTGATTAGACTTGCCCTGTGCCGATGCCTGGTAAGCATCACCAGCCTTATAATTTAATTTCTCACCATCGATCTCATGGCCTTTAGCAGAACGCACCCAGCCTTTGCTGGACAGCACCACTGTGATCGCTTCACTGGAGATCAGCGCGGTTTCATCAAGCGCCTGTGCAGCTCCACGCTCGACGATCGGTGAGCGCCTGTCATCGCCATACTTTTCAGCATCAGCGATGATCTCTTTTCGGATCAGTGTTTTTAATCGTGTTGCTGAACCTAGCACCTTTTCCAGGTGATCACGTTCTTTTGCAAGCTCATCCTGCTCACCGCGGATCTTCATCTCTTCGAGCTTTGCCAGGTTACGCAGTTTCAGATCCAGGATAGCTTCAGCCTGAACATCAGTGATTTTGAAGCGTGACATCAACACAGGTTTAGGTTTGTCATTTTCACGGATGATGGCGATCACTTCATCGATGTTCAGGAACGCGATCAACAATGCGTCCAGTATGTGCAAGCGCTTATTGACCTTATCCAGGCGCCACTGCAGACGACGGCGCACGGTAACCGTCCTGAACTTCAGCCACTCTTCGAGCAGTGACCGCAGATCCTTGACCTGCGGCCGGCCATCGATACCGATCATGTTCATATTGACGCGGTAACTGCGCTCGAGGTCTGTGGTAGCAAATAAATGTGCCATCAACTCTTCGATATTGACACGGTTCGAACGCGGCATGATCACAAGTCGTGTAGGATTCTCATGATCAGACTCATCACGCAGGTCTTCTACCATCGGTAATTTTTTCGCAGTCATCTGCGCAGCGATCTGCTCCAGAATCTTATTGCCTGAGACCTGGTACGGTAGTGCGGTAATGATGACCGCACCATCCTCTATCTCATAACAGGCACGCTGACGTATACCACCACGACCGCTCTGATAGATTTCAAGGATATCTTTTCTGGGTGTAATGATCTCCGCTTCAGTCGGATAGTCCGGGCCCTGGATATGTTCACAGAGGTCTTCGAGCGTAGATTTAGGGCTCTCCAGCAATCGCACACAGGCACTGGCAACTTCTTTCAGGTTATGCGGAGGGATATCTGTCGCCATACCAACCGCAATACCTGTACCGCCATTCAATAAAATATTAGGCAGCCTTGCAGGCAGGGCTTTTGGCTCTTCCATGGTGCCATCAAAATTCGGCTGCCAGTCGACGGTACCCTGCCCCAGCTCTGTTAACAGAACTTCAGAATACGCTGCCAGGCGTGACTCGGTATAACGCATCGCAGCGAATGACTTAGGATCATCAGGTGCCCCCCAGTTCCCCTGGCCATCGACCAGCGGATACCTGTATGAAAAAGGCTGAGCCATCAGTACCATGGCTTCATAACAGGCGCTGTCACCATGCGGATGATACTTACCCAGTACATCACCTACCGTACGCGCAGACTTTTTGTGCTTGGATGTAGCGCTTAGACCCAGCTCAGACATGGCATACACGATACGTCGCTGCACCGGTTTCAGACCATCACCGATATACGGCAAGGCACGGTCCATGATGACGTACATAGAGTAATCGAGATATGCACGCTCTGTGAATTCAGAAAGCGGAAGTTTTTCTATGCCTTCGAACTCTAGTTCTGATTGTGAACTCATAATATTGTTATCGTGTTATTGAATTATATCGTTTGACGTATACTGCTATACCTCAGCTAACGCACCTTTCTTTTCCAGCCAGGCTTTACGGTCACCCGCGCGTTTTTTCGCCAGCAGCATGTCGAGCATACTATGGCTCTTACCGCCCTCGCCCAGTGTCAACTGCACCAGTCGACGTGTATCAGGCGCCAGGGTGGTCACACGTAGCTGCAACGGGTTCATCTCACCCAGTCCTTTGAATCGTGTCACGCTGACTTTACCACGCATCTTCTCTGCTTCTATGCGATCGAGTATGCCCTGCTTTTCTGGCTCGTCGAGTGCATAAAACACGTCTTTGGCTACGTCGATACGAAACAGTGGCGGCATCGCCACATAGATATGACCGGACTCTACCAGCGGTCTGAAATGACGCAGGAAAAGCGCGCATAACAAAGTCGCAATGTGATAACCATCTGAATCAGCGTCTGCAAGGATACAGATCTTGCCATATCGCAGGTCTTTTAGATCAGAGGAACCTGGCTCAACACCGACAGCGATCGAGATGTCGTGCACCTCCTGTGAAGCCAGTACCTGGTCATGCTCTACTTCCCAGGTGTTCAGGATCTTTCCACGCAGCGGCATGATCGCCTGGAACTCTCTGTCGCGCGCCTGTTTTGCGCTACCACCCGCAGAGTCGCCTTCCACCAGGAAAAGTTCGGTACGTGACACATCCTGCGAAGAACAGTCAGACAGCTTGCCTGGCAACGCCGGCCCGCTGGTCACTTTCTTGCGAATCACCTTTTTACCGGCACGCAGGCGTTTCTGTGCATTCTCGATGGCCAGCATGGCGATCGATTCGCCCGCTTCGGTATGTTGATTCAGCCAGATACTGAAGGCGTCTTTTACTACACCTGAAACAAAAGCGGCACACTCACGTGACGACAGGCGCTCCTTGGTCTGCCCGGAAAACTGCGGGTCAGCAAGTTTTACCGATAAGACATAACATACTTTATCCCAGACATCTTCCGGGCTTAACTTCACGCCGCGCGGCAACAGGCTACGTATGTCACAAAACTCTCGCAATGCTTCAGTCAGACCAGTACGCAGGCCGTTAACGTGGGTTCCGCCCTGTGCTGTCGGAATGAGGTTAACATATGACTCCGTGGTCAGCTCGCCGGCATCGACCTGCCAGGTCAGTGCCCAGTCAACCTCTTCGGTCTTACCTGCAAGGCTTCCGACGAATGGCTCCGCCGGCATGCATTCTCTTTCGAACAGGTTCTCACCCAGGTAATCGGCCAGACCGCCTTCATAATGCCAGCTCTGTTTTTCACCTGATTTCTCTTCCAGGAAAGTGACTTCCAGACCAGAGCACAGTACCGCTTTGGCACGTAACACATGCGTTAATTTAGAAACAGAGATAACCGGAGAATCAAAATATTTTTTCTCGGGCCAGAAATGAATCATGGTCCCGGTATTACGCTTGCCGACGGTGCCGGTTTTTTTCAGCTTGCCGGTTTTTGCACCATGCTTGAATGACATCGCATATACGGCACCATCGCGTCGCACTTCCACATCTACTTTGGAGGACAATGCGTTTACCACCGAGACGCCGACGCCGTGCAGGCCACCTGAGAACTCATAATTTTTATTAGAGAACTTACCACCGGCATGTAACCGGGTAAGGATCACCTCGACACCGGGGATACCCTCTTCGGGATGAACATCGACCGGCATACCACGGCCATCGTCGGTGACAGTTATGGAACCATCTTTATATAAGACGACATCGATTTTGCTGGCATGGCCGGCGATCGCTTCATCGACACTATTATCGATAACCTCCTGGGCGAGGTGGTTCGGACGTGTGGTATCGGTATACATACCCGGTCTTTTCTGGACCGGCTCGAGACCTGTTAATACCTCGATCGACGAGGCATCATATTTGCTCATTAGAATTGACTCACTATAGGTTTTACCCTGAGGATACCCTGATTTATTAGAATTATGTGGGTTTGTTTTATCGAGGCTACTTTACCACCTGAGTATTTTGCCAGCAATGTTAGTAGGTGCGTTTGTTCAGGGTATTTGTTTGGCATTTACTGGGTACTTTTTGTTAGGCCTTGCGGTTCTCGCACCGCGGGCGAGTTACTCGCGTCTGGTTTCATTGTTTATCTTTTTGACGCTGCCTAGGTACATGGATTGTTATCGTGAGTTTCGCCTTTTACGGCGAGTCACTTTTTTTATGAATAACATCCATGTTATTCACCCTTCGGGCCGAGCAGAGCTCGTTCAAATTTGTTCCAAACAAATTTAGTCAGTAGCAAAAGAAAAGTAACCAAAAGAATGCCATCCCATCTTGTTTGCCCCGAGAGAAGCACTCGGGGTGCCTGAATTCATCACTGTTGCCGACGAGCCCGTCCTGATGCGCCATCCGGGCGCACAGGACTAAATTTGCCGTCCATGGCGAATTTGCTCTACCAACAGCAATGAATTCAGCAAATAAAAAGGGAGCGAAAACCTGAAAAGCACAAGCAAAACCAGAACTCATTAATGAGCACAGTGCCAATCCGATACACTGGTTGTGCTGTTGACTCTTACCCACCTCAGCTAGCCATTGAGGCGGTGGCATTAGCATGGGCTTTCTGCGACAGCTGTCTGAGCGTCTTTTGCGAGTTCTGGCGCAGCATGATAATGGTACTGTCTCAATGGGAACCCCTGTGTCTTTTACAGGGGCGTAGCTTACGTGGCGGCCTTTTCTGGGTACTCTTTTGGGCTGTTGCAAAAGAGTGCCTCGCCCGCGGTGCGAGAACCGCAAGGCCTAACGAAAAACCAACAGCAAATGCCAAACAATGAACTCTACACATACACCAACAACACTCCATCCTATAGCCTACAACCAAAACTCACTATAAACTCCCCCCATGCCCAGCCAAGAAAAAAAGCTGACCCCCCTTGATGCCTGCGACCCTGCCCTTAACGCCACGGTCTCCGCCTCAGCCGGCAGTGGCAAGACCTGGTTATTAATCACAAGGATCGTACGCCTGCTGATCGCTGGTGCCGAACCAGGC
Organism: uncultured Gammaproteobacteria bacterium; assembly: GCA_963807625.1. GTDB lineage: Bacteria > Pseudomonadota > Gammaproteobacteria > SZUA-229 > SZUA-229. The sequence goes on from CAWECN010000020.1 coordinate 110,680, forward strand.
AATATCATCGCGCTCACCTTTACCCGTAAAGCTGCCGGTGAAATGCAGATCCGGCTGAATGAGCGCCTGTTTGCCATGGCGACAGCGACAGACAAAGAACTCGACCAGCTGTTAGATATGATCGGCTGTGACAAGCACGAACAGACAAAAAATATCGCTGCGGGCCTCTATGAAAAGCTGATGCACAGTCTGTATCCTGTCCGCATCCAGACATTCCACTCATTCTGCCAGGACATCCTGTCGCGTTTTCCGCTGGAAGCCGACATACCGCCGGGTTTTGATCTGATCGAAGACAGTAGCCTGCTCGAACGCCAGGCACTACAGATGTTATTCGATGAGGCTCGCCAAAGCTCCAGTCAGCGCTCGAATAACGTGCGCCTGAACGATGAGCTGGATACCATTATGCAGTTCTGTAATGGACCTGATAATACATTAAAGTCTTTACAAAGTTTCCTTACACATCGAAGTGACTGGTGGGCGTATACCGCACGGGCAAATGATCCAGTTGGTTTTGCCTGCAGCGAACTGACCCGGGCTCTGCAACTTGACGATCAGTCTGCTATCGACGGCAATAGCCTGATAGAACAATTTTTGAACGACTCGAACAAACAGCAGTTAATGGTCTTTGCCAACCTGTTGCGCGAGATCGGAAACAAAACCTGCTTAAAACAGGCTGACAGTATCGACGACGCACTTAGGACTAGCGACAGAGAGCTTAGTTTTTCACTGGTCAACTCTGCCTTTCTCACAAAGGATGGTAAAGCGCTCGTACAGGGACGCAAACACAGTGCGGCGATGGAGAAAAAACTGGGTAGCGAAAACACCGACCGCTTCCTGGAACTGCATCATGAGATCTCGACGAACCTGTTAGACATCAATGAGCAGCTCAAAAGACTGCAGACATTGAACATCAATAAAGCCTGGTATTATTCCGGCCAGCATTATCTGCAGATATTTCAGCAACTGAAAACCGAGACCCGGCAGCTGGATTTCACCGACCTTGAATGGAAGTGTTACCAGTTACTGCAACATTCCGATAATGCGCACTGGGTGCAGTACAAGATAGACCAGCGCATCGACCATATCCTGATCGATGAGTTCCAGGACACGAATCCGACGCAGTGGCACCTGCTATCCCCTATCCTGGAGGAGATCGCTGCCAATCCGGAGCAGCGCCCTCGCAGTGTATTCCTGGTCGGCGACGAGAAACAGTCGATATACAGTTTTCGGCGAGCCAACCCGGCATTGCAGGCACAGGCAAGCCAGTGGCTGGCAGACAGGCTAGGTGCGAAAGCAACACCACTGGACCTTTCCCGACGTTCATCACAAGCCATCATCCATTGCGTCAACCAGATCTTTGAACAAGCCGATATCTCTACCCTCATGCCCGGCTTTACCACGCATGGCACTCACCTGGATAAGCTACCTGGCAAGGTTGTGCTCTGCGACCTGTTCGAAGAAAGTGAGCAGACTGACGACAGCATCGAAGCTGAAGCATCGATCTCTTTTCGAAACCCACTGCTTCAGGCCAGGGAGCTTTCGAGCAGAACCTTGCGACACGACGAAGCTGATTTCATCGCCAGGCAGATAAAACAGCTGGTCAACTCTGCAGAACTGATGACCGATAGCGATTCTGTTCGTGCGATGGAATATGGCGATATCATGATATTGATGCGCAACCGTACACACATAGGCATCTATGAAGACGCACTGAAGCAGCAGGGCATTCCATTCATCGGCAATAAAAAAGGCGGCTTACTGGATAACCTGGAGATCCGAGATCTAAACTGCCTGCTCAACACGCTGGTAACACCATATGACAACCTTGCACTGGCGCAGGTTTTGAAGTCTCCGATCTTTAACGCCAGCGATGATGACATGATACTGCTTGCCAGGCAGACAGGTGAAACACACTGGTTCAAACGTCTATTACGGCTATCTACAAAACACCATGATGAACTCAGCAGGCCACTGCAACGTGCGGCGCGCCTGTTGTCACGATGGCAGCAACTAGCCGAACACCTGCCAGTACATGACTGCCTGGACAGGATATTCTCCGAAGGCAATATCATCAAACGTTATATAGCGGCTAACAGGCCAGAAAGAAAACAGAACATTGCCAGCAACTGTCAGCGCTTTCTTGAGTTATCGCTTGAAACCGACAGTGGCCGTTATCCCAGTATCACACGATTCCTGCAGCGTTTACTTCACCTGCAGAGTTATTCTGCTAATCCACCAGAAGAACCATTATCACAAAGCATGGAATCTCGCGTCAGAATGATGACCATTCATGGCAGTAAAGGGCTGGAAGCGCCGGTCGTATTCCTGGCAGACTGCAACAGTACAGCAAGTAATAAAAATGCCTATGCCAGTCTGGTCAGATGGCCGGCGGACAAACCACGACCGGAAAAATTTCAATTACAGCTGAGTAAAGATAAAACCGACACTATCACTCAAAATACACAGCAGGAAAAATATAACGAGCAGAAACGAGAGGAATTAAACCTGTTATATGTTGCTATTACCCGGGCACGTGAACAACTCTATATCAGCGGTAACGCAAGCCGCAGAAGCCAGGATGATAGCTGGTACCAAATAATCGCAAATGGTCTGGATGATATTACAGAGAATGAAACAGACAGTGACGGAATATGCTTCAGGGTATTCCGACATCTGGTTTATGACCAGGCAGTCACCGAACAAGGGGAGACGGAAGCAACAACCAGTAACATGGATATAGAAATAGATGAGCGCTTATTAAAACCATTGCCAGCTGCTCGTTCATCAAACACTTTTATCGCACCTAGCCGGCATAATGAAGATAATCCCCTGTTTGATGCGGGGGAGACCAGCGCTAGCGGGAGTGACGACAATATCTATCACCGGGAGCTCAATAAATGGCGGGGCACGACCATCCATCGCGTCATCGAACAGCTTTGTAACACCGAGGTTTATCCAGCTGAAGATGTTAGTACCTCACACATACGGCAAGTACTTAATACAGAAACACTACTTGATAAGCCAGCATTCTTCGGTCACATTGACGGATGTATAGAAGAAGCGGTATCGACCTTCAACCACCCGGATTTTTCGGACATCTTTAATCCGACAACGAGTGCTCAGACCTATAATGAAATGCCATTAATGCACTTACAGCAGCAACGAGCTGTTTACGGTATTGTTGACAGGGTGATAAAAACTGACGACGTCGTCACCATCATCGACTATAAATCACATCAGTTGGGTATTGAAGAAAACACGCAGGAGGCTGCGTTACAGTTTACTGAGCAGCTCGATTATTACCGACAGGGGATAAGTAAATTATGGCCAGGATATGCGGTGAAAACAGCTATCCTGTTTACCCATCATAAAGAGATAGTCTGGTTAGACTAGGTCAGCCTGAAAATATATATATTTATACTAAGGATATAAAAGCGTTTGAACCGCTGTTCCACAGCGGTTCAAACGCTAGCTTTTTATTTGCGAAGCTCGGCAACGAGCTTATCGAATGGTACGTAACCCGGCAGCATCTGCCCGTCTTCCAGGATAATAGCCGGCGTTCCACGTACACCAAGGTCACGTGCCAGCCTCAAATGATCGCGGATCGGATTATCACAGGATTTTTCATCCACTTCACCGCCTGATTTCGCTATATCGAGTGCCACTTGCTGGTCTTCAGCACACCATACACTGACTGTCTTTTTCATATCTGATGAGCCTTTCAATGGCATGAAGATATAACGCACTTCAACATCATTCTTCAGGTAGTCCGGGATCTCACTGTGAAGACGTCGACAGTATGGACAATCGATATCTGTAACTACAGTGATAACATTTTTAACTTTTTCAGGACGGTAGACCAGCATTTTACCGGTACCAAGCTCATCGATTGCTGCCAGGCGGATAACAGACTTCGCATCCTCGGTGACGTTCTGCTTAGTCTTCAGATCGATAAGATCACCTTCGATCATATAGCGTGCATCTTCGCTCATATATACAACCTGCGAACCGACGATAACCTCGAACAGGCCATCCACTGCAGTTGCAGATATTTTTGTCGGCTGCACATTCGGCATGCTTTTAGCTAATGCCTGCCTCACCTGCTCGGCACCCGACACTTCGGCTGAAACAGTAAGAGAGACTGATAAAGATGTTATAAATAGAAAGATAGAGAATAATTTCATATTGCACACTGATAATTGATTAAAACCTGGTAGAAAGACAACACGGATTATAGTTAATTCCATTAAATCTTGATATAGCTGTATTTATTATCCTTTCACTACTTCATGAAATTACTGCAGTAGTTATATCTCGATTCAGGTTCAACCAGATATGGATTAATCAGGCGCGAGGATGATGCTCGTGGTACATGTCTCGCAAGCGTTGATCAGCGACATGTGTATATATCTGCGTAGTGGATATATCACTATGGCCCAGCAACATCTGGACCACCCGCAGATCAGCGCCATGATTCAACAGATGTGTCGCAAAGGCATGCCGCAACGTATGTGGTGACAGCTGCTCCGCCGCTATCCCGGCAACTAGCGCATAACGTTTAATCATGTACCAGAAGGCCTGGCGCGTCATCGCTTTACCCCGCCTGGTCAAGAACACTTCGCTACACTGGCTGTTATTTTTCTGCCTTGATGAAACACCCAGCAACTGTGGACGAGACAGCCGGTTGTACTTCGCCAGCCAGTCCAGCGCAACCTCACCGACCGGTACCAGTCGCTCTTTGTTGCCTTTACCGATAACCCGGATAACACCCTGTTGCATAGAGATCTGGGTTGTCTGCAAGTTGATCAATTCACTAACACGCAAACCCGTAGCGTATAGTACTTCGAGCATCGCCCTGTCCCTTAAACCAAGGTCATCGCTCACATTAGGTGCCGATAACAGGTCTACAACCTGCTGCTCATTGAGAGATAGCGGTAGTGTCCTGTCACCTTTTGGTGATTCGAGTAGATGCGTCGGGTCTTCACTGATACGGTTCTCACGATAAAGGTAGAGATAGAAGCGGCGTAGCGTTGATAACAGGCGAGCGACGGAACGTCGCTTTTGCTGGATACTGTAATTGTATGCGAGAAAATCCTGAAGAATAACTGTGTCAACGTTTATCAGGCTGCTGTGATTATTATCGAGCCAGAGAGAAAAACTGGCCAGATCATTTCGATAGGCTGACAGGGTGTTCTCACTAAGACCATTTTCCATCCACAAATGATCGATAAAATTTTCAATCAGTTGTTGTTCAGGTGGTGGTATCTGGTCAAATTTAGCCATAACCAGATTATAGGCTAAAAAAAAGCCACCCATATAGATGAGTGGCTTTTAGTATTACTTAGCAATATGCCGATTATTTACGACGTTTACGGCTTTTTGGTTTAAGGGCCTTTTCAATCTTGGCCATTTCTTTCTTAGACCAGCTTTCCACAAACTTGGCCACGGCAGCTTCTTTTTTCTCAGCCATTCTGATCAAAAGATCCTGACGTTTCCTCGTCGTTGCTACTTCAGCCTTCGCTTCAGCTACCGCAGAAGCCGCAGCAGCTACGCGATCGCGCAGTTTTTGCTTGGCAGCAGCTGCATTCACCCGGGCTATCGCCTTACGCTCAGCAGTTGCTTTTTTCTTCGCCGCTAATGCTTTACGCTTAGCGGCTACGGCCTTTTTTTTTGCGGCTGCCGCTTTTTTCTTGGTTGTTGCAGCCTTCTTCTTAGCAGCAGCCTTCTTCTTAGCAGCCGCAGCTCTTGCTGTTGCTGGTGATTTCTTAGCTACTTTTTTCTTGGCAACCTTTTTCTTGGCCACTTTCTTCTTAACTACTTTTTTCTTAGCAACCTTTTTCTTGGCCACTTTCTTCTTAACTACTTTTTTCTTAGCTACCTTTTTCTTGGCCACTTTCCTTTTAGCCGGTGCCTTTTTCTTAACTACTTTTTTCTTTGCTACTTTTCTCTTCGCTGGCGCTGTGCGCTTAGCTACTTTTTTCTTAACTACTTTACGTTTAGCCGGTGCTTTACGCTTAGCTACTTTTTTCTTTGTTGCTTTTTTCTTTGTTGTACGAGCCATCTTCGAAGTCCCCTTTTGTGAGTTACGTTCAAAAGTATAAAACTAAATTCTAATTTAGCAAACTTTTTTTATAAATTACAAATTTATTTTATCAATCAAATAAAACACTTAAGCGATGAAAATGTTTTTTTATTCTGATAAAAATATTATTTAAACATTCTTCATGTCTATTTACGCGAGTATACAAGCGTTAAAACCTAAACCCTGTTTGTACAAAGGCACCAACTGAATTGTCTGAATAGGTTGCAGCGAGATCAAGATTGAAACCTAACCAGAACCCTACACCTGCTGTTAATGCAGTATCTTTTGCGCCATCGGGTATTCCACTTGCTACATTTTTTCGCGCACCAATACGGAGCTGAGCGAAATCAAACGCATTAAACTCAGCACCGACGACTAATAACTGCGTCTTTAAATCATCAAACTGCGGATTAGCCAATAACGGTTTATTCTCTCTGAGATCATAATCAACAGCAATTGTAAGCAGGCTATTATGATAGGCAACACCCAGACGTGCTTCAGTATCAAAGCTTAATACCGAGCCGCCCAGATCAAATTCATCTGTTATCAGGTTACGAATATTAAGGCCGAGACGAAAAGAGTCAGACACATCATAAGCCAGACCCAGATCAACCGTTGTAAACGTACCCAGATCACTCCTGTTCTTTTGATCAGTTAGACTGTCGAAACCATCAACATTCTTAATTGATTCGGTATACGATATCGCCTGCAGATCAACCAGCTTCGGCTTGATGCCAACAGATAGCTTTCTCTCGGCTACCAGAAAAGCTTTAGCAAAAGAGACACCAAATTCTGTCGCTAAAACACCTTCTACATTCAATAAATTTTTTGTATCACTAGTCACTTCCTGCTCGAACTGGACCAGATCACAGCCTGGATCAACAAGTAACTCACAGGCCAGGTCGGTGACTGTGCCCGCTCCAATCGCATCCGCTCGAATACTAAGTGCCATCGCAAATGAATCGAACGCGATACCCATCGCTGCAAGTACCGAAGTATCCATCGCCATAGCCTTGCCTTCGATACGATTGACCACACCTGCCATGTCCACTAAAGCTGTCCCTTCAGCGATAATGTCACCTGAATCTTTTGCGGCCTGCCGGCGATCATCTGCCGCCTGGTAATCATCGATATCAGTGATCAGGTCATCGTTATCCCGTACGAATGCACCGACCCCGATCAATAATGAAAAATCATCGTCCGGCCGCTGATTAGTCAACATTGCAGGATTTGCCCATGGCGCTGTTGCCAGGTCGGCTGTTGCCGTTGCGACCCCTCCCATACCTAATGAACGCCCTTCAAAAGCAAATGGAATCGCATTTACAGCTTGAGAAAAGACCGTTAAAGCTACTACTGATAGAACTTTGCTGCTGGTTTTTTTATAGAGTTTCATATCCTTCTCACGATAGTGTCCAGTGAATAATAGTTATGTAATAAATACTTCTTTCATGAGCATATAACATACTTAACCAAATACAAGGTTTCCTGTTAACATGCATACCGGTGATAATGCTGAACGTGATGCTCTTCACAAGAACATCAGCACCCGCTTCAATGATTAATTGCACAACATTTTTATGAACGATCATAAGACGACAGACCCGATATACGCTGGCTTATTCAGACGCCTGTTCGCAATTTTTTATGACGGATTTCTACTGATTGCGATCCTGTTTGTCGTTTCCGCCATAGCCACAACGCTGAACAGTGGCAAGGCTGTGGAGCCGGGTGATGCCCTCTATCCTGTTCTTGTATTATTGATCTTTTTTCTGAGTTACCTGTATTTCTCCTGGTTCTGGATCAACGGCGGCCAGTCATTAGGTATGAAGACATGGCGTATACAGTTAAAACGCAACGACCAGGGAAAGACTAACGATCTACCTATAGATCATAAGACAGCGGCTATACGTTTCTTTAGCGCTATCATTTCATGGGGATTTTTTGGACTGGGGTTTGTGTGGGCACTGTTCGACAAACAGCACCGTTGCTGGCATGATCTAAGCAGTAAAACCGTGCTCATCGACCTGCGTTCCAGAAAAGATTAGGCTGCCAGCCGGGGCGGCCTAACACCTGGTCAGTTGACCCGTCTCATAAAAAACAGGCTGACCAGGACTACCAAAGTGAGTGGTATGGCAGCACTCAATATCGGTGCGATATTCAAGGCCAGGCCGAGATGATTGATCGAACGGTTGATCACGAAGTAGATGATTCCGATGAGCAAGGCCAGTATCAAGCGCTGTCCGACACCGCCACTTCTCGGTGTGGTAGAGAAAACGATAGGCATCGCGATCATTAGCATTGCCAGGCAGGTCAAGGGCGTAAAAATCTTGATCCAGAACGCCAGCTTATATTCACTATCATCCAGTTTGTTCTCCTGTAGATACTCACTGTAAGTGAGCAACTCGGCGGCCGACATGTCTTTCGACTCAAGCTCGAGCACGGTAAATAGTTCCAACAGGATAAGACGCTTCATCTTCAGCTGCTTTTCGAATGATGTGGTCACACCTTCCGTCGTTATATCAGATCGGCTTATTTTATTCAGGACCCATTCATCATTCAGATAATGCGCATGTTTAGCATGGATTATCGTCGTTAACTGATGATTATCATCCAGCTCATAGAGACGTATATTCCTCAATTGATGATCGGGCAACATCTGCTTCACATTGACATAACGGTTACCATCACGCGCCCAGATATCATTGGTACCACCAACGATCAGTTTTTTCTCCATCGCTTCTGCACGGTAAGCTTTTGCTGTCCTGGTAGCAGACGGCACCACATACTCTCCCAGAATCGCTACCAGGATCGCTAACAACAGTCCGATCTGTAACACCGAACGTGTGACACGCATGGGGCTGATGCCGGAAGCACGCATCACGATGAGCTCTGAATTAGCGGCCATCGCACCCAGTGACAATATTCCACCGAGTAACAATATCGATGGTGAGAGCTCATATAAACGTTGCGGCAGCCGCATCAATACGAAGATCCCCGCCTGCAGTGCACCATAGTCACCCGTACCAACACTGTTTAACTGGGAGACAAAGTCGACAAAGGCAAAAATGGACAACATCACAAAACATGCCATCAAACAACCTACGCTCACCGCACCGGCAATATAACGATCAAGTACCACCCTGCACTCCTTTATTCTTCTTTCCAAGACCGATCAGATAACCACTGCGCTTTAACAGGTAAGCGGTAAATATGACTGCAATGAGATGAACCCACCAGGTACCAACCCACAACGGGACTTTCTGCTGAACGATCCAGGTCTTGCCTATGCCCAGGAAATTGGAATACAAGAGGTATAGGACCAGTGCCAGTGCCAGTTTCGAATAACGACCGCTGCGAGGGTCCGTTTGACTCAATGGTAATGCCATGAAGGCAACGATGACCGTAGCCAGTGGCAGAGCAATACGCCATTGCAGTTCAGCCTGATCCTTAGGCTGCGTTGAATGCCAAAGTTCAGTCATACTCCTGGATTTTTCAGAGACATGCGCCTGTACCTGCTTGTCTGCGATATGTACGCCATACTCCTTGTATTTGATGATCTTAAACACTGCCTCACCGGCATCACCTACATAGTGTGTGCCATCATTCATCATCATATAGCGTCGGCCGTCTTCATTAAAATAACTTTTAGTGCTGGCGGCCAGGTCAACATGATTCCTGCTCTGATACTGCTGTTGAAAAAATACGCTATCGATATCCTTACTGTCTTTATTCGACGACTCGAGAAACAGTACGCCACCTTTGCTTGCCCGGTTGAACTGCCCGATCATTAAGGTATCGACCTCGGCCTGGCTCTGGATCTCAGCAGCGATCTGCGCACGTTGCAGATTGATCATCGGCCTGGCAAATATCATCATCAGTAACAATATCACCGTGGTAGGGATCGCGATCATCATCAGTGGCCGGTACCACTGAAGGGGACCGATGCCGGCAGACATCATGGCAGCCATCTCACTGTCTCGATATAAACGTCCGAACGCGATCAATATCCCCATCAACAGGCTGAGCGGCATCAGGACCACGGTGAACTCGAACATGCTGTTAATCAGGTATGCCAGCAAAGCGGTGAGCGGGATAAGGCCCTGCGACACCCAGCTCAACAGATGGACCACTTCGGTACTGAGAACGATCACCAGCAAAATGAAAAGCACCGAAAGACAGGCTATCAGTAATTCTTTTGCGATGTATTTGTCTATTATGGACAGCTTCATATGTATATAGCAATCAGCTTCATTTAATTTAACCCTGCAATAACAGAAGTTTAACCTGAAAACTTCTACAAACGGCAATTATTGGCGTGATAACCTGAATAAGGCTCAAAAAACGAAGAAACCGACTACCCTCGGTTCCCTAAATTGAATACAATCTCCACTGGCAATTTTATCCTGTAAGCAAGCAAAAATATATCGATCAGCGGAGCACTCATGGAATACACAGTAAAAAGCGGCAACCCCGAAAAACAAAGAATCGGATGTGTTGTGATACCGGTTTTTGCATCTAGAAAACTATCGTCATCCGCAAAGATCATCGATAAGGCAAGTAACGGCTATATCTCTAACCTCGTTCGACGTGGCGAAATCGAAGGCGATCTGGGCAACACCCTGCTGCTACATAATGTAGAGAACACTTTATGCGATCGTGTTCTTCTGGTTGGCTGTGGCAAAGAAAAGGACATCGACGTCAGGACCTTCTACAAGATTAACTGCAACATGGTCAAGAGGTTAGAGTCCAGCGGTGCCACAGAAATAGCCTCCTACCTCACCGAGATAACGGTTAAACGTAAAGACATCAGCTGGAAGATCCATCACTCGATCGAAGCCATCGACGATTGCCTCTACAAGTTCAACCAGCTCAAATCCAAAAAGGAAGAAGCCCGGCGTCCGTTGAGAAAATTCATATTCAGTGTCAACGGTCGCGGCCAGCTGATGCTGGGGGAACAGGCTGCGCGCCAGGGTATGGCTGTTTCTGCCGGTATCCACCTCGCCAAAGACCTGGGCAATCTACCGGGCAATATATGCACACCAGACTACCTGGCAAAGCAGGCGATCAAACTGGCCACCCAGCATAAAAAATTAAAAACTTCTGTGCTGGAAGAGAGTGATATGGAGAAACTGGGAATGGGCTCCCTGTTGTCTGTCTCTAAAGGCAGCCGTGAACCTGCTAAATTGATCACCATGGAATACATGGCCGGTAACAAAAAACAGGCGCCGATTATCTTTGTCGGCAAAGGCGTGACCTTCGATTCAGGCGGTATCAGCTTGAAACCGGGTGCTGCCATGGATGAGATGAAATATGATATGTGCGGTGCCGCCAGTGTCATAGGCGTGATCAGCGCCTGTGCAGATCTGCAGCTACCGATGAATATCGTCGGCATCATCCCCGCAGTGGAGAACATGCCTGACGGCATCGCCAGCCGCCCCGGCGATGTTGTCACCAGCATGTCAGGCCAGACCATCGAAATATTAAACACCGATGCCGAAGGCCGCCTGATACTTTGCGACGCCCTGACGTATGCAGAAAAATATGATCCCGACGTGGTCATCGATATCGCTACCCTGACCGGCGCCTGTATCGTCGCCCTGGGTGCACACCCCGCTGGATTGCTCAGTAACCACAACCCGCTGGCGAACGATCTGTTGTCTGCCGGCCAGACCAGCGGCGACCGTTGCTGGCAGCTGCCATTGTGGGACGACTACCAGGAACAGTTAAAGAGTAACTTTGCAGACATGGCGAACATCGGCGGCAAAGGTGCTGGCACGATTACCGCCGCCTGCTTCCTCTCCCGTTTCACCAAGAAATATCACTGGGCACACCTCGACATTGCCGGCGTCGCCTGGAAGAGCGGCGAAAACAAGGGAGCCACAGGTCGGCCGGTAGGACTACTCGCACAGTACGTGCTCGACCGCTGTGTCGATTGTGAATAAATACAGCCAACATGCCTGATTACGACCCAAAGAGCATACCTATCCTCGATGACATCATCGAGGATGATATCGCCGACGATGATAAAGCCGCATCAGAACTGACAGGCACTGACTTTACCGACATAGATAATCAGGATGGTGATGAAACAGCTATCAACAACCTGGATCTGTTCACCAGTGATGATATAGATGTCGAAGACGAAACCATGGAACCGGCGCTCGGTACCATCGATCGATTTATCGATTCAGCAGGCGATGATCCAACAGCGATCGAAACGGATACTATAGAATCAGCCCTGATCGATTACCACATAGATCAGGATGAGCTGGACATCAACGTTCAGCACGACACACAAATGCTCGACGATATCCCTGACTCTGATGAAACCTTCGATGACATAACTATCGAAGATACCGCCAGTGACCCGGTCCAGCCAACTACACTCAACTCGATCGTCGATGATGTCGTAAAACAGCTTATACCTGATCTGGAACAGCAGTTACGCTACCTGGTACGACAGGCGCTGGAAGAAAAGTTACCAGAAGAAATAGTCAAACAGCTCTCTGCCGAGGATAACGACTGATCACATGTGACCGGTTTAAGATACCTGCTCCCCCCTGTTCTACTCAGTTCAATAAAACAACGCTCAGATACAGCAAGCCGCAGCGGCATGTTGTATAATTCTGCGCTTTGAATCAGCGCAACTGAGTCCATAATGGAAAAAACCTATAACCCGCAAGCCATCGAAAGCAAATGGTACGAAACCTGGGAAAGCAGCGGTTATTTTAATGCCAACCAGAGCTGCGAAGGTGCGAGCAAGACGGCAGAGTGCAATAACTACTGCATCATGATACCGCCGCCGAATGTCACCGGCCGGTTACACATGGGACATGCCTTCCAGGACACCATCATGGACGCCATGATCCGTTATCACCGTATGAAGGGTGACAACACTTTATGGCAGGTTGGAACCGACCATGCAGGCATCGCTACGCAGATGGTGGTCGAACGTCTGATCAATGCCGAAGGCAAGACCCGTCATGATTACGGGCGAGAGAAGTTCATCGAGAAGATCTGGGAATGGAAAGAACACTCCGGTAACACCATTACCAATCAGTTGCGCCGTATGGGCGCATCACTCGACTGGTCGCGTGAGCGTTTCACCATGGACGAAGGTCTGTCGACGGCAGTAACCGAAGTTTTCGTACGCCTCTATGAAGAAGGGCTGATCTATCGCGGCAAACGCCTGGTCAACTGGGACCCAGCACTGCACACAGCGGTATCCGACCTGGAAGTGCTGTCGAAAGAAGAAAACGGGCACATGTGGCATATCCGCTACCCGCGCAGTAATGGTGCCGGCCATGTCGTGGTTGCTACCACCCGCCCGGAAACTCTGTTAGGTGACTTTGCTGTTGCGGTTAATCCCACTGATGAACGTTACTCATATCTACTTGGCGAGTTTCTTGAATTACCACTGACCGGCCGAAAGATTCCGGTATTGGCCGATGAACATGTCGATGCCGACTTTGGCACCGGCTGCGTAAAGATCACGCCGGCTCACGATTTCAACGACTACCAGGTCTGGTTGCGCCACAAGAACAAGACCGAAGTACGTGAGCTGCCTCACGGCGGCCTGATCAACATACTGACCAATGATGCAGCCATCAGGGACAATGAAGATGATATACATAATATTATCCCGGAAGCGTATATCGGCCTGGACCGTTATGAAGCGCGCAAGCGGATTGTTGCCGACCTTGAAGCAGCCGGCCTGCTGGAAAAAGTGGACGACCACAAACTAATGGTGCCACGTGGTGACCGTTCTAATGCCGTCATCGAACCATTTTTGACCGACCAGTGGTACGTAAAAGTAGAACCGCTGGCAAAACCGGCGATCGAGGCGGTAGAGAACGGCCGTATCAAGTTCACCCCGGACAACTGGAAAAACACCTACTTCGAATGGATGAATAATATCGAAGACTGGTGTATCTCACGCCAGATCTGGTGGGGACACCGTATACCTGCATGGTACGACGATGTCGGCAATGTCTATGTCGGTCATGATATCGATGAGGTCCGCAGCAAGAATAAATTACCGGACGACTTCCCGCTGACACAGGATGAAGACGTCCTGGATACCTGGTTCTCATCAGCGCTGTGGCCATTCTCGACCCTGGGCTGGCCAGAGAAGACACCAGAGCTGGAAACTTACTACCCGACAAACGTACTGGTGACCGGTTTCGATATCATCTTCTTCTGGGTCGCACGTATGATTATGATGGGGCTGAAGTTCATGGGCGATGTCCCCTTCCATGAAGTCTATGTACACGGCCTGGTACGTGATGCCGAAGGCCAGAAGATGTCGAAGTCTAAGGGCAACGTACTCGATCCGATGGACGTCATCGACGGCATCGACCTCGAATCGCTGGTAGAAAAACGTACTACCGCAGTGATGCAGACACACCAGGTAGAACGTATCGAGAAGCTAACGCGTAAAAACTTTCCTGATGGTATTCCCGCATTCGGCACCGACGCGATGCGCTTCACCTTCGCTGCCCTGGCGACGACCGGACGCGACGTGGTGTTTTCACCATCACGTATCGAAGGCTACCGCAATTACTGCAACAAGATATGGAACGCCACACGTTATGTGTTGATGCAGGCAGAAGACAAAGACTGCGGTCTGCTCGATGATGGTTCAGATAAACCGGATGTCGTGCTGTCACTGGCCGACCGCTGGATAATCTCACGTTTACAACGTGTCGAAGCCCGTGTCGAAAAGCACAGCGACAATTCCCGCCTCGACCTGATCGCACATGACCTGTATGCCTTCGTCTGGGAGGATTACTGTGACTGGTATCTCGAACTGTCGAAACCGGTTCTGTTTAATGATGAGACACCGGAGAATGAACAACGCGGTACACGCCGCACGCTGGTTCGCGTACTGGAAACACTGCTGCGCTTGAATCATCCTATCATCCCGTTTATCACCGAAGAGTGCTGGCAGAATGTTGCGCCACTCGCTGGCATACATGGCGACAGTATCATGCTGCAACCCTACCCCGAATCTGACGATAGCAAGATCGATGATAAAGCTGAAGAAGACCTGGAATGGGTGAAGACCTTTGTCAGTGGCGTACGCCGTATACGCTCCGAGATGGATATCCCTCCGGGCAAACCATTATCGCTACTGCTGCAGAATGCGACCGACCACGATAAGCAGCTTTATCAGGACAACCAGGTCTTCATCGAAACCCTGGCAAAGATAGAAAGCAGTGTATGGCTGACCGAAAAAGACGATGCGCCGGAATCGGCAACCGCCTTGGTTGGCGAGATGAAGATCCTGATCCCGCTTGCCGGACTTATCGATAAAGACGCCGAGCTTGTGCGACTGGCGAAAGAGATCAGCAAGATACAGGCGAACGTCGATAAGACGACAGCCAAACTGGTGAACAAAAACTTTGTCAACAAAGCCCCGGCCACCGTCGTCGAAAAAGAAAGAGAACGGCTGGCTGAGATGAGCAGATCGATCGAGCAGCTTAAGGAACAGGCAGAGAAAATCAGCGCTCTCTGATATTTCGATTTCCAGAGAAGAAAGCTTAAAAGCGATTCATCGCAGAGGCACAGAGAACGCAGAGTTATATTTTATTAGCGTGCCTACGGCATATTAACAAAAAATACATTTTCCTCTGCGTTCTCTGTGCCTCTGCGGTTAAATCTTTTTGTTTTTTGTTCTTTGTTTTTCGTTCGACTTAACAGCCATTATCAAGCAGCCAGACATATGAATACCTGGTCCTAAAATCCAGACTCTTGCAAAGTATCGGTTTAACAGGGTATCCTCATGTGAACCGTAACTATTAATATAAAAACCATGGCAACTCCTGAAAAAACTGAACAGATCCTGCAAACACATGCCAGTCTCATACTGGCGGTAGTGCAGACGATCCAGAACCCGGATCTCAAACCGCATTTAGATCTGGTACTGCAGCAATCTGCACAGAACGGCTGGCAGGACCTGGTCAACGCTATCAACAAGATCGTCGCCGGAAGCCGGGAGCAGTCACTGGTCAATGGCCTCGATGAAGAAGATGCCATCATCGTCGACAGCATACTTCTTGGCCTGCAGGACCCTTCGACGCTGCCATCTTCAGAGCAGACGGGCGATGCAACCAAAGCCGCACCGATGATAGCCCGACTGATCAATGAAGCACGTCGCGGTGACCATAACGCGCTTTCCATGTTAGGCACCATGGCTGAACAGATGTCCAGAGCTGGTGGTGACATGGCCAGCCTCAGCGCTGTGATCAAAGACATGATCGACGGCGAACGCAGTATCGACAAACTATGCACACGCATGGGCGCGCAGGGTGAGTCACTGATAACACAGATCGTGGGCGAGCTGGGCAAACTCGATACACATTAGACCTGTATCGTCATATGATCCCTTCACAGCAACTCGTTATCCAGCAGACAGAAAACTGGATCGAAGAAGTTGTCATCGGCTTGAACCTGTGCCCTTTTGCTTCCTCAGTGTTCGAAGCAAAGCGTATCGCTTACCAGGTCATTACAGGCAGTGATACGGCCTTACATCTTCAGCAGCTTGCCGACAGCTTTACCGAGCTCGATAATATAAAGACCACTGAAACCAGCCTGCTGATCTTTCCAGAGTCATACAGGGATTTTGATGAGTACCTGGATTTCCTGGAGATCAGTAACCAGTTACTGGAAGAGCTGAACTATGCTGGCACATACCAGTTAGCCAGTTTTCACCCCGACTACCTTTTCGAAGGCAGCACTGAAGATGATGCCAGCAACTTCAGTAACCGTTCACCCTACCCCATGCTACACCTGCTGAGAGAGAGCAGCATTCAAAGAGCTGTCAGCAGTTATGAAGATATTGAGCAGGTACCTGAGAATAATATAAAAAAACTGCGCGAGATCGGTTATGAAGAAATGCAACAGATCATGAACCGTATCCTGAAGGTGCAGCCATGAACACACTGACGATCATCGCGATAAGCATCGTCATCTTCCTGCAGGCCAGCTTCATGGTACTTGAGATGTTCTTATGGAACACCGCTGCCGGGCGAAAAATATTTGGCCTGTCGAAAGACTTCGCAGAACAGTCAGCCACGCTTGCTGCAAACCAGGGCTTGTATAACGGTTTCCTGGCAGCCGGTCTGTTATGGGGTCTGGTCAGTACCGGTGGCTTTGATGCGCTGATTTTTTTCCTTAGCTGTATTATCATTGCAGGCCTTTACGGGGCAATAACCGCCAGCACCATGATCCTGTTTGTACAGGCATTACCTGCAGCTGTCGCAATGATACTGCTAATACTGAATAACTAGAAAAGCTATAGGCAAAAACTATGAACCACTACGCTAAAAACACTTTAAGACTTATTTCTTCGCTCTGCCTATTTTCAGCGCTGATCGCCTGCTCCCCTGCCGGCGATAACGATCCTGAAAAAACGACATCACAGAGCAGTCCTGCGACTGAAGAAGCCGTTACCAATGAATTCCCATATGCGTTCGAGAAGGTAACAGACAACACCTGGGTGATGCATGGTCCGCGCGAACTGCCGAACCCGCAGAACAAGGGCTTCATGAATAACCCGGGTATCGTTAAAACATCGGCCGGCCTGGTCATGATAGACCCCGGCTCTACCGTACAGGTCGGTGAGAACGTTCTGGCCGAAGTTAAAAAGGTAAGCGACCTGCCTATCGTCGCGGTTTTCAATACGCATATTCACGGTGATCACTGGCTGGCAAACCAGGCGGTTAAAACTGCCTATCCTGACGTTAAGATCTACGGGCATAGCGAGATGCTGGTGGAGATCGAAAATGGAGAAGGTGAAAACTGGGTCAACCTTATGGATAGCATGACCGAAGGCGCCAGCAAGGGCACCATCGTGGTCGCGCCCGACAACGCCGTCGACAATACCAATATCATCAAAGTCGGTGATACACAGTTCAAGATACACCATTACGGTATAGCCCATACTAAAACGGACATCATGATCGAAGTCATCGAGAATTCTGTGATCTTCCTCGGTGATAATGTTCTGTCATTGCGCATCCCGAGAACGTCCGATGGCACCTTCCAGGGAAACATCTCTACCATCGAGACCATGCTCCAGAGCGAAGCGAAAACCTATGTGCCCGGACATGGACCGACCGGCGACAGGGCCATGGTCGAAACATACCTGGGTTACCTGACACGGATCTATGAAGCCGCTCAAAAAGCTTTCGAGGAAGATCTGGACAGCAGTGATGTGATTGGCATCACACAGGAGACGACCGCAGCCTATAAAGACTGGCATGGTTATGATGATCTGCTTGGGCCACAGGGTGCGCAGGCGTATAGTGAAGTTGAAGCGGCTGAGTTTTAGTATTTAGTTATCCTCTCGAATCTGTTGACCTGTCATCTCGAATGAAGGGATTCCTACATGGAGGTAGGTTATTAGAGCAATGCAGGAGCAATTGCCGAGAGATCTTGAGTTGGCAACGATGTTATTTAATTCTGATACGGCTTTTAATCAGGCATTGCGGGTCTCGCCCCGCAATCTCTAATCTAAGGGACAGATCTATTTTAAAATTCTAAAAAAGATCTGTCTGTTGGTCGAGATGATAGTAGTGATTTATGGATGACAAAGAAATTTATAGATTACAGATCAATTATAAATCCCATGCTCACGCGTAGAAAGGAAATTGATCTCCGGCCACTTCTCAATAGTCATATCAAGATTAACGCGCGTCGGTGCGATATAGGCAAGGTCACCGGCGTGATCGAGGGCCAGGTTGGTCGTCTGGCGTGCCTTGAACTTGGCCAGCTCTTTATCATCATCGCATTCCACCCAGCGTGCAGTGGTGACATTAACCGCTTCAAAATTGCAGTCGACACTGTACTCATCCATCAGTCGATGTTTGACTACTTCAAACTGCAGCACACCGACGGCTCCAAGAATCAGGTCATTATTATGCAGGGGGCGGTATAGCTGAGTCGCACCCTCTTCACATAACTGCATCAATCCTTTCTGCAGCGCTTTCATTTTCAACGGGTCTTTCAACTGCGCACGCCTGAACAGTTCAGGTGCAAAGTTAGGGATGCCGGTAAATGCCAGGTCTTCTCCCATGGTGAAGGTATCGCCGATACGCATGGTTCCATGGTTATGCAAACCGATGATATCACCGGAAAAAGCCTCTTCGACATGTTCACGATCCGATGCCATAAAGGTCACGGCATCAGCGAGTTTGATATCTTTGCCCAGGCGCACATGTTTAACCTTCATGCCCTTCTTATAGGTACCGGAGCAGATGCGAACAAAAGCGATGCGGTCACGATGCCCCGGGTCCATGTTCGCCTGGATCTTGAACACAAAGCCGGTGAACTTATCCTCTTCGGGTTCTACGATACGGCTCTGGGTCTCGCGGGCCCTGGGTGACGGTGCGAAGTCATTCAATGCATCGAGCAGTTCACCGACACCGAAATTATTAATACCTGAACCGAAGAATACCGGGGTCAGTTCGCCTTTTTGATAAGCCGCCAGGTCAAATTCGTGACTGGCACCTTTCACCAGTTCGATCTCTTCGCGAAGTTCTTCCGCCAGATGCCCGAGGATCTTATCGAGTTGTGGATTATCCAGCCCTTCGACGACATCACCGGCCTGTATCTTTCCGCCGTGCGTCGCGCTGAAGAAATGCACGGTATCGGTGGCAAGATTGAATACACCCTTGAAGTTTTTACCCATGCCGATGGGCCAGGTGATCGGTGCACATTGAATATTCAGGATGTCCTCGATCTCATCGAGGATATCGATGGGCTCACGTGCTTCCCGGTCCATCTTGTTGACGAAGGTAATAATCGGCGTGGTGCGCAGGCGACAGACCTCCATCAATTTGATGGTCCTGTCCTCGACACCTTTCGCCGCATCGATCACCATCAATGCCGAGTCGACGGCCGTCAATGTACGGTAAGTATCCTCGGAGAAATCGGCATGGCCCGGTGTATCCAGCAGGTTGATGATGCAATCTTTGTGTGGAAACTGCATGACAGAAGAAGTCACCGAGATACCACGCTGCTTCTCCAGTTCCATCCAGTCGGATGTGGCATGACGTGCTGCTTTTCGACCTTTTACCGTACCCGCCATCTGGATCGCACCGCTGAACAGCAGCAGCTTCTCTGTCAGCGTGGTCTTACCGGCATCGGGGTGAGAGATAATGGCGAAGGTTCGCCGACGTTTTACTTCATCTAAATAAGCCATAGCGGCGCAATTATACAGGCTTAACAGAATAACGAAACAGCTCTGATCGAAACTGCTCCTGACGATGACGTCATAGCCGAAATTTTACAAAACTCACTGTGCACACAGTGTCTCCGACCTCACCAGCGCCTGTTATAGTCGATACTTACCGCGCCCGACATCATGTCCGGATTACTGCCGACCGCGCATCGTTCAGCATCCAGATTGTCATACCAGTCGCGGTAGTTCAACATCACTGTCGGTGACATGATGCAATGTTTCTGGCCGAACGGGTGCCCGAGATGCAACAGCAGGTGTCCGATCTCGTGGGTCAATAACGCGGCAGAGTAATTCACTATCTGCTCATCTGAATACGTCTCATCCTGTCGCAGCGTGGTCAACAGCTCTGAATCATTCAGCATCGGATAGACCATGATGTAGACATAACTGGAGAATGCCGTATTTTTATTGTACGTGGTCGTACCAGCTGTAACTCCACCCCGGATCGAAGAATGTACATCCATCGCATATTTTTCCGCACTAGCGACAAGCTGATTGGTGATGACGATATCGTATGGAAGTTCGCCGTACCCCAGGCTGTCCCACCACACCCATTCATGATAAGCATTGTTCTCTAGTACCGGCTTACCATCCTCTGCTAGCTGAGCCTGCCAGAACTCAAGCCTTGAGATCAGGGTATCGACCAGCGCGTAAGAGAGCTCGATAAAGTCTCTTGGTTTGACCTCTGGATGCAACAGGTAAGGCTGTGCAAAATCGATGACGTTATTTTTGTTACCCGCATAATTCTCTAACGTTTTGAACACGGACTGCTGCATTGCTTCACGCACCTGCTCATCGATGTGATCGATATCGACAATCTCATCCCGTCGTGCGCTTAGTACCACACCACTCAACTGCTTAAATATATCTTTAATGGGGATCGTGTCTACATCCGAAAAAATAATATCGATAGCAAAATGCTGCTTCACCATCTGCTGGCTGCGCGACAATATCCTGGTTGCCTGGTCTTCTGTAAGCTGCTTGAATCGAGGGTTAACCACACTGGCAACACGCAGCTTAACTGGCTGTACAGAAAGTTCAGGCAGAGGAACCGTAGCCCAGTCATCTGACTGTGATTTATTTTCTGCGTCGTCAGTATTACAAGCGGTAATAGAGCACAACAGAAAAGACAGCACGAATATACGGCAGGATGCCCTGTACGAAACTTTGAATATTTTATAGCTCATCACATACAGCTCCCTGCACATTAATGTAATTCACATCGTTTGACCGCAAACCCTGATTGATGCTGCAGCGGGCTAACTACTATTGGAAAGATACTTGGCCAGTATGATCGCATCTTCGCGGCCGTTTTCAGCTGGATAATATGCCTTACGCACCCCCAGTTCGTGAAAACCTTCAGACTGGTACAGCAGCTGTGCGTTTGTATTGGAGCGCCTAACTTCGAGCAATACCATGTCAATATCAGTCTGGTTTGACTTTTTGACGAGGTGGCGCAGCAGGTAACGACCAAGTCCCTTCCCCTGGTACTCCGGGTCGATACAGACATTCAGTATATGTGCTTCACCCGGCGACAGCATCACGATGCCATAACCGATGACCACATAGTCCAGCGTCATAACCCAGGCATTATGGCCGACACGCAAACAGTCTCGAAAAATACCCAATGTCCAGGGGTGCGGGTAAGCCCTTTGCTCGACCGCGACGACCTGTTTCAGGTCGGTATAATTCATGGTTCGCACTTCGACCAGCGCACTCATCTCATCAGGCATGTTTTCGATATTTACTGCCATAACATGTTTTATATTTAAAAGCCCTACCTTGCCATCATCGCCTGTAACTGCTGCAGATCCGCCCACGCCTTTCGCTTATTTTCCGCTTGCTGTATAAGTTCCTGAGGTGAATAAGTGACAAACAGGGGGATCGATTCAAACTGGTATGGCTGTCCCGTATTGCCCGTACCCGGATTCATGGCACGGTAATCATCGATAGCCAGATCTTTCTGTAGCAGACAACGCACAGCTGTTTCACCCAGGACAACGATAAGCTCTGGCCTGATTAACCGGACCTGTTGTTTCAGGTATTCATTACAGGAGCGGATCTCTTTCGGTGAAATCGTATGGCTGGCAGGTACTGCACATTTCAATAACGAAGAGATATAGACATCGTCGATATCGATATCGATAGCAGCCAGCATCCTGGCAAATAGATCACCGGCCGCATCACTGCATATCAGGCCATTATTATCATCGCTGACATCAGGCGCCAATAACACGAACATCAGATCTGCTGCCTGGTTGCCACGTCCCGTCAGTGCCTGTTTTCGTGTTTCATGCAGAACACATTGCTCACATGTCTCAATATTTTGCTCCAGTTGTGACCAGCCTGTGTCAGTAACATCCCTGTCACTCTCCACATTCTGTTCGACATCGTGATCATCGTTTTGCTGTAGCGCTGGTTCGAGCGACTGCCAGCATTGCACCCCCATCACATCCAGATAATATCGGCGTGTATTTTCATCTAAAGGGGGTGCGATGTCTTTCGTCATATACCAGGACCCATCAAACGTCTCCGAGTTGAGGGTGTTCTCTATCGTCAGTTTTTTCCAGCTTGTTTAGCGCGTTGATATAAGCATTAGCAGATGCGATCACGATGTCCGTGTCTGCGCCTTGGCCACTGACGATACGGCCGGCTTTCTCCAGCCTTACTGTCACTTCGCCCTGTGCATCGGTACCGCTGGTTATATTATTAACCGAATACAGCTGCAGCTGGGTACCGCTGTTCACCACGCTTTCGATAGCCCTGAACGAGGCATCCACCGGGCCGCCACCGCTGGCACTGGCAGATACTTCTTCACCACCGATCTCAAGCACGATAGAAGCATTTGGCGTTTCACCGGTCTCAGAACAGACACGAAGACTGACCAGCTTGTAATGCTCGTTCTCGATCGCCCAGTTGGTATCGGCAACCAGTGCATGCAGATCTTCATCAAAGATCTCATGTTTCTTGTCTGCCAGGTCTTTGAAACGTGAAAAAGCTTCGTTCAGCTCCTGCTCGGTACTGAACTCGATATTCAATTCGTGCAGTCGGCTCTTGAACGCATTTCGACCTGAGTGTTTACCTAATACCATGCGGTTATCCGACCAGCCGACATCCTGGGCACGCATGATTTCGTAAGTCTCACGGCTCTTCAAGATACCGTCCTGATGGATACCGGATTCATGCGCAAATGCGTTGGCACCAACGATGGCCTTATTCGGCTGTACCGGAAAACCGGTAATCCCGGAAACCAGCTTCGAACATGGCACGATCTGCGTGGCATCAAGATTGGTGTCGCAGGCAAAGACATCCTGACGAGTACGCACTGCCATTACGATCTCTTCCAGTGAGGCATTACCTGCACGCTCACCCAGGCCATTGATGGTACATTCGACCTGGCGTGCGCCATTCAGTACGGCAGACAGTGAGTTACCAACAGCCAGCCCCAGGTCGTTATGGCAGTGTACCGAGAAGATCGCTTTATCCGAATTAGGAACGCGCTCTAACAGGGTGTGGATCAAGCCGCCAAACTGATGCGGGATGTTATAACCCACGGTATCAGGAATATTGATCGTGGTCGCACCGGCGTCGATTACAGCCTCGATGACACGACACAGGAAATCGGTTTCAGAACGACCGGCATCTTCCGGTGAAAACTCCACATCATCGGTAAACTTTCTCGCCATTTTTACAGCTTCAACAGCCTGCGCAAGCACATCGTCCGGCTGCATACGCAGCTTCATCTTCATGTGGATAGGCGAGGTTGCGATAAACGTGTGGATACGCGAAGACTCTGCGGGCTTTAATGCTTCACCTGCACGGTTTATATCCTTTTCCAGCGCTCGCGCAAGACCGCATACGGTACTCTCTTTTATCACAGATGCGACGGCTTTCACCGACTCAAAATCACCTGGACTGGCGATGGGAAAACCTGCTTCGATAACGTCAACACGCATCTTTTGCAGCGCTTTTGCAATACGTACCTTTTCGTCTTTGGTCATGGAAGCACCTGGACTTTGCTCACCATCACGCAAGGTTGTATCAAATATTATTAACCTATCCTGTTTGCTTTTTTTTCTTTCTGTAGATTCATTACTCATGACTTGACCTTCAAATCAATAAATTTCCGGGTATAAATATGTTGAGCGCGTATTCTCCTCGCCAGGAATCATTAGCTGCCCTAAGGCAGGAGGAGAAACAGAGAGCCAAGTAGTGCCGAAAATGACAGGAAAGCCACAGCCGATGCTGACGCAATAGAAGTGCGCGTTACAGCGAGGTCAAGTTGTGACGTAAAATTATACATAGGTGATTCAACTATAGCGATATGTCAAAAATTTTACAAGCTGAAATTTAGAATTAAGGCTATTCTTTCATGCCGCGTTTTTTAAATCGGCGCAGCACGCTGATTACTGGCCCGGATAACGCGTAAGCCATAAAACAGCCGAACAGTGAGATCGGCGGATCGATCGCAGAAAATACGAAGATCATCACCACCACCAGCATCGCTACAAAGGGTACTTTATTATGAAAATCGATATCTTTGAAACTGTAGTAAGAAACGTTGCTCACCATCATCAGACCGGCAAACACGATGATGGGTAAAGCGATCATCGCCACCGCCTCGCCTTCGATACCATTATCAAAGCAGGCCCAGACGAAACCGACTACGACCCCGGCAGCAGCTGGACTTGGCAGCCCCTGAAAATAACGTTTATCGGTATTGCTCGCTTTGGTATTAAACCGCGCGAGCCGTAACGCAGCTGAAGCCACAAAAAGGAATGCCGCCAGCCAGCCAAGTTTTCCCATCGGGTAGCTGACATTGATCAGCGATGACAGAGACCATTCATACATCACCAGCGCGGGCGCCAGTCCAAATGATCCCATATCGGCCAGGCTATCATATTCAGCACCAAACTCGGACTGTGTATTTGTCATACGGGCGACGCGGCCGTCGAGCGCATCAAGGATCATGGCGATAAAGATAGCCACCGATGCCTGCTCAAACTTGCCCTGTGTCGCTGCCACGATGCCATAAAAACCGGCAAATAATGCAGCCGTGGTAATCAGATTAGGCAGTAGATATATACCGCGACGACGTTTTTTATCGGGTAGTTCTTGTCTTGGTTCCATAAGCTTAAGGATAGCCTAGTCTTGCTGTATCGTCTAACTATAAAAAGACATATTTAACCGCAGAGGCGCGGAGATGCAAAGTTTTTTATTGTTAATTGCGCCCGCGGCGCAACTAACAATAATAATATATTTTTCTCTGCGTCTCTGCGGTAAACCAGGCTTTTCAGTGGTACAAAAAAAGGGCCCGACGGCCCTTTTTTATCTAACAAACAAAACCGGGATCAGTTTTTGCTTTTATCAACGATCTTGTTGGCTTTGATCCATGGCATCATGGAACGTAATTTAGCACCCACTTCTTCGATCTGATGCTCGCGGCCTTTTTTGCGTAACCCTTCAAGATTTTTCGCACCGGAGTGCATCTCATCGATGAACTCTTTCGCAAACTGGCCACTCTGAATTTCAGAAAGGATCTTCTTCATCTCTGCCTTGGTGTTCTCATTTACAACACGAGGGCCACGCGTAACATCACCATACTCCGCCGTGTTAGAAATAGAGTAACGCATATCAGCGATACCGCCCTGGTACATCAGGTCGACGATCAGCTTCAGCTCGTGCAGACATTCGAAATAAGCCATCTCAGGTGCATAACCTGCTTCAACCAATGTTTCAAAACCGGCCTGTACCAGCGCGGTAGTACCGCCGCATAAAACAGCCTGCTCACCGAACAGATCAGTTTCAGTCTCTTCACGGAAAGTCGTTTCGATGATTGCAGTACGACCACCACCGATAGCAGATGCATAAGATAATGCGATATCTTTTGCATTACCTGAGGCATCCTGCGCGATAGCGATCAGATCAGGGATACCGCCGCCGTTAACAAATTCACTACGAACAGTATGACCAGGAGCCTTAGGCGCGATCATTATTACATCGAGGTCAGAACGCGGGCTGATTGCTTCAAAGTGGATATTAAAACCATGTGCAAAAGCCATCGCTGCACCCTGCTTTATATTCGGCTCGATCTGCTCTTTATAGATCGCAGCCTGATGCTCATCTGGAGCCAGCACCATGACGACATCTGCCCAGGCAACACCGTCTTCGATAGACTTAACTGCGATACCCGCACCTTCTGCTTTTACTGCTGAAGAAGAACCTTCGCGCAGACCGACACAGACGTCAACGCCTGAATCCTGCAGGTTATTGGCATGTGCATGACCCTGCGAGCCATAACCGATGATGCATACTTTTTTGCTTTGGATGATAGAAAGATCGCAATCTTTATCGTAATAAATATTCATTGTTACTTAGTCCGTAAACGTTTTTAATTTAAAAATCTGTAATTATTGTGCTCTAGAGAACAACCCATAACCCACCTGGTCCAAGCAGGCCGTTATACCATTCCCTTATCGCCGCGACCCATGCCCAACTGCCCTGAACGGACGACTTCTAGCATGGTGATATTTTCCAGTGCTTTCAGCACTGCATCAATTTTTTCACTGTCACCGGTGACTTCCAGCGTATAAGTGGTATCGGTCATGTCGATCACATGGCCATTGAATATGTCGACGATACGCTTTACTTCATCGCGCTGTTCGCTCTCTGCCTTCACCTTGATCAGGATCAGTTCACGCTCTACGTGTGCGTCTTTCGTCAGATTCACCAGCTTCACCACATCGATCAGCTTGTTCAGCTGCTTACATACCTGTTCGACGATATCGTCTGTACCCGTGGTCACCAGTGTCATCCTTGATAAGGATGGATCATCGGTCGGCGCCACAGTGAGCGATTCGATATTGTACGCTCGTGCAGAAAACAGTCCGGCTACACGCGACAGGGCACCCGATTCATTCTCTAATAAGATAGATATAATATGTTTCATTTCTACTGCTTCAGAATTGTCTGTTTCGTATACCACGACTGCTACACCAAAATCATTTCGTTCAAACCGGCACCGGCCGGAATCATCGGATAAACGTTCTCTTCTTTATCAGTGATGAAATCAAGAAATACCAGGCGGTCTTTTTGCTTGAATGCTTCATCCAGTGCGGGACGAACATCTGCCGGTTTCTCGACCTTGATTCCTATGTGACCATATGCTTCTGCGATTGCAACAAAATCTGGTAGCGAATCAAAATATGACATGGCGTAGCGCTTCTCATAGAAGAACTCCTGCCACTGCCTAACCATTCCCATGTAGCCATTGTTCAGGTTGATGATCTTTACCGGTAATGAATACTGAAGACAGGTTGATAATTCCTGGATACACATCTGAATACTGGATTCACCGGTGATGCAGGCAACCACCTCACCCGGATGTGCCAGTTGCACCCCCATCGCCGCAGGCAAGCCGAAACCCATGGTGCCGAGACCGCCGGAATTGATCCATTGTCTTGGCCTGTCAAAACCATAGTACTGTGCCGCAAACATCTGGTGCTGCCCCACATCTGAAGTAATAAATGCTTCACCGTTGGTCGCGTTATAGAGTTCCTCAACAACAAATTGCGGCTTTATGATGTCACTGTCGCGATCATATTTAAGGCAGTCTTGCGAACGCCATTCGTTTATCTGCACCCACCATTTTTCGATCGCACCTTTATTTGTCAACTCGGCGGATGCTGCCAGCTCCCTGTTGAGTGAATCAAGGATAGGGACAACTTCACCAACTATCGGTATATCAACTTTTACGTTCTTTGAAATTGAGGCCGGATCAACGTCGATATGTATGATTTTTGCATCCGGGCAGAATTTTTCCAGGTTACCTGTCACACGGTCATCAAAACGCGCACCGATTGCGATCAGGACATCACAGTGATGCATGCCCATATTGGCTTCATAAGTACCATGCATACCTAACATGCCGAGCGACAGCGGGTCACTGGCGGGAAATGCGCCCAACCCCATCAGGGTCTGTGTGATCGGGTAGCCAAGTGACCGGGTAAAAGTACGTAACTGCTCAGAACCGTTACCCAGGATCACACCACCACCGGTATAGATCATGGGGCGTTCTGCAGATTTGATCATTTCTACGGCACGCTTTATCTGTCCGTTATGACCTTTCACAGTAGGATTATAAGAACGCATCTCAATTTCAGAAGGATATTCAAAGGCCACTTTTTCAGCCGTTATATCTTTCGGAATATCGATAACAACAGGACCAGGTCGGCCAGTGGTTGCGACATAAAAAGCTTTTTTAAATGTATCTGCGATATCATTTACATCATTAATCAGGAAATTATGTTTGACGATCGGACGCGTGATGCCGACAGAATCGACTTCCTGAAAAGCATCGTTACCAATCAGATGCTTAGGCACCTGACCAGTGATAACGATCATTGGAATAGAGTCCATAAAAGCAGTCGCAATACCGGTAACGGCATTTGTCGCACCCGGACCAGAAGTCACTAGTACCACACCAGGTTTACCGGTTGATCTTGCATAACCATCAGCAGCATGCGTCGCACCCTGCTCATGGCGAACCAGTATATGCTGCACATCATCCTGATTATAAAAAGCATCATATATATGTAGCACGGCACCACCAGGGTAGCCAAATACGTAGTCAACACCCTCAGCTTTCAGGCATTCGATAATAATTTCTGCGCCGGTCAATTCCACTGTACTATCTATCTCGCTGTATTTAATTAGTTATATATTTAAAAAAGCCATATAAATCATCAACTTTTAACAAGCCGACACAACTCTGCCCGAATGGCGGAACCGTGCATTCTAAACGCTTATCCGTGAAATTTCACGTACAATTTATGGATATTCTGCGCAAATAGCCACAATCGATGATTTAGACTCAATTTACATATATTCAGGCCAAAAAAAAACCCCGGAAGTCCCGGGGCTTTTTCGAAGAAATTTAAAGTGAAGATTTAGAAGTCTTCTTCTATTGTACCACCAGCTGTTTGTGTCAATGATTCTTTGATTGCATCAGGTGACGGCATGATATTCATAAAGCTGTTAGAGCCCATCATACTTAAGTCAGGGAAGTTAATAGCGATACGGAATCGAGCATGCAATGCTTCAGCGGTATCGCCTGTTACCAGGATATCGTATGGCAGATGTGCGGTTGAACGTATATCTTTGAAATCGATCTCAGACATGATGAAAGTATCATCCATGTATTTATTACCCGTTGATTCAGATGACAGAGCGACCCCGAAAAGTGTCTGTTTCTTACCTGGTATATCGATGCGATAAACTTTAGTAGCACCACCCGCGTTTGCCGCCAGGCCTTTTTCCACAGCAGCCACTGCTTCCTCATAACTTCCATATGAAGCAAGATCGTATGGCTCATCAAAATATTCCATACCAAATGTATAGTGGTAACCTGCAATATCTTCTGCAGACAGACCTTCTGCCGGACCATATTCCTGCATCGAACCTAAAGCAGTCTTTAATGAGTTAGCGACTGAAGAGAGATCACCTTTAACGTGATAAGCCGCAGCCATGTATACCGGGTTGGTGTAAGTGATCTGAAGCTGGTCACCAACTTTTGTAATCGCGACTCGTTGACCTGCAGCGTAACCACCACGCTCATGAGAACCCGCTGCTTTTTTCAGGGTACCATTAGTAACAACAATAATGTGGGCACTTTCATAGGGTGAGTATTCACCAACCACTTCAAAACCATTATCAGTCAAAGATTTTTTAACATCAGCCACTTTATCAGCAACAGCACCAGTGCCTGTCGAACCTAAAATAAAAGGCTTCATCTCGCTAGCAGCATTTGCCACCATCGACGCCATACTCAGTACAGCTGCTGCTGCAATCGACAGCATTTTCGTATTTACTTTAATCATGCTTTATCACTCCAAAATTTTCCAAAAATTATATTTATTAGTCTCACGCATCCCCCAATCGATTGATTCAAAAGTAGAATTAATCTATCCATTTGCGAGGTACAAGGCCCGACAATGTAAATAAAAGCAGCAGGTTATGCAAGCTTTTTCGACGATAAAATCAACATAATCAATACTTTATTATATTCTTATTTAGATTGATTCAAGCTAGAGCTAGCCATATAAGAACCAATTCCAGCTATTTTTTAAGGATATTTGACACTAAGCACAAATAGCTGATTATTCACTGACCAAAAAAAAGACCCCATCCAGGGGCCTTTTTTATCATGCTAGTAAATCATGCCTTAGAATTTCCAAGCCCATCCTGCTTGTATATCAATCTGAGACATTTCAATTTTAATTGTTTGGCCTGGGTCAAATGCATTTGGACCCTCAACAGAATTATTCACAGCATAACCTGCTGCAAAGTTGAATTCCTGATTGGTGCCAACTTCTTTAGTCAATCCAAAAGTCACGTGATCCTGAATAACAGCAGGTGCCAGTATATTGAATAAAACCTCTGAATCAGGAATCGGTTGATCAGAATGGCTATAACCAACACGCCATGACATATTGGCCGCATCCCACTGATAGCCTAATTTTATTATTCCAATATCTTCCCATCCAAAACCAGCGCCGTCAGCACCACCTAAACAGCCAGCGCCAGAGGCAGGTGAGGTGGTTGGGTTACAATTCATGATATTCGAAAAAGGGTTTGATACTGCAGCAACGTCTGAATACATAATGCGCTGATAGTCAGCAACGATAACGCCTGCATTACCAATTTTATAGGAAACACCTAATGTATAAGTAGAAGGTATGTCAAAATCACCGCCTTCTGCAAACAAGCCCTTGTACTCATCGAATTCACTCATGCTGATTTTTGACTGATAACTAACACCAACCCGTAATCCGTCTGCCACCTCGCCCTGATAACCAAATTTCAGGCCAGCACCATATGAGTACGAATTAGTATTACCAGAAATATTTGACGGATCCGAAGAGAAGCCTCCGAAAAACTCAAGACCTTTTGCTCTGAACCGCTGCCCAGCAACTATCACACTACCGCCTACTGAATGTTTAGGATTAAGTTTTTTCGCAAAGCTAATGTTAAAAAACAACTGCTCTAGATTAATTCCGGCGGTACCTGCTCCATAAGTTCCCGGTAACTGCGCAGCAGCTGTACCCGGAGGTGTTGTCCCAGTAGGATCCACAAGAGCTGCATCGACTGAAGCGAATCCACCCTCATATTCAGAATTCATACCACCATTACCATAGATAGAGATACCTACGGCACTATCACTAGTCAACATCTTGTTATAAGCAAAGTGTGGAATCAAAAAGAAATCATTCTCACTTTCAATACTTTGACCACCATCACCAATACCAAAAGTAAACTGCCCTGTACCAGGATCTAAAAAGTTAGACGCAGGGCCTGTAGATGTGTACTTACGTGGTGAAGGACTAAATAACCATAAACCAATATCCATGCGGTCACCGACAAAGGCCATACCTGCCGGGTTAGTCGCTGAAGCCATCGCGTCCTGAGAGTAAGCTGTACCGGCACCAGCGAGACCTTTTTCTTTTGTGCTGTAACCGTGACCGAAATAACCGTTAGTCGCGTTAACGGCAGGCGATGCTAAGATGCCTGAAACTGCAATTGCCAGTAGTGATTTATTCACAACTTTTATCATTATTACTACCTCCAACGGTAGGTGTATATCGCCCTAAAAGGCTTTAATTATTATAGGAGCAAGTATTTTATTCAGTTAGTTACATTAAATAGGGTAGAAAATATTCAATGTCAATGAGATGAAACATAACTGCTTAAATTTTTATTATCTAATTTGCGTTGTTTTCTTTCAAAAAGCGGTGCCAAGTATATAAATAAAACACATGAAGTAAAAGGTTATTTTATGTGTATAACGAAAATAGATAATGAATATGGCAACTTTTTGCAAATATCACCATCAAAAATTTTACTAGGGATACCCTTGCAGAGAAATACAACAGTTAGTTAGATTTGCCTGGTATTTAAATTTGCTAAACTACCTACATTAGTTACTAATTACGAAATCGCTTTTTTATACTCATCCAATATATCTGGAATTACCACACCTGTTAATACACAACCAATATGTTTAACCGATTGAATAAAACGACATTTTCAATACGATCATGCTTTCGAGCAGCATTATCTATCGTAATGGCAATCTCGGTTATAACAGCGGCCCATGCTAACCTGCCAACCCTGGGTGACCCTACACTGGATAGCTTCAGTAGCCAGGAAGAACAACAGCTGGGCCTGGCTTTTTACCGCTCATTACGCGCCAATTTAACCTTCATCGAAGACCTGCAGATAAATTATTACCTCACCAGTATCGGTAAACGGCTCGCATCTCATTCTGATGCAGCCGGTGATGAGTTCCATTTTTTCATCATCAAAGCACCTACCATCAACGCGTTTGCTGGTCCTGCTGCCTACATCGGCATCCATACGCAGTTGATACTGGAAGCGGAAAATGAGAGCCAGCTAGCCAGCGTACTCGCCCATGAGATTGCCCACGTGTCTCAACGCCACCTTGCTCGAGCCTTCGATAACTCGGGGCAGTCGACAGCATTGACCATCGCCACACTGCTTGCCGCGATCCTGGTCGGCACACAGGATAGCCAGGCTGGTCAGGCCGTATTGATGTCAGGTATCGCCAGTAGCCAGCAGTCCTCTATCAATTTCACTCGTAGTAATGAGTATGAAGCAGACCGTGTGGGTATAGGCATCCTGACGGATACAGGCATCAACCCCGAAGGCATGGTTGAATTTTTTGAGATTCTTCTCGATAAGAGCCCAGAAGGAGGGATTGAGTAC
This sequence comes from uncultured Gammaproteobacteria bacterium, assembly GCA_963807625.1. GTDB lineage: Bacteria > Pseudomonadota > Gammaproteobacteria > SZUA-229 > SZUA-229. The sequence goes on from CAWECN010000020.1 coordinate 143,790, forward strand.
CTGCGCACCCACCCATTGAGTAGTAATCGTGTTTCTGAGGCAAAAAACCGTGTAGAGAAAAAATCAGAAGACCTGCCGAAAGACAACCTGGACTTTCAATTTACCAAGGCAAGGCTAGTTGTACTACTGAGCCAGCAGCCAGAATATTATATTGATGACGAAGTCGTCGGTGACGGAATCATCGGGCAATACCAGAAAGCTCTGGCAGCTATACGTATTCAGGAGCCCGATATCGCGATAAAGATTCTACAGAAGCTGTCAAAACAACATCAGCACCCCTGGATACCGCTGGCGCTAGCTGAAGCCTATACTGTGAAAAATGATGACAAAGCCGCGTTAAACATCCTGAACGAGCTGGCTAAACTCTATCCTGGGTATTTGCCGGTCACTATGGCACAGGTCAACTCTCTAAATAATAATGGCATGCCCGATAAAAGCATCGCGATACTAAAAAACCAGTTACAGATAAATGATTACGCCATCATCCATGAAGCCTTAGCAAAGTCTTATTATGCTAACGGGCAGATAAGTGCTGCCCTGGAATCAACCGGTAACCAGTACGCACGACAAGGTTATATAGAACTCGCGATACAGCAGTATGATAATGCACTCAATCAGGCGAATATCAGCCCATCGACCAGGCAGAGACTGGAAGCTGCCAAAGATGAGCTAAAAAAAATAATAAAAAAATATAAAGACTAGTTTTTTGAGCGGATTTTACGGAAAAAGCAACTGACATTCTGACGTATACAAGCTACTGTTTTTTTTCAACAAACCCCTTGCCTTATCTCTTTTTGGGAGTATGCTATATACCCCTATTCATTTATGAATATATTCCTGCAATCACTAAAGTTATTACGTAGCCGAGCCTGCAAAAACTATAAAATTTTATGAATAATTTTGCTATTACGGCGTCTAGTAACTATTAAATACACATTAAATAGGAGGAAACAAGAATGCGGCTAACCGCACATATACTAACCACTACAGCGTCTATCGCTACACTAGTTGGCTGCCTTGGATTAGCACCTAGCATCGCTAATGCTGACGAAGCAGCTAATCTTGCCAAAGGCAAGGAATTAGCGTTCGACAGAAAAAAGGGCAATTGTCTGGCTTGTCACCAAATCGAAGGTGGCACATTAGCGGGCAATATTGGTCCACCACTAATCGCGATGAAAGCTCGTTTCCCTGATTACGATAAACTTCGTGCTCAGATATACGATGCAACCGAAAACAACCCGAATACCATAATGATTCCGTTTGGCCCTCACGCAGTGATGTCCGACAGCGAGATCGACCTGGTAACTAAATTTATTTACACATTATAAAAGTCAGAAGGTAAGACTAGATGAATCATAAACGAAGAGTATTACTCAAGGGCACTTTTGCCGCAGGCGCTACAGGTATTGCTATTAGTGCTGGCCTATTAACGCCAAAAGCAGTTTTAGCTGCATGGCCGAAAGCTGCGTTCGAAGCTAAAGACAGCAAAGCTGCTCTTGAAGCGTCACTGGGCAGTTCAAGTACAACAGAAAGTGGTGATATCAAGCTAAAAGCACCAGATATCGCTGAAAACGGAGCTGTTGTTCCAATTACTATCACCAGCGAAATTGCAAATACTGAAGCAATCAGCGTTATTGTTGCTGAAAATGGTACGCCTTTAGCCGCTACATTTAACCTTGGTGCAACCACAAGTGGTTTTGTTTCTACCCGTATCAAAATGGGTAAAACATCCGATGTTACCGCTGTTGTCAAAGCCGGTGGTAAATTGTATAGCACTTCCAAAAACGTCAAAGTCACCATCGGTGGTTGCGGCGGTTAAGCATAATTTAAGAGGTTAAAAAAAGATGGCTAAATCATCAATAAAAGTACGCGCTAAGGTAAAAAAAGGCGAAGCAAAAGTAAAATGCTTAATCAGCCACCCAATGGAAACGGGCCTTCGCAAAGATAAAAAAACTGGTAAGTTCATTCCTGCTCATTTCATTCAGGAAGTCGTTTGTGAACACGGCGGCAAAACTGTAATGAACGCTCAATGGGGCGGCACTATCTCCAAGAACCCCTTCCTGTCTTTCGCATTCTCTGACGCAAAAGCGGGAGATATGGTCAAGGTAAGCTGGGTAGATAATACTGGCAAGAGTGACTCAACCGAAGCCAAGATGAAATAATCGAGATATTTTCTCATTACTGATTCTGGTATAACAATAAAAGGTGAACCATGAAAAAAATTGCTACTGCATTATCTGTCATGCTGATTGCTGCAACACCGTTTGCAGCACAGGCTACGCCGGATGATGACCTAAAAGCATTCCGCTCGTACTTCACGAAGAAATTTCCTGATGTACAGATGAATGACTTTGTTAATGGCGTCTACTCGATAGATGCTGCTTCACGTGAACAATGGGAAGCATTTGAAGAATTTCCTTCATATGAGATTTCTATTGATAACGGCGAAGAGAAGTTCAACAAAAAATTTGCTAACGGTAAGGGCTATGCAGACTGCTTCCCTAACTACAAAAAAGGTATAAAACAAAACTATCCTTACTTTGACACCGATAGCGGTAAAGTTGTAACAATGGAAGGCGCGATCAACAAGTGTCGTACAGATAACGGTGAAAAAGCGCTGAAATGGAAGAAAGGCGCGATCACTGAAATCGGTGCATACCTGGCATCACTGTCTCGCGGTCAAACGATCAACGTAAAAGTACCTAACGATGCAAAAGCCATGGCTGCTTACAATCGTGGTAAGAAACACTTTTACGCGAAACGTGGCCAGTTAAATATGTCCTGTGCTGATTGCCATTACTACTATTCTGGCAGCAAGATCCGTGCTGACATCCTGAGCCCTGCTTTAGGTCACCCATCAGGCTTCCCTGTTTATCGTAATAAATGGGCAGGCATGGGTACATTACATCGTCGTTATGGCGGTTGTAACAAGCAGGTACGTGCAAAACCATTTAAAGCTCAGAGCGATGAATACAAAGCTCTTGAGTACTTCCACACCTACATGAGTAACGGTCTGGAAGTGAATGGCCCTAGCCAGAGAAAATAGACCCCAGGTCTAATTCTTTAGCAACAAAAAAGCCCCGAACAATGTTCGGGGCTTTTTTTTGCTGTTTATAATTTCTGCCAATAAAACAGCGATTTATATGGTGGGCCGTGAGCGACTTGAACGCTCGACCATCGGATTAAAAGTCCGGTGCTCTACCAACTGAGCTAACGGCCCAAATTCTTTACCGCGTATTAAATCGCAAAATTCAATTTAATACGAAGGCGCGAATAATACATGGAGTTGAACTGAAAAACAATATTATCCGACAAGAAAGCAGTTAAAAATAACGGGTCGGATCAGAAATACCTACTTCTTCAAACCCCTTCTGCCGTAACTGGCAGGAATCACATTTCCCACAGGCCTCACCCTGTGCATTTGCCTGGTAACAGGATACCGTTAATGCGTAATCCACGCCCAGTTGATTACCTATTCGGATGATCTCCGCTTTACTTTTATCGATTAATGGCGTATGTATTGTCAACCGATGCCCCTCGACCCCGGCTTTAGTCGCCAGGTTGGCCATGTTTTCGTATGCACGTATGAATTCTGGACGGCAATCCGGGTAGCCTGAGTAGTCGACCGCATTAACACCGATAAATATATCCTGTGACGACATGACTTCCGCGACTGCCAATGCATGCGACAGAAACAGTGTGTTTCTCGCCGGCACGTAAGTAACCGGTATTTCCTGTGTCGGAGTCCCCGGTACCGGCTCTGGAACAGCAATTGACTCATCAGTTAAGGCAGAACCGGCCATCACGCCTGCATCGATATGGATAACCTGGTGGCTTGCTGAATAGCTCTCAGATAACTGTTTTGCTGCATTGAGCTCTGACAGACTGCGCTGCGCATAGTCAAAACTTAGCGTGTGGCAGTCAAACTCCTGGCTGGCGATGGCCAGCACGGTCGCTGAATCAAGCCCGCCGGATAGCAGCACGATGGCTCTAGGCCTGTTGTCACTGCTCATGAGAAACCTCGCAACATTCAGACACCCGGCCGATCACCCCAGAGATATTTGTGTAACTGCATCTGAAACCTGACCTTTAACTGATCTCGAAGGATCCAGTCTGCGAGCACCGTGCCATCCAGCTGGCCATGGCTCGGCGAAAACAGGATCTCACACCGCTCATCGAGCTGATACTGCTCTAAGATCTGCCGGCTCCAGAGGTAATCATTCTCATCACATATAACGAATTTGACCTGGTCATCACTCTGTAAAAACACAAAATTATCAAACTTGTTTTTAGCATCCTCAGTCGAAGCAGGTGTTTTAACATCTAGGATTTTAACGACGCGTTTATCAACTTTATCGACCAGAATCGCACCACTGGTTTCTAGAGAGACATCGTATCCTGCATCGCATAGTTGCCTGAGAAGGTCGATACAGCTTTTCTGCGCTAACGGTTCGCCACCGGTAACGGTAACAAAAGACGTGTTGTATCGACCGACTTCAGCCATGATGGAATCAATATCCATCCATTCGCCGCCTGTGAATGCGTATGACGTATCGCAATAGGCGCAGCGTAAAGGGCAGCCGGTGAGACGTATAAATACCGTAGGCCATCCTACATTTCTCGCCTCACCCTGTAGCGAATAAAAAATCTCGGTAATCTTCAGACGAGTTTGGGTCTCAGAATCAGACTGTTCAGGCTGTTTTGGCATTACAATTTTAAGGAGTGTTTCTAATGCCCTTCGCGCTTCATGCGCTGTAAACGCTCGTTCGCCTTCTTTGCTACCGTTGTATCAGGATATAAAGTGATGACCTGCTGCAGTGCTTCACGTGCTGCTGACCAGTTTTTTAACTCGAAGTAGACATAACCTATCTTTAGACGTGCGCCAGAATTTTTAGAGCTGTCTGGATACTGAGCGATCAATTGCTGAAACTCGGTCAGCGCTCTCTTATAATCACGTGAAACATAATTTGCTTCACCAAGCCAGTACTGCGCATTATCAGCATATTTGCTGTTTGGATAACTGGCCTTAAATGCTTCAAATGCTTTGATCGATTGCTCGTATTGCCCTTCTTTCAGCAGTGAAAAAGCTTTAGAGTAAGCTTGCTGTCCATCATTATCGCCCGCTACAACCGGGATTGCTGATTTTGATGTCGATGTATTTGGCGGTGGTACAGGCGCCGCAGCTCTACCGCTATTGCGTCCACCCGCTTCTACATTATTTATCCGTCGATCCATATCGAGATACAGGTTGCGCTGCCTCTGCTTCATGCTCTCCAGTTCATAATCCTGCTGCTCGATCTGTTCGCGAAGTGCAGAGATCTCCTCACGCAATGTCTGCATGGTCTGCGTCTGCTCGCGCAACACATCTGAGCTCATCATACGTTCCAGACGCTGGATACGCTGTTTGTCACTTAGGTTGGCAAGACTGGCATCTTCAGCAAGAGCATTACCCGCAAAGAGTAAACCGCAAACAATAAAGCTATATCCTAATATCTCGTTTTTCATACTAATAAAAACCCGTTATCACGATTATGTAATAAAGTTGAAGCGCAATATTGTATCTCAATATGAATCTTATTGATAAACAATCTCAACACGGCGGTTCAGGCTCATAGACTCATCGTCATGGCCAAAAGCAATCGGTTTTTCCTCACCATAGCTGATGATGGTAATCTGATCATTGCCCGCCCCCTCATATAACATCAGCTGTTTGACAGCCTGTGCACGTTTTTCTGCCAATGCCACGTTATATTCGCGGGTACCACGTTCATCAGCATGTCCTTCCAGCCGAACACTGGCAGCAGTATTAAATGAAAGGTATTTACCATGGTGCTTGACCAGCTCAACGTAGTCATCAGACACTGTGTTGCTGTCAAATTCAAAATACACTATCTTTTCGTGTAACACGTTATTGGGGTCATCTATCGCATTTTTCTCGTACGAAACCAGTTTACCGCCTTCCAGAGCAGTACCGCCGATACCACTTCCTGCATTTATACCGCCAGCTGTCGCCCCGCTGTCAGCACCTGCATTATTAGCATCACTGGCCGACTCATCATCGGGCTTTATTCTCTCACCACAGGCTGCAACAGATAATGCCAGCACTGATATTAAAAGTATTTTTTTCATCGAAATAAACCTCGTTGTAATTTTATTCAGTTATATTTTTTCTCATTTATTACGCAACAACATCAATGACGAACCGAAGACCATGACGGCTCCCTGACTTCACCATCAGTAAACGCCAGGCGCTGCTTCTGACGACCATCGACAGATACCGCAGCTAACACTGCCTGGTTCTTTTCCTGTGATGCAAACAGGATCATGCTGTTATTGGGTGCAAACACAGGTGACTCATCTAGCGGTCCATCGGTCAAAGTTCGGGAAGATTTTGTCGCCAGTTCTAACACGGCGATTCGGTAGACATTACCTTCTCCATGTACGAAAGCTACTGATTTACCATCAGCGGAAACACTGGCACTGGCATTGTATGCGCCTTCATAAGTTAACCGTTCCGGTTTAGATTTGCTCGTGATCGACTGTTTATACAGCTGTGGTTTACCACTGCGGCTGGATGTGTAGATGATCGATTTACCATCTGGCATCCATACCGCTTCGGTGTCGATCGACCAGTGATTAGTGATCCGCTTCAGCTTATTGTCCGATAGATTCAAGACATATATATCCGGGTTGCCATCCTTCGACAGTGTCATGACCAGTTTTTTACCGTCGGGAGACCATGCTGGCGAACCATTTAACCCGTTAAATTTAGAGCGGCTTTTCCTCACCCCGGTAAGAATATTGTGCGTAAATATTTCAGCCTGCCCACTCTCAAAAGAAACATAGGCCAGCTCAGAACCATCTGGCGACCAGGATGGCGACATGATCGGCTGGTCAGACGTTAACAGTGTCTGTGGATTATAGCCATCAGTATCAGACACCTGCAGACGCGCATTATATGACGTTTTATCACGCTTCAGGGTCACATAGGCGATACGGGTACTGAAGGCCCCGGGTAGCCCTGTTATATGAGTAAAGATATAATCACTGATCTGATGAGCAACTCCACGCAGGGTCTTGTCTGTCGCAGAAAAACTATAACCCAGAACCTGCTTGGCCTTTAAAATATCGATCAGTCGAAACTCTACCTGGTAACTAGCATCGGCCTGTTTGGTGACGCTGCCGATGACGATATGGTCCATGCCGGCAATACGCCAGGTTTTATAATGGACATCAGCCAGTTTCTGTGGACGTGCGATCAGGTCTTTTTCAGCGACCGGTGAGAATTTACCACTGCGTGCCAGGTCAGACATCACGATAGCTGAGATATCAGCATTTGCCACCTTTGCTGTACCGTTCCATTGAAATGGGATTACCGCGATTGGTAATGCACCTTCAAATCCTTCGGTGATGTCGATTTTTAAAACCGCCTGGGCAACCGAGGTAAAACTCAGGCAGAACAATCCAATTATTATTTTTTTAATCATATTTTTTTAGATGGCAACTTATTAATGTTTAAATGTAAATTGTATCTTTCTGTCAAAAAGCTCAGGATCGGGCGGCAGCGGTAGTGGTGATGCTTTACGGACCGCTCGTTCCACCGAACGCTGAAAAGCCTTATCGCTGCTACATGACTGTAACTGAACATCGATCACATCGCCCGACATGGTCTGTGTCACGATCACCTCGCAGCTCTGCTCCTCGCTGGTAGTAGCCGGGCGTAACCAGTTGTTTTCAACTGCCCGATCTATCTGCATGATATATTGCTGAAGCTGGGTCTGCAATCTGGCAGCACGTGCAGCCTGTACCCGTGCATCCTCCTCACGCCTCTGTTCTTCCAGCATTTCGCGTTCCATCTCAGCTTTTTCCTCAGCCCTGCGCTGTCTCTCTTCCTCTTCTTTTTGTTTTTTCTCTGCTTCCAGCCGCTGCTTTTCTTTCAACTCACTTTCCTTCTTCTCTTTAGCTGCCTTCTCTTTCGCCCGTCGATCTTTTTCTTTCTTCTCGGCTTCTTTCTTTTTAGCTAATGCCAATGCCTTCTGCTTCTCAGCAATTTTTTTCTTCTCTGCCGCCAGTTTCTGTTCCTGTTTTTTCTTTTCAGCCAGGCGCTGCTTTTCTAATTTTTTCTTGTTCTCGATTTCCTGTTTTCGTTTTTTCTCTGCAGCTTTCTTATCCTCTATCTTTTTCTGAGCGGCCAGTTTCTTCTGCTTCTCCCGCTCATCATATTTCGCTGCATCGACCACCACTGCGTCGATAATCTTATGTTTCTGCGCCGCAGGCATCGGCGGCTTTTCATCACTGGCCAGGTTGATACTCAACAGCACTATCAGAACAATGTGCACCGCGATGACAAACGCCAACGCCCAGGGGTTGTTCTTTATTTCACTTAGTAATCCGGAACTCATTGTTATTTCTACTATTTCAACCCGGCTTATGGCTGCTCAGTCATCAGCCCTACTTTTTCAACACCGGCAGACTGCAACAGCACCATCGCTGTAGTCACTGATCCATAATCCGCATCTTTATCACCCCGTACCAGTACGGGTGTCTGTGGTTTCTGTTTCAATACCAGGGCAATCCGTTGCATAACAACATCATCACTCACCGGCTTTTTCAGCTCATCACCAATGTTTAAATAATAATCGCCGGTCTCGCTTACCGTCAGTATCACCGGCTCCTGTTGTTCGGGCGGCAGTGAATTAGCGGATAATTTTGGCAGCTCTACCTCTACACCCTGTTGTACGATAGGCGCGGTAATCATGAAGATGATCAGCAGTACCAGCATCACATCGATGTAAGGCACCACGTTTATCTCGGAAACTGCCCGGCGCTTTTTACTCATGACACCGCTCCATTAAACTTTTGCATCAAGACTGCTCATCTGTAGCATTACTCTGACGCTGCAGGATTGTCGCAAACTCTTCGGCAAAGTTCTCATAAGTACTCGATAGACGATCGACACTCTCTGCATATCGGTTGTACGCTATAACAGCTGGAATAGCTGCAAACAGACCCATCGCGGTGGCAATCAAGGCCTCTGCGATACCAGGCGCGACCATTGCCAGGCTGGCATGCTCGACAGCTCCCAACGCGATAAATGAACGCATGATACCCCATACCGTACCAAACAGGCCGATATAAGGACTGATCGAGCCGATCGTCGCCAGTAGTGCCAGGTGTGAATTCAGGTGGTCTTCTTCACGTGCAACAGCCACTTTCATACTACGCTGAACACCTGCCAGCATCATCTCAGGGTTGGTCTTATTTTTATGGGTGCGAACAAATTCAGAAAAACCGGCTTCAAATATTTTTGCTATGCCGCGGCGTTCTGTGTTTTTACGTTTCACCTGCTGATAAAGGTCAGACAGGTTTATACCTGACCAGAACTGGTCCTCAAACCGGATAGCCTCTGCCCTCGCCAGCTTTAATACCTTGTATTTGAGCACGATGACGATCCATGACAGCACCGACGCACTCAGCAGTATCAACATCACTACCTGCACTAAAATACTGGCACGTGTTACCAGTGAAAACAGGGACATATCAGCTTCCACAATGAATCTCCTTTCTTATCTTCTCTATTATTGGTGACGGTATACCCTGCGGAGTGAATTTCTTCGCATTCAGACAGGCGATCTTGATCTCTGCATCAGACAACAAGCCTGCCGTTGAGTCTGCAAGGTGCGATGATTCGAGAATAACAGATTGTTTAAAATGGATACTGGCTCTTCCCAGCGAAGTAATCGAAGTGACCACGTTTAACTCGTCATTAAATCTGGCAGGTTTTTTATATTGAATGTTGGCGCTACGCACCGCAAATATAATTCCCAGCTCTTGTTGTAATTGATCCTGCTCGTAACCGATACTGCGTAAAAACTCTGTACGCGCCCGCTCCATGAACTTCAGATAGTTGGCGTAATAAACCACACCACCCAAGTCTGTATCCTCATAGTAGACACGGACTGGCCAGGAAAATTCCCGTACCGCTACATTTTTATTCGAGCTCATTGCTTAGTTTTATTATTATTGTTTTATAGCGTGGGTATCGAAAGTCGTTATCTCTTTAACATCTCTTATTCGAACAGGTCCTGTTCTCGGGCAGCTTCTTTGCCCGATTCCTTTTTCATCCCACCTGGCGCATGCAGACCGAAATGCTTATAAACATTTGCCGTCGCGATCCGCCCTCTCGGGGTACGCATCAAATATCCCTGCTGTATCAGATACGGTTCGATCACATCTTCTATGGTATCGCGTTCTTCACCGATTGCCGCGGCCAGGTTCTCTACACCTACCGGTCCACCGTTAAATTTTTCTATTATGGCCAGCAACAATCGCCGGTCCATTATATCAAAACCCAGCGGGTCAACCTTCAATAATTCCAGTGCTCTTGCCGCGATATCTTCATTGACCTTACCATCAGCCTTAACCTCCGCATAATCACGAACCCGTCGTAACAAGCGGTTAACGATCCTCGGTGTACCACGGGCACGGCGCGCAATTTCAGCGGCGCCTTGATCATCGATCTCTACATTTAAGATATCGGATGAACGTTTCACGATATGGCATAAGTCATTCAAACCGTAGAAATCCAGCCGTAGCACGATACCGAATCGGTCACGCAACGGTGATGTTAGTGAACCTGCACGGGTCGTCGCACCGACCAGGGTAAAAGGAGGCAGATCCAGTTTGATGGAGCGTGCCGCCGGGCCTTCACCGATCATGATATCCAGCTGGTGATCTTCCATCGCCGGATACAACACCTCTTCGACCACCGGGCTGAGGCGATGGATCTCATCGATAAACAAAACATCGTGAGGCTCCAGGTTTGTCAGCAACGCAGCCAGATCACCCTGCTTCTCTAGCACGGGACCTGAGGTCGAATGCAGAGCAGCGCCCATCTCGTTGGCAACAATATGAGCCAACGTGGTTTTACCCAGGCCAGGCGGACCAAAAAACAGGATATGATCTAGTGCTTCATTACGCGCTTTTGCGGCCGGGATAAAGATATCCAGTTGTTCGGTAACCTCCGGCTGGCCACGATAGTCTTTTAGATACTGCGGACGGATCGCCCTGTCGATCGCTACTTCACCATCCACGCTCTCCGCTGATAACACGGGGTTTTCGCTCATGTGACACCTCCCTGCAATGCGGCACGGATTATCTCTTCGGTCGACTTATCTTCAACGTCGACATCCCGGATCATCTGGCTCGCCTGCTGCGCTTTATAACCCAGAGAGATCAGTGCGCTGACGGCATCATTAACAGGACTGGACTGTCTTTCTATCTTTGCGGTGGAACCGGCAGCACCTGTAAGCTTGATCGAATCATCTTTTTCCAGACGGTCCTTAAGCTCGATGACCAAGCGTTCTGCGGTCTTTTTGCCGACACCCGGTAACCGTGTCAGTGATTTACTGTCGCCATCCATGATACATCGAGAAAAGTCCTCTGCGCTCATCCCAGACAAAATTGTCAGCGCCAGTTTAGGGCCAACACCGCTTATCTTTATCAGGTTGCGAAACATCTGGCGTTCGCTAAGTGAATGAAAACCATATAATAGCTGAGCATCTTCACGCACTACCAGGTGGGTATGTAAGGTGATGTTTTCACCGCAATCCGGCAGCTGATAGAACGTCGACATGGAAGCTTCCAGCTCATAGCCAACGCCCTGCACATCGATCAAAATAGATGGTGGTTGCTTTTCGAGAATAGTGCCCTGCAGTCGTCCGATCATGACATGTTATCTCCAACGGCCACCGCGGACTTTTGTCGCGATACCCAGTGTTTTTATGTGCATATGATTTGCGTGACACAACGCTATCGCCAGGCCATCAGCCTCATCACTTTGCGGCACAAAATCAAGTTTCAGTAATAGTTTCATCATCTGCTGTATCTGCTCTTTATCGGCCGAGCCATTTCCGACTACCGCTTTTTTTATCGCTCGCGGCGTATACTCACCGACATCCAGCTGAGCATTGATTCCCGCACAGATCGCCGCGCCTCTGGCCTGTCCGAGCTTCAGTGCCGAATCCACATTCTTGTTAACAAACACCTGCTCTACACCCATGGTATTTGGCTGCCACTCAGCAATGATTCTGCCCACCTCTTTGAATATAAAACCCAGACGCTCGGGTAACTCATCACCCTTGATATTGATATAACCGCTAGTGACATAATTATGCCGCAAGCCATCACTATCAATAACACCAAAACCGGTGCATCGGGAACCCGGATCGATACCGATTATGCGTGTTTTATCTGTCACGTTGATCTGTCATAATTTTATGGTTATAAGGACAACTGTGCCATCACTTCATCAGAAAAGTCCGCATTGGTGTGCACGTCCTGCACATCATCCAGATCTTCCAGTGTATCGATCAGACGCATTATCTTTTCCGCATCATCCAGTGTAACTTCGATCAGGTTCGCTGCTTTCTCTGTCACCTCGGCCTGTTCTGGTTCAAATCCCGACTCCGTCATGGCATCTTTTACCGAGCTAAAATCTTCATACGGTGTCACTACCTCGATAGCGCCTTCGTCGTCTGTCACCACATCCTCCGCACCTGCCTCCAGTGCAGCATCCATAATGGCATCTTCATCACTGTCAGCCGGATAGATCAGCATACCGATACGGGAGAACATGTATGCGACGGAGCCATCGGTGCCGAGGTTTCCGCCCGCCTTGGTGAAGGCGTGACGCACTTCGGATACAGTGCGGTTACGATTATCTGTCAGGCAATCGACCATGATAGCCGTCCCAGCCGGGCCGTAACCTTCGTAGCGGATCTCTTCATAATTAGTGTCATCACCTTCTCCAGTACCACGTTTTATAGCTCGTTCGATGGTGTCGCGGGTCATGTTAGCGCCCAGCGCTTTATCCACTGCCAGCCGCAGGCGTGGATTGGACGCCACATCTCCGCCACCGCCACCACGGGCCGCAACAGTGATCTCCCGTATCAGCTTGGTAAAGATTTTTCCGCGTTTTTTATCCTGGGCAGCCTTGCGATGTTTGATGTTCGCAAATTTACTGTGGCCAGCCATGAATTGCTCTCCGAATTATTCTAATTATTAGAGTTTCAATATAGAGCGCAGTCTAACACTGCGGTGGAGGTTCGGCTAAAGATTTAGGGGGATTTTCGATTTTTTCGGGGCTGGTGCCTGGTATTTACTTGATACTTTTGGTTTGGCCTTGCGGTTCTCGCACCGCGGGCGAGGTACTCTTTTGCAATAGCCCAAAAGAGTGCCCAGAAAAGGCCACCACGTCAGCTGCGCCCCTGTAGAAAGCACAGGGGTTCCCATTGAGGCATTACTGTTATCATGCTGTGCCAGAACTCGCGGAAGACGCTCAGACAGCTGGCGCAGAAAGCCCATGATAACAGTAATGCCTCAATGGCTAGCTAAGGTGGGTTGAAGGTCAAAGTCAAAAGCAAAAACTGGTATTGCTGAAGATTCACTAATCCTTTCGTAAGCGTTGGTTTTTGTTTTCGTTTTTTTCTCCCTTTTTGTTTGCTGAATTCATCACTGTTGGTAGAGCAAATTCGCCATGGACGGCGAATTTAGTCCTGTGCGCCCGGATGGCGCATCAGGACGGGCTCGTTGGCAACAGTGATGAATTCAGGCACCCCGAGTGCTTTTCTCGGGGCAAACGAAGTGGGATGGCATTCTTTTGGTTACTTTTCTTCTGCTACTGAAAGAAAAGTAACTCGCCGTAAAAGGCGAAACTCACGGTAACAATCCACGTACCTAAGTAGCGTTAATAAAAGAGAAATAATGAAATCAGAAAAGAGTACCTCGCCCGCGGTGCGAGAACCGCAAGGCCAAACCAAAAGTACCAGGTTAATACCAAAAAAATGGAGCCATATCAAGCCGGCTCAGCATCAAGCAACGGCGTGGTCGTCTCCCGGTCAAACATCCCGGTCTGCAGGAATATAATCACCTGCTTCGCCACCTTACCTGACATCAATATACTCAAATGGCTCTCACGTACTACGATGGAATCAGTCGCGCCCTTAAGCATGGTCTCTTCGACCGAAACCGTACCATCATGCGGCAACTTCGGCCCACCCGCGACCAGCCCCATTCCAATCGGGATATTACCTGCGATCACACCCACATCCTGCCAGCCTTTCCATTTCGGCACATCGCCCGACAAACCATTGACATGGCTCTGCCCCAGCATCCAGCGTGTCATCGGACTGGCATTGATACGTTTACCTACCGCACTGCCATTCACTGGCGATGCCAGCAATACGACACGACCTCTTTTGTTAAAGGGAAACTGATCGAACAGATGTAAGGTCACGATGCCGCCAAAACTGTGTGCGACGATATGCACTACGGGAGCTTCGATTTTATTGATGAACTCGTTGAGTTTGACGGCGATCTCAGCCGGTGGTTTGCCCCATACGTGATAATTAAACATATGGCACTCATAACCGGCTTCAGACAAGCGATTACGTAGTCGCAGCAGGTCGACGCCCGCTACGCTCCATAGACCATGCACTAAAACAACTGCTTCACGCATAGCTGAAGGTCAAGGTGTTAGGGTGAAACTTCCAGCATACGTTGAAGCGCCAGTTTTGCCTGCGCGGCCACATCTTCCGGAACACTGACCTGGTTGACCACATGACCTTCGACCAGGTTTTCCAGCACCCATGCCAGGTGCTGTGGATCGATGCGAAACATGGTGGAACACATGCACACATTAGGTGACATGAAATGCACATTTTTTCCTTCATGTTTAAACTGCTCATGCAATCGGTTGACCAGGTTTAATTCGGTAGCCACCAGCCATCGTGTGCCGGGCTCAGCTTCAGCGATGGTATTGATTATATATTCTGTGGAGCCAATATAATCAGATTTCTGGCAGACTTCAAATGGACTTTCCGGGTGAGAGATAATCTTCGTCTCAGGATATTTCTGTTTGAAATTATCGATCTGCTCCGGTTGGAACATCTGATGCACCGAGCAGAAACCTTTCCATAAAATGATTTTTGCCTGCTGGATCTGCTCAACCGTGAGACCGCCCATCGCTTTATCAAAATCCCACACCACCATTTTATCTAGAGGAATACCCATGGTGTAGCCAGTGTTTCGACCCAGGTGCTGGTCAGGGAAAAACAGCACTTTTTCACGCTGCTTGAAACTCCACTCCAGTACGTGTTTTGCATTTGTCGAAGTACAGACGATACCACCATGCTCACCGCAGAAACCTTTCAGGTCAGCGGCTGAGTTGATATACGTGACCGGGGTAATATTTTCATCAGGATCCAGCACTTCAGACAGTTCCTGCCAGGCGCGTTCGACGTTTTGCAGGTTTGCCATATCGGCCATCGCACAACCGGCAGACAGATCAGGCAGGATCGAGATCTGCTCGGGGCGCGACAGTATGTCGGCCACTTCTGCCATGAAATGCACACCACAAAAAACGATATAGTCAGCTTTTGATGCGGCTGCCTGCCGTGATAGCTTTAAGGAATCACCGGTAAAATTTGCGTGTCTGAAAACTTCATTACGCTGATAGTGGTGCCCCAGTATGACCAGGCGCTCCCCTAAAGCTTCTCGTGCAGCCAGAATGCGAGATTCGCAATCTTCGTCATCGAGTAAAGTGTAGGGTTGTATCGCTGCGCTCATGGTATTAGTTTACAGCCTCAGTCTCAGACTCTACCTTACGTAATTTAAGGTTTAGCTCACGAAGCTGTTTCGTCGTAACCTGCGCTGGTGCCGAGGTTAACGGACACGCGGCCGTCTGTGTTTTAGGGAAAGCCATCACATCTCGGATACTGTTCGCACCTGCCATCAGCATTACCAAGCGATCCAGGCCAAAGGCGATGCCAGCGTGTGGCGGACAGCCGTATTTCATCGCGGTCAGCAAAAAGCCGAATTTCTCTTCCGCTTCTTCCTGTGATATACCAAGGACTTCAAACACTGCGTTCTGAAGATCCATCTTATAGATACGCTCAGAACCGCCACCGAGCTCGGTACCATTGAGCACCATATCATAAGCCCGTGACAGCGCCGCACCAGGATCCGCCTTAAGCGCCTCAACAGAACTCACTGATGGTGAGGTAAACGGATGATGCAGCGAAGTCCAGTCGCCCTGGCTGTTCTTTTCGAACATCGGGAAGTTAACCACCCATAGTGGGCGCCAGCCCTCTTCTACCAGCCCATTATCCATACCCAGTTTGACACGCAAAGCACCGATAGATTCATTGACGGTATTAGCATCACCCGCACCGAAGAACAGGATATCCCCTGACTGGGTACCGGTTTTTTCGATGATAGCAGTAAGCACATCATCCGGTAAGAACTTAACGATCGGCGACTGCAGACCTTCACGTCCAGCATCAACATCGTTCACCTTGATCCAGGCAAGACCTTTAGCGCCATAACGGCCGACATAATCAGTGTAATTATCAATTTCTTTACGTGACAGTTTCGCGCCACCTGGTAAACGCAGTACCACGATACGGCCTTCAGGGTCATTTGCCGGGCCAGAGAAAACTTTAAATTCAACCTCTTTCATGACCTCCGCCAGGTCTACCAGTTCCAGCGGGATACGCAGATCCGGCTTGTCTGAACCATAACGCAACATTGCTTCCTTGTGGATCATGCGCGGGAATGGGTTTGGCAACTCTACATCTAAGGTTGCTTTAAACAGGCCGCGAATCATCTCTTCAGTAACATTCATTACCGCTTCTTCGTCCATGAACGTGGTTTCGATATCTACCTGGGTAAATTCCGGCTGACGGTCTGCACGCAGATCTTCGTCGCGAAAACAGCGTACGATCTGGTAATAACGGTCCATGCCGGACATCATCAGCATCTGTTTAAACAACTGCGGTGATTGCGGTAGCGCAAAAAATTTACCTGGATGGGTGCGTGACGGCACCAGGTAATCACGTGCACCTTCCGGCGTTTCTTTGGTCAGCATCGGGGTCTCGATGTCCCAGAAATCATTATTATCCAGGTAATCACGTATATAACGTGTCACCTGGTTGCGCAGGCGTATCCGCTGCTGCATCTCGTCACGGCGCAGGTCGACATAACGATATTGCAGACGTAGATCGTCGTTAACACCGGTATCATCTAACTGAAACGGTGGGGTTTCTGAAGCATTCAAAACTTCCAGATCCAGGCCAAGAATTTCGATCTTGCCTGAGGTAAGTTCTGGATTTACAGTACCTTCCGGGCGCAAACGCACTCGACCGGTCATACGTAAGACATACTCATTTCGGACCTGCTCGGCAATCTCGAATATTTCTGCACGATCAGGATCAAACACCACCTGCACCAGACCTTCACGGTCACGTAAATCGATAAAAATCACACCGCCATGATCACGACGGCGATTAACCCAGCCACACAGCGTGACTTCCTGATCAATGAGTTCTTCAGTTACTTTTCCGCAATAATGACTGCGCATGTGTTAATCCAGTATTTGTATGAAAAAGCCTGAGCAGATCGCACTGGGCAGGTGGCATCAGCTTCTTCAGCAGGTTAGTTAAACGGTTGATTTTATCGTATTTAGCGCCGGACTGGCGCCTATTTTTTTATATTGCGACCAACAAGTTGCTAACTTTTGGCTTTTTTGCTGTTAGTCGAGTTCCCAGTGGCTTTTTTAGTCGTCGATGACTCGCTCTTAGCCTTCGCGTCGGCAGCTGATTTACTGCCCTCTGCAACATTCTTCTTATTGCCAGACTTGAAGTCTGTTTCATACCAGCCACCGCCTTTCAGACGGAACGCTGCCGCGGATAATTTTTTCTGCATCGTCGATTTACCACAGACAGGACATTTTTTTAGCGGTTTATCGCTGACCTTTTGCAGTACTTCTTCTTCGTGCCCACATTGTGTACATTGATATTCGTAGAATGGCATAGTTAACCCGGATCAAAATATTAGCGTGTAATTATATATGCCGATGCATGAGCACATCAATACCCCGCCAGCATGCACATACGTTAAGCTTGCATCATGAATAATACATCTTACAAACAGCAAGAATCTGTTCTTATCACCGGCTGCTCCAGTGGTATCGGACACTGCGTTGCCGCAGGTTTAAGACAACGGGGTTATCGCGTATTTGCCACCGCCAGACGGTTAGAAAGTGTCGAGAAGCTCATAGATGAGGGTTTTGAGAGCCTGCAACTTGATCTTGCGGACAGCCAATCTGTACAGCAGGCATTCAAGCAGGTAATGCAGCAAACCGATGGCCAGCTGTATGCACTATTTAATAATGGCGCATTCGGTCTGCCCGGTGCTGTTGAAGACCTTAGCCGGGAGAATCTGAAATACCAGTTTGAGACCAATGTCTTCGGCTGGTTAGAGCTCACCAACCTGGTGATCCCGGTAATGCGTAAACAGGGTTACGGTCGCATCATCCAGAACAGCTCTATACTCGGCTTCGTCGCCATGCCTTTTCGTGGTGCCTATAACGCCAGCAAGTATGCCATCGAAGGTCTAAGCGATACTTTACGCCTGGAACTGAAAGGTACCGGTATTTATGTCAGCCTGATCGAACCGGGACCGATCACCAGTAAATTTCGTGCCAACGCTGTTAAAGCTCTAGAGCAAAACATCGATATCGAGAATAGCATTCACCGGGAAAAATATATCGGCGTTCTCGAACGGTTAAACAAGCAGGGTCCGGCAGCGCCTTTTACGCTGCCGCCTGAAGCTGTCCTGAAACGCGTACTACACGCACTAGATTCCAGGCGACCCAAACCACGTTACTACGTCACATTCCCGACTTATCTATTCGGTTATCTCAAGCGTTTACTCAGTTTCCGACAGATGGACTTTTTGCTGGCACGAGCGGGTAGCGATGGTAAACGCTGACCTATTATAATTTCCTCATTAGTAATTATTTACTACCAGGCAGAAATCATGGCCTGACTATATAAATAATATTATTTTTATACTGTATTCATTCTAATTAGTTGTATAAAAATAATACTAATAAATAAAACCACAGGGAAGGATCATCAGGACATGAGCAATGACCCCATCAAACTTACCGTCGGCTTAGGATTTGCTGGCGTACTCACCCTAATGGGTTTGATCAGTTTCATATCGTTATCTCAAATGAACAAGATTACCGAGCAGATGAGTTTTCTGCTCAAAGAATATAAACCAGACTGCTGACGTGATAACTGCTCTGCGAAAATACAACATCAGGTTTGCACTCGATGATTTTGGTATCGGTATATCTTCTTTCTCTTACCTGAAAAACCTGCCCGTCGATTACCTGAAAATAGACGGCAACATCATCAAAAATATCTCACAGAATACAGCCGATAAGGCCATGGTCGCTGCTATCAACCAGATTGGCAAGGTGATGAATATAGAAATAATTGCCAAGCACGTTGAAAACGCATTCACCTTAAACCAGTTAAAGGAAATTGGCATCGATTACGCGCAGGGTTTTTATATTGATGAACCTAAACTCATCAACGAACGTATCGATGAGATAAAAAAATCACCCCTGCGCTACTCTGCATACAGTTAATCCACAGTGATTACGGATGGCTGCTTACAATGACATATCGGCATGCCATAACAGTAAAGGGGCAGTCTTTTATGCCAGGCATTAAGACCGCCCCTTTGTCATTACGATGATTGATAAAGTTTCTATCAGCCTGCCTGCTGAATCCTCTCAACTGGCACAAAGACCAGGTCAGAACCACTAGCATTAATGTTGATAACATCACCAGGCATATATTCACCTTTCAATATCATCTGTGCTAATGGATTCTCCAGGTACTGCTGTATCGCGCGCTTCAATGGACGTGCTCCATACACAGGATCGAATCCAGCTTCGCCGAGCACATCGATTGCCTCATCAGAAATCTGCATATCGAAATCCTGATCATGCAGACGTGCACCCAGTTGTTGTAACTGGATTTTAGCGATCTCCCTGATCTGCTCTTTCGCCAGAGGATGGAACACGACAGTCTCATCTACCCGGTTAATAAACTCAGGCCTGAAGTGTTGAGACACGATCTCCATCACTACCCGCTTCATACCATCATAGTCATTACTGGATGACATCTCCTGGATCTGTTGTGACCCAAGGTTAGAGGTCATGATAATAACGGTGTTTCTAAAGTCGACGGTACGTCCCTGGCTATCAGTCAGACGACCATCATCCAGCACCTGCAATAAAATATTGAATACATCGGGATGCGCTTTCTCGATTTCATCCAGCAGGATGACCGAGTAAGGCTTACGCCTCACAGCTTCAGTCAGGTGCCCCCCCTCTTCATAACCGACATAACCTGGAGGCGCACCTACCAGCCTGGAAACAGAATGTTTTTCCATGTACTCAGACATATCCAGGCGAACCATGGCATCATCACTGTCGAACATAAAGTTCGCCAGCGCTTTCGATAATTCGGTCTTACCCACACCGGTTGGACCAAAAAACATGAAGGAGCCATTGGGCTTACTCGGGTCAGATAAACCTGCACGTGAACGGCGGATAGCGTTGGCCACAGCTTCGACCGCTTCCCGCTGGCCTACTACCTGTTTGCCGATCTCATCTTCCATTCGCAACAGTTTTTCCTGCTCACCTTCGAGCATCTTAGTTACCGGGATACCCGTCCACCTGGCAACAATCTCGGCAACTTCGTCACTGCCGACCTTGTTACGTAACAATTGTGATTTATCATCACGAGCCAGTTCCGCTTCTGCTACCTGAGAGATCTGAGATTCAAGCTCAGGGATCAATCCATACTGCAGCTCAGACATGCGTGCCAGGTCACCAGCACGGTGTGCTGACTCAAGCTCAAGCTTGGCAGCTTCCAGCTCTTCTTTTAAATTTGATGACCCTTGAACGACCAGTTTTTCTGCGGTCCACTGCTCTTCGTAATCGCTGTATTCTTTTTCCAGGCTCTCCAGTTCCTGCTCAAGGTTTTCAAGGCGCTTTAAGGTCGCTTTATCGGTATCTTTTTTCAGTGCTTCACGTTCGATCTTTAATTGCACGATTCGCCTGTCGAGCCGATCCATCACTTCAGGTTTGGAATCGATTTCCATACGGATACGGCTGGCCGCTTCATCGATCAGATCGATGGCTTTATCCGGCAACTGACGGTCACTGATATATCGGTGTGACAAGGTAGCCGCTGCAACGATCGCAGGGTCAGTGATCTCTACTTTATGGTGTATCTCATAACGCTCTTTTAAACCGCGAAGTATCGCGACGGTGTCTTCGACACTTGGCTCATCGACCTGTACTTTCTGAAAACGCCGCTCGAGTGCCGCATCTTTTTCGATGTACTGTCGGTATTCATCTAGAGTCGTTGCGCCGACACAGTGCAACTCACCACGTGCCAGTGCGGGCTTTAACATATTACCAGCATCCATCGCACCTTCGGCTTTACCAGCTCCTACCATGGTATGCAACTCATCGATAAACAGGATGACCTGACCTTCCTGGTGGGACAGATCTTTCAATACTGCTTTCAGACGTTCTTCGAACTCTCCGCGGAATTTTGCGCCGGCGATCAACGTGCCCATATCCAGCGAAAGGATGCGCTTGCTCTTAAGGCCTTCAGGTACTTCGCCATTTAAGATACGTTGCGCCAGACCCTCGATGATGGCCGTTTTACCAACACCTGGCTCACCGATCAATACAGGGTTGTTTTTTGTACGGCGCTGTAATACCTGAATAGTACGGCGTATCTCTTCATCTCGACCGATCACAGGATCGAGTTTGCCCTGTGCGGCACGCTCGCTTAAATCGATGGTGTATTTTTCCAGTGCCTGGCGATTCTCTTCTGCATTTGCATCATCAACAGTTTCACCACCACGCACATTTTCGATCGCCTGTTCGATGTATTTTTTATCTGCACCGGCCGCTTTTAATATCTCACTGGCTGATGTTTTTGCATCGACCAGTGCGAGCAGGAACAGCTCACTTGAAATGTACTGATCATTACGCTCCTGCGCCAGTTTATCTGTCTGGTTTAATAAACGGATAAGCTCGTTAGATAACTGTACATCACCCTGGTGACCCTGCACCTGCGGCAATCGTTCGATCGCATCCTGCATCTTTACTTTGACATCCGCGATATTTACACCACTGTTAGATAATATCTGACTTACGGTGCTGGCATCCTGTTCCAGCAGTGCCATCAATACATGCTGCGCTTCTATAAACTGGTTATCACGCCCGATGGCTATGGACTGTGCATCGGATAACGCAGATTGAAACCGTGTAGTTAATTTGTCTGTTCTCATAATATTTGCTCTTTGATGCTCAGCCTTCAACAGACTGAATATATATTTAATTAACAGGTATATGAGGCCATAAACAGGTCTTTCAAGCTTTTATAAGGCCATCTAAAAGAAGAATGATGAATAATTGATATCCATCAAAAAAGCCGCTAATAAGCGGCTTTTTCTAATCATTTACATACAGTATAGCGAAGCGGTACTTGCGCGCGATACTGGTATCTCCATACTTTATATTTGCAGGCCAAATCCTGCTGATCATTTAAACCAGATCAGGCTCGCCATTCGACCGGTATTGTTATGCCGACGATAGGAATAAAAACGATCAGAGTCATTAAAAGTACAATTCTCCCCGCCACAGATACCGATCACGCCAATGGCCGATAGCTCGATGCGAGCCAGCTGGTAGATATCACATAAATAATGATCTTTATCCGTAGCGATAAAGGCCACGCTATTCTTTTGATTTTTACTCACGAAAGCGTCATATACCTCTTTACCAACTTCAAATGCCTGTGGCCCTATCGCTGGACCGAGACTTACCACAACATCTGTAGCAGCTGTTTGCATAGCAGCAAGCGTATTACTGAGAATGCCACCATGTAATCCACGCCAGCCCGCATGAGCAACGGCGACTTCTGTGCCTTCTCGATTACTGAAGAACACCGGTAGACAGTCAGCCGTTAACACTGCGCAGACCGCACCGCCTGCCCTGGTAACACTGGCATCAGCCTGTACCGGGTGCATTTCTGCCGTGGCAGTTGCGTTATATTGTTCCGCTACAAAGACCTTATTACTGTGCACCTGATCTAACCAGACGGGCTCAGAGGGCAGCGCTAAATCCTCAACCAGTTTCGCTCTATTAGCGCTGACAGCAACAGGATCATCGCCAACATGTGTTGCAAGGTTATATTGCTGATAATCCCCTTTGCTGACGCCACCGTAGATCAGGGTAGTGATTGCGAACACATTATCCAGTTTGCCAGAGCACTGGTCTGGCCAGTTAACCGGCAGATAAGATGACTCATGCATTGAATTTACGCTTCATGCAGTTGCAGATCGGTCTGCAACAGAGTGATAAGTTGCTGCATATCATCTGGCAGCGGTGCCTCAAATGTTACATCTTCACCACTTTCAGGGTGAACAAAGCTCAGACGCCAGGCATGTAATGCCTGTCGCTTGAACGCCTGCAGATAGCCCAGTAGCTCTTGCTGAGCACCGGCTGGTACCCGGTGACGGCCAGCATATACCGAGTCACCGACGATGGGGTGATGCAAGTAACTCATATGCACCCTGATCTGATGGGTGCGCCCGGTCTCCAGTTGCACCTTGATATGACTGTGCTCACGAAATCGCTTGAGCAGGCGATAATGCGTTACCGCCTCACGTCCATTTTCCCTGACCGCCATCTTTATGCGATCGCGCGGATGACGACCGATGGGCTGATCGACCACGCCGCCACCAGTCATCACTCCATATACAACGGCCTGATACTCTCGGGTGACCTCATGTTTCTGGATCTGATCGACCAGGTATTTATGTGAGCTGAGATTACGCGCTACCACCATCAGTCCAGTGGTGTCTTTATCCAGCCGATGTACGATGCCGGCTCTCGGTATCTCTGCAAGCGACGCATCGTGATGTAACAGCGCATTCTGCACTGTGCCGGAATAATGCCCGGCGGCCGGGTGTACAACAAAGTCCGCTGCCTTGTTTATGACGATGATCGACTCATCCTGATAGACAATATTTAACGGTATATCTTCCGCCACGCAGCTTTCTTCTGATTCGATGCTCTGCACTGATAGCTGCAGCTCCTCATCTCCAGACATTTTGAGTTTTGGTTTTGCCGCTTCGCCATTGACCAGCACCTGTCCCTGTTCGATCCAGATCTTCAGGCGGCTGCGTGAATATTCAGGAAATATCTCGGCAAGAACTACATCCAGGCGTTTACCGGCATATTCTTCGGTCAGATTTTTAATTATTGGTGATTCAGACATATTTTCTCTAGATACACTTCCAGGTAAACATACCCGGCGAACTTAGTTATAATAAGACATTCTAAACGAAGTCCCGGCAACTACCTGTAAAATCTTCAATGCGACATCTTTTCCTTATATTTCTTTCGGCCATTCTATTCGCCTGCGCAGGCTCTGACAAAGATGAAACGGCTGGATACTCTGCCAAAGAACTCTATGAAGAAGCACAGGCAAACATCGACTCAGCCGAATTTCAGAGCGCCGTTAAAAACCTTGAGTCACTGGAAGCGCGCTACCCATTCGACCCGTACGCGAAGCAGGCCCAACTTGAGATAGCGTATGCCTACTACAAGTTTGAGGAACTCGACCAGGCGACCAGCGCCGTTGACCGGTTCGCCCGCCTGCATCCACGTGACCCGCACATGGATTATGTTTACTACCTGAAAGGCCTGATAAACTTCAACCGTGGCCAGGGCCTGCTTGACTCATGGTTCCCACGCGAGCCTTCAAGGCATGATCCTGCAGTACTGGAACAGGCATTCAATAATTTTTCAACACTGGTGAGCCGTTATCCAGATAGCATCTATGCAGGTGATGCATACCAGCGCATGGTATACCTGCGCAACCAGATGGCAGAAAAAGAAATTCAGATCGCCGAGTTTTATATCGAACGTAAATCCTGGCTTTCTTCCGCCAAGCGCGCCAAAGCTGTCATCACGAAATACCCTAATACGATATGGACAAAACGCGCCCTGGATATAATGCTGCTGTCATATCAGAAACTCGAATTGACTGATCTTGCTGCCGACACGCAAAAGATCATTGATTACAATGACTTTTCCGATATATCAACGACGATCGACCCGGATAAATACGGCAAGGCACCGCCTTCTATCTAGGCAGAAAACACATCTATACCTCTGAATAGTACTTTCTACGATAACCCGAAGTAATCGGATAACGCCGGTCACGGCCAAAGGCGCGACGTGTAACTCGTATACCGGGGGCAGACTGACGACGCTTGTGCTCATTTCGCTGGACCAGTGTGATCACGTGCAAAACATCTTCGCGGCTTATACCCTGGGCAACTATTTCATCGATCGGTTTATCCTGCTCGACTGACAGCTCAAGGATTCGGTCTAATACATCGTAATCCGGCAGCGAATCCTGGTCACATTGATCTTCTCTTAGCTCAGCTGATGGTGGGCGGCTTAATACGCGTTCAGGTATGACTGGCGACACCGTATTACGATAGCGGCATAACTTATAGACCAGTGTCTTGCATACATCCTTTATCGGTGCAAAGCCGCCGCACATATCACCATACAGAGTAGCATAACCGACTGCCATCTCGCTCTTGTTGCCAGTGGTTAGCACCATGCGGCCTTTTTTGTTCGATATAGCCATGAGCAGTACGCCACGGCATCGTGCCTGAATGTTTTCTTCGGTGGTGTCAGCTGCTGCACCTTCAAATACTGGCGCCAGCGTGGTCAGAAAACTACTGAAGACGCCCTCGATTTCGACCACATCGTATTTAACTCCAAGTAATGCAGCTTCAGCCTCAGCGTCCTGCAAGCTCATATCTGCGGTATACCGTGAAGGCATCATTACCGCTTCAACATTATCAGCCCCCAGTGCATCGACCGCAATCGCCAGCGTCAGCGCCGAATCCACGCCACCCGACAAACCGATAACAACACCCGTAAAACCATTTTGTTGCACGAAATCACGCACCCCTGTCACCAGGGCTTTATAGGTTACTGCATCACTGCTCTCGTCAGGTGCAACCGGATGCTGCGATGATATATCACTGCCGTCAAAAACGACTTCGATCACTTCTGATTCAAACAACCTGGCACGAGCGACCACGTTCGCCTGGCGGTCCACGGCTAACGAATCGCCATCAAACACCAGCTCATCCTGGCCACCGACCATATTGAGATACATGATAGGCACATCAAACTGGCTGGCATGACTCTTCAATACCTCCATACGTTCAGCATGCTTATTGATATGAAATGGTGATGCATTTATCGCGATGATTGCCTGCGCACCATTTTCTTTAGAGTGCTCGACGATTTCCGCTTGCCAGACATCTTCACAGATCATCAATCCTATGGTATGCCCTTTCACCATGAAAACAGCACTCTCATGCCCGGGCGAGAAATAACGGACCTCATCGAACACAGAGTAATTCGGCAGAGACTGCTTGAAACAGAACTGTTTAATCACGCCATCATTTAAGTAAAGGGCTGCGTTATATAGCTTACCGGCATGCTCATAAGGCAAGCCAAAGACGACACCGCCATCTCCGATAGCATCTTTCAACCTGTGCTGAATACGCAAACATTCATGTTTCACCTGATCCAGGAAACCCCGACGAAAAAGCAGGTCTTCTGGCGGATATCCAACGAGTGCAAGCTCAGGAAATACGATCAGATCAGCACCTTTTTTAGCGGCAAGGATAGAAGCATCGATAATCTTGTCTGCGTTGTTTTTTATATCACCCACCTGGAAAACTTCCTGTACCATTACGATATGTATCGGCGCAGAAGGTTTTACTCTGGAGGTCCTGTCAGTATTAGGCTGATTCATGATAACAAGGGCTTACGAAAAATGGATTTATACAAAAGAGAGATTTTAACATGCTACGACTACTAGTAATCATTATCGCTGTAACCCTGATTATTGCCGGCCTGGCATTTATCATAAAAAGAAAAAGGCGAAAATAATACCTGGGAATAGAACGTCTTATCCTGCACTGCAGACCGATCATAAGCAGCTATACTCAAACACAGACTATTTATCCTAAGAAAATAACCAATAAAAGTGTCACACCAGCCACCCGATAATTTTACTACCACCCACCATCAGGGTGGACCAGACGCCTGGTACCGACTACGCCTTTTCAATTATTTCCGCGGCACACTCGCACTATTTTTCATCACGATATACTTCAACGGATGGTTGTTACAACTTATCCCTCGTAGTTTTTCACATATTGAACTATTCATAACCACGTCGCTAATATATCTGGCGGCCTGCTTTCTTTTCATGGCCGGAATTATTCGCCGCAAGCCCGGGATCGATATCCATGTCATCGTTCACACATTGGTTGACATCTCATGCATCATTCTTCTGATGCATGCCACGGGCGGTATTCGAACAGGTCTGGGCATGTTACTGATCATCAGTATTTCGATGACCAGTTTATTTCTACATCAGCGACTCACCATCCTGTTCGCTGCTATTTCGGCGCTTGCAGTTATTGCAGAACAGATTTACTCACTGTTTTTCTATACGAATTACACACCCGCGTTTACCCAGGCCGGCTTGCTTGGCATACTGATATTCATCACTGCTGCAATATCAACCTTCACTGCAAAGAGACTCAAAGAATCAGTGAAGATTGCAGAAGATGCCAGCCAGGAGCTGGAAACTATCGTTCAGATGAACGAACACATCATCCGCAGCATGCGTACAGGGATCATCGTCATAAAAAATGATGGACAGGTCTTAATGACAAATAATGCAGCGCTGGAGTTACTCGGTCAGACTTCGATCAAGCCACTGTCGAAATTAAAAGATATCTCCACTGATTTGTATAACCGGTTTGTCGACTGGAACAATAATACAATTCAAAATCACCAACCGATACACCAGGCACAGGGATTACCGGATATACAACCCGGGTTTAGTCATATCGATCAGCATATAAAAGCCAGTAACAGAAACCAGGGGCGCACTCTAATATTCCTTGAAGACGCCACACAGTTAACACAGCGTTTCCAGCAGGTAAAACTGGCATCACTTGGCCGTCTGACTGCAAGCATCGCCCATGAGATACGCAACCCACTGGCAGCCATAAATCATGCAGGGCAATTATTAGGAGAGACAGCAGAAGATGTTGCAGAGAAAAAGCTTACCGGCATTATCAACACCCAGGTAAAACGCCTTAACGGTATCGTTGAGAATGTCCTACAGTTATCAAGGCAACAACGTGGCACACCTGAACTCATTAACATCTACCAGTGGTTAATACAGTTCAGAGAAGAATTTGTCGCCACATACAAACTACAGGCATACCAGATACAGGTCAGGATCATTCCTGACAGTATCAATATACTTTTTGACTCGACCCAGTTACACCAGGTCGTCTGGAACTTGTGTTCTAACGCAATCAATCATTCGCATCTGGACATATCTAATATCATGATCAACATTCAGGGAGGAATCGATACTGAAACCAGTCAGCCCTATATAGAAATCATTGACAATGGCCAGGGCATAGACAAAGAAACCCAGACACATATCTTTGATCCTTTCTTTACTACAAGTGCAGAAGGGACAGGACTTGGCCTATATATCACCAAGGAAGTAATAGAAAGTAACCGTGCTAAGATACGTTATATTTCGCCACAAACTGGCGGCACCTGTTTTAGAATATACTTCCAACAAGCATAACAATTTATTTTGACTATTAAATAAACCGGACTACGACCTGTCTATGAGTGCAAAAAAGGTTCTCATCGTTGATGATGAAGTAGATATTTGCGAATTGATCGAGATCACTCTGATGCGCATGGATATTGCATCACAATCAGCACACAATATCACTGATGCAAAGTTATTACTTGAAACCGAACATTTTGATCTATGCCTGACTGACATGCGCATGCCAGATGGTAATGGCATCGATCTAGTTAGCCATGTTCAACAAAACCATAGCGAATTACCTATCGCTGTCATTACCGCACACGGTAATATGGAATCAGCAGTAAAGGCCCTTAAAGCCGGTGCCTTCGACTTTGTTTCCAAACCTGTTGATATCCAGATACTACGCAACCTGGTTTCTGCTGCCACCACCCTGCCAGAAAAAACCGAAAACAAAAAAACAGGAAAAGATCAGATTACCATTACTGGTGAATCAGACGTTGTTAAGACACTGTTGAATAACATCGCCAAGCTGGCAAGAAACCAGGCACCTGTCTTTATACATGGCGAATCCGGCTCAGGCAAAGAACGCGTCGCCAAGATGATACACCAGCAAGGCTCACGCAGCGAAGGCCCTTTTGTTCCCGTGAACTGCGGCGCGATTCCTGCCGAACTGATGGAGAGTGAGTTTTTTGGCCACCTCAAAGGCAGCTTTACTGGTGCGCACTCAGATAAAGAAGGTCTGTTCCAGGCTGCGAACGGCGGCACCCTGTTTCTGGATGAAATTGCCGAACTGCCTCTTAACATGCAAGTAAAGCTTTTACGCGTCATCCAGGAAAAAGCTGTTCGCGCTGTCGGTGCATCACAGGAGAATCCGGTTGATGTAAGAATTCTCAGTGCAAGCCATAAAAACCTTGTCAAACTGGTGGCCGATGGTGCTTTTCGAGAAGATCTGTATTACCGGATAAATGTGATCGAGCTGACCATTCCCAGCCTACGAGAAAGACAACAGGATATCCCGATATTCGTCGAGCAACTGCTCGTCAGTCTCGCGCAGAAGATGGGAGTAGAAGTTCCTGCCATAGAGATAGAGGCCATTAAAGCGCTGCAAAATTACCATTTTCCAGGCAATGTCAGAGAATTAGAGAATATCCTTGAGCGAGCTATCGCACTGTCTGATGATGATACCATCTCACTGCAGGATTTAAATCTCAAAATAATAACTGAAAACGAGGCATCCGAACCTACCACTCCATATGTTGACCCCATGGACCTTGCCGGCCAGGAACGCCATAGCATCATACAGGCCCTGGAAAAAACCCGCTGGAACAAAACTGCCGCTGCTAAGAAACTGGGCTTAAGCCTGCGACAACTTCGTTACCGATTACAAAAGTTAGATATAGAGTAAATACAAATTCCATCGAACACACTCTAATCACAGGCTACTTAATGTCACCAACAGTTGAAAAAGCATAAAGCGAATAGCAAGTCCCGGTTGAAACTGATGCTTTTACCTATTGCAGCCTCTCTCGTAACTGTCATTAAAGAGTCTATTTCACTCACCATATCGCTCATGTCTTACAAATTTGTCACTATCTGACAGTATTTGTCTACTCACAACACCATGAAACATGATAACCGCAACGTTAAGTTATTGATTTTAAACATTTCTTAAATACTTATAACAATTGGCACAGTATCTGCTATACCAATAACAGTCTTAAACACAAAAGACCCAAATACAAAAAAATAAAACTTATTTTTAATCAACAAACTTAATTTACATCACTGGAGATTCACATGAAAAAAGTACAACAAGGTTTTACCCTTATCGAATTAATGATCGTAGTTGCGATTATCGGTATTCTGGCATCTGTCGCACTGCCTGCTTACCAGGATTACACAAGATCTGCTCGTGCTTCTGGCATGACTTCAGCAGCTGGCGCATTTGCTTCAGCAGCTCGTATTGCTGTAGAAGCTGATGGTGTAGCAGTCGGTGCTATCGCTTTGGGTTCTAACGGTGTTCCAACAGCTGCACAGCTGCAGCTTGATGCTTCCGTTGCTACTGCCGCGTGGGCCACACCTGTACTAACAATTACCGGCAACAACGTCGGTACTAGTAACACGCTTACTGTAACAATTGCAGCAGATGGTACTGCAACATATGCTGGTAACTGTATAACAGACGGTATTTGTAAAGGCCTGTAATATTGTAAACCCTCTCTCATAGAGGTTTATAAAAGAACCCCCACTCTAACGTGGGGGTTTTTTTTGCATAATCGCTTCGCCTGGCAAGAGACAGGAGAGACAATACCCAAATATAATTCTTTCGATAACTACCACAGGGTCGATTGGGGCGTTACTTTTTATCCGTGCGAACGGACACACAACCCTCATAACCTCAGAGATATGTTCTAAACCTACCCTTCAGCTGTCAAATCACCATGTAAACCCTGGTCATGTTTTACAAAGAATGTCACATATTGACAGAAAATCTGTCAATAAATACGGTTTATAACACGTTAACTCACTTAAGTTTCTGTTTTTTATGTTTATATTATTATTGGCATATTATATGCAGAATAAACTTATAAATATAAAACAAGCCTAAGTAATATAAAAAACTTTTACTAAATCTAATACGGTCATAAGAAAGTCATGAAAAAACAACAAACGGGTTTCACCCTTATCGAGTTAATGATTGTTGTAGCAATCATTGGTATCTTGGCCTCCGTCGCCCTGCCAGCCTATCAGGACTATACGAGATCGGCCCGTGCAGCAGGTATCGTCACTGCTGGTGGCACCTTCGCATCCGCAGCAAGAATAACAGTAGAAGCAGATGGTGTGGCAAACACAGCACTGGTATTGGGTTCCAGTGGATTACCGACGGCCGCACAACTCATACTGGACTCAAACGTCGCTTCAGCTTCACTTGCGTCTAATGTACTAACGTTGACCGGTGCCAATATTGGCACCAACAATACCCTTACGGTAACCATCGATGCAGCTGGCTTACCAACATATGGCGGCAGTTGCGTTACTGGTGGCATCTGTAAAGGACTATAAAATAGTTCACAAGCAGTATTGTATATCTCATAGCGTACGCTGCTGCTCTAAACAGAGCGCTACTCACCAGAGTAGTCTACACTCCACGTCATTTTTATATCGGCCAGATCCTCGCGCAGGAACCTGGCCGATTAACCTATGAACCACCATATTCAAGCGGCTATCCCATCGAAAGAAGCTCACGCGCAACTTGTTTCCATTCGACTGCGGGTTCTACATAATAAAACTACAGAGATAAGCTATATTTTCAAGAATTTATCGAAATATCAGCTATGCTAATGCAATAATAATAAAAAATTTATTTCGCTAGTTATAAAAATAATTTGGGATTTTTCATGGCTGCAGAACTCAGACTAAACGGGCTATCTCGTAAGCTTGTCCTCGATGGACTGCTTGATGAAGAGCGTGCAATTGACGCTTTAAAAGGGGCAATAAAAGAAAAAGTCTCCTTCACTCGATACCTTGTTGAAAACAAGATCCTTAGCGCTAAAAAGATAGCGATGGAAGCCTCCAAGGAATTTGGCTTACCAGTCTTCGATCTCGATGCGATCGACCCTGAATCAATACCCCGAGATGTGGTCGACGACAAACTCATCCAGAAACACCACGCACTGCCTTTGTATAAAAGAGGTAAGCACTTATATATAGGCATATCAGACCCAACCAATCTTGCCGCCATCGATGACATCAAGTTTCAGACAGGCGTCAATACTGAAGCCGTCCTCGTAGAAGAAGACAAATTAACCACCATGGTAGAAAAACTGCTGGAAGAGCAGGAAGCCGCCATGGATGACATGATGGGTGATGATCTCGAAGACCTGGACGATCTTGATTTTGCCGACCCTGATGCAGATAAGGTAGCTGATGACGCTGGTTCTGACGTCGATGACACACCCGTGGTACGTTTCATCAACAAGATTCTGCTGGATGCTATCAAGAAAGGAGCCTCGGATATTCACTTCGAGCCATATGAGAAAAGCTATCGTGTACGGTTACGTATTGATGGCGTATTACGCGAGGTCGCAAAACCACCGATACAGATGAGCCCTAAGTTGTCTGCTCGTGTCAAAGTGATGTCGCGCATGGATACCGCTGAGAAAAGGGTACCGCAAGACGGCAGGATAAAATTAAAGATTTCCAAAACCAAAGCCATCGATTTTCGTGTTAATACCTGCCCCACGCTCTTTGGCGAGAAGATCGTGCTACGTATCCTTGACCCTTCCAGCGCAACTCTTGGTATCGATGCTTTAGGTTACGAGCCCGATCAAAAAGAACTTTATCTAAATGCCCTGGCCAACCCTTACGGTATGATCCTTGTTACCGGCCCAACAGGTAGCGGTAAAACCGTATCCCTGTATACCGGTTTAAACATCTTGAACACCGTAGACACGAATATTTCAACCGCAGAAGACCCTGCCGAGATCAACCTGGAGGGCATTAACCAGGTAAACGTAAATGACAAGGTCGGCTTAACATTTGAAGCAGCATTACGTGCTTTCCTGCGCCAGGATCCAGACATCATCATGGTAGGTGAGATCCGTGACCTGCAAACTGCTGAAATCGCGATCAAGGCAGCTCAGACAGGCCACATGGTTATGTCTACCCTGCATACAAACGATGCCCCGCAAACACTGGCTCGCCTGGTAAATATGGGCGTACCACCTTTTAATATCGCCTCTGCAGTTAACCTGATCATCGCGCAGCGTCTGGCTCGACGTCTGTGCAACAACTGTAAAGAGAAAGTAGATATACCGCGTACGGCACTCGAAGAGGAAGGTTTCACCGCAGAGCAGATCGACGCAAAACCTGAACTCTTTAAAGCCAAGGGATGCGACCAGTGCAGTGAAGGCTACAAAGGCCGAGTTGGTATTTACCAGGTATTACCTATTTCTGAGGCAACCGGCCGTATTATTATGGAAAATGGTACAGCCATCGATATTGCTGATCAGGCAGAGAAAGAAGGTATTGACGACTTAAGAAAGTCGGCTATTAAAAAAGTTATCGCGGGTTTGACCAGCCTCGAAGAAATTAATCGCGTAACCAAAGATTAACCCGGCTAAAGATTGAAGTAATAATCTACAGGACACAGAGATGGCAAAGGCAAAAGAAAAAATAAAAAACGCAACCTTCAGTTATGAGTGCACCAATAACAAGGGCCAGCCGATCAAGGGTGAGATGATAGCTGCCAGTGCTGATGTTGTAAAAGCAGAATTACGCAAACAGGGGTTAACCCCTAAAAAAGGCAAGATCAAGAAAAAAGGCGGCAGCTTATTTGCCGCCAAACAAAAACCGATCACCACCAAAGACATCGCTGTTTTCAGCCGTCAGCTTGCCACCATGATGAAAGCAGGCGTTCCCATGGTACAGTCTTTTGATATCGTTGGTCAGGGGCACTCGAACCCAAGCATGACAAAACTTATCATGCAGATCAAAGCCGATGTCGAGGCTGGTGGCACCCTGGCAAGTGCTCTAGCAGAACACCCGGTGTATTTTGACGAGTTATTTGTCAGCCTGGTTGATGCCGGCGAACAATCCGGCGCCTTAGAGACCCTACTAGAAAAAGTAGCGACATATAAAGAAAAATCTGAAGCATTAAAAACCAAGATCAAAAAGGCGATGACATACCCTATTTCGGTACTCGTCGTGGCTGTTGTTGTGTCTGCCATTCTGCTGATTTTTGTAGTCCCGACCTTCGCCGAGATGTTTGAAGGATTCGGTGCTGAACTGCCGGCCTTTACATTATTCGTAGTCGCCTTATCAGACACACTCGTCGAGAACGTGTGGCTTTTTATCGGTGCCATCGTAGCCTTTATATATGTTTTTAAACAAGCAAAGCTTCGATCAAAAGCTTTTAGAGATTCCTTAGACCAACTAACACTCAAATTACCTACCGTTGGAGCATTAGCTACAAATGCTGCTATCGCACGTTTTGCAAGGACTCTTGCCACCATGTTTGCCGCCGGTGTGCCGCTGGTTGAGGCCATGGTCTCGGTTGCCGGTGCTGCGGGTAACAGCGTATACAAAGAAGCGATCCTCAAAGTAAGGGATGACATCGCTTCAGGTACAACCCTGCAGGTAAGCCTCTCTTCGAAAAAAGAGCTGTTCCCCAACATGCTGATCCAGATGGTCGGTATCGGCGAAGAATCCGGCGCCCTTGATGAGATGCTGGACAAAGTTGCCGAGTATTATGAAGAGGCGGTCGATGATGCGGTCGATAATTTAACTGCCATGATGGAACCGATGATCATGTCATTCCTCGCTGTCGTCATCGGCGGCCTGGTTATCGCCATGTATCTGCCTATCTTCAAGATGGGTGAAGTGGTTTAAACGCCATACAACAATATAAAGAATATCATTCATGTTAGAAGATATCGTAATTACTCTTCAGTCATCACCGTGGCTGTTCTATTCTTCCGTAATTTTTATTGGGTTAAGTGTAGGCAGCTTCTTGAACGTAGTCGCATATCGTCTACCTAAGATGATGGAGCGAGACTGGAAACGTGAATGTCACGAATTTCTTGAACTTGAACCACCGCAGACAGAAGAAGATCTTAAAAAGTTTAACCTGGCGACACCTGCGTCAGCGTGTCCACATTGCGGACATAAACTGCGCGCATGGGAAAACATCCCGGTTATCAGCTATTTATTTTTAAAGGCCAAATGTTCCTCCTGTGGCTCGAAGATATCTATGCAATACCCGGCTGTTGAGCTGATCACTGCTATAGCTTCGCTTCTTGCAGCATACACCTTCGGTGTAACCATACAGACGGTTGCCGCTTTATTCTTAACCTGGGTTTTGATCACACTTACTCTGATCGACCTGAAAACACAGCTATTACCAGACAGTATTACTCTACCGCTACTATGGCTGGGAATACTTTTAAGCTTCTTCGATGTATTCACTGATCTAACGTCCAGTGTCGTCGGAGCCATGGCGGGTTACCTCATCCTCTGGTCGGTCTACCAGTTATTCAAACTGCTGACAGGAAAAGAAGGTATGGGCTTTGGTGACTTCAAGCTATTAGCAGCGCTTGGTGCCTGGATAGGTTATAGCTACCTGCCACAGATCATCCTGGTATCATCTGTTGTCGGTTCAGTCTTTGGTATCAGTATGCTGATCATCGGCAAAACCAAACAGCAGCAACCAATACCTTTTGGTCCCTATCTTGCTGTTGCAGGATGGATCGCCCTGTTATGGGGAGAGGCAATCAACACTACCTACCTGTCATTCTTATAACATGTTAAAGGTTGGGCTAACCGGTGGTATCGGAAGCGGCAAAACCTCTGTCTCGAACCTGTTTGAAAAACTGGGTACTCCCGTAATCGACACGGATGTTATTGCACATGATCTCGTCAATAACAATGAGAATGTCCTGCAGCAGATAACGGATACATTTGGCGCTGACGTACTGAAGCTCAACGGCGAACTCAACAGGAAGAAGCTGGCTCAACTGGTTTTTAACAATAAAGAAAACAAACAGTCATTAGAAAAGATATTACATCCGAAGATCGAAAGTGAAGTTCTTCATCAGATAAAGAACTTAAGCTCCAACCATAACCCGCCTGCTTACGTAATTATCGTAGTACCCCTGCTGATCGAGGCAAACTACCGCGACCTTATCGACCGAATACTTACCGTGATTGCAGATGAAGAGATCCGGGTCAGACGTGTCCAGCAGCGTGACAACCGAAGCCTGAGTGAAATTCGAGCAATAATTAGCAACCAGGTCGATGATAGTACGAGACTCAACGAAGCTGATGATATCATCGAAAATAACAGCGATATCAATATGATAGAAAAGCAGGTCGAAAATCTACATGAAAAGTATCTGCATTTATCCAGGGCGATTACATAAAAATACTATCATCCAGTGTAGAAAAAAAGTGTAAAATTTGCTGAAATATTAGCCAGACCTTATTTAACACCTCTTAATCAATAGCAAGAAGCTACACTGTGACCGAAACCCACGTTTACGAACAACCGTTGAATGAAAAAGTACGCGCTTTCCTGCGCCTGGAAAAGCTGTTCCAGCAATATGCCTTTCATCTGCAACACGGTTCAGACTGGAACAATCGCGTGGCGATCGATTCGATACTAGAGATCCTGGCATACACCACTCGCAGCGACATCAAACTGGAAGTTCTAAAAGAGCTCGAGCGACAGCATACCCGCCTTGAACGTCTATCCAAACGCCCGCAGATCGATCAGTCACAACTTGCTTCTGTATTAAAAAATATACAGAAACGGATGGGTGAACTACAGGCTATTAGTGGGCAGGTCGGACAAGATACTAAAAATGTCGAATTACTCACCGCCATCGCGCAGAAGAGTTCGGTTCCAGGCAGCATCTGTGACTTTGACCTGCCCGCACTCAAGCACTGGCTGACACTACCCAAAGAACAGCGGCAGAAACACATCGAGAAATGGTTTCAGCCTTTTGCTCACCTCGATCGCGCAGTGCATTTGATATTAGACGTATTAAGACATAGCGCCGAAGACACCGAGGAAGTTGCAGATAACGGTTTTTTTCAAAAGTCACTCGACACAAACCAGGCTATCCAGCTACTTCGTATATCCGTACCTGACAATGTTTTATGTTACCCAGAGATAAGCGCCGGAAAACATCGTTTCTCGGTTCGTTTCATGAAAAATGAAGACCCTGCTATGCGACCTGAACAGTGTCAGGATGATGTCAGTTTCAAATTAAAGATGTGCGCGATTTAAGCAATATAATCATTTGTGCCATAATGCACTGATAGCTGCTATTCCCTGGGCGCCATGCGCCCATGCGCTTTCCATGTCGGCAACAGATACACCACCCAAAGCATACACTGGCATAGTGCATCCACCTGTTAAATCTGAAAATTGTTGCCATCCCAGTGGCTCCATCTCCGGATGACTCGCTGTTTTCTGAACTGGAGACAGCACTACAAAATCAGCGTTTAACTGTTTCGCTTTCTGTAGTTCGTCCTGGTTGTGACAGGATGCAGAAAACAACTTTCCATCAGGTCTTCGTGATAACTTATTCAGCATTCGACTGTCAGCGTGATAACCATCAAATTCGATTTTCGATATATCGATAGATCGCAGATGATTTTGGGGAATATTTAATAACAACTTAGCATTGGCCTGCGTGCATAGCGCTGATGATTTCTGTAGCAGTGAACTGATCTCATCTATACTAAGACTATCGTCCTTAAGACGAAACTGTATCAGTTTGACATCTTTATCGAGAGCATTTGTAAGCTTCATCAGGAAGTCATCCTGGTCATTGAATTTTCCAGTAATCAGATATCTGTCCGGTAATTGTACCGCTTTGATAATCGGATAGTTCGCTATCGGAAATTCATATGAAGACAGCTGGTCGACAGGTATCCATTCAATCTTTTGACCTTCGACTCCTTTAGCCTGTCCGGTATAGCTGAGCACCCTGTGCACATGCAGACAGACTTTTCTATCATGATAGTCATGCAGAACCTTAATCAATGGACGTGATTCATTTATCTCAAGATCCAGCTCTTCTTTGATCTCGCGTATCAGCGCCAGCTCAGCTGTCTCATGCTGTTCGATTTTACCGCCGGGAAACTCCCATAAACCGCCCTGGTGGGTACCCTCGTGGCGCAAACTGATACAGACATCACCCTCATCATTCACAATGACGGCAACTGCTACGTGAATAATATCCGGCATGAAAACCCCAGGTTTCGATTAAATGTTTTAAGAGCGGTACTCTGAGTTGATACGGACATATTCATGCGACAGGTCTGATGTCCATATCGTCGCAGATTCATCGCCACGACTAAGCTCTACCGTGATAGATATCTCATGCTCGTTCATGACCGCCTGCCCTTTCTCCTCGGTATATGCGCTATCTACGCCGCCACTTCGCACGATACAGACATCACCAAGAAAAATATGGACACCCGAGATATCCAGCTGCTCGACACCTGCACGACCGACAGCCGCCAGTATCCTTCCCCAGTTTGGGTCACTGGCAAATAGTGCTGTTTTTACCAGTGGTGAATGAGCAATCGTATATGCCACGTCTCTCGCTTCTGTCTTAGACTTTGCTTTATCGACACTAACTGTAACAAACTTTGTAGCACCCTCTGCATCTCTAACTATCGCCTGCGCCAGGAACAGGCAAACTTGTTTCAGGGTGTCGATAAAGTTACTGCTATCCTGTGAGCTTTCAGTTAGTTGTTTATTACCCGCTTTACCCGTTGCGATCAAGACACAGGCATCATTCGTAGAGGTATCTCCATCGACTGTGATAGCGTTGAAGCTGTCATCTACTGCTAGTGACAGGCTTTTCTGCAGGAACCCGGCATCAACATTCGCATCTGTTGCGATAAAAGCGAGCATGGTCGCCATGTTCGGACAGATCATGCCTGAACCTTTGGCGATGCCACTGATTGAAATCTTCTTATCGTCGAGTAGCACAGTTCTGGAGATCGCTTTCGCTACCGTGTCGGTCGTCATTATTCCCTTGGCAGCGTCTGACCAGTTTTCCTCTGCAAGCTTTGCGGTCACCTGTTTTATACCAGACTGGAGAACAGGCATCGGCAACTGTTGACCGATGACACCGGTTGAAAAAGGTAATACCTGCTCTGGCAAAAGACCTAATTCTTCTGCCAGCCACTGACAACTTTGCTGAGCATTCTGCATGCCCGTTTCACCGGTACCTGCATTAGCATTACCTGAATTGATGAGCAGTGCACGTGGTGGATGTTGCGATAGATGTTGCTTTGCAAGTGTTACCGGCGCTGCGCAAAAAGCATTTTTAGTAAAGCTTGCTGCACAGGATGATGATTCATCGATAGCCATAACAACCAGGTCTTCGTTGCCATTTTTTTTGATGCCCGCAGAAACAGATGCGAGTCGTATTCCGGCTATCGGTAAAATTTCGTCTAATTCAGCCATCGAATTTGAATATCCTGACCGTATTACTAATATGTTTTAAGAAGGTTAAGGAATTAGAAACTATGACAGCTTGCCGTGACACTGTTTGAATTTCTTACCCGAGCCACAATAACACGGATCATTACGCCCGATCTTTTTCTCTGCACGCTGGTAGGGCTGCGCTGTTTCCTTCCGCTCCTCTGGCGCTTCAGCTTCACCTTGTGGCTGCTGCATTCCTGCTGCATCAGCATGCTGGTAATTTACATTGACGACTTCTGGATTCTCGTTCGCTTCTAACTGTTCTACCTGCTCGTTAGACTGGATTTTAACCTTCGAAAGAATCGAGATCACTTCGTATTTCATCTTCTCCAGTAACTCGGAGAACATCTCAAACGCTTCGCGCTTATATTCCTGCTTAGGATTCTTCTGAGCATAACCGCGAAGTCCGATACTCTGGCGGAGATAGTCCATCGCTGCCAGGTGTTCTTTCCATAATTTATCCAGCACGTTTAACATCACATGCTTCTCATAGTTACGCATGCCTTCTGAGCCGACCATCGCTTCCTTTGCCTCAAACTCTTCGACGATAGCAGAATGAATCATTTTACGCAGACCGGATTCGTCCAGCATATTATCTTCTTCCAACCATCGTCCGACTGGCAGCGCCTGGCCGAATTCTTCATTCAGCGCAGTCTCGAGGCCTTCGATATCCCACTGCTCATCTAGACTACCATGTGGTATGTGCGAGCTTATGACATCGTTTATGATCTCTTCACGGATCGCTTTGATAGTATCTGACAGATCGGTCTCAGCCATCATCTCATTTCGTTGCGCATATATCACGCGACGTTGATCATTGGCGACATCATCATATTCGAGCAACTGTTTGCGGATGTCGTAGTTGTGCCCTTCGACCTTACGTTGAGCATTTTCGATGGCACGGTTCACCCAGGGGTGCTCTATTGCTTCACCCTCTTCCATGCCCAGCTTTTTCATCAGCGCGCCGACTTTTTCTGAAGCGAAGATACGCATCAGGTCATCCTGTAAAGACAGGTAAAAACGACTTGAGCCAGGATCACCCTGACGGCCAGAACGGCCACGTAACTGGTTGTCGATACGGCGTGATTCATGTCTTTCACTACCGACCACATGCAGACCGCCAGCCTCTAATACCAGCTGATGGCGCTTTTCCCACTCCTGTTGTATCTTGTTCTTCTGCTCTTCACTGGCATCTTTACTCTGTTGTAACTCGGCATCCAGATTACCACCGAGCACGATATCGGTACCACGACCAGCCATATTTGTTGCGATTGTTACTGCTGCAGGTTGACCGGCATGTTCGATGATGTGCGCTTCATTCTCATGCTGTTTGG
Organism: uncultured Gammaproteobacteria bacterium; assembly: GCA_963807625.1. GTDB lineage: Bacteria > Pseudomonadota > Gammaproteobacteria > SZUA-229 > SZUA-229. The sequence goes on from CAWECN010000020.1 coordinate 184,772, forward strand.
CATTGAGAACATTGTGCTCAATCTTATCTTTCTTTAGTATTCTAGAGATATGCTCAGACACCTCGATAGAAGCTGTACCAACAAGTACTGGCTGATTTCTGTCTACACAATCTTTAATATCATTAACGATAGCGTTATATTTTTCTTCCGGTGTCAAAAACACCTGGTCAGTATGATCAACACGGGCCATTTGTTTATTGGTAGGTACGATAACGACTTCGAGTCCATAGATCTGCAACAGCTCTTCTGCTTCGGTATCAGCTGTACCGGTCATGCCGGAGAGTTTCTCGTATAACCTGAAATAGTTCTGGAAGGTGATCGATGCCAGGGTCTGGTTCTCGCTCTGGATCTCTACACCTTCTTTTGCTTCAACAGCCTGGTGCAGTCCTTCCGACCAGCGACGTCCTTCCATGGTGCGACCAGTAAATTCATCGACGATGATGACCTGGTTATCACGCACGATATATTGTACATCTTTCTCGAACAGTACCATGGCACGCAGGGCAGCATTCAGATAGTGGACCAGGTTAATATTTGTCGCACTATACAGCGAGTCATTTTCGTCGAGGATACCAACCTCGACAAGGATCTCTTCTATTTTCTGATGACCCTGTTCTGTTATATGAACACTTTTACTCTTTTCATCGACAGAGAAATCACCTTCTTCGGGCTCTTCTTTGGTGGTGAGGCGACCCTGCTCCAGCCGTTTGACGATATCTTTAAACTTCAGGTGCAGGTCGCTGTTCTCTCCGACCGAGCCAGAGATGATTAACGGTGTTCTGGCTTCATCGATCAGGATGGAGTCGACTTCATCGACGATGGCGAAATATGGCGCACGCTGCACTTTTTCCTCGGCAGTAAATGCCATGTTATCGCGCAGGTAATCGAAGCCGAACTCATTATTTGTACCGTAGGTTATATCTGCTGCATAGGCCTGCTTCTTGGCAACTGGGTCCATACCAGAAACACTGATACCAGTAGTCATGCCAAGGAAGTTATACAGGCGCCCCATCCATTCAGCATCACGCGTCGCCAGGTAATCATTCACAGTAACAACGTGAACACCCTTGCCTGGCAAGGCATTTAGATATGCTGCCAGGGTTGCGACCAGTGTTTTACCTTCACCGGTACGCATCTCGGCGATCTTGCCGCTGTTCAGCACCATGCCACCGACCAGCTGCACATCAAAGTGGCGCATACCCAGCACCCTGCGACCAGCCTCTCTTACAGCAGCAAAGGCTTCAGGTAATATCTGGTCCAGGGTTTCACCCTGAGGGTTATCATCACTCTTTAGACGATCACGAAATTCCTGAGTTTTGGCAGCCAGCTGCTCATCACTGAGCACCTCGAAATCGGGTTCTATGGCATTAATTTTATTAACTATTTTACGGTGTTTTTTTATCAACCGTTCGTTACGGCTACCAAACACTTTTTTAACTGCATTCAAAATCATTTTAATTAATTAAACCTGAAGAATAATTGCCTGATATTGGCCTGAACCAGCATCATGAAAATAAAAAATACGACGTATTATGCCTGAGAACCAGCGACGGGTCATGTATTACCGGAAGGAATATTGATCGGAGTATTACAGCTGTTATCTATCTATCGCTAAATTGACAGATAGGTTTTTCTAGCGCAGGGCAACATATTTCGCCGGATTGATCTGCCTGTCGTTTTTCAGCACTTCAAAGTGAACATGCGGTCCTGTAGAACGGCCGGTTGAGCCCATATGTGAGATAGCCTGACCTTTTTCCACACTATCACCAACCTCGACCAGGAGTTTTGCATTATGGCCGTATCGGGTGGTGTATCCATTACCATGATTTATTTCTACTAAGTGGCCATATCCATAACGATCACCAGCCCAGGTCACTACACCACCTGCGACAGCGATGACTTCACTACCTTCCTTACCCGCAAAGTCCATGCCTTTATGCATCGCGAGCTTACCGGTAAACGGATCAGTGCGCTTGCCGTAATATGACGAGGTCCAGCCTTTTGTGATCGGCCTGCCGCGAGGTTTGGATTCGTTTCTTAGCTGGCGGTTCATGATCACTTCTTCCAGTACATCGAGCTGTTCTTCACGACTGTTCAGCTGTCTATCCAGATCAGCCATGACATTTTCAAAACCGATGCTGGTAACACCATCTTCCTCAATTGGACCACCATATGAAGGTGTATTCTTAAAATCAAATTCTTTTGAATCAAGCTTAGCGACTTTTACCAGGCGCTGACCCAGAGCGTTTAAGCGTATGACATTCGCCTGCATGGTACCCATGCGTGCAGCCAGTGCATCAAGTTCGGACTCTGCAGACTGACGCGCTTCGTTAATCAGTATCTTTTGTTTGGAAATATCATGCTCCAGCTCAGCCAGCTGATTCACTGCGGCCTCCGTCTTACCGTACCAATAACCAGAACTTACCAGTAGACCGGCAAAAAGACTTATAATCACAGAACAGGCAAGTAATTGACGCGGTCCATCAAGCTGACAGCGAAGCGGTTTGCCTCTAAATTTTCCAACAAAAATAATATTCATACTTTAATGTTTTCTTACACAACCCTTGCAATACAGACAATTATAGACAATTTGCCAAGGTTTTTAGCACAATGAAGCCAATTAATGAGCAATTTAAGCCCGAATTCCTGATTCAGGCTAAAAAACTGGCCCATTTCACGAAATTATTGCATAGCATATTACCCGTCGAGTGCCACGCTCACGTTGCTGTTGCTAATGTCCGCAACCAGAACTTAATGCTTATTACAGATTCCCCAGTGTGGACAACCAGACTACGACAGTTGAGCCCTCAGATACTACAGTTCATTCGACAAAACACACCGAATAACATTAATAATAAAGAACAAATTCACCATGTTCAAATCAGTACGCGTTATCAGGCTTCGAATTCAGATCAGCGGCATACAGAAAAGAAAAGTAAACCCAGGCTACAGATCAGTGAAAAAACGGCATCTATGCTGTCACAATCTGCCGACAGCATTCAACATAAGCAGCTAAAAGCCGCTTTATTAAGGATCGCCAGGCACAGTCGTAGTAACAAATCAGATGAGTGACATAACAATCCGATTTGTCTGGCGCTGACTTAACTGTGCCGACTAAAAAGTTTGCAGAGGTTGTGTGTAAGAGATAGGCGAGGAAGCTTTTTCATCCTCAAAAGTCACTTCTTCCCAGGCTTCAGGGTCAGCACACAGTGCTTTCAACAATTTATTATTTAATGCATGGCCTGATCGGTAGCCGGAGAAAGCACCGATAGAACTATGCCCTAATAAATACAGGTCACCGATGGCATCAAGGATTTTATGCTTGACGAACTCATCTTCGTAACGCAGGCCATCTTCATTCAATACGCGATACTCATCAACGACAATGGCGTTATCGATACTGCCGCCCAGCGCGAGATTGTTTTTACGAAGCGCTTCGATATCGCTCATAAAACCGAAGGTACGTGCGCGACTAACTTCTTTAACAAATGATGTGGTTGAAAAATCGATCTCTGCAGTACAAGGGGCATCTTTGAATGCAGGGTGATCAAAATCTATGGCAAAGCTAACTTTAAATCCATCGAAAGGATCGAACCGTGCCCACTTACCCTCTTCTTCTACAACAACAGATTTCTTGATGCGAATAAATCTTTTGGGAGATTCCTGTTCCACGATACCTGCAGATTGGATTAAGAATACGAAAGGACCGGAACTACCGTCCATGATTGGCACTTCAGATGCACTGACGTCGACGTAGGCATTATCGATGCCCAGACCCGCCATGGCTGATAACAGGTGTTCCACGGTAGAAACGCTGACACCGTCCTGCTCCAGGGTAGTCGACAGCATGGTGGCTCCAACATTCATCGCATTGGCTTTTATTTCTACCGGTTCGTTGAGATCGACACGACGGAAAATCACGCCCATATCAGGCTGTGCTGGACGTAGGGTCAAATAGACTTTTTCACCAGAGTGTAAGCCGACGCCTGTAGCACGAATTACATTCTTTAATGTTCTTTGCTTAATCAATATATTCAATCCTGTTGCCCAACTTAAGTTTGTGGCAGCAATTCCGATAAAAATCGCCGTATTATCACATGATTACGGACTAGATTGGAAGCGCGACATTAAACTACACACTTTACTAGTATGATTTTAAATCAAAAACGGTCACATACAACACTATACCTAAAAATATAAAAACACATTAAATCAACAGGTTAGTACATAGCACCCGCCTTATAGCGAAATCAATCAGCCTGTCTGCGTAAAAAGGCAGGAATATCCAGCATCTCTTCGTTATAACCACCGTCGGCAGTAACAGGTTCCGCATGTGCTTTTGGCTTTCTCGCTACTGCAGGTTTGGCCAGTTCACTGTAATCAGGCTCTTCATCAACCGCCGCAGCTTTCACAACTTTTATCTCGGCTTGAGCTGGCATAGGCGCCTGCACTTTCATTGGTTGTCCCAATCCTGTTGCGACGACGGTAACGCGTATCTCACAATCCAGAGATTCATCAATCGCGGTACCCATAACAACGGTTGCATCGTCAGAGGCAAAACCATTGATCACCGCACCGATATCCTGGAATTCACCCAGTGTCATGTTTGCGCCGGTGACATTCACCAGGATTCCGCGAGCACCGGAGAGGTTAACATCTTCCAGTAATGGACTAGCGATCGCAGCTTCAGCCGCAACTTTTGCTCTATCATCACCGATAGCACGACCTGATCCCATCATACCCATACCCATTTTAGACATCACTGTTCTAACGTCCGCAAAGTCAACGTTGATGACACCAGGATTGGTGATCAGTTCGGTGATACCTTGCACCGCACCGCAGAGCACATCATTCGCACCGCTGAATGCATTCATCAGGTCAAAATCACGACCATAGACATCAAGCAGTTTATCGTTAGGAATAGTGATCAGAGAGTCAACATGCCCGCTTAGCTCCTTTATGCCCTGCATCGCAATCTTCATGCGCGCGGAACCTTCGAAAGCGAATGGCTTGGTGACAACACCGACGACCAGTATGCCCATCTCACGTGCGATCTGTGCAACCACAGGTGCAGCACCGGTACCAGTACCGCCTCCCATACCAGCAGTAACAAACAACATATCAGTGTTAACGATTGCCTCCTGGATCAGCTCACGATCTTCAAGCGCAGCCTGCTGACCAATTTCTGGCGTTGCTCCGGCACCTAAGCCTTTCGTAATATTGCTACCGATCTGCAGTGATTTAGCACCTTCGAAACGTCCTAAGGCCTGCGCATCAGTATTAGTACAGATAAAGTCGACGGCGTTGATACCGCTGTTCACCATATGCTGAACAGCATTACCACCGCCACCGCCTACACCGATGACTTTTATAATCGCTTCTTGTGCACCGGAATCCATCAATTCGAACATTGGCATGAGATCTCTCCTCTTGATAATTTAATTTGTTTAATATTCATTTAGTTTTTTTGTTCAGTTTCATTTTTTGTAGCTGGGTTAAAAGTTTCCCTGGAACCAGTTTTTCATCCGCTCAAAAACTCCTTTAACACCACCTTCCATCATGATATGACTAGTGCCATTATTCCTGTGCTGGTTACCAAACAGTAATAATCCAACACCAGTCGCGTAAATCGGGTTACTCACCACGTCTGACAGACCTGATACATATTGTGGCAATCCGAGGCGTACGGGAGCATGAAATATCTCTTCAGCCAGATCGATAACGCCTTCCATTTTTGAACTGCCTCCTGTCAGCACGACACCAGCTGCAATGATGTCCTCGAAACCACTGCGACGTAATTCTGCATGTACCAGGTTCAATAACTCTTCATAACGCGGCTCTACTACTTCTGCCAGCGTCTGCCTCGACAATTTACGAGGTGGTCTGTCACCGACACTGGGCACTTCTATCGTCTCTTCGGGATTAGCCAGTTGCCGTAGTGCACATGCATATTTGATCTTTATGTCATTGGCGTACTGTGTCGGTGTTCGCAAAGCGACCGCGATATCATTTGTCACCTGGTCACCAGCAATCGGGATAACGGCAGTGTGTCGAATTGCACCTTCCGAAAATACTGCGATGTCGGTCGTACCACCGCCGATATCGACCAGGCAGACACCCAGTTCTTTTTCATCTTCGGTCAATACAGAATAACTGGACGCCAGCTGCTCGAGGATGATGTCATCGACATCAAGTCCGCAGCGGCGAACACATTTGATAATGTTCTGCGCAGCCCCGACCGCACCGGTCACCAGGTGCACCTTGGCTTCGAGACGAACCCCGGACATACCGATCGGCTCGCGTATCCCTTCCTGGTCATCGATAATAAATTCCTGGGGCAATATATGCAGTACGCGCTGATCAGCAGGAATGGCGACTGCCCTCGCAGCATCGATGACCCTGTCCAGGTCACCGCCTGTTACTTCTCGTTCACGGATGGCCACGATGCCGTGTGAGTTCAGACTACGGATATGGCTGCCAGCAATGCCAGCATAGACTGAATTGATCTCACAGCCCGCCATCAGTTCTGCTTCTTCCACAGCGTGCTGGATAGACTGAACAGTTGATTCGATATTTACTACCACACCCTTTTTCAAACCGTTGGAAGGATGCGAACCTAAACCGATGATCTCGATTTCTCCTTCCGCATTGACCTCACCAACTATTGCGACAACTTTGGAGGTACCAATATCCAGACCGATCAACATATTTTTATCAGACTTCTTTGTCATTCTTTCAAGCCCCGCTCACTTGCGTATCAATCATCTGCACAGCAAAACCATTTGGATAGCGCATATCAATAACCTTAATATTTTTATCTGTCAGTACACTCTTACTAGCGTTCTGAGCTGTTGTTAGTGAAGGTAGGATTCGAACAAATCGTTTCAATCGTTTCTCTGTTTCAAAACGTCCCAGTTTTACATCTATCTTGTGCAAAACAGCAGCCGGGTCTTCGATCTCGTCCTGCTCGGCTACGACCAGCTGCCAGGACCGTCTTTCGTCAAGATCGAGTCGCACCACTTCGAATTCGAGCAGGGCCATTTCCTGGTAGAGCACATTCATGAATTTCCAGACATTATTATGATGACCATCAGGTCCGTTCAGTATCGGCAGATTAAGTTTTGTATCAATTTTTGCCGGATTGAACACTTCTCCAGACTCATTGATATAACCATCGTCATTCCAGTATGCAACCGGCTTCTGTTCGGTGATGAACACATCCAGACTTGCAGGCCACTGCCTTCTCAGTGAAACATTTTCTACCCATGGCTGCCGCATCAAGGCATCACGTATTGCATTCAAATCAACAGTGAAATAACCGCCTTGAATCTCGTTCTGTACGATTGTTTGAATATCATTTTGCTCGAGAAAATTCAGCTGTCCGATCACCCGCACATCACTCACCGGTAAGATCGTCGGCACATCAAGATCTTTGATCAACAGTCCACCATAGATCAGACCAGTGACAGCCAACATCACGGGGGATGTTTTCAAAATCTTCTTCAGTAACGATGTTTTATTCTTTCTTTTCATTGTTTATCGTTCACTACCTGGAACGTTGCTTACATTCGGCCAGTGACAAAATCTTCACCACCAGGTCCTCAAAAGATAATCCAGCCTGTTTTGCCGCCATAGGCACCAGTGAATGACTTGTCATTCCTGGTACAGTATTTACTTCTATTAACCAGGGCTGCCCCTCCTGATCGAGCATAAAATCTACTCGTCCCCATGACGAGGCACCTACAGCATTGAAAGCCCTGCTTGCTAACACACCCAACTCAGCCTCCCGCTCTTCAGGCAGGCCACATGGACAGATATATTGCGTGTCATTAGCTTCATACTTCGCGTTATAGTCATAGAACTTGTGCGAGGTTTTTAGTTTGATCATCGGCAACACCTGATCATCGAGCATCGCAGCTGTGTATTCTTCACCGACGATCCATCTTTCGGCGATGACGGTGCCACCACATTGCTGTGCTTTTTCCCATGCAGAGACCAGTTCATCTTCCACCTCGACCTTACTCATACCAATGCTTGATCCTTCCAGCACCGGTTTGATGATCATCGGCAAGCCCAATGTTTCCAGTGCCTGTTCACAGCTTTGCTCTGAATCGAGAATGCAAAAGTCGGGGGTTGGCAGCCCCATCGACAACCAGATCTGCTTGGTTTTTAATTTATCCATTGCCAATGAAGAAGATTTCACGTCAGACCCGGTATACGGTAAAGACATGAGCTCTAACAGACCCTGCATGGTGCCATCTTCACCACCGCGGCCATGCAAAACGATAAATGCCCGTTGATAATCCTCAGTCACGAGCTTCTTGACGATGTTCTCGTCTACATCAACACCTTGAGCGTCGACACCTTTATTCTTTAGCGCCGCCAGTACAGCATTACCGCTCAATAAAGAGATCTCACGCTCTGCTGACAGACCTCCCATCAGAACAGCAACTTTGCCAAATTGCGATACATCGTTTATTGAAGCCATGATCATCTCTGACTGTCTCCAGATTTTCTATCACCAACGATCTTTACTTCTGGATGTAATAAAATCCCTGTTTCTTCTTTTACTGTTTTTTGCACATAGTGGATCAATGATTCGATATCATCCGCCGTTGCATCGTTATCATTGATAATAAAGTTTGCATGTTTTAGCGACACCACAGCACCACCAATACGTTTGCCTTTAAGCTTGCAGTTTTCTATCAGCTGCGCCGCATAATACCCCTTGGGATTCCAGAACACGCTGCCACAACTTGCCACACCGGTAGGTTGTGAAGCTGCGCGTTTAGCGAGCAGCTGTTTGATATCGACAGTATTATCCGTGACCGGCTTTTTATGTAGTTTCATCGTTGCACTGACAAACCACTCATCTATCAGCCCCTTAACAGAGCGGTAAGCATATTCAAACTCACTGGCTGCACGTTTTTTTATCTCGCCTTCACGGTTCATGGTCTCGACTTCAACAACCAGCGGCCAGGTCTCACCACCAAACGCACCAGCATTCATCGCCAGGGCACCACCGACCAGGCCCGGTATACCGGCAAAAAACTCTGCGCCGGTCAGTCCATGCTTACCACAGAAACGCGCCAGCTTCGCACTGCTAACACCTGCTCCGACATAAACGGTCGTATCGTCGATCATTTCGAGCTGCGTCATCACACCTTGTGTTGCGATGACCGTGCCATCAAATCCACCATCTCGTACCAGCATATTACTACCCAGACCTAACCATAATAATTCCTCGTCTTTATCGAGTGTTGCCACGTATGCAGCCAGTGCTGCTAATGATTGCGCCTGCACGAAATGTTTGGCCACACCACCAGCGCGCCAGCTTGTATGCCTGGACATGGGCTCATTATCTATAATCGTAATTTCTTCGATTTTTTTCATTGCACTCATAACCACTGCTTCCATATCAAACACATCATGTTAGCTATGTGCCTCCAGCGATTCTTTTAACTGTGAGGCGATCCTGCCAATACTGCCCGCACCCATTGTTAATACAAGGTCACCATCCTGCAAGACTGACCGCAGGCTCTCATCAAGCTTTTCAACATCTTCTACAAATATCGGGTTTGCTTTGCCCCGTGCACGAATAGCAGCACATAAAGCACGAGTATCGGCTCCGGCTATCAGCTGCTCACCAGCCGCATAAACTTCTGTCAGTAATAAAACGTCGCATTCAGCGAGTACCTGTGAAAAATCCTCAAACAGGTCACGTGTGCGGGTATAGCGGTGTGGCTGAAAGATCACAACCAGTCGTTTGTCGGGCCAGGCGTTCTTTGTTGCGTTCAAGGTTGCCGCGACCTCTGTCGGGTGATGCGCATAGTCATCAACGATAGTCACCGAACCCTGTGCCATTTTTGCTTCGCCATACATGTGCATACGACGGCCGATACCTTCGAATTTTGCTAATGCTGACTGCATATCCTCACTTGAAACACCGAGCTCATAACCCACGCATATCGCAGCCAGTGCATTCAACACGTTATGTCGACCGGGCATATTCAGCGTGATCTCTATCGCTGAATCTGACTCGGGCAGCATCACGTCAAATGTCGTTTCAGACCCCTGGTAACGGAGGTTTGAAGCACGCACGTCTGCGTCAAAATCGATGCCATAACGGATAACCGGACGGGTTATCTCTGGTAACAAGCTACGTACTTCTGCATCATCAACACAGACGACAGCCAGCCCATAAAACGGCAGATGATGTAAGAACTCGACAAACGTCTGTTTTAGACGTGAGAAGTCACCGCCGTAAGTCGGTAGATGATCAGCATCGATATTAGTTACCACAGACATCATAGGTTGCAGGTATAAGAAAGAAGCATCACTCTCATCTGCCTCTGCGACCAGGTATTTACCCTGCCCCAGACGTGCATGAGTAGCAGAACTGTTCAGCTTGCCACCGATAACATAGGTCGGGTCAAGTCCGGCTTCTGCGAGAACACTGGTAACGAGTGAAGTCGTCGTCGTTTTACCGTGGGTACCCGCAACAGCGATACCGTGACTAAAACGCATCAGTTCAGCCAGCATCTCTGCACGTGGAACCACGGGGATGCGATTAGCCTTGGCGGCTTCGACTTCAACATTTTCACGGCTTATCGCGGTCGATGTTACGACCACATCGACATCACTCACGTTCTCGACCGAATGCGAATGGTAAACTTTTACGCCGGAACTTTTTAATTGCTCCGTCACCGCGTTACTCGCGACATCTGATCCGCTGACCTGGTAACCGAGGGTATTCATCACGTCAGCGATACCACTCATACCGGCACCACCGATGCCGACGAAATGTACCTTACGTATACGGCGCATGAAATCTTTGAAACTGACAGGCTGTGACATCAGGCAACACCTCCCGCAGTCAGGCAAGCATCGGCGATAGTTTTTGCCGAACCGGGAATCGCCAGTTTTCTGGCAGCCATAGCCATGTCCAGCAATTTCTTTCGGTCAGCAGAGAAATTATTGATAATCTCTACCAGCCAGTGTGTTGTTAACTCATCCTGCTGCCGGATGATAGCTGCACCAGTACTTTCAAGATAATGCGCATTACTAGTCTGATGGTCATCAACCGCAAACGGGTACGGAATCAGGATAGATGCAACCCCTGCTGCCGCGAGCTCAAACACTGTCATCGCACCTGAACGACAGATAACCAGGTCAGCCCACTCATAGGCTGCAGGCATATCATCGATAAAGGCTTCAACTTTCGCCACCACGCCAGCACTGCCATAAAGACCTTTAGCCGTATCAATGTTTTTCATGCCTGTCTGATGAATAACTTCTGGCCGCTCAGCCGGATCAATCTCAGCCAGTGCCTGTGGAATTATCTCGTTCAGTTTTACTGCACCCAGGCTGCCACCGATAACCAGCAGACGAAGCTTGTTTTTAGTATTTCGATGCTTGAACCTTTCTTCCGGCACTGTCAGTTCGCAGATTGACTGCCGTACTGGATTACCGGTTGTCTTCGCATGTTTGAATACACCCGGAAACGCCTGCAGAACCACGCTGGCAAAACGGGACAATATCTTATTCGTCATACCGGCGATTGCATTCTGCTCATGCACTAAAAGTGGTTTCCTGGTGAGCCATGCCATCAAACCACCAGGGCCTGAGGCAAATCCACCCATACCCAAGACAGCACAGGGACGCCTTCTCTGCAATACACCCAGTGCCTGCCAGCAGGCCATAACGATACGAACCGGTGCCAACATCAGCGTTAATGTATTTTTACCGCGCAAACCGGTGATGCTCATCCATTCGATCGGATAACCGGCCTGTGGAACCAGTCGGGATTCTATGCCTGCCCTGGTACCCAACCAGACGACGGGGACGCCACGTGAACGTAGCTCATCAGCAACGGCCAGTGCCGGGAACACATGTCCACCAGTGCCGCCTGCCATGATTAATACTGGACGCACACCGATCATAACAGTGCGCCTCCTGCTTTAATTCCTGTAGCCGTCTTTTTCGTTTTTCTTCTAGACACTCTGGTCCCTTTTGCAACCGTGCCTTTACTGGCCTGTCTGCTGACACCATTAGTCTCATAGTGAATACGCATCAGCAGACCGATGGCAGCGCAGCATACGATCAGGCTACTGCCACCGTAGCTCATCAGTGGCAGGGTCAGACCTTTGGTTGGTAACAGGCCAACGTTTACACCCATATTGATCACTGCCTGCATTGACAGCCATATACCAATCCCATAAGCCATGTATGCAGCAAAATAATTACCCGCCCTTTCAGCCTGCGCAGCAATTTTTAACGACCTGAAAAACAGTGCTGCATATAACAGGACCACGATAGTCACTCCGACAAAACCCAGCTCTTCCGATAACACGGCAAACAGAAAATCGGTATGCGATTCAGGCAGGTAAAACAGTTTTTGTACACTGCCACCAAGGCCGGTACCAAACCAGCCACCGGTACCGATAGCGATCAGCGACTGCGTTAACTGGAAACCACTATCAAATGGATCTGCCCATGGGTTGGCAAATGAAGTCAGGCGCTGCATACGATAAGGTGACGTTACTACCAGCAACATTGCTGCACTGGCGAAGAGCATGACAAACGATATAAATTGAATAAACCGTGCACCGGCCAGGAAGGTCATCCCCAGTACGGTCCCCATGATAACAACGGTCGCGCCAAAATCCGGTTCGATCAACAACAGCAACCCGGCCATGCCAACCATCAGCATGGGTTTAAGGAAACCCCAGAGCGAACTGCGTACCGCATCACCATGTCGTACCAGGTAACCTGCCACGTAGATCACTAGGAAAAGCTTGACCAGCTCAGAAACCTGCAGGTTAAACACACCTAGCGGCAACCAGCGTGTGCTGCCGTTAACCGTTTTACCGATGCCAGGGATCAGTACCAGCACCAGCAGGAACAGCGCAAACAGTAACAGTGCCATACCAGATTTTTCCCATTGCACCAGACGAATTTTGAAAACACTCAATGCTGCAATCATACCGATCGCAACAAACACTAACTGTCGCTGCAGATAATAGAACGGATTTGAAAAGTTCCTGTCCGCCACACTGATGGATGACGATGCCACCATGATGACACCGATCGTTAGTAACGATATAAATGCGATCGTCAGGACGGGATCCAGGTCATCGAGATCGAACCAGTGCGTCAGTTGATTACGCGGTGACTTAAAAAAAGTCAGTCGGTTGAAAATTTCGGCAGTTGCATTCATGACTGCAAAGCCTCCACAGACTGTATGAAGACATCACCTCGATGTTCGAAGTTTTCGAACATATCAAAACTTGCACATGCCGGGGCAAGCAATACATTATCACCAGGCTGAGCCAGTGCTTCAGCGGCGATCACCGCGGACTGCATATCAACGACCCGTTTAACCTCTATACCTTCAGGCAAGACCGACTGGATCTTCTCTGCATCTTTACCCAGTAAAATAACTGCCCGGCAATGTTTCCTCACAACATCAGTCAACTCAGAAAAATCCGCTCCTTTTGCGATGCCGCCGGCAATCAGCACATGTTTACCAGGTAGCCCGACCAGTGCCGCAACAGCCGCACCCACGTTAGTCGCTTTCGAATCATTGATCCAGTTAACGCCGTTCATCTGGGCGACAAGCTGCGCACGATGCTTGAGACCTTTAAATTCTTTCACAGCATCCAGCATGTCATCCATCGGCAGGCCGATGGCATAACCAAGCGCAAGCGCCGCTAATGCATTCTGCAGATTATGCTTACCTTTGATCTTAAGATCGTCGATCGAAACCAATATCCGCTCACCGAAACACAGGCTCTCAGACTGACCCGCACACAGACCAAACTCATCTCCTTCAGGCGCATTCAAAGTAAATCGAACTTGCTTTGCTGAATTATTTATCAGCTGCCCACCAGCCAGGGCATCGTCTTTATTCAACACGAGCACATCGGCATTGTCATAGATAGCCTGTTTACTCATAGCGTAAGCAGCAAGGCTGTCATAACGATCGAGGTGATCCGCACTAATGTTTAATACTACAGCTGCTTTCATCGGCAGATACTGTAATGTTTCCAGTTGAAAACTGGATAATTCGAGAACGTATAAACCGATATCATCATCCAGTGAATCGAGCACGGGGGTACCGATATTACCGCTGGCTACAGAATTTAATCCCGCTCTTTTAGCCATCGCTGTGAGCAGTGTAGTGACTGTCGACTTTCCATTTGATCCCGTTATACCTACGACCGGTGCTTTCACTTCATGTGCAAACAGGTCGATGTCACCGATGATCTCGATATTTTTTTTCTTCGCTTCTACGAGTGCAGGCTCTCTGAGCGAAACACCCGGACTAACGATGATTCGGCGCGCATTAACAAATAAAGATGCATCAAAACCACCCGTATACAACTCGACATCACTATAATCACTTTTTAATACGTTTAGACCTGGCGGAATATCTCGACTATCAACAACGATGACCGCTTCACCCAGTGTGCGCAGATAGCGCACCACAGACAAGCCGGTTTTACCCAGTCCGACGACCAGTGTATAAACAGCTTGTTCAGGTTTAACAGACATTTTTCTTAACGCACTCATCCGGTCAAATATATTTTTTCTATCGTAATTTCAAAGATGCCAGGCCTACTAACACCAGCACTACTGTAATAATCCAGAAACGAACGATAACCCTCGGTTCCGGCCAGCCTTTCAATTCAAAATGGTGATGGATCGGCGCCATCCTGAAAATCCGTTTGCCGGTCAATTTATACGAACCGACCTGCAAGATAACCGATACGGTTTCCATCACAAAGACACCACCCATGATAACCAGCACCAGCTCCTGCCTGACATACACAGCAATTACGCCCAGTGCCGCACCCAGCGCTAGCGCTCCCACATCACCCATGAACACCATCGCAGGATATGTGTTGAACCATAAAAAGCCGAGCCCGGCACCGACCAGCGCACCACAGAAAATAGACAGTTCACCGACTCCGGCGACATAGGGGATACCAAGATAATTTGCAAAAGTAGAGTGACCGGAGAGATAGGCAAACACGGCGAGTGCACCGGCCACCATGACAGTCGGCATTATCGCCAGGCCATCAAGACCGTCGGTCAGGTTAACCGCATTACTGCTACCTACGATGACCAGGTAAGTCAGCACGATAAATCCAGCACCCAGCGGCAGCATAACATCCTTCACAAACGGGAAGATCAATGTGGTTTCAACAGGTGTTTTTGCACTGCTGAACATAAAAAATGCAGCGGCAAAGCCAAACACTGTCTGCCAGAAATATTTCCACCTTGCTGACAGGCCCCTGGAGTTCCCATAGACCAGTTTCTTATAATCATCGACGCCGCCGATCAGGCCAAATGCCATGGTCACGCCCAACACGACCCAGACCTTTTCGCTGGACAGGTCAGACCATAACAAGGTACTGATCGCGATAGACACCAGGATAAGCGCGCCACCCATGGTGGGAGTACCGGCTTTAGATAGATGTGATTGCGGTCCATCATCACGTACCTGCTGCCCAATCTTGTAACTGGACAATTTACGTATCATGGTGGGCCCTATCACTAGGGATAAAACCAGCGCAGTAATGGTGCCAAGAATGGCACGAAAAGTAATATATTGAAAAACGGAAAAACCGCTTTCATATTGTTGCAGATATTCAGCTAATGTTAAAAACATTAGTTCACCCTCTTGTTATTATTCTGTTGGGTCAATATCCGTTCAACTACCTCTTCCATTGCCGCACTGCGTGAACCTTTAATTAAAACGGTCTCACTACCTGATAATGCTTTCTTCAGAGCTTTGATTAATTCATTTTTATTTTTGAAATAAAATCCATTTTCACCGAAAGCATCGGCAGTGTTTTCACTTAACTTGCCTGTCGCAAATAACTGAGTAATACCAGCCTGTTTCGCCTTAGCACCGATCTCAGCGTGCAATTTTTCGGCATCACTTCCCAACTCGGCCATATCACCCAGAACCAGGAACGTATCACCCTGCATACCGGCAAGTACTTCGATTGCTGCACTTACCGAGAGCGGGTTTGCGTTGTATGTATCATCTATGACCCGGTAACCGGCATCGGATTTTTTAATCGTCAACCGGCCCTGTATATTTTCAAAAGACGAGAGTGAGGACGTTATCTCCTGCAGGGATAATCCAAGTGAATAGGTGACTGCGATAGCAGCCAATGCATTCATCACGTTATGCTTACCGGGAACTTTAAGAGCCAGGTCAGCTTGCTCTGATTTGATAACCACCCGGTAAAGATCACCCTCGAGCAAGCTCGCATAGACATCTGCATTTTCATCGTTCATCGAGAAGCTGATGGTATTCATATCAGCGCAATATTCTTCCCAGAAAGGTGAGAACACATCATCCTTATTCAGGACTGCGACACCATCGTCAGATAAACCGTTGTAGATTTCCGCTTTCGCTTTAGCAATATTTTCCAGGGAACCAAACCCTTCTAGATGCGCAGGCCCGACATTATTCACCAGCGCCACATCAGGTCTCGCTATATTGGTCAGATAACCGATCTCACCGACATGATTAGCTCCCATCTCGATGACTGCAAACTTATGCTGCTCGGTAAGCTCGAGCAGTGTCATCGGCATACCGATATCATTATTCAGGTTGCCCCTGGTCGAAAGCACGGCAGAAGCACCCACATGATCGATAAGAATCTTACTTATCATCTCTTTAACTGAAGTCTTTCCATTACTGCCAGTAATACCGATCAGCTTGCCTGCAGCCTGCTGAAGCCCCCAGGTTTGACGCCAATGAGCGGCAAGCTGCCCTAGTGCTATACGCGTATCTTCGACCTGTACCTGAGGCACATCGAGTGGCACAGAAACGCTCACCAGGGCACCTACAGCGCCAGATGAATTCGCTTCTGCGACGAACTGGTGCCCGTCAAAACGCTCACCTTTGAGTGCGATGTATAGATCACCGGCATGGATATCACGGGTGTCTTTAGACACGCCGGTCATCAATACATCTTTACCATGTAATGTTGCACCGAGTGCCTGAGCTACTTGCGACATCATCATCACGCAAGCACCCCTGGATCCCTGAGTGACAGAAACTCACGCGCCACACGGCGATCATCAAACGCGATATGCACATCACCGACGATCTGACTGGTCTCATGACCCTTGCCTGCAAGCAGCACGACATCACCGGGTTGCGCATTCGATATAGCGATATCGATCGCCTGGCGCCGGTCGAGGATCGGCTCAACTTTCTCCAGTGATGAAAAACCACTCATCACCTCATCGATGATTACCTGTGGATCTTCATGACGAGGATTATCAGTAGTCACGATTATCCTGTCGGCATATTTCTCTGCCACTTTAGCCATCAAAGGACGTTTACTGCGATCACGATCACCACCACAACCAAACACACACCACAACTGCCCGCTGAAGTGCTCACGTATGGATCGACACACTGCCGATAGACCTTGCTCGGTATGTGCGTAGTCGACAACCACCACCGGCTTGTCTGGTTCTGCAATAATCTCTACACGGCCATCGACCGAATGTATAGCTGTCAGACTGCTCGTTGCATGCTCGAGCGTAAACTGGCTCACCAGTAGCGTCGACAATACGGCCAGCGCATTGGAAACATTGAAACGACCCAGCAGTGGTATATCGAAACAGGCCTCACCTTTCGGTGTAACAACAGAAAGATGGTAACCATGCTCAAACGGTTTTATCTCAAGTGCATTGACAAAATAATCAGCAAGATCCCGGTAAGCCGACACATCTTTTTCCAGGCTGTAGCCCCAGACACAGACATTCTCTCTCACTTCTTTGGCGAGCTGGCGACCAAATTCGTCATCCATATTGATTACCGCAGCACCAAGACCCGGGGTATAGAACAGGCGTTTTTTCGCAGCAGCATAGTTATCTAGTGTGCCATGATAATCGAGATGATCGGCCGCCATGTTACTGAGCACAGCTGTAGTAAATGCAACCCCGTTCACACGACCCTGATCGAGACCGTGAGAAGACACCTCCATAACCACATGTCTGGCACCAGCCTGCTGTATCTCGGCCAGCGTTTTCTGCACCAGTAAAGCATCGACCGTGGTCAGCCCGGTGGGATGGAGATCATTGATAAAGCCGTTACCCAATGTACCTAGCACACCGCAATGCACATCATAAGCATCGAGGCACTGCGCGAGAAAATGCGCGATGGATGTCTTTCCATCGGTACCGGTAACACCAATGGTATTCAGAGAAAGCGATGGCTGATCATAATAACGTGACGCGATAGGACCAACCTTATATCTCAGATCGTCACAGTGGATACACAATACCTTGTTCGATATCGAATCCAGAATCTCATTACGATTTTCCAGGTCACCATCCCAGAGCACAACCGTAACACCTTTAGCAACCGCATCCTGCGCATACAGCAGACCATGTGTGTTATAGCCCTGATGCGCGAAAAAAAGGTTACCACTACGGGCCTTACGATTATCCTGCACCAGGCCATTTACCGTCATGTTCCGGCATTGTTCGACCAGCGCATCATCGATAAAACCTTCGAGTAAAAAATCTAATGCGACTTCTTTCTGCATCATGCCTTGCCGCCCTCTTTGCGTATATCCCGGGTATGTATATCTGCATTCATTAGCTGTTTCTTGGAGATCCTGTCAGGTGCGATATCCAGCAGGCGCATCGCACCTGACATCACCTGACTGAACACCGGCGCTGCAACCTGGCCGCCAAAATGCTCACCGTTTCGCGGCTCATCTATCATCACCACCATGACCAGTTCCGGTTTATCCGCTGGTACCATGCCGGAAAAAATGGACAGGTATCGGTCCTCGGCATAACCGCCGGCGATGAACTTATGTACAGTTCCGGTTTTTCCGGCGACACTGTAATTTGCCACGCTGGCACGCCCACCAGTACCTTTGTCCGAAATCACACGCTGCATCATCTTACGCACCGCGCGTGCGGTCTCCACCGACATCACACGCTGACCTTCTACCGCTTTATTTTTTCCTTTGTCTTCATCGATTAAAAAACTGACTGGACGCAAGATGCCGTCAGCTGCAATCGCAGTATAAGCATGTGCCAGCTGCAGCGGTGTGACTGACACACCGTAACCGAAGGCCATAGAAGCACGCACAAAATCATTATTCAACGCATCAAGTGAAAGCTGGCCACCGGCTTCGCCAGGAAAACCGCTGCCAGTCACTACACCAAAGCCCACCTTCTGATACATCGACCACTGCTCCTCTGCATCCAAGGTCAAAGCGATCTTACTGATACCCACATTGCTGGATTTTTCCAGCACGCCACCAACATCAAGATCACCGTAATTTCTTGTATCACGGATAGTGTTGCCCTTGACCCGCATGTAACCCGGCGCTGTCTCAACCTTGTAAAAAGGTTTCCAACGACCGCTTTCCAGAGCTGCTGCGATGGTGAATGGTTTCATGGTTGAACCCGGCTCGAACACATCGGTGACCGCACGATTTCTTGTTGCCTGTGGCTTTAACTGTTTTCTATCATTTACATTGAACGAAGGCTGATTCACCATCGCCAGCACTTCACCGGTATTTACATCAAGTACGACAGCGGAACCTGCGACCGCGTTATGTTTTAAAACTGCCGCCTTTAATGTTCGATAAGTCAGGTACTGCAGACGCTTATCAATGCTTAGCTTTAAGGATTTGCCAGGCTCTGCAGATTGAATGCGCTCGATATCATCAAATGCACGTCCCAGGCGGTCACGTATTACACGCTTTTTACCGGAATGGCCTTTTAGCCAGTCATCATACGCCAGCTCAACGCCTTCCTGCCCATTATCATCGATATCGGAAAAACCGATCACATGAGCAGCGACTTCGCCACTCGGATAATAACGACGGTATTCGTTTAACAAGGCCACACCCGGTACTTTCAACGCCATCACTTCGTCAGCCAGCTCGGGTGATGCATGCCGCTTCAGGTATAAAAATTCACGAGAAGTATTACGTTTGATTTTTTCTTTTAAACTGATCGCGTCTAGCGACAGCAATTTTGCCACAACGACAATTTCGTCTAAATGATCTCTCGCAACTTTTGGATTAACCCAGATGCTATTTACTGGCGCACTCACCGCAAATGGCTCACCATTTCTGTCAACGATATCGCCACGGTGCGCAGTGATAGACACGGTACGCAGCTGACGCGCATCACCCTGCTGCTCAAAAAACTCACTACGCAATATCTGCATATCCAGCGTCTTAACCAGCAAGGTAGCTGCCAGCAACATAAAAACCGTGACCACCGACAGACGTCGCCAGCTGGTTAACGGCTTTGTATTCTGCTTATTTTGACGATAACTTTTCACTGTTTTACAAACACCACATCATCCGATTCCGGCATCACCATCGATAACTGTTTTCTTGCAATACGCTCGATACGACCATGGCCAGACCATGCGCTCTGTTCCAGCTGCAACTGACTCCACTCGGTATTCAGCGCATCGACCTCATACTTGAGCTGCTGCAGCTCGACAAAAAGCTTACGACTCTGATGCTTGCTATATACCAGCAATATCGCCGAACCCAGCACCAGACTAAATAAAAGCGTGACTACGATTAATATGCGCTGTCTTTCATTCATTATCGCCTCTCCAGCACACGCAACCGTGCACTTCTAGCTCTCGGGTTCACTTCCAGCTCTTTCGCACCTGCCACCATCGGTTTTCCAATCAAGCGAAAAGGTACTTCTATATCTGCTTCCATAACGGGCAATCCAGCAGGCAACTTGGGCCGACTGGAGATATCTCGCATAAAACGTTTAACGATCCTGTCTTCCAGCGAATGAAAACTGATTACCGATAATCTTCCACCTTTCGCCAAAACAGAAACCGCACCTTTTAAACCCTGCTCAATCGCGCGCAATTCCTGATTCACAAAGATACGAATCGCCTGGAAGCTACGCGTCGCAGGATGTTTATGTTTTTCTTTTACTGGAATTGCGTTCGAGATAATCTCAGCCAGATCACCGGTCTCGGCAATCTCACGCTGTTCGCGTGTTTCAACGATGGCTGTCGCAATCCGCCTGGCGAATTTTTCTTCGCCATATTTTTTGAGAACATTTATCAGGTCAACAGGCTTTACCTTTGCTAACCATTGAGCAGCAGTGACACCCTGCTCCGTATCCATACGCATATCTAACGGCCCTGACCGTAAGAAACTGAATCCACGCTCAGCATCATCCAGTTGCGGCGACGAAACACCCAGGTCCATCAACACGCCGTCGACCTTTCCGGTCAATCCTAATTGTTCAACCACGCTAGCCACCTGATTGAAGTTACAGTGTTCGATCGTTAAACGCGGTTCATCGGCAAAATGCTGCCTGGCATAAGCCACCGCCTCCGGGTCCTGATCAAGCGCGATCAGCCTGCCCGATTCGTTTAACTGCTGCAAGATGGCGCGGCTATGCCCACCTCTGCCAAACGTTGCATCAATATATATTCCTGATGGACGAATATTCAGCGACTCCAGCGCTTCTTCCAAAAGCACCGACTGATGATCGAAATTGCCCATCCAGCAATTAGAGCGACAATTCTTCCAGCGCTGCTGGAAGCTCACCATCATCAGACTGTACTGACGCCACCCATTCTTCCTGGCTCTCAGTCCAGGTATCTTCGTCCCAGATCTCCAGCTTTTTACCCTGGCCGATCAAAACCGCTTTCTTTTTCAGACCTGCAAAATCACGCAACATTGCAGGCAGTAAAATACGACCCTGTGCGTCCATCTCCAGCTCGGTCGCATGACCGATTAATAAACGTTGCAACAGGCGCGCCTGTTTGTTTAAGCTAGGTAACTCAATTAACTTGCTTTCGATGACTTCCCACTCAGGCAGGGGGTAAACTAGTAAACAATGATCGCGATCAACAGTAACAACCAGGCGCCCGCCACAACCTTCGAGCAGGCGCTCGCGATAGCGCGCAGGCATTGCCATTCTGCCTTTGGCGTCTACTGCTATGTTGTTAATACCGCGGAAGTGCATTTTTTATTATTGTTTCCTGTTTTATCAGCATCGAGTCATTCGATGCCGGATCATCCGGGGTAGGGATGGGATTACAGATATACCCACAATTCCCCACTTTCCCCCACATATTGACACTATAGGTATTCTAACCACCTAATGTCAAGCATTTTTGTATCTTCAAATACAGAAAATTCTATATCTGACAGCAACTTAGATGATGTTTAAGAAAATAAGGAAAAGCTTCTACAGGATATGTTTTTTAAATCATCAGCTTGATTATCAAAGCTAACAATTTACTTTAAGTTTGCATTGCTTTTAAAACCTGATAAGTACTTATTTAGAAATACCACAGAGAAATCGAGCAATTTTTAACCAGAATTTGAACAAATCTTGGCCAATATCGGTACGCTAAGGATAGTAAACAGGTAAAAAGGGAGTCAGCCGATAAGCCGGGTTCTGTCGTGGGCAATCATTCATCTGGATAACATGTCACCATGCATCTCAAGCAACCTACCCGGGAACAGCGCGGACCACGCATTATGTCCCCCTATTTGGTCTTGCTCCGAGTGGGGTTTACCATGCCGCAAACGGTTACCCGTTGCGCGGTGCGCTCTTACCGCACCATTTCACCCTTACCAGCCCATACGGACTGGCGGTTTATTTTCTGCTGCACTTTCCGTAGGCTCTCACCCCCCAGGCGTTACCTGGCACTCTGTCCTGTGGAGCCCGGACTTTCCTCCCCGGATGATAAATCACCCGGCGCGATTGCCTGGCCAACTCCCGGACGGTATTTTACACTATAACTATCGCATTAAATACAAAACTGCGCACCTGGCAGTACTTACAGTTTTAACCGGGCAGTCAAAAAACAAGATCAAAATCTTTTTCACCGCGGAGGCGCTGAGTCGCGGAGAAAAACTGTGTGTTGTTAATAGCGCCTGCGGCGCAATTAACAAAATAAACTCTGTGTCTCTGCGCCTCCGCGGTGAAAAGCTTTTAAGTTTTTACTACCTAGATATCGATAACATCGAAAGGCACGACTGGATCTATATCAGCATCATAATCGACACCATCCACGCCAAAGCCGAACAGCTTTAGAAACTCGTCTTTGTAGAGTTTATAATCGGTAAGCTCAGCCAGGTTTTCATCGGTGAGCTGCGGCCACAACGCTTTGCAATGTGCCTGTATATCTTCACGCAGTTCCCAGTCATCGAGACGTAGGCGGTTGTTATCATCAACCTCTGCCACACTGCCATCGGCCTTGTATAGACGCTCGCGGAACATGCGGCTGATCTGTTCGATACAGCCTTCATGGATACCTTGTTCACGCATCTTTTTGAATGACATGGCGATGTACAGCGGCATAACAGGTATAGCAGAACTCGCCTGCGTGACGACACTTTTCAGCACGGCGATATTGGCTGAACCATTGATCGCCTTCATATCGCTATCGATAGCATGCGCTGCCCTGTCCATGTCTTTCTTCGCTTCACCCAGCGCACCTTCCCAGTAGATCGGCCAGGTGATCTCGGTACCGATGTAACTGTAGGCGACCGCTTTACAGCCATCGGCCAGCACGCCGGCATCAGACAATGCCCTCATCCACAACTCCCAGTCCTGTCCGCCCATCACGGTAACTGTGTTGGCAATCTCTTCCTCGGTTGCTGGTTCTACTGTTGCTTCATAGAGCGTGTCCTTATTGGTGTCGACTGCCGTAGTGGTATAAAGCTTACCGATCGGTTTGAGTACAGAACGAATCACTTCACCAGTGTCAGGTAATTTTCTAACCGGTGAAGCCAGTGAGTAGACGACCATATCGATCTGCCCGAGATCCTGCTTGATCAGTTCGATCGCTTTAGTCTTTGCATCATTACTGAAAGCATCACCATTGAGACTTTTTGCATACAGACCTGTTTCATGGGCCAACTTTTCAAACGCAGCAGAGTTATACCAGCCCGCGGTGCCCGGCTTCTTCTCCGTTGCTGGTTTTTCAAAAAACACACCGATGGTCGAGGCACCACAGCCAAAAGCAGCCGTAATACGCGACGCCAGTCCATAACCACTCGATGAACCTACCACCAGTACACGCTTAGGGCCATCGAGAATCTCTCCCTGCGCTTTTGTATAGGCAATCTGCTCTTTAACGTTCTGCTCACATCCTGTGGGATGCGTCGTTGTACAGATAAATCCACGAATCTTTGGTGTAATGATCATCTTTGGTCCTGAATATAATATTAGAATTTTTAATTAGAAGGTATCTGTGTCATTGAATACAATGACGAAAATCTAAGCGATTTTACCTGATAAAAAGATTTACCGTAAATCCAGTGGAAGGCTATAGAGTTATTAAGAGTTGAGAGCTGACAGGATAACGATGTAAGGCCCGCCAGCGTGTCGACAGAACTAGAACAGCAAACTATCAACGGTCGCTTCCGGACTCGGTCGACGTAACAGACGGCCGAAGAAGCGATTGAGCTTATGGCTGCGAGGTAAAAAAGAAAAAAAGCACTTTCTCCGGCAATCCAGCTTGGCGCAGGCACGGTTAAGCTGTGTATGATCAGCATCTATCTTTACACCGTGCCGAATCGCATCCACAGCACGTTTTCGATTATTGCCTTCCCACTCAGCACAGGCCAGGTTCAAAAACACATCTCCCTCAAAAACTTCATTACTGGCCGCATCTCGACAAAGCAACAGGCCATTTTTATTCGAGTTAAGTACCTGGGCTAGCCCATAATAAGACAACACACTGTTGTATTGTTCATCATGCTCACCGACTGATTCCAGGGCTATCTTAAAAGCGCGCTCAGCTGCTTTATAATCCTTTGCTTTTAGTGCATCTTTTGCATTTTGATAAGCCTCTGTATCCATAAAACACTTCCTCGCCTGTATCTCTAACTTAACTTAATATCGAAAATTACGAAAATGATTGATGAGTAATTCTTACAACAGATCAAACTATCAGTTAGGCTACACCGATTGACAAGAAATTTCTATCTCAAAGGATTCACATGGGCTGGCTGCAAATATCGATAAACACCACCAAGAATCATGCCGAAATAGCTGAGGACTGCCTGTTCTCCGCCGGAGCACAGACCGTAACATTAACCGATGCAGCTGACCAGCCAATCCTTGAACCTGGACCCGATGAAACCCCTGTCTGGAACAATGTCATCATCACCGGTCTTTTCGGTCTCGAAGAGAATCAGCAGGCATTACTCGACCGTATCGAGCAGTGCCTGACAGGTGTTGATTTCAGCTGTGATACACAGATACTCGAAGATCAAAACTGGACCCGTGCCTGGATGGATCATTTTCAGGCCATGCAGTTCGGTCAGCGATTATGGGTATGCCCGTTACATATGGATCCACCAGAAACCGATGCGATCAACCTGCGCCTCGATCCAGGCCTGGCCTTCGGCACCGGCACCCACCCTACCACTTCATTATGTCTGCGCTGGTTAGATCAGAACATACTGGACAGCCATAACAAACAGGGCACACTACTCGATTACGGTTGTGGTTCCGGTATCCTGGCCATCGCCGCCTGTATGCTCGGCATCGATCATGCCGATGGTGTTGATATAGACCCGCAGGCTTTGACTGCTACGCATGATAATGCAGAGACCAACCAGGTCAAGGATAAGATAGAAACGTTTCTTCCTGATAATTACCAGAAACAGCATACAGGCACACAGTACGATATCGTCGTCGCAAATATACTCAGCGGCCCACTGGCCGAGCTGGCTTCGATGTTAGCAGGCCACACAAAAGCAGGTGGTGATATCGTGTTGTCAGGAATTTTAAGGGAACAGGCAGAACCTCTGGTAGAGACCTACAGCCAGTTTTTTAATATGGACGAACCCGTCTTTGAAGAAGACTGGGTTTTATTGCATGGCATAAAAAAATAGAGGGTCGATATATATGTCATCTCGATCAATGGGATGAATATTGAACTGCTGGAGTAAAAGACCTCTCCCGTTGGTCGAGATGACATTGACTCAGTAACAACCGTTTTTTTCAACATTACGGTAGTCATTGAACCTGTCCTCTACTTCGCAATTAAACCTTTTGATCTAGCCCGGAAGTTTTTTATCAGATCTTCGGCTTCTGATTCAAATGCTTCGAAGTCAGCTTTATTGGCTTCCGTCATCGCGGTCTCATCAACCCGGTAACCAGTGAGATTGATCACCCGGTTTGGCTGCAGCGTAAAGTTGCGACGGTACTCAACAAACTCACGCATGGTCTGTTTTTTATAGTGTTCGAATTCATCTTTCATCTGCGTTTTTGCAGCCTGCTGCTCCAGTTTAAAACGCTCGAACTCATCCAGCTCTTTTTGTCTGTGTATCTCAAATGCGGGGCCAGTTGATTCGACATCCAGCAGACCTTCTTTCAATGCCACGGTCTCACCACCATTTTCGTCGATTTCACTGATGATGAACGTAGTACCTCGTACGCCGATCGTAGCGGCCCGTGTTCTAACCTGACGCGGCTCGCCGAATACTTTTTTAAAGGTGAAGTAAACCTTGCCGCCCAGGTAAGAGAACCAGCTGGTCTTTTCGACACGTAACCGGCTTTTCTCATCCAGCACGGATAAGGCACCGTCATCGAACTCTACGATGACACGCGCACCGTCTTTGGTGACGATAGTATCCATCTCATTCACCGGTTCATCGTTTTCTTTGATGGTGCGTTTCTCACCCTTTGCATCGATGACTTCGACATCACCGTCAAACTTTAATACCTTGCCGCGAAAACCGGACTGTTCTGCCATCAGCACAGACGACTGTAAGGTGATAAAGCTAAAGATCAAAAAGGCGATAATTTTATTCTTAAACATTTTAGTCTTTCCTGTATAACTCATATCACTATACATAAAAATCATTTCAATAATCTACGCTACGGCTCAAGCTGTTCCCACCTAGTATAGCAGTGCGCGAGGCCAGCTTGTGTTTTCTCCAGCTGTTTTTGCACTTCTACGATTTTATCTTTATCCTGTTTATAAAATTCATCACTCGCCATCAGGTTTTGCAAACTCTCGACTTCTTCTTCGAATGACTCGATCTGCGCGGGCAAGGCATCCAGTTCACGCTGGTCTTTGTAACTCAGCTTTTTTGGTTTCTCTGCTTTTACCGTTGCTGCTTTCTTATTTTCGTCAGCGGCCGCTTTTTCCGCATCTGCTGTAGCCCTGGTCTTATTTTTTGACTGTTGTAACCAGTCATCATAACCACCGACGTATTCGTTCACCTGCGCATCACCTTCGAACACCAGGGTACTGGTAACGACGTTGTTAACGAATTCCCGGTCGTGACTCACCACCAGCACGGTACCGGGATACTCCATCACCAGCTCTTCCAGTAGCTCCAGTGTTTCGATATCGAGATCATTCGTGGGTTCATCGAGCACCAGGATGTTTGACGGTTTTGAAAACAGCTTCGCCAGTAACAGACGATTACGTTCACCGCCAGATAGCATACTCACCGGTGAGCGTGCGCGTTCAGGTGCAAACAGGAAATCCTGCAGGTATCCGATCACATGTTTTCGATTACCATTGATCTCGACAAACTCCCTGCCCTGCGACAGGTTATCGATAACACTCGCCTGATCATCGAGCTGTGCACGGAACTGATCGAAGTAAGCGACCTCCTGTTTTGTTCCGGTTTGGATCTTACCGCTGGACGGCTCGAGTTCACCAAGCAACAAACGTAACAACGTGGTTTTACCGACGCCGTTAGGACCGAGAATAGCAATCTTGTCACCACGCAGGATGGTAGTATTCAAGTCTTTTATCAGGGGTTTACCATCATAATCGAAGCTTACATTCTCAGCCTCTGCAACCAGCTTACCGGAACGCTCGGCTTTCGCTGTCGCCATCGACACCTTACCCACCTGCTGGCGTCTCTCACTTCGCTCATTGCGCATCTTCTGTAATGCACGCACCCTGCCCTCATTTCGAGTACGGCGGGCTTTTATGCCCTGGCGAATCCAGACTTCTTCCTGTGCCAGTTTCTTATCAAAGTGTGCGTTGGCGACCTCTTCTGCATGCAAGGCTTCAGCTTTACGCCTCAGGTACGTGTCGTAATCTCCCGGGTAACTGGTCAGGCTGCCGCGATCTAGCTCGATGATCCTTGTCGATAACTTACGCATGAAGGAACGGTCATGCGTGATGAACATCAAGGCTCCTTTATTGTTCAGCAACTGCTCTTCCAGCCACTGGATCGCATTCAGATCGAGATGGTTGGTCGGCTCATCGAGTAACAGGATATCCGGTTTAATCACCAGCGCTTTTGCCAGTAACACACGTCGTTTCATGCCGCCTGAAAGTGAAGCGAAGTCCATATCACCATCCAGCTGCATACGGCTCAACACTTCTTCGACCTGCTGATTGAGCTGCCAGGCATCGTGGATATCAACCTGGTTCTGAGCGCGCTCTAACTCTGCTGTCGTCTGCTCGTTATGGTCCAGTGTAAAATTATGCAGAGCGTGGTGATAATCCTGCAGATACCTGGCATTCTCACCCAGACCCGTTGCAACCACATCAAATATCATACCGCTGAGGTTGCCCCTGGGCTCCTGGTCGAGTACTGCAAGCTTCAGGCTCTGTTTGTATTCAAGATCACCGCTTTCTGCTTTGACTTCACCGGAAATCACTTTTAACAAAGTCGATTTACCGGTGCCATTGCGACCGAGCAGGCAAAGTCGTTCGCCGGCGTCGATAGACATGTTGATATTTTCCAGAATAGCTGGACCGCCAAAACTGACCTGAATATTGCGTAAACGTATTAGAGACATACGGCGAATTTTACATTAAATATAAATATTCGTTCTTATAGAGTCAGTTTGAAATGATAAAAATATGTTCCTATCTTGGCACCGCCATCCCTGGCTCCTAGTAACATATGACCGCCATGGATGGTGGAAATGCAGATATTGCATCGTTATCTGGATGTAACATAGTAGAGCAACGCAGGAGCAGTTGCCGAGGAGCAAATATCTGTCCGCCCTTCCATGGGATCGTCACACCGCCATCCCTGGCTCCTTGTGACATATGACCGCCACGGATGGTGGAAATGCAGATATTGCAGGAGCAAATATCTGCCCGCCCTTCCATGGGATCGTCACACCGCCATCCCTGGCTCCTTGTGACATACCGCCCTTCCATGGGATCGTCACACCGCCATCCCTGGCTCCTTGTGACATACCGCCCTTCCATGGGCATAAAAAAACCGGTGCAAAGCACCGGTTAAGAGATGAGAGAGTCTTACTCATTGGAGAGTGACAAAACACTAGCCCTATTCAATGTCTTGTCATGACCAACATATTCATTTCGATAACCACTTAATCGACTGAATACATTATGGATACTGCACCATTCGTGCCAAGAAACTAACCGGCTTCTCAGGTTTCCACACTTTGTGGCACGCTGCTTATTAACCAACTGATAAATATATATATTTTATAAATACGCATTTGTTGAGAAATATAATCTGGTTATGCTGATTTTACTGAACGATCAGGCACGTGTAACAAATCCTGACATTAAAAAACCGGCAAATCACCTGGAAAAATTGATTACATCATTTAAAAACAACAACTTACTTATATTACTTACGGAGATAGTTTTGCATATTACGATTAAATTATCCGACAGGTCGTCACACATCATAATCCAGCACGGGGGCTAACCAGCGTTCAACAACAGCGATATCATCACCCTTTCGCTGCGCATAATCTTTCACCTGGTCCTTCTGAACTTTTCCGGTACCAAAGTATTTTGCATCAGGGTGAGAAAAATAGAACCCGGAAACAGCCGAGGTAGGCAGCATAGCAAAACTTTCGGTGATAGTAATACCGGCATTTTTATCCGGCTCGATCAGTGACCACAGCGTCGCTTTCTCTGTATGGTCTGGACACGCGGGATAACCTGGTGCCGGTCGGATGCCCTGGTAGGATTCTTTTATAAGATCGTCATTGCCAAGTGCTTCATCAGCAGCATAAGCCCAGAACTCTTTTCGTACACGCTCATGCATACGCTCGGCAAATGCTTCTGCCAGCCTGTCCGCCAGTGCTTTTAACAGGATACTGCTGTAATCATCATGGTCAGCTTCAAAGCGCTGCACGTGCTCATCGATGCCGATACCAGTCGTTACCGCGAACGCGCCGACGTAATCATCCTTTGCAGAATCTTTAGGCGCGACAAAATCGGAGATACAGCTATTTGGCCGGTCAGAAGGTTTAGCCATCTGCTGACGCAGATGGTGCAACACGGTTTTAACCTCAGTGCGCTCATCATCTGTATAGAGCTCGATATCATCACCGACACTGTTCGCCGGGAAGAAACCGATCACCGCGCGTGCCTGCAACCATTTTTCATCGACGATTTTTTTCAGCATTTCCTGCGCGTCTTCAAACAGGCGGGTTGCTTCTTCACCGATGATGTCATCGTTTAATATTTTCGGATACTTTCCAGCCAGCTCCCAGGCATGGAAGAACGGCGTCCAGTCGATATAATGGCTTAGCTCTTCCAGTGAATAATCATCAAACACTTTAATGCCTAAAAATGTAGGCACCGGTGGTGTGTAATTCTCCCAGTCACCTCTATATGCATTATCTCTTGCCTGTTGCAGGGTGAATGTTTTTCTGCTCGCCGTACGTTTGCTGCGCTGTTCACGCATGAGCTCATATTCGTCTTTTATATTCTGGATATAAACTTTTTTACGATCATCGCTCAACAACTCACCGGCAACACCCACAGCACGAGACGCATCAGGCACGTATACCACGGCATTGGAATATTTCGGATCGATCTTTACCGCGGTATGAATACGCGAGGTAGTTGCACCGCCGATCATCAGTGGAATATTTAATTCCAGTCGCTGCATCTCTGATGCCATGTGCACCATCTCATCCAGTGACGGCGTGATCAGGCCGGAGAGACCGATGATATCGACATGATGTTTTTTCGCTTCTGCCAGGATGGTCTCCGCTGCCACCATCACTCCCAGGTCGATCACTTCATAGTTATTACACTGCAGCACAACGCCAACGATATTCTTACCGATATCATGCACATCGCCTTTGACGGTCGCCATCAGGATCTTGCCATTGGTCTGGATCTCCCCTCCTTTTTCAGCTTCCAGGTAGGGCATCAGGTAGGCCACCGCTTTTTTCATTACACGTGCAGATTTCACCACCTGCGGTAAAAACATCTTGCCGTCACCGAACAGGTCACCGACGATATTCATACCATCCATCAACGGGCCTTCGATAACATGCAACGGAATATCTGCCTGCTGCCTGGCTTCTTCAGTGTCCTCATCGATAAAGTCAGTGATACCCTTTACCAGCGAATGCGCAAGTCGTTCGTTAACCGGCTTTTCGCGCCATGCCAGGTCCTGTTTGTTTTCAATCGCTTTACCATCACCTACATATTGCGGTGCGATCTCAAGCAGGCGATCAGTCGCTTCGGTATTCTTATTTTGAATAACGTCTTCCACCGCTGCACGCAGCGCTTCGGGCAGGTCATCGTACACCGCCAGCTGACCGGCATTGACGATACCCATATCCATACCCGCCTTGATTGCATGGTACAAAAATACCGAATGGATGGCCTCACGTACCGGGTTATTTCCGCGAAAAGAGAAGGACACGTTAGAGACACCACCGGAGATCATGGCATGTGGCAGGGTCTGCTTTATGGTGCGTGTAGCCTCGATGAAATCGACCGCGTAGTTGTTGTGCTCTTCGATACCCGTGGCTACCGCAAATATATTCGGATCGAAGATGATATCTTCCGGTGGAAAACCTACCGTCTGGGTCAAAATTTTGTACGAACGCGTACAGATGTCTACCTTGCGCTCATAGGTATCGGCCTGGCCGTCTTCATCGAAAGCCATAACGATGACAGCAGCACCATACTGCCTGACTAGCCTGGCGTGCTTGATAAAGCTTTCTTCGCCCTCTTTCAGTGAGATGGAATTGACTACCGACTTACCCTGCACGCATTGCAGGCCAGCTTCGATGATGTCCCATTTGGAAGAGTCGATCATCACCGGTACACGGGAAATATCCGGCTCAGCAGCGATCAGGTTTAAAAACTTGACCATCACCTCTTTGGATTCCAGCATGCCTTCATCCATGTTGATATCGATGATCTGCGCGCCGTTTTCAACCTGTTGCGCAGCAACCGATAACGCTTCTTCATAACTCTCTTCTTTGATCAGCCGTTTGAACATGGCCGAACCGGTGACATTAGTTCGCTCACCGATGTTGACGAACAAAGAGTCCTCACCGATATTGAAAGGTTCCAAACCGGAGAGACGACACTCCACTGGAATTTCCGGAATAACACGTGGTTTTTTATCAGCCACGATATCGGCAAAGCTACGGATATGATCCGGCGTGGTACCACAACAGCCACCGACGATATTGAGAAAACCGCTATCGGCCCACTCACCTATCGCTTTCGCCATATCTTCGGCACCCAGGTCATAACCACCCATCTCATTAGGCAGGCCGGCATTAGGGTGTGCCGAAACATAAATTTCAGAGATGCGCGACATCTCATGCACGTACTGTCGAAGATCATCCGGCCCAAGAGCACAGTTCAGACCGATCGAGATCGGATCTGCATGACGCAAGGAATTATAAAAGGCTTCCGTGAGCTGGCCGGTCAGGGTACGGCCTGACTGGTCGGTAATGGTGCCGGAGATCATGATCGGCAATTCGACGCCATCTTCTGCATACACCTGTTTGACAGCAAAAATCGCCGCCTTGGCGTTCAAGGTATCGAAGATAGTTTCGATCAGAATAATATCGGCGCCGCCTTCGATCAAACCACGCGTCGACTCAGCGTAGGCTTCTGCAAGCTCGTGAAAGGTTATATTTCGAAAGCTCGGGTCATTCACATCCGGTGAGATCGAACAGGTACGATTAGTCGGACCCAGCACACCGGCAACATATCGCGGCCTGTCATCCGTACTAAAACTGTCGGCGGCCAGTCGCGCCAGTGTGGTAGCAGCGACATTGATCTCGTAGCTGAGGTCCTGCATATCGTAATCAGCCATGGCCACGCGAGTCGCATTAAACGTGTTGGTCTCGATGATATCCGCGCCTGCATCCAGGTATTGCTCATGGATGCTACGGATAATCTCAGGCTGAGTGATCGCCAGTAGATCATTATTGCCTTTGAGATCACTGGGCCAGTCTGCAAAACGCTCCCCCCGGTATGCCGCCTCATCCAGTTTATGGCGCTGGATCATGGTACCGGTAGCGCCATCGAGCAGCAAAATACGCTGCTTCAGCGTTTCGTGGAGGAGTTTAATGCGTTGTTCGCGTGTCATAGCCATCACTTTATTAACGGGTAAAAAATAGCCGAGAATTGTACCATTTATGACGTTGTTGCGCTGTTCTCAACAAAGGTTATTTATTACTCAGACAATTGTATCGCGGAACAAGATTACGCTCCTACGAGTGAGGATGTTCTGTAGGAGCGGATTGTAATCCGCGATAGAGGGTGACGCCTATGGATATGCTAAATAATCTTATTCCTCGATTTCCATAGGCTTGCGCCCGTTTTTCGGATTAAAATTGTAACCATGAACTCGCGTCATCTACAGCTCTATATCACGACTGAATCACCCTGCAGTTATTTCGATGACAGGCTGAGCTGCAACCTGGTACCGGACCCTAACCTTCGGCTCAACATGCCTATCTATAACCAGCTGATCCAGCATGGTTTTCGTCGCAGCGGCACCTACTGCTACCGCCCACACTGTAATCATTGCCAGTCCTGTATCGCGTGCCGCATCGCGGTAGAAAACTTCACTGCCAACCGCTCGCAAAAACGCTGCCTGAAAATCAACCAGGAGCTAAAGCAGACCGCAGTACCTGCTGGTTTCAGTGCCGAATATTTTGACCTGTATCGCCGCTACCTGAACTCAAGGCACACTGACGGCTCTATGGCGGACCCTGCCGAAGAAGACTTCAAGCAGTTTCTCTATACCAGGTGGAGCGATACACAGTTTATTGAGCACCGCCTCGATGGCAGGCTAGTCGCCGTCGCCGTTACCGATATCGTCAGTGATGGCATCTCCGCTGTATACAGTTTCTTTGACCCCGAGATGCCTAAACACGGCCTGGGCACATACTGCGTACTGAAACAGGTAGATCATGCAAAACAGCTGGGGCTGGAATATGTTTACCTCGGTTACTGGATTGAGAACCATCCCAAGATGCACTACAAGGTCAACTTTAGACCGTTACAGATCTACCGTGATGAACAATGGCAAATGCATAAAAATGCCTAGAAGTCGTCATTGTGAGCAGAGCGCGGCAATCTCTTTAAGCGTTCGAGTCGTCTACATGAGATTACAAATTACATCCATGTAATTTACCCTTCGGGCCGCAAAAAACTACGTTCAATTTTTCTCCTGGAAAAATTAGTGCCTTGCATGCTCTGCTCGCAATGACGTAAAACCCGTATTTAACCTCGTTTTTTACACACAGATGTTGTGATACCATGAAGCAATGAGCATTCAAGACAACATCACAAAAAAACTAAACGACGCCTTTTCACCCGAACACCTCGAAGTAATTAATGAAAGCTTCATGCATAACGTTCCCGAAGGGTCGGAATCGCATTTCAAAGTAACCATCGTCTGCGATGGCTTCAAGGACAAGATGCTGGTCGCGCGCCACCGATTAGTTAACAAGGTACTGGCGGATGAATTGCAGAAGGACCGGTCTGAAGGTGGCATCCACGCACTGGCATTACATACCATGACGATGGAAGAATGGTTTAAAAAAGGCAAGGCACCCGACTCACCCGAATGTCTCGGTGGCGGGAAAAGTTAACCGTTGTAAGCTATAAGTATAAGACTAATAGCAGCCAACAGACGGGGATTACCATGATAGACATACCACCAATAATATTAAATTTTGTTTACGTCATGCTCGGCGGCATCTTAACGCTATTCTTCATGAAGATCAGCTGCACCATGTTTAACAAGATGGTCAATTTCAACATTAGCGACGAACTCGGTAAAGGCAATATCGCCGTCGGTCTAATGGTGATGGGTATCTTCATCGGTCTTGGCATCTCACTGGGCCTGGTCATTGGCCTGGGTCTAAGCTAACCCTAACCCCTGTTGACCACAATGCGTCTGTTCACTATCTTTTTCTCCGCTTTCCTCATATGCATCTTAAGCTATGAAATGGCATACTCGAGAACTTTCAGTGACCACCCGGTGCACTCGGGCAAATGGACAGACCAGTACGATCGTCATTTTAAAAAATACAGTAAGCGATATTTTGGGCCATTGTTCGACTGGCACTGGTTCAAGGCACAGGCAATAGCTGAATCGGCCCTATTTCATGATGCCGAGAGCCATGTTGGCGCTCGCGGCCTGATGCAGATAATGCCCGCTACCTTTGATGAGATCTCCAAAAAAAATCCGCAATTCAGCAAACTCGAATCGCCAAAATGGAACATCGCCGCAGGCATCTATTACGACCGCACGCTGTACAGAAAATTTAAAAAGACGCCAGCACAGGACAAACTTTATATGACCTTCGCCAGTTACAACGCCGGTTATGGTCGGATCCTAAACGCCTCCAAACGCCTGGGCAGTGAAGAAAAAAACTGGGAAGAGCTAAAACCATTTCTGCCGAGTGAGACACAGGGTTATGTTCACCGCATCCGACGATTGATGGGCGAAACCTAGTCTATGAACGGTGTCGATTTGTTATTCGACACACCCCATACAACGCGTACTCGTTGGGTCGGCTGCCAGCCGCTGGGCAGATATCTTTTCTCCACATACAAAACAGACACCATACTCACCGGACTCAAGACGTCGTAACGCGCCGTCGATCTTCACCATCTGATGCTGTCGCCGCCTGACAGATTCCAGCGCCATCTGCTGCGCCTGCATCGCATCCATACGGGTTAACCGACCGACCCTGGTCTGATCCAGCTCAACCGTACTACTGCTTGCTTCGTATTCTTTTTCCTGCGATTGCAGTTCCTGCTTCAGCTGAACCAGCTGCTGCCTGATCTGTTCGACAGCCCCGTCATTCATAAAAATGCTCGCCGTTGAAATAGTTGAGAATTCTACCGCCAGATTATGGCGTTAGTTGGGTGGTGCTTCACCAGTAGATAGATCTTCGAGCAAAGGGTTATAAACCCAGACGGTCTGATTGATCTCTTCATCGCGAAGCACCACGACCTGGCTCCATAGCTCCTGCTTATTCAGCTCCAGGACCACCTCGCCCTTTAACAACCTGGTCATTATCTTGCTCTCTGTCGATGGGCCTTTTCTCGCGTTAAGTTTTTTTGCTTTAACCTGCCGCTGGATACCGAACAGAGATTCATGATCTTTGATTATCGAATACAGGTGATCGCTGATCGTCTCGTCGTTTCTCAGCATCATCGATTTTAATATTGCGATGGCATCTTCATGACCATCGACCGCTGCCACCAGGTAATTATCTATGGCAGCATCTGAATCTTTGGCGACCTCACCATCACCCAGGCTATACAACATGCCGATAGAAAAACTGGCGTCACTATGTCCCTGGTCTGCAGCTTTCTGCCACCATTCCAGGGCCAGGCCGTCATTGACGCGCAGGCCATAGCCGTTCATATACATCCAGCCGATATTATATTGTGCATCAGCATCACCACCTTCAGCGAGTGGCCTCATGATGCAGTAAGCTTCGGCGAAATCACCCGAACGCATGGCTTCTACTGCATCATCCAGGTCGCTGGCAATAGCACTGTTAAATGCAGCAGTCAGAAAGAGAAAGAGAAATCCTGTAATTGAGCTTTTATAGGTCATTCGCTGGTTTTTTTAATCGTATTAGTCGTATCGCTAGTATAACAATTAAAAAACTGTGCCAGAACAGATCAAAGATGTCGATAGCCTTACTCAGTTGTCCCTCGGCCAGCATACGTGATTTCTCTAGCAGATGAGGTTCGGGCGAAAACGGCGCAAATGCCATCACAAGTGTGATTATCACTAAAGGCCCCAATGGAATTCGATCAATATACTTCAACATACTCACTCCTCGTCAAAATAGTTCTGTAAAAACTCATCAAAGCTTATGCTGTCTTCGGCCTCTATCTGACGTTGTTTCTCAATGGATTCTTTTGCCGCATCTTCAAAAAACTTTATCTTGCTTTCAGATAAAGCATGGGTCTTATAATAGTGGTAATGGTGTTTCGACATGCGTTGCGCATGGTGGAAAAAGCCTTCGTTATTCTCTCTCATCTCTGCCAGCATCCTGGCCGATGGCGTCAGATCAGGGTCAAAAACGCTGGCGATCTGAGACTTAACACTGGAAAAATAGTTCTCGCAGTAATTCGCCCTGTCGAGCAGGCTAGCCACCGGCTTCATCCTGTTACACAGCTCACTCGCCCAGTCCTGCAGGCTGACCCTCTCTTCACCGCGGCGCAGGTCCAGGCCGGGCTCCCTGCCATTATGTGCGACCAGCACCAGGTTTTCATCGATGGCAGCGATCTCACTTTCGCTCAATATAGGGCTCTCTTGCAACAGGCAAAACAACATCAGTACTTCGAAAAAATGCAACTGTTCCGAGTTGATTCCGTGCGGGTCAAATGCATTGACATCAACTGAGCGCAATTCGACATAGGCCACACCTCTTCTCTTCAATGCAGTAGATGGTTTTTCATTACCCTGCAAGATCTGTTTGGGCCTTACCGAGCTGTAGTATTCATTTTCTATCTGCAGGATATTGGCATTGAGCTGCAGGTACTCACCATTCACTTTCACGCCAATCTCTTCGTAACCGGAATAAGGCGTATTGATCGCACATTGCAAGCTATCTGCATAGGCCTCGAGTGAATCATAACAGGCTTTGATACCTGCCAGGTCTTCCTTGTTGTTCTGATAACCTATATCACCCAGTCTTAACGATGTCGCGTATGGCTCATAGTAAGTATTGTCGTTAAACTCATGCAATATGGTTCGCCGACCATTCAAGAATGACTTACAGACCGCTGGTGAAGCACCGAACAGATACGGTACTAACCAGCCGTAACGTAGCAGGTTACGAACCAGTCCCATGTACTGTTCAGAAATAAAATCCTGCAGCGGCTGATCATTATTTAATAGCTGCTGATACAGTCGCCAGAATTCATCGGAAAAAGAATAGTTAAAATGCACACCGGCAATCACCTGCATCGCACGGCCGTAGCGTAAACCCAGCCCCCTACGGTAGATCGTCTTCATCTGTGCAGCATTAGACGTACCGTATACTGCTAGCGGGATACTGGTCTCACCCGCAACCACACAGGGCATACTGGTCGCCCAGAGGATCTCATCCTCAAGGTTACGGTATATAAAATTTTGAATGTCATCCAGTGATTGAATGACCTCTGTCACCGAATCACAGGGCGGCGTTACCAGCTCAGTTAAGGCTTCTGAAAAGTCCGTGGTTATCTGCGGATGTGTCAATGGCGAACCCCAGGCGGCAGGGTGCGGTGTTTGCGCGATGCCGCCTTCTGGCATCACACGCAGACTTTCTTTTTCCAGGCCGATCTTTGATTTCGCTAATGCCTCTTCAATGTCAGGAATGTTTAATAGAGACAGGCGTTGTTGGAGTAACTGATACAAGAGCTTCTACGTGTAGCTAAATAAGAGTTTAATTATACTCAATATTTAACAGGTCGTTTGTTTTAAAAGGATGTTTTGTCACTGATTGCAGTTTTAGCTTTTAAGCAGTTAGTTGAAGGCACCAAACTTTTGGCTGTCATTATTCCGAAAGTGCGAAGCTTTTACTTAAAACATATGACTTTCAACTTATAACGAATCACACATAGCTACTTCTCAACCAGCCGATACCTGGGCTTGCCACTGCTCTGTGCTTTTGACACATCGCTTCCTGCCTGCACTATCCTATATTCAAACTTACAACCCATGGCTTCCGCTGCCCTCTCCATCATTTTCAGTGTGACGGCACCTCTCGCTTCATCTTTTTCCAGTACCGAAATTCTTGCCGCACTCACCTGCATCCGGTCCGCTAATTGAAAACCTTTCAAACCCTGTTCTATTCGCATACGGCGAATCCATCCTAATTTATTCATAAGATACCCTTAATTAACATATATATTAATTATTAATATATATGTTAATTAAATAAGGAATGCAAGAAAAAAGCTCGGTTTTTTTCTCCGAGCTTTAATCCTGACACCGTATATTTAAACTTACCGCATCTTAATCAAGCACATGTGATACCAGGCCATCCGCCAGTTTTGGTTCGAACCAGGTTGATTTGGGCGGCATTACCTCATCAGCATCAGCTACTGCCATCAATGCTTCCATACTGGTCGGGTACAACGAAAAAGCTATCGCCATCTCACCGCTGTCGACACGCTTTTCCAGCTCACCCAGGCCACGGATACCACCGACAAAGTCGATACGGTTATCAGTACGCGGGTCCGAGATACCCAGCACAGGCTCGATAAGGTTATCTGCCAGCAGGCTGACGTCAAGCGAGGCCACAGGGTCTTCTGGTACCAGTTCAGAATTAATGTTCAGGCGGTACCATTGGCCACCGAGATACATGCCGAACTCTGTCGCTTTCGACGGTTTTATCGCAGCAGATTCCTCAGTCACGGTGAATGATGCCTTCACTTTATCCAGAACTTCATCTTTAGTTAATCCATTCAGATCAGTGATCACACGGTTATAATCCAGGATATTCATCTGGTTATG
Organism: uncultured Gammaproteobacteria bacterium; assembly: GCA_963807625.1. Taxonomy (GTDB): domain Bacteria; phylum Pseudomonadota; class Gammaproteobacteria; order SZUA-229; family SZUA-229. The sequence continues at coordinate 224,515 of CAWECN010000020.1, forward strand.
CGGGTAGATGACGGACAGGAAGTAATCACAATTATGCGTTCCATCACCTTTACCAAACTCATGCGACTTGGCAACACGTGAAGCAGACGCGGAACGATGATGGCCGTCAGCGATGTAGATTGCAGGCATAGCGTCAAAGCCGGCACTCAGTTTTTCGATGGTGGCATCGTCGTCGATCACCCAGAAGGTGTGTTGTACGCCATCATCGGCCGTGACATCAACCAGCGGCGCCTGTTTCGTAGCATCTTCCAGGATCGCATCCATATCGGCCTGTGATTTATAAGCCAGCAATACAGGTCCGGTCTGCGCATTTAAAGCTTCTATCTGGCGTACACGGTCGTCTTCTTTTGCCGGGCGGGTATATTCATGCTTACGCACACGGTTGATATCGTAATCGGCAACCGATGCAACTGCCACCAGGCCGACCTGTGAATGCCCATCCATGATCAAACGATAAACGTAATAACAGGGCTTATCTTCACGCATCAAGATACCTTCTTGCATCATCTTCTGCAGATTTTCAGCGGATTTTTCGTATACCGACGGATCATAAGGGTCAGTGCCTTCCGGCAGATCGATCTCAGCCTTGGAAATATGCAGAAAACTCCACGGGCGGCCAGCAGCACGTTCACGCGCTTCGGCAGAATTTAAAACATCATAGGGCGGCGCAACAACCTCTTCTGCGCGCTCAGGAACCGGACGCAAACCGGCAAATGGCTTTATTAATGGCATTGTATTTCTCGAGTTAATATATTCAGGTCACATTGATGTGCGAATTATACAGTATCTTAAGGCTGTCATTGAAAGAACAAAATAATTTCGCAAACAAAAAGCTCGTCTCATTCCTATAACGAATACTATTCACGTCTATTTCTGTATGATAAAAGTATATCGATTGACTTATAACAATAAACTCATTGATTTATAACAGTACAATTTTTGCGAACCCTTTACCAAGGTACTTAATTCAAATGAAAGCTGCGATTCAACACCTGCTCTTCGGGCTTCTTTGCCTGATACTGCCCAATGCTCAGGCCGTCGAAAAAATCACCATCCACCTGGACTTCATCCCCAATATCGAAGGCGGTAAAACAACCTTTGGAGTCTGCGCCCGATGTCATCTACCAGAAGCCTGGGGCAACGAAGATGGAACATTCCCGCAATTAGCAGGACAGCACGTCAATGTACTGATGAAACAGCTGCTGGATATCCGTAACGGTACCCGACATTCATCATTGATGTTTCCCTTTGTTCAGGAACGCACCATCGGTGGTTACCAGGAGTTAAGCAACGTGGTTGCTTACATATCAACCCTGCCGATGAACCCGGCACACTCAAAAGGCCCCTGGCAGGAAGGATCTAGCGAATATAAACAAGGTAAAAAAATCTATCAGCAATACTGTGCCAGCTGTCATGGTGATAATGGCCAGGGTAATAATGAACTGATCTATCCGAAATTACAGGGGCAACATTTTCAGTACATGAGCCAGCAACTAGGGCGGATAAAAAGCGGCCTTCGAGAAGTGCATCCGGCTATGCAGGCTGTGATACAGGAACTTGATACCGAACAGCTCGATAAAACCGTTAACTACGCCAGTTATTTTGCCGTGCCAAAAGAAGATATGGCTGCCTCAAAAACATGGCGTAACCCCGACTTTAAATAATACCTAATGAAATACAGCCCACACTCATTAAGAGATAATTATGGAAAATGAAGACAAAAACAAATTATCCAGACGACATTTCCTAAAAGCAGGCGTGACTGCAGGGGTATTATCAGGTGCATCATTCCCCCTTCAGGCAGCTGTTGCAGAAGACGCATCAAAGGACAAGGCAGCTCAACTACCGTTTGCTATCAGGAAATTACTCAATGAAGCGACACTGCCAGCAGCAAAGGGAGCACGAGTAGTCGTCGTCGGAGGCGGCTGGTCAGGTCTGACCATGGCGAAATACCTGAAGGTACATAACCCGGCTTTTGATGTGGTGCTCATCGATAAACGTCCCGAGTTCATCTCTTTCCCTGCCAGCAACTCATGGCTGGCCGACCAGATCAACCTTGATTTTTTGACACATAGTTATATCGATGCCGCGAGATCACATGACTACCATTTTTTGAATAGCACAGTACTGGGTTTTGATCGTGAATCGAAAAAAGTGTTCACCGCTAACGGTTTTATAAACTATGACTACATGGTACTCGCGCCAGGTATCGAATATGACTATAGCCGCATCGGTGTCGACGACCCTGCTGCCCAGGTAGAACTGTATAATAATTATCCCGGTGGTTTCGTCAATAGTTCAGAGCTGATCACTATCAAAAGGAAACTGCACACCTTCAAAGGCGGCACTTTTATCCTGAACGTACCTAACGGAGAATACCGCTGTACCGCTGCACCCTATGAGCGTGCCTGCATGGCAGCTGCTATCTTTAAAAAACGCAGAATCAAGGCTAAGATCTTACTGCTAGATATGAACGCCGAGATACGGATCAAAAAACAGGGTTTCGAAAAAGCGTTTTCCAGCCTGTACGGTGACTATATAGACTATCTGCCCAGTTCCGAAATATCTCAGATAGATATCGATGAGAAAACCGTGAGTACAGATTTTGACGATTACTCGTTTGATGACGCCATCATCTACCCACCGGTTCGAGCTTCCTCATTGCTGGAAGATGCCGGTATCGCCAACATGAAAACCGCGCAAAAAATTGCGAACACAGACCCTTATAAATACCATGTTATCGGTGATGAACATGTTTATGTTACCGGTGATTCCAGATCGCAGCCCTTTTCCAAAGGTGGTCACACTGCGAACTCAGAAGCACAATATGTCGCCGAAGTCATCGCTGCACACGCACTCGGCAAACAAGTAAGGTGGCGCAGCCCTCAGACCATGTGTTTTTCTGCCGTCGATATCAATCCGCTGAAAGCGATGAGTATCATCACCTTCTACAAATTCAACAAGCAGGACAAAGAGTTTGAGTTTGACCGTACCCACATGATGGAACACTGGAACACCGAAGGTGGACAGGCCAGCCTGGCATGGGCTGAAGGCATGTACCGGGATATGTTCTATAAGTAAAACTGTTACATCGTGACTTATAACGTAAAGTTAAAAAACGGCAGCCAATGTTTTGCTGTGGAACCCGGAGATAGCATTCTTGATGCAGCCAAACGTCAGAACATCACCTTGCCATATGGTTGCGACAATGGAATCTGCGGTGCCTGTATATACAAAATAATAGAAGGTGATGTCAAATATCCAGACGGACAGCCGTTTGCACTGCTCGATGAAGATATAGAGTCCTGCAAGGGGTTGTGTTGTGTAGGTCATCCTGCAAGCGACATCAAGATCGAACTGGAATACCCTGATGAATATTTTGAAGTCTGGGTTTAATAAATAAAAAAATGCCTGATGAAATCCAAATCACCATCACCGGTTGCGGCCATATCGGAAAATTGCTGGCGCAACAGCTGCTGAAGAAAAATATTCGCGTTAGAGGTCATGTCAGTAGCGATACCAGCCTGGCTGAGTGCAACGACATAAACATACCCTGTGAAATAATCGATCTGGATAAACCACTCGATGATATCGAACTTACCGGGCAGCGCGTTCTATACCTCGCACCACCGCCGCGCAGTGGAAAAACAGATACACGTATGACTAATTATCTGAAATCCATCGAAAAGCAGCCACCTGAAAAGTTCGTGTTGATCAGCACCACAGGCGTTTACGGCGATTGCCAGGGCGCATGGGTCGATGAATCGACACCACTGAATCCAGTCGCGGAACGCGCTTTTCGCCGAGCCGATGCAGAACGACAGGTACAGCAATACTGCCAGCGCCTTAACATTCCCCTGGTGATACTGCGCGTACCAGGCATCTATGGCCCCGGAAAGATACCCCTGGCCCGAATCAATAGTGGTCAGCCCATCGTCAACAAAGAAGACTCACCTTTCACCAATCGTATCCATGTTGTTGACCTGGTCAATGTCTGCGAACAAGCGTTATTGAATAACAAGATCACTGGCATATACAATGTGACTGATGGCCATCCTGGCACCATGTATGAATACTTCGCCGGTGTCGCAATGGCGATGAACCTGCCAGTACCACCCGCCATCTCGTTAGCAGAAGCAAAGCTGCAGCTATCCGAAGGCATGCTCTCTTATATGGCAGAATCCAGGCGCATCGACAATAAAAAGTTACTGAAGGATTTCGAACTCGTTATACAATACCCGAAATTGCAGGACGGGCTAAAACATATAGTCTGAAGAATTAAAGTAGGCCAACTAACCATAAAGATTCTGTCCCTTTATTTTCAGCAAACGAAATTATGAAAAAAGCACAACGCACATACCCAACTATTCAAAAATGGACCAGGCTGTATATGGTATTGATACTCAGCGGACTGTGCAGCGATCTGTATGCGGATGAGGCAAACGACGCTTTCCGTTTTGAACTGACTCCCTATTTGTGGGCAGCAAGTATCAAAGGTACAGTAGCTGCCGGTGGCGAAGAGTCGCCGCCTGTCGATTCGGACTATAATTTTTTCGCACTGGACAATCTCGATGGTGTCGCTTCCGCAACGTTTACTGCGCGTAAGAAGCAGTGGGGATTTCTTTTCGATTTTTTATACGTTGCCTTCGAAGATACATTCCTTGAACCAACACCTTTACAGACCACCCCAAGACTGGAAGGCACCATCATCGAATTTGCCGGTGCTTATGCCCCAACATCGATAGACTACCTGGAGCTCATCGCCGGTTTACGTCAACAGGATATTACCGTTTCACTAACACTGATTAATCGAAAACCGGAGCAGTCTGTAACCTGGATAGACCCATTTGTAGGTGTTATATACGCCCGTCCGTTGAAAGGCAACTTCCATATGTCCTTACGCGGAGATCTGGGTGGCTTTGGTATTGAAAGCGATATGGCTGTCAATGCTGAAGCCATGTTTCGCTACCAGATGAACAATACATTTGCTATAAAATTTGGTTATCGTTATCTTAAAGTAAAGTTTGACGAAGACGTTTTTCTTTATGACATAACTCTTGATGGTTTCCTGCTTGGCCTTGGCATTCGATTTTAGTCGAGAACCTCTCCGATTATTGCAGCAGACTCGCAGCTCCATTATCGGCTAATTGCTGACGCTCAGTCTCGGTATATTTTGAATGACCTTCTTCCCTTTCGAGCAATCCCAATTTACTCCTATCTTCAATTTCGCGGTATAAACGCTCATAGTCTTGCCGTGTCCGCCTGCCAAACAACGGTTCATCCAGAACGGGTACAGCAGAATGCAGCTTCTTCCAATCTTCTTTTGTCAGGACACTTTGTACCAGCGGATACACTTCTGCTTCTTCAAGATAGATGTGTTGTCGCTGCCCGACAAGAAATTCTGACAGTTGTTGTTCCAGCTCTTCCGTAGAAACGATGCCGTTCGACAGCGACTCAAGAGTCTCTCTTAACCTTCGTGTAACCACTTCCAGCTGTGTATGCTCTGTTATTAATTCTTGCACGAATTCAACGTCATCTACACGCTCAATTAAAATTGAGAAGATCATATCTTCTAACGGGTGATGTATTTTCTCGGGGTACTCCTGAATATACACGATGATACTTCGCATCAAGGAGTAGTCGGGGATTTTACCTCGGCACATATCCAGATATTGCAGCTCTAGCAAATTCAGCTTTCTCAGAATATGATCATGTTCCAGCAGTAGTCTATTAAGCATAATTTTTCCCTTTGAGAATTTATACAAACAACCACGCAATCCATTAGCTAATGAACTCCCACTCAACAGTTCGTACTTAACTATTAGTACACGTTAATATAATCATGGATCGATGATAGATATCATTGATATTAATCACTTTCGAGAAAAAAAGTCGTATTCACCTGATGCTTTATCTCTGAGCAGAGAGCTAAAGAGATTAAAATGTTCTACAACCAATCATGGGGCTTAGGTGGCAGCACCAAACCAGAACGATTCATCTTTTTCCAGGAATTCCTGCCATGACATGTAATGTGAACCATCACAGGAGAAAGTCAGGCTGATCATACCGTTGAAGATGTTGATCGAGGCGGAACGCAGGTAAAACGTTTCATCAGTCAACCGTAGTTTCTTCATCACCTTCATGATCGAAGAAATACGGCCACGAGGGATCAGAGCATCCTTTGGATACGCCTGTGCCGGATACAGCAGGCAGATGTCAGGGTCACTGAGCGCTTCTGAATCGAGGATCCGATAGCGAAATGGATCAGTCACAAACCATACTGTTGCTCTGCTACTGGAAAAATGGATCACACATTGAAACATCCCACGGTCCATGATGAGCTCTGCGATGATGGCAGAAGCGACATCGATCTCTTTATCCATCGGGCTTTCGATGCGACGCTGTAAAAAGACACTGCTGCGAATAGCAGGGTCTCCCTTGATCTGCCGCCACTCCTCCGATTCTTCGTAGAGTTCGGAGGTGACCGGCAGATCACGCAGGTCGAAATCCACGCCAAGATAACCCAGCACCTCATCACCACGCCGCACGATCTGCAGGGCAGTAATCGACGGACGGTTGGCCCGCAGACTAAGGTATGCATCAGAGAGTAAAAACCCCCAGGAGGGTACTGCTTCACGCATATATGGCCGGGAGGAACGATCGCGGCCAAAATGATCCGCTATCAGACCTTTGCTACTGACATTATCGGAAATCTGTATACCGTTGGTATCCAGTACATACATGAACAGACAGTTAGGCACCGTAGCAAAGCCATTGAGCAATACTTCGCCCAGCTTTTCCCGATTACCCCACACGGGTTCACAGTTAGCAGCAAGACTTGCCAGTGACTGAGACAAACGCTCAGCGAGTGCAATTCTTTGACGTTGTACCGCATCTTTCCAGGTTTCTTTCATTTGAATATCACGCCTCTGGTAGTTCGTTGGATTGTATACAACTTTAGACTGATACGACAGATGTGATCTCGAAAACAGTGGGCTTTCTCTGATCTCATTAACCGAAACGCTCACCTCTCTAACTCAAGTCAAACTAATTGATATGAGTCAAGGCTCTGTAAAACCAACTTTGTAACACTGCTCCCAGACTCATCAACCTCAGATACTAGCGGGACATTATGGAAGCTATAAGTTCGAATGAAAAACGGGTGATCGACGGTCACTCCGACGTTAATCAGCTAATGCCATTTAAATATCACTGGGCATGGCGAGATTTTCTCAACGCACAGAAAAACCACTGGACACCGCTGGACATCTCGATGAGTGAGGACATATCTGATTATCCTAAACTCGAACCTGATGAAAAACATGTCTACGACAATGTGATGGCGACCCTGTCGACAATGGATATCATGGCGATGCGTAACATCGGCCTGGCAGTCATGGAGAAAGTGACTGCCCCGGAAATCCAGATCTATATGGGCCGACAGATCGATGAAGAATGTATTCACACCTGGGCATATTCACACTGCATTGAAACGCTGGGTATGCCTCAGTACGAGATATATAATCGTTATCGTGTTGTGCCAGAGATCCGTCAGAAAATGGAACTGGCCAAATCCATGCTTGACCCTATCTGCGACACGACGCTCGATACTCACAAAGAAAGTGACCTGTGCCAGTTTTTATTATCGTATATGTTTTTTGCAGGCGTCTTCGAGGGTATGTGGTTCTACGGCGGGTTCACCCCTATTTTTGCATTACAGAGGATGGGGAAGATGCGCAAAACGGCAGAGCAATTACAATACATCATGCGTGATGAAGCGATGCATGTAGCCTTCGGCGTACAGACGATCCGCGCAATCATGGAAGAAAAACAATATCGTCCGGCAGAAGAACTCGTGCATAGAATGTTCATCGAGAGCTACCAGTCAGAGGCGATCTATGCCGACTACATCATGCAAAAACCCATCCTTGGATATAACGCCGACATCCACAAAGCCCAGATGCGCTACCTGGGTAACCGGCGTTTGAAACAACTAGGTTATAACACGATAGGAGATACACCCAATCCGGTTCCCTGGCTGGATGAACAGGTAAACATCAAAAAGGAAAAAAACTTTTTTGAGACCAAGGTTACCGAGTATCAGTCAGGCAGTGCATTGGAGTGGGATGAATAACTGAAGACTTAGAAAACAGTTCGCACCTTATTAGTTTAGAAATGGCGCTTAACCTAACTGCGGAACTAAAGCCCTTCTAAATGGTTTTATTGCCAGGAATATTAAGATAAACGCACTGACCCAGGAAACCGCATCTGGCAGCATCGCATGCGCATGACCAAGGCTAGCTTCGATCTTCCAGTTCTGAACTTGCAGCAGCCACTCCAGCAACAACCCCATCATCAGGCTGAGAACGGACAGGCCAAATAGATAGATACCTGTTACTTTCAACCCCAGCTCCTGCTTGAGCAGAGCAAAACTGGCGATATTGGTTGCAGGGCCTACCAGCAGAAAGACCAGCACCGCACCAGGAGAAACACCCGCCAACAATAGCCCTGCGGCAACCGGTGTCGATGCCACTGCGCAGATATACATGGGAATACCAACCACCAGCATGACCAGCATCGCGCTCAATCCCCCACCCCATTGCGCTAGCCAGTCAGGTGGAATAAAGGTGAGCATGATGCCTGCCAGTACGATACCAAAAGCCAGCCATTTTGAAATATCATCAAGCAGTTCAGCGCCGGCATAAGATAACACCTGCATCAATTTATTCTGTGATCGCACATCCGTCTTACCTTCCGAACAACACGAGGGTTCAGGTGTTTTTTCAGAGCAGCAGGATGTTATGGCATCTACTGCTTTCGATTCAGACTCGCAGCAAGAGGAAACAACAGCCTCTGTCTCTGGTTGCTTTGAAGAGCAGCAGCCAGTTTCTTCAGTCGCTACTGATGATTTTTCTTTTGATATCTTTTCGTCAGCAACAAGCGTGGTCAGCAGACCCGTGCCCACCGCATTGACTAATGCTGCAACCGGACGAAAGATCGCCATCACCGGCCCCATCAATGCGTAGGTGACGGCGACCGAGTCGATACTGGTCTCTGGTGTCGAAATCAAAAATGATACGGTGGCTTCTTTTGATGCACCTGCGCGTCTCAGTCCTATCGCAGCAGGCAGCACGCCACAGGAACATAATGGCAAAGGGGCACCGAATAATGCTGCACGCAATATCGCGCCGATACCATGACCACCGACCCAACGCTGCATGGTGCCTTCAGAGATAAATGATTTTATGAAACCCGCAGCCAACAGGCCGATCAGCAGCCAGAATGCTGTATCGAGAAAGACCAGCCAGATATTATTCAACAGCTCAACAACCATGCTACCCTATTCCTCTGTGAAGGCTTAATATTGGCACTGATGATAAGAAAGTAGCAAGCTTTAGACAGATATAAAATGAGAATTGATAATGCTTAATATCCTCCCCATACTGGTGGTCGTCGCAAACATGCAGGTCTTGCAACCTGTCAACGTCAAAACGCCAGAACTGCAGATTGACTTCATGCCACGAACACCTAATCAATTGGGTTCTTTTTATGAAGCACGCGGTTTTCCTAAAGAGATGCGCGAAGTGCTCAGACAGCAATGCTTCATCACCGTCGGCATATTGAATACCAGTAAGGAGAAAATCTGGCATGACCTATCAAACTGGCAGTTTTCTGTGGCAGGCCGACCTATCAAGCGAGAACATCGTGACTACTGGAAAAAACGGTGGCAGAACATGGGCATACCTTTAAGTAAACAATCTACCTTTCGCTGGACCCTGATCCCCGAAACACTGGATTACCTTCCTGATGAGCATGAAGGCGGCAACATCATCCTGCCTTTTACCGATCAACCCATCAGTCTGACTGCGACATTTCTAACTGGGGATAACAAGCAAGGTAAAAAGATCACCATACAAACTGACAAACTTTACTGCGCCGAGGATCCAGAATGAAATCCCCAGCAAAAGTTTTCAGACTATTTATTCTGACACTGACGTTATGTATGGCCGGTCCATCCTCCGCTGACGAGGCAATGGATACAACGGGCAATGAAAAAGTACCATTTGGTATCCGAGACTATGACATTGGCCTCGCACATAATTTCACGTTACATGATGTCGATGGCGAAAAATTTGAACTGGAGGAAGCCCGGGGACGCTGGGTATTCCTCCATTTCTGGGCGAGCTGGTGCGGCCCCTGCCGTGAAGAAATGCCAGCGATACAGAAGTTAGCGGATGCGCTTAAAGGTGACAAGTTTCAGATCGTAATGATCAATACCGCTGAAGATGAGGATACTATATTTGAATTTTTAGCTGCCATCGATGTCGAGCAGAACAGCCTGATGGACGTCGACGGCCTGGTCACCGAGGTCTGGAAACCTCGCGGTTTACCGACCACTTTTTTGATAAGCCCAGGAGGTGAAATAAAATACCAGGCGATCGGTGGCCGAGACTGGGGAGAATCTGAGTATATTAACTTCATCAGGCAATTAATAAAAAGTTCGCCGTAGACCGGTGTGCTAAAGCAACTCAGTTAAATATCATCTCAAAATATGCCTTACCGGTTCTTTCATCCACATTGCGTATCATCTGGTAATCGGCATATGCATCGAGGTTGCCATCGTCGATATCCTGTTTGCTGACTTCCACACCCCACATCGGGTTAATCTTATTGGGCAGAAAAGAATAACGCACATCCATGATCAGGTTCGGGTTGCGGGTGCTCACCGCCAGAAAACCATCAGAAAACCAGCGGAAACGTTCGATATCTCTTGCCTGCTGGCTCTCTACAGGAAGCCATGGGAAGTCCCGTTGAACATCCAGTTTCTGAATCGATGTTCCCATGATGTACTTCGTATTCCATAACAGTTTGACTGCGTCAACATAGTAGCGGCCATCAAATTCGTAGATCATCTTCCAGACGTGGCGATTGGCAAAACTGGGTTTTATATGTAGACGTTCCACCTGGTGGCCGCGCTGTTCAGCCAACGCCAGGACCGCCTGCTCTGCCCGCTGATACTGAACCAGACCCAGGCTTAAGAACACTACAGCATAAATAAAAGCGATCCGCGCATAACGGACATTCTTGCGATACACAGCCAATGTGATAAAAATAATCACCGGCAGGGTAAACAACGGGTCGATGATCGATACGATGTTCCAGGCGAAACGTTCATTAGAAAACGGCCAGAACAACTGTGTGCCATACGAGGTACAGGCATCCAGCAGGCCATGTGTGGCATAACCCAAGAAGGCGAACAGGTATATCTGGGGGAATGACAGTGTCGCTGCTGGCCACCTGCCCTTTATCCAGGTTGAATGCAGCAGGGGATAAAACACAAGGGCACATATCAGGGCACCGAGCGGTATGAAAATCAGCGAATGCGTGAATTGCCGATGAAACTCTAAAAACAGAATCGGGTCTTCTGCCGAGCTGATAAGAATATCAAGGTCTGGCGCCATGCCAGCAAACGCACCAATAAGCAGAGCAATGGCCTGCTTAGAGCCATTATTAGCAAATGACTGCGAGAGACTGGCACCGAAACTGGCTTGTGATATAGGATCCATTTATTCTGAAGCTCAATACTTAAAATTAGACTTTATATAATGCCCGTCATTGCGAGCGTAGCGTGGCAATCTTCTGATATTCATTACTATGTCTGCATGAGATTGCCACGCTTCGCTCGCAATGACGAGCTTGTTTTTGACTATACCAAATTGATTATATTAAACAGAATATTAGATAACTATAATATAGCACCCTTTTGGCCAAGCCACCGATGTATCATGACCGAAAAAGAATTTACCGAGATATCACTGACAATCTGCCTGACATTTGGCATCAGCTATATGCTATTTATTGTCTATAAACTGGCAGAAGAATCAAAAGCAGGGAAATACGGCATGATGATCCTGTTTGCCGGCCTGGGACTGGGCATCTTTGGTTTTGTCGCTAAATACGGGATCAAGCTATATCTTGCCAGCCAGTTAGCTTAACTGATCGCTATACAAACCAGCCACTTTTCACTGCTGTATCGGCATTTCCTGCTGCATAGTCTGCTCATCATGGTTCATGCTACCGTGTATGCCATGATTATGAGCACCCATATGTCCACCACCTAAGGCTTTGCTTAATATCATCGCACCAAACGCGATCAGTAGAATACCGGCGACATAACGTGTCCACTTATGACGGGTAAAACGTTGCAGCTTTTCAGCAAAACCACCCATCGCTAACAACATAGGCAATGTTCCGATGCCGAATGCCAGCATCAGCATCGCACTTTTAACTGCATCTCCAGAAGTCGCTGCAAGTGCAAGAGTGCTATAAACCAGTCCGCAGGGCAACCATCCCCAGAAAAACCCCATGCCCAGTGCCTGTACCGGCGATCTCACCGGCATGAAACGCCGTCCGACGGGCTCTATCATTCGCCAGAGATATCCGCCGAGTTTCTCCAGTGGTTTCATGGTCTGTAACCAGCCGCCGATATATATACCCAGGGCGACCATGAAAACACCCCCGACGATTCCACCGATCGGAAAACTTCCTATCTGAAACAGGCTGCCTACCGAACTGCTCAACAGACCAACGATAAGACCCGCCAGCGAATAACTCAGCAGGCGCCCGGTATTATAGGTAAGCAGGTATGGCAACAGTTTTAAATGTGACTGTCGGGTGGTTTCTGGCAGGCCCATGGTCAGAGCGCCAACGATGCCACCACACATGCCGATGCAGTGTGTCGATCCCAGCAGCCCTATCATGAAGGCTGCGACTAAAGTTAATTCACCCATTACAGTGTTGGTCCGGAATTATTACAAGAAGCGTTTTTATTATTATGCTCAGCATCATCTGGCCCTGCATTACACAGCCCGACTGAAGCAGTCGTCATATCTCTATTTCGTAAATGATTTGCCATCTCACTTAATTCCTGCATGAGATCTTCACGTGCATGCGGTGCCACATCCAGTTGATCAGCAGCATACTGGGCACACAGCAACCACTGGTCACGCTCCACATCACCGATCTCAAAATGCATATGTTTACGTCGCAGGCGAGGATGACCAAATGCTTCCATGTACAGTGGTGGACCACCAAGCATACCGCTGAGAAACATGAACAACCTGTCACGGGCATGGGACAGATCAGCAGAGTGCATCTTCCGGACGTGCTCTACATCCGTAGATTCGGCCATAAAACCATATAACAACGCTACATACTGGCGAAGCGTAGCCTCCCCACCAAGACGTGAATAAAGACTTTCTGTTGAGCTCACTACTACTACCGAATATGCGCTATATCGTAAATAACAGTCTAAAACTTCTTATACAGCGGTATATCCATAGGCTGCTTGATGCTTACCGCACCTCGTAGTTCACCCTGTTTATATCCTTTCGCCTGATCGAAAGGATACAATTTCACCAGCTCAGACTTAACTGGTGCAGGAATCTGTTCTTCACTTCCATGGCAGGTCAGACAAACAGGCTTGATTGCCAGAGGTTTCATATAGCGAAAATAGAACTGACCGTCTTCATCCACCACGGCGGTCTTTTTCATCTCTGAATATTGCTCACCTTTGGCAGCCGCTGCTTCAAATTCAGCCAGGGTCTCACGCTCCCACATATCTGCAGCACCCAGCAGTGAATTACGTGTTTTCGTGGTTACACGTGACACGCTCCAGCCATTTTCAATCGATAACTGGTTCGCTATCTCTGGTGCGATCTCTTTACAGACAGTGATAGCCTGCACCGGCCCATTGGCCTGCATCTCTTTTTTAAGATGACCGCCCAGTTGTTTGATAAACTGCTCAGATACCTGATCAGCAGCCTGTTCACGCTGTTTCAGCTCATCCGCAAAGACGGTCGAAGAAATCAGCATCAGGCTGACGAAGATGATCTGATGTATAAGAAAGCTGTTTGAGATAGGCACTTTGATCTTCCTGTTAAATTCACAATTGTTCTAATTATATTAGAAACAACTAATATATACATTGATAAATATCATGCCTGTAATACTACTATCAGCAGGAGTACAGCCTCTGACAGAGCTGAAGGTATTTTAAGTGAAGGCGACCTTACAATGGACTCTAACTTTCGATGAGCGCAGTTAGTCCTACGATATCCAGTTCGAGGTGATTTGAGCGAATCTCTCTGATTAGATTCAACTTTTTAAATTCGGAAAGAGTCCGGCTGGCCGTCTCTATGGTGATACTCAATATTGAACCGATATCTTCACGGCTGAATAAAAAACATTCGTTAGAATCCTTCTCTGCCAGGCGGAGCAATAGATTTGCCATGCGTTTCTTGGCAGAACCCGTCGATAATTTTGTCAGCCAGTCATCGGCGGCCGTCAGCTCTTTTTGCCATTGCTTCAGCAAATCTTTATGCATCACGCTATTCGTCTTGCTGAAATGATCGACAGTTTCCTTAGGATAACGACAGAGCTCGGCGGCACGTAGTACAACCGCTTCATGCTCATATGGCTTGCCGACCAGCACTTCCAGGCCCAGCACATCAGTGCTGCTCATAAGACGGACGATACGCTGTGTTCCATCCGGCAGATACTGAACCAGTTTAAGTAAACCGCTGCGCACAGTGAACATATGATGGCCGGCATCACCAGCCTTATAGAGCACTTCACCGGGTTTCATCTCAACCTGCTCAACAGGTGCATGCATCTGCTCGAAATCCTGTTTAGTCAAACCACCAAACAGTGCCGTACCGCGTAATGAACAATTGAGACAATCAGCTGTGCCTTCCCATGCCTGTGTTAAAGTCACTCTCTTAGTCACCCTGAGTCCCTGAAAAGAAGTCGAACTAGATTCTAACCTTTATAAACCAAATAATGGATATACAATTTGATATATCTCAATTTTTCAGTTATCAATCTCGCGATGGTACTTTTTCAATAGATCACGCGCATCGTCACCGTATCGCCTGACCCACTGCTGCAAGACCTGTGCATTGATTTTAGCACCAAGCTTAAGATGCTTTTCCAGCCGTGCCAGACCTTCATCTGAGATCCTTTTTTCACGAGATACACCGGGGTCAGCCATCACCAGAACCACCAGCCAGAATTCAGCTCATCCTCACAGGTCTTCAATTGCGCGCCATATTTCCTCGCGTTCTTATCTACCTTCGCAGCAACCTTGATCAGCCATGGCTTACTGTTATAGGTTTTACGCTTATAACCGCCGTGGCCTTCATGATATGCAAGGTACTGGTTCTTCGCATCCCACTTTGATATTTTCAAGGTATCGTATGTCATCTTTCCATACCAGCCGATGAAGTCGACCGCATCATCAAAATCATCGCGATCAGCACCCCAGTTATGCGTCGATTTTATATACCAGTCCCAGGTCTCGTCCTTGACCTGCGCATAACCGTATGCTGACGATTTACGACCGATCGGGATGATCCATAAAAAATATTCCATCTCCGTCTTAGCATCATACTTAAAACGTGACTCCTGGTGGATAATAGCCAGCTGCACCTGTATCGGCACACCCCAACGCTCAAAGCTGTCTTTAGCATCATCATACCAGTCATCTTTTTCTCTGAAGATCTCACAGCTATCATTGATGTTTTTCGGCGGAGAGCTTGAACAGCCCGCCAGTAAGGCCGAACATATAATAAGTAATGATTTCAGCATAATAGTATGAGTTTTATGTAATAGGTTTTAAGTTGCAAGTTAAAACCAGAAACTTATAATTTTGAACTTACAACGATCTTGTTAGGCCAGAACGCATCCAGCACCTTCAGGGCTACAACCACATAGATCGTAGCTATCGAGATAAGCAACACCCGTAAAACAAATTCTTCTGAGAACTCCGCGCCTTCAACCAGGCTGCTGTTAACCAGGATGATCATCGCCACCATGGCTGATGGCAGGTATTTCGCTATCGGCGTACCAGAATATATGGCCGCACCAAAACCAAGACTGACGAAAAACATGAGCAATACAAGAAAGTGGTATTCCGGTACAGCGACCAGTGCCCAATAAACAATAAATGCCACGGCTCCGCCGATCAATGTCGACTTGATCGAATTAATGCCAGCTTCCTTACCCTTTGCCAGGTCGGGCGACAGGGTGAAAAGGGCTGCAAATATCATCACCAGGATCTGACTGGTCCAGTTATTGGCAATAAATAATATTGCAATCGGCAATGCCACAATCGTACTCTTCATGGCGAGCTCAGCAGCTGGTGCTGAGTAACCCGGCTGGAACCCAGAGCGTGCCGGCAGCCCAGGCGAGTCTGGCGGGTCGGGAACAATGTAATGAGATAACCATAACATAGCTAACGTCAACCAGCTTGAGGCAACGAGACCAAATGCTACGCCTATGGCAAGGCCCTCACCTATTCCGGCCAGCATCGGCATCAGCAATAAACACACCAGCAACATCAATACCAGCCAGAACGAACCACCACGATTTAAATGGTAGTAGGTAAAGAATAATGCCAGCGCCAGAAGAGGCACGAAGATGACTGGAAACGGCAGGATAAACAGGGTAAAGATATAACCGACAGCAAAGGCAAACAAGCTGTCTCGCATATTATGAAGGCCTTGCGACAGTGTCAGTTTCGGTAATGGTAACGCAAGAAAAACTGCTGATAAAACCGGTAACAGAAAAGATAAGGGCCATGCGATACCAAACGCCAATGCAGTAGCTATGGTCAAACCTACGGCATATCGCAATATCTTTATCTGTTTCGGGTCTGTTAGCAAAACCTTTCCCCATACTAATCGTCATTGCGATCCCTACATGGATGTAGGGATCGCAATGACAGTATAAAATTAATAAATATACGAGAACCAGCTCAACACCCGTATCCAGATCCAACCCAGCGAATTGATCAGCCAGTTATCCGTTGAATAAAACTGCACATCTGCCTGTCCGCCTAACCGGAGATTACCTTTTACACTGTCATCATCAAAAGAGATATACACAGGAAAACGCTGCGCATCACGTAACCAGCCTGCACTGCTCTCGATGGTTTCAAGATCACCGATTGCACCGCCTTTTTCATGGCTTACCGCAAAGCCCGTGCTGTTGACCTTACCCTGAAAGACCCTGCCTGGAGCCGAATCGAGTATGATGTCGACCGATGCTCCAACTTCTACATTGGCAATACTGTTCTCTCGCAGGTTAGCCTTAACCCAGACATTTTCCACTTCGATAAATGTCATCAAGGGCGCACCGACACTGGCGTAATGCCCTTCATCGATCTTCAGGTTGGTAATGCCACCATGTGATGGCGCCAGAATGGTTGTTCTGGATAGATCGATCTGGGCTTTTTTAAGCTTCGCGATAGCTGAACGTATTTTAGGATTTTCTTTTCCCTTTACACCTAAGGCCTGTTTCGCCTTTTCCAGTTCAGACTTTGCACTTTCCAGTTGCGCCTCAGCCTTTACCACAGCAGCCCTGGCTTTATCTCCGCGGGCTTTTGAATAGATCTGCTTTTCTTCTAATTCAATAACTCGTCTAGCCTGTGCTTTGAGGTGATCCAGGTTGGCTACTGCTTCTACCACTTTTGCCTGGGCAGTACTAACATTTGCGGTACCGGCACCGATATCCTGGCCGGCAAGTTCTAAATTGGTTTCTGCATTATCAACAGCCAGCTGATAATCAGACGGATCAATTTTAAGTAACACATCACCCTGCTGAACTTCCTGGTCCTTGCCGACATTGATTTCGATAACCCGTCCTGCCACCTGGGAAACGATCGGCACCACATACGCCTGCACCCTTGCCTGGTCCGTCCATGGCGCAATGCGATCAGCAATCACATACCAGACAAACATGGCAGCGATAATGATCAAGGTAATACGTGTGATCTTTTTAACAGGGTCGCTAGTGTTTACTTCAGGGAGTGCTTTGTTTTCTTCAGTCATGATTCAACCGTAATTGTAGATATCTGTCATTGCGAGCGAAGCGTGGAAATCTGGTTCAGATGCGTACTCTGCTTAAAGAGATTGCCACGCTTCGCTCGCAATGACGTGAAATATTTTTTTAGATTTTATTGCCAACTGCCAACTTTTAACAGACGACTTCGCTCTTATCAAGCCACGCCATAAACAGCTCGTAACCTAAGGCAAGAACAATCGCCCCGACAAATAATCCGATAATGCCAGACATCATCATGCCGCCGATGGCACCGAGCAGGATGACCAGCATCGGTGTCGACATCCCACGGCCAAGGAATAATGGTTTCAGAAAACCATCACTGCTGCTGACGATTATGCAATAGATCAGAAAAATAACAGCTGGTGTGGTTTCGGCAACGGAGAATACGTAGGCACTTACAAAGCCTAAAATAACGATGGGCGGAATCTGTGCGATTGCGACGACCAGTACTGCCAGTGTCCATAAACCCCACGCAGGCACATCCATCACCATCATACCAAGCGCAGATAATACAGCCTGGATTATGGCAACACCGAGCACACCCTGGGCAACGCTGCGGATGGTAGCTTTGGAGAGATCCGCATAGGACTGTCCTGATTCATCACTGGTCAAACGTTTAAAAATCTTGATGGTAATTTCATAAGCACCGGTGGTGTTAGCCAGCAGGATACCTGAGATAATGATCGACAGGACAAATTGTAAAATAGTACCGGCAGCGCCAGCAGCACCCGATACGATAGCCTTACCTATTTTTTTTGTTTCAGAATCATATTTGATTAATGTCTCCTCAATACTTACTGAAGCCTGTGACCAGATTGTATGTACTTTTTCACCGACCAGGGGCCAGTCTTTTATACTGTCATTCGGTGGCGGTATATGTAGTTCACCAGCTTCATACTTTTCAGTAAATTTAGCTGAAGTTTCGATCAGCGAATCTGAAATCATTACAGTTGGAGTAATCAGTAAAGTCAGGGCGATCAGGGTATAGACAGTTGCTGCAGATTTATTTCTTCCACCTAATGCTGATTTGAGCTTGACGAACAAGGGATAGATGGCAACAGCGATGACCACACCCCATACGACCGGTATGATAAAGGGTGTGACAATATGAAAACACCAGGTAGCAAGCAGTAACAGCAGGCCCAGTCTTACTGCAGCTTCGATGGTATTCTGAGTAAAGTCCGAACTGTTCATATTTTTCCCCGATTATTATTGATTTTTCATCATTGCAAGCGAAGCGTGGCAATCTAGTTCAGATGCGTACTCTGCTTAAAGAGATTGCCACGTTTCGCTCGCAATGACAGTTAATTCATTACTAGTATGTATAACTTATCCCGAAGGTTATACGATAATCATTCGGCACCGGCGAGGTTCCATCAGCAGCCTGTGTTGGATGAACGGTTCTATCCCAGATGAATGATGTATCAAAATCCAGCGCGCCGGTAATCTCACTTTCTACTGTCAGAATAATATGGTGGGTATAACCACCGGATGCTTCATTACCGACCTGTATATTGTACCTGGCAATAAAATCTATGGTTTTAGTAAGTTCAAAATCATAGTTAGTTCTTAACACGGCTGCAGGCGTTGACTCACTGATGTTCTCACCTGCTGCAACAGAGATAAAATCTGTCTTCACATAGGCCGGGCCACCGGCAAATGATAGCTCAGTCCTGCCATCATCGATTACGGTATAACCTAAACCGGCACCCAGTGTTGTCTTCAAATCAATATTGATGAAAGGGTCGCGATAAAATTCAGCGAATACCGGCGTATAAAAAAAGTAACGTGTTTCATAGTGGTCGTAACTGGCATTCAGACGATGATTGTTAATGGTTTCAACCAGGCTGCCATCGCCGCCATTTGTTTTAGAAATATTACCGATATAATCCATTAAAAAACGTGAAGTTGACCCACGTCTTCTTATGTTGACCCTCGATGTATAATCTACCTGGTCAGTATTACCCTGCCTGAGATCTAAACTTAATACCGCTTTGATCGCCCAAAGGTCCCTCTCCTTTTTACCGCCAGGCGCAAACGAGACCAACAGCGAACGATCGTAAGTCTGGTTTTCATAATCATTGATAATCTCCAGGCTATCATCAGTGACCTCCAGAACACCTGAGGTTGCACCGATGCCTTCTATATTGACGTTATTGACACGGTAACTTCGTAGAATTTTTACATCTTTCCAGTCAATATTAAGCAGATCCAGCTTATCACTATCAAACTCGAGGCTGTCCTTATACATACCTTTAATCTCACCTTTAAGCCACTCGTTAGAGGTGAGCTGAATCCAGTCAAATTTGACTGCAGATGGAATCCAGGTTTTGACTGTATCACTAGAGTCTTGTTTAGAAGCTGACTTTACCTGTTCAATGATTGCCTGTGATTCTTCAGCATCTTTAGCTTTAGCTTCGGCCGAATCCACAGCTATCGTCTCTTCAGCATGCACCAGGAAAGAAAATAAAAATATAAAAACGAATTTTGATAGTGATGCTTTGGAAATCATTTAGTCATAGCGCACAAATCTGAGGAACATAAATAATACAGAAACTGAATGTACACCGCTAGTCGTTAAGCTTTATCATTAAAAAGGCTATTAAGAAACCCTGGCTCGCGGACTAAAAACCCGCTTCTCATCCTGTTGACCGAATGCAGATGATGAAAGCAATACGAATAAGAGGCTATTTTATTCTGCTCAATTATAAATATCGCAGCCATATCGAATGCGCATGTTTTGCTTTAAAACCACGATACCAGAGGCAGAAGGGATAGAGCAAAACCAGCATGGCGATACTTATGATAAAAGTGGTTTTCAGATCAGTAAAATGTCGTAACCCTGCATGCGTAGCAGTACCCTCCAGGATCAGGCGATGCACCAGGTAAAACATCATCGCGGTCTGACCGAACACCAGTAGCACGCCATTGGGTCGATCACCGACCAGTCGTTCTAACCAGATCATCATAGCCATGATGACTGACATCACCCCTAACTCAAGAAATATAAATGCTGCAGATGGAGGGTACTTACTCACATGCAACCAGTGTTGCCAGCTATTATCCTCGCGGTATAAAAACATATTTCCATAACCATTGTAATAACGGATCAGCACGAATGCCACGAGTGCAGAAATACCGAGTGTTAACAGCAAACTAACAGGCCCTACCCTGGTATTACCGTCTTTATAAGACAGCAGGTAACGCCCAAACACCCAGCCGAGTATCATGACGGACAACCACGGCAGTAGAGGATATTTGATGACCATCGTTGATGTCGCATAAGTCGAGACCAGTAACGCGGCGACAATAGATTCAAAATTCTCCTGCGGCGGCCAGACCATCGCTGTAAGCATTTCACCCAGGCCTATCCATGCCAGCGCACACACGACCAGTATCGTACTTGAGAACCTGCGAAACAATGCCATGCACATCATGGCCACACCGATCGCATATAAAACCTGAATGGTCATCCTTCCTGAAAACAGTGAGATTATCGTCGGGTCAAGCAATGCGATAAATGCACCACGAATCAGTATATCCCTATCGATCTGCCAGCTATCGATACCCCTGGAAACTTTACGTTCGACACTGATAGCCAAAGCTGTGCCAGCCAGGAACACGAATACAGGTGCGCAGAGATGGCTGATCCAGCGGGTAAAGAACTCGAAATCCGGTAGCTGTGAACCGGTGACATAAAGTGCTGCCGAATCTGAAGAATCATGTTGTGCATTGTAGGCCATCGAGACATGATCGACGACCATGAGTATCATGACAAATCCACGCATCCAGTCGATTGCTGCTATACGCTTTGATTTCGTCATGAATACCGCCTTTTATTATATATCGTTGTTTATGCCGAATCGTTAATGACCATTTCTTTTCGACTCATTGATACCTACACCGATCAAACTCGCAACCAATATTGCCATATAGAATACACCTACCACTGCTTCCATATACACCAGGAAACGAGCGATGGGAGCAACCGGGCTGATATCACCATAGCCAAGGGTCGTTAATGTGACATAACTGTAATAGGCAACGTCTGCAAAATTGTCATACCAGACGACCTGCTCAAATCCGTTAAAGGCACCAGGAACTGCCTGCGCGATGAACAGGTACATCATCGTCCAGATCAAACCCATCAATAGGTAGATACAGATAGCACCGACGATCTTATTTCCATCCACGGCACCCGCAAATAAAACCTGTTTTGCGGCCACCCAGGTGGCCCATATATAGAAAAGGAGTAATAACAAAAGATGGATGTAATACAACTCCAGCATATCGAGAACTATGCCCGTAATGATTGCTGCAATTGCTAGAAAAGATAATCCTGCACGTGAAAACAACCAGGAACCCGTAGATTTAAAACCGAAAAGGCCAATCGCGATATTGATGACAGAAAACGCCTGAACGAGATGATAACCGAGTACAGCTGGGAATTGATCCACCAGCGCACTGACAAATAACAGCAGGATGATACCTACTGTCAGATACATGAAATTATTTTTTTCTGATACCGGCTTCATTATTGATCAATAGAGACAATACCACACGCACCCTTCTTATAACCGACCACTTCTGGATCCGAGCAAGATGTACAACCTGTAGATCCAGTTGCTGTACTGCCATCCTCCAGTGTTGCACAGACAGGGTCATATTCTCTGGTGCAAATCTGCGGCCTTGGCTCTTCGCATAATATTAAATCTAAAGCGCCTGGTTCATTGATGTCATTTTTCTCGTCAGTGCTAGTCGCACAACCAACAGTCAAAATACCAAGTAAAACCAGTGATAGTGAGCGTAATACTTTTAACATGTCTAAATACCTAATAATGATTTTTATACTTAATTACAAACCAATAACTTACACAAACTATTTTTTATAGTTGCGATTCGATCGGCAGTATCCCCATGAATCCAACACCGAATCGACGCCAGAAGCTGGTATATGGATCAACATCGAATGTTACAGGATTACCATCTTCATATCCGTGCCATAATAGTTCTTCATAGCCGTCTTCATCTTTTTTCAGCTCAAGTGTAAATGTGTGTTTTTTGATGTCTCTGTCGAATTTTTTAGCCATATTCCCGGCGATCTCCGTAGAGTTCAATATCAGACCAATCTCAGAGTTCTCGTAAAACGACCTCGGATCAAGGTTGAGTGAACCGATAAACACCTGTTTACGATCAAGCACAAATACTTTTGCGTGCAAACTGGCTTTAGATGATCCGCCAACCCCTTTCTTATCTTTGCGCTGCGCACGCGTAAGCTTCTTATTCATCTCATAAAGCTCGACGCCATTTCGCAACAGGCCTGCCCGATATTTGGCGTACCCCGCGTGGACGATGCCAACATCATTTGATGATAGTGAATTGGTCAGGATTTTGACGCGTATTCCTTTATCTGTGAGACTTTTGAAAAATTTGACACCTTCATATCCTGGAACAAAATAAGGTGAAATGATGATCAACTCTTTTTCGATAGCGTCAAAATAAGGTGCCAGCTGCGTCATCAGGTGAAGCTCGTTATCATCACGCGAAGTAGCAAGCTTTTCAGCATGATCGACCACAACAGTAGCATTACCCCAGAAGTAGGGAATATCATTATCACGTATCTGCTGTGCCAGTTCTGAATTAAGCAGCGCCGTCATGTAATTAGAAGTCTGCTGCTCTTCCATAAATTCCTGCAGGTGACCTATCCGCTCCTGCAATTCTTCCTGCGAATGACGCTTTGAAATAATAGTCTGTGCCGGATATGCCAATGAGCTATTCCAGTATGCATCAAAACTTTTGGATACATCCTTAACCACATCACCTATCGCCAGTACGTCGAGGTCTGCAAATTCAAGCGTGGGATCGGCATCATAATATTCGTTGCCAATGTTTCGACCACCCAGGATAGCCACCTGATTATCGGCGGTAAACGATTTGTTATGCATACGGCGTGTCACAGAGCCCAGCCCGGTAACAAATTGCGCACTCCTGCCTATATCACGATCGAAGGGATTAAATATACGTAGCTCAATATTCGGATGGCTATCTATTGCGATGACACCCTCATCTCGCCCCTCTAAGCCCATATCATCAACCAGTATGCGTACACGTACGCCACGCTCTGCCGCCTGCCATAAAAATCCTGTAAAGAGCTTACCTACCAGATCATTGTGATACAGGTAATACTGGACATCCAGACTGCGTTCCGCTGATTCCGCCAACGCAGCCCTGGCCACGAACGCATCGAGGCCGCTGCCGAGGAGAACAAAACCCTCTTCGGCCTTACCCTGCTTTAACTTAGCTTGCACATCTTTACCTAACGTCGTGTTTTGCGTGTCAGTAAAAGCATAAGATTCGTTGCGATTAGTATTCTCTGGTAGCGAAGCACAATTGCTAAGCAGCAGTAGTGAAACAAAAATTATCAGTGGATTTTTAATCATCTTACCTCAATTATTTGAAGCGATCACTTTTGTTCTGCGCGAAAACGTTTTAACTCAGCCATCAACCAGTCGTGCGTCCTGATTATTTTTTTGCCTGGACAACTAACCGTGTAATAGTCACCACTCATGGTGCTTTTGGTCGCTGAGTATTCGATGAATTCTTCCGTGCTTGTTATATCACCCCTGAAATAATCATATTTTTTTTCGATATGACTGATGCCTTTTACAGCAGGATGGTCAGTACCATTTCTATTAATGATACAGCCGCTTTCTTTAACGAAAGCCAACAGGTGATTCACTTCGATTACCTGGTTTGCAGGGACATCAGCAACAGCGATGTTACTTATAAGCAAACTCGATAGAAACAGATTTATTAACGTCATTAAATTTTTCATAATCTAGAGCCTGGTTTACCCCACTGGCCATGCAAAGAGACATCGTTTATCAATATAACGAATATAGTATAACTAAAAAACCGACAGAAGAATCACGATACCGTCATTGCGATGCCTACCTATGTCCATGTAGGCATCGCAATGACAGTGTTTTATCAATTTTTCTCATAAAAAAAGCCCCGTAAATACGGGGCTTTTTTAGCATTACAGATAAATGCACGGCATTATAACCAGTGGTTACATCATGCCGCCCATTCCACCCATGCCGCCCATGTCACCACCGCCCATCGGTGCTTCTTCCTTCGGAATTTCAGCAACCATACATTCAGTTGTGATCAGCAGGCCAGCAACAGATGCCGCATTTTGCAGTGCAGTACGTGTTACTTTTGTTGGATCAAGGATACCCATCTTCAGCATATCGCCGTATTCACCAGTAGCAGCGTTGTAACCGTAACTGCCTTTCTTCGCAGCGACGTTAGAAAGTACTACAGAGGCTTCTTCACCAGCATTGGTAACGATCTGACGTAATGGATCTTCCATCGCACGACGTGCGATCGCGATGCCTACATCCTGGTCGTGATTATCGCCCTTCAATTTATCAACAGCTGCACAGGCACGGATCAGGGCAACACCACCACCGGGTACCACACCTTCTTCGACCGCTGCGCGTGTTGCATGCAGAGCATCTTCGACACGTGCTTTTTTCTCTTTCATCTCGACTTCAGTAGCTGCACCAACCTTGATGACAGCAACACCGCCGGCTAACTTAGCGACGCGCTCCTGAAGTTTCTCGATGTCGTAGTCAGACGTTGCATTATCGATCTGTGTACGGATCTGATCAACACGTGCTTTGATTTCCTTCGCAGAACCTGCACCGTCAACGATCACCGTGTTCTCTTTAGAAACAGTAATACGTTTTGCTGTACCCAGGTCTTCTAGAGTTGCTTTTTCTAGTGACAGACCAACTTCTTCAGAGATAACCGTGGCTTTAGTCAGGACAGCAAGATCCTGCATCATAGCTTTGCGGCGGTCACCGAAACCAGGTGCTTTAACTGCACATACTTTTACGATACCGCGCATGCTGTTTACCACTAATGTTGCAAGCGCTTCGCCCTCAACATCCTCTGCAACGATTAACAGTGGACGGCTTGATTTAGCCACTGCTTCTAATGTTGGCAGCAGTTCACGGATATTCGAGATCTTTTTGTCGAACAGTAAAACGAATGGGCTTTCCAGATCGGCACTCATTGTTTCCTGGTCGTTAACGAAGTAAGGCGACAGGTAACCACGGTCAAACTGCATACCTTCAACGATTTCCAGTTCGTTTTCTAATGAAGTACCTTCTTCTACCGTGATAACGCCTTCTTTACCGACTTTATCCATTGATTCAGCGATGATGTCGCCGATACTTGAGTCAGAGTTTGCAGAGATAGTACCAACCTGTGCAATCGCATCAGTCGTTGCACAAGGCTTAGACAACTTCTGCAGCGCTTCAACAGCTGCAATAGTGGCTTTATCGATACCGCGTTTCAGGTCCATCGGGTTCATACCAGCAGAAACTGATTTCATGCCTTCGCGAACGATACCCTGAGCCAGTACGGTAGCAGTGGTAGTACCATCACCAGCGATGTCAGATGTCTGTGATGAAACTTCTTTCACCATCTGCGCGCCCATGTTTTCAAACCTGTCTTCCAGTTCGATCTCTTTCGCAACTGAAACACCGTCTTTTGTGATAGTCGGCGCACCGAATGATTTTTCTAGAACAACATTACGGCCTTTGGGACCTAATGTAACTTTTACTGCATTGGCAAGAATATTCACTCCGTTAACCATACGGTAACGTGAGTCATCGCCAAAACGTACGTCTTTTGCTGACATATATAAATTCCTCTAATCTAAATTCTTTATCGTTTAATGCAAAAGCAGCTTATGCTGCGATGACACCTAAAATATCTTCTTCACGCATGATCAGGACTTCTTGACCTTCGATCTTGATCTCTGTACCTGAATATTTACCGAATAAAACTTTGTCGCCTACCTTCACATCTAATGCGCGTACTTCGCCTGCGTCGTTCACTTTGCCATTACCAACGGCTATAATTTCTCCTTCTGCTGGTTTTTCAGTGGCTGAGTCCGGAATCACGATGCCACCTGAACTGGTGCGTTCTTCTTCCATACGTTTTACGACAACTCTGTCGTGTAATGGACGTATTTTCATTTTTGATTTTTCCTCTAGATAAAAATAAAATTATTAACTTTTAGCACTCTCTCAATGCGAGTGCTAATCATAATGACGAAACCTGCAGAGTCAAGCATCTCAACTCTAAAAGCATGGTGATTTGACTAATGCGGTCGATTTCCCTGATTACAAGGGTGATCTTCTGAAAAAACGAGATATTTTGGTTATTCAATAAATAACCAGCCCGGTTGCCTGATCAGCGGCGGTCTACTTCGATCAATCTTCTCTTTTGTATTCTCCTTCGATAGTACGACCCACCTTGGGTCTCCCTGCCGAAGATTTTGAGTGACGCCCCTGATGTTGATGACCTGACTGATGATGTGATTCAAAACCGCCCATACTGGCATTGAAGCTACCATGAACAGACGCCCTGGCCATGATATAGCGAATTATTGCCTGCCGGCTTGCGGGTATCAGGCACAACATACCGATAGAGTCAGTAATAAATCCGGGCGTAATTAGCAATACACCCGCTACCGCCAGCGCGATGCCTTCCATCATCTCCATCGCAGGAATCTGGCCTTGCGACATATTTCTCTGCGCACGCATCAAGGTACTCATGCCTTGTATGCGCAATAAGCTCACACCGATAATAGCCGTCAGTATGACTAGTATCACCGTCCAGAATGCACCGATAGCTTCACCGACAACGATGATGAAATACAGCTCTATCAGGGGTATAGCAATAAATAATAGGGGCACGGTATTGTCCTTTGTATGTATATTTCTTTGATTTGTCTAATTTTAAGGTATATTTAAGTATTCTTTTGTCTGCAGACATCAGTATATGTCTATAATATTACTGGCACTTAATACAGGCAGCTATACGATTTCAGCCCTGCGCCAGTTTTTGAACCTAATATAATGACTATGTCTAAGCTTAACTGCTTATCTCAACACACATGACGCTAAACATGACAAAAACAATTAAATTTTTCGCTTCTATTCTTCTGTTACTAAGTTTCAGCCTGGCGCCTGCTTCAGTTGCCCTGGCTGATAATAACTTTAATCTGCTTGATAGCCTCGGTGGCGCTGAAGACGACATCCTCGATCCTGATGAAGCCTTCAAAATCAGTTACGACTCCCAACCCGGTCTGTTCAAAGTTAACTGGGTAATCGCGGAAGGTCATTACCTGTATCGCGATAAGATGCAGATTACGACAGACGAACCCGGCATAAATTCAAAAGCCCTGGTAATGCCCGCAGGTGACGCCAAAGATGACCCTATATTTAACAAGACACTCTACGTGTTCCATGATCTTGCTGATGCTGCGCTACCCTATCAATATAATGATAGTGGTGACAAAGAAGTCACTTTCAAGGTCAAATACCAGGGCTGTTCAGAAATCTCAGGAATATGTTACCCACCACAGACCAAAAAATTCACGGTCAAGCTATCGCCAATCTCAGCAGCACAAGCAGCAGCAAACCAGCAAGAAGCTGGTCTATCTGAACCAGTTTCCGAGCAGGACGAGATCGCCAACGCACTTCGCAGCGGTAATACCTGGCTGACGCTACTCATTTTCTTTGGTGCCGGATTATTACTGGCGTTTACTCCCTGTGTGTTTCCGATGATCCCTATCCTCTCTGGCATCATCGTCGGTCAGGGCGAAGATATCACAACCCGCAAAGCATTTTATCTTTCACTGGTATATGTACTCGCCATGGCGTTGACCTATACCATCGTTGGCATTCTTGTCGGTTTATCCGGAGAAAATATTCAGGCATGGTTCCAGAATCCGTGGATCATCGGCAGCTTTGCCGCCATCTTTGTCGCTCTGTCATTCTCCATGTTTGGTTTCTATGAACTACAGATGCCAGCCAGCATTCAGAGCAAACTGGTCAATATCAGCAATAGTCAGCAAGGCGGAAATATCGTCGGCGTCGCAATAATGGGGTTTCTTTCTGCACTTATCGTCGGCCCCTGCGTGACCGCCCCCCTGGTCGGCGCACTTATCTACATAGCAGAGACCGGCGACGCCGTTCTCGGTGGTATGGCGCTGTTCTCACTAAGTATGGGTATGGGTGCACCGCTGCTGCTTATCGGCGCTTCTGCCGGTAAATTCTTACCAAAAGCCGGTGCCTGGATGGACGCAGTGAAAGCCGTATTCGGCGTGCTTTTACTCGGCCTTGCGATCTGGTTACTGGAACGAGTTGCCCCGGCAGCAGCAACTATGGCGTTGTGGGCAGCACTGATCATCGTCTCCGCTATCTACATGGGCGCGATGGACACGCTAGCTGAAGGCAGCAGCGGCTGGAAAAAGCTGTGGAAAGGCCTGGGTGTCTTACTGCTCATCTACGGCATCATCATCCTGCTCGGACTGGCCAGCGGTAACCGGAACATATACCAGCCACTAAAAGGCCTTGCCGGTATCTCTGGCAGCGCAGTTTCAGTCGAGCATTTAAACTTCAAACAGATCAAAGGTGTTGACGGTCTAAATGCTGAACTGAGTAAGGCAACAGCGGCTGGCAAAACTGTCATGCTCGACTTTTACGCTGACTGGTGTGTCTCCTGCAAAGAGATGGAGGCGTTTACCTTTACAGACACTGCCGTGCAACAAGCCCTGGAAGGTGTTGTTTTATTGCAAGCTGACGTTACACCCAATGACGCGCAAGATACCGAACTCTACAAACATTTCGGCATTATCGGTCCACCATCGATCATGTTTTTTGGTGAGGATGGAAAAGAGCGCAGGAACTACCGTGTCGTAGGCTATATGCCGGCAGAGCAATTCAGCGAGCATGTTATACGTGCATTGAATTAAGTCCAGTTTAATCCATCCCTGTTATAGACTTAACACGAACAGTATTTTTCGATAGCTCAAATAATATGAAAAAGACTCTTTTTATAAGTACTCTTTTTTCGATAATCACCTTATCTGCCTGCACCGAAGAAGAGATCACAAATTTTTTCGGTGGTGATAATAATGCAGTCACAGTAAGCGGAAAAACGAACAATACCAGTGATACCGCTGAGCCTGACGTTAGCATTGAAGGCATTTATGTTACACCGGGTGATGCATCGAACCCATCAGATACCAGTGATACCGATGGCGACTTTTCTCTCCAACTGGCAGAAAACGATAGCTTTTATCTACGCGCAAGTAAAAGCGGTTTTGTTAATAAAAGCACTAAGAAAATGAGTCTGAGCTCCGATGTAGCAAATATAGTTATCGAAATGCCGACCGAGACGGAAACTCAGGACACCATCAATACAGCATTTATATCTGCTCCTCAACTATTCAATCACGCATGGCTGGCAGTCGATGTGATAACCGCAACCGGTGATGAAGCTAATGACTATGAAATCATACTATCCGCAACGCCGGCAGGGGCTATTTATACTGCTTGTGACGGAACTGACAGTGGAGCAACCAAAACAACTGACGCACCCTGCACCACAGATAGAACAGGCGCCATGTTCATCGCGTATTATGATACCGCTGGAGATGTCACTGTCACCGTAGGTGATGAAAGCCAGACCTCTTCCATCAAGATAGGAGAGTTTACCGATCTCAAATTCGAACTGCCGTAATCTGCGTTTCCCCAGACTACAAAATAACAAAGTAAACAGCGTTTACCTTGTTACACCCCAATACCTTGCGCCATAAGAATCTACCAATAACATCTAAATTTCATATAAAATGCTCTGAAATTTTCTGACCCAAGTCTATTTAAAACCTCAGCTCGTTCAATTACTGGCTATTTAAGGGAATATTATTTGGTATGTACTAGAAAACAGAGAACGACTAACAAGTTATTGGCGTGTTAAGTCAAGTTAGGGACACCGTTTCCACTTAAACTCTGATTGTAAAGACTCTTAAACACTTGATTTTTTTCACCTTGCTCTCACCATGACATATCAGTGCAATGTAATAACAGGAATACCGATGAAATATACATTTACTCTAGTCGCCGTTTTAATGAATTTAGCCGGATGCTCAGAAGAGTCACCAGACGAATATGATCGTATCGTAATGAGTACATTATTAAACGCCACCTGGACAACGGAGTGTGTTGTCGATGGTGAAAACTCATATTTACCGACACTGACATTTTCTAGTAATGGTGGTAAAAACTACGACTCAGGCACCGGTACTTCAACGAATATCTATCACACGGGTGATACGACATGCGCGACATTCGATCCTGAAATACAGGATATAAACACTTTTAGCTACAGCCTTGGCGAAAATATTACTGTCGATGGATCAATTAATGAGCTCACAGAAGCAATGGAAATTGACACTGTCAATACGACTGAAGGCTCCGCAGATATCGATGCTGAAGAATATGATATCTTTGCGATCAAGGATAAGTACACACTTTACTTTGGTGACAAAACTGATCCTACAAATGGTACAACGGCTGATCTTCGCCCGACTCAATTAACAGATACTGTCATATATTTCAGATAGCAAAACGACAAGCACCCCTTGAAACAATAGACTCACAGCCTGGCTCCAGAATGAAAATCACTCTTTTATTTATAGTTGCGATGATCCTGGCCGGCGCCGGTGGCTATGCTCTGCAGAGTTACCTTAATCAAAATCAGACACAATACCAGAACAACCCTGCAATTGGTCTAAAGCGACCAGAGTTTGCCGCCGCCGACCTCGACGGCAAGTTACGTAACATCAAGGAATGGGACGGCAAGTTAATATTTCTTAATTTCTGGGCGACCTGGTGCCCCCCATGCCTGAAAGAGATACCCGGTTTTATCGAGCTACAAGAAGATTATGGTGATCAGGGCTTCCAGATCATCGGCATAGCTATCGACGACGAGCTGTCGGTTCGAGAGTACGTCAAGAAAGTGGGCATGAACTATCCGACCATGGTCGTAGAGGCTGAAGGAGTCGGACTTGCGAAACGCTTTGGCAACGGTGCTGGCGTCCTTCCCTACACTGTAATCATCAATCGAGATGGTGAAATTAGCAACACGATCACGGGAGAACTAAGCAAGTTACGAGCAAAAGAATTAATGGAAGAGCGCGGAATTAAATTATAAATTGTTTAATTAAACGAATTTCGCTACAAATTCGCCGAAATAGTAGACATTTAGCTAATTTTTATGCACAATCTTTAGCATATAATTATATTTAGCAAAAAATCGTTTACTAATAACTATAAAAATGCCCGATTTGCTCGTTATCAATGGCCCCAACCTGAACCTGTTAGGTGCTCGTGAACCTGAACATTATGGCTCAGACACCCTCGACAGCATCAATAATAAGCTGTCGAAAATTGCAGCTGACAACAATCTCAGTTTAGAGAGTGTACAGAGCAATGCCGAAGCAGATCTGATCGAGCAGATCCATAACGCAGCTAAAAATAATGTGCGGTTTATCATCATTAACCCGGCAGCATTCACCCACACCAGCGTTGCCCTACGTGATGCATTAAGCGGTGTTGATATTCCATTTATAGAAATTCATTTATCTAATGTTCATGCGCGAGAAGCGTTTCGTGAACATTCCTATTTTTCTGACATTGCTGTTGGAGTTATCTCTGGCCTTGGTGCTCAAGGTTATGAACTGGCGTTACATGCAGCAATCAATCAATTACAACAGGGGTAATTCCCCAAGGGTGTATTCTTATGGATATTCGCAAAGTAAAAAAATTAATCGAACTGCTGGAAGAATCCGGTATTGCGGAAATCGAAATTAATGAAGGTGAAGAGTCAGTACGCATCTCACGTTATTCCACTACAGCACCGGCTGCACCGATACAACAGTTTGCACCAGCGCCTGCTGCACCAGCACCTGTTGCTGCAGCAGAGACCGAAAGCGCAAGCGAGACTCCTTCCATAAGTGGACACACTGTTAATGCTCCGATGGTTGGCACTTTCTATACCGCATCTGCACCTGGCTCACCTGACTTTGTTAAAGTCGGAGACAGCGTCAGCGAAGGTGAAACCGTCTGCATCATCGAAGCGATGAAAATCCTCAATCAGATTGAAGCTGATAGATCAGGAACGGTTAAAGCTATCCTGGTCGAAAATGCTCAGCCTGTTGAATTCGGTCAACCTCTTATCGTTATCGAATAAGGCAAAATCTCATGTTATCTAAAGTTGTTATCGCCAATAGAGGCGAAATTGCACTGCGTATACTGCGTGCATGCCGTGAGCTCGGCGTTAAGACAGTCGCGGTTCATTCTGAAGCAGACAGAGATCTGAAACATGTCCGTCTCGCAGACGAGTCGGTATGTATTGGACCTGCACCTTCAGATCAAAGCTACCTGAACGTTCCGGCGATCATCAGTGCAGCCGAGGTCACCGATGCAGTTGCCATCCACCCAGGTTATGGTTTCCTGTCAGAAAATGCTGATTTTGCGGAACGTGTAGAAGACAGCGGTTTTGTATTTATCGGCCCTACTCCCGAGTCGATCCGCACCATGGGCGATAAAGTTGCTGCCATCGAAGCCATGAAAGCAGCTGGTGTGCCCTGTGTACCAGGCTCAGACGGTCCACTGGGTGACGATAACGATACCAATATACAACTGGCTAACAAGATCGGTTATCCGATTATTATTAAAGCAGCAGGTGGTGGCGGTGGTCGCGGTATGCGTGTTGTGCATTCTGATGCGACCTTGAATAACTCTATCGCTTTAACAAAACAGGAAGCCGGTACTTTCTTCGGCAACAGCATGGTGTATATGGAAAAATACCTGGAAACACCTCGCCATGTCGAGATACAGGTTCTTTCTGACGGTCAGGGCAGTGCTATTCACCTTGGTGAGCGCGACTGTTCGATGCAGCGCCGCAACCAGAAAGTTGTCGAAGAAGCGCCCGCACCCGGCATCACTCCAAGACAGCGTAAGAAAATAGGTCAGCGCTGTGTCGATGCCTGTATCAAGATGAAATATCGCGGTGCTGGCACGTTTGAGTTCCTGTACCAGGATGATGAGTTTTATTTCATCGAAATGAACACCCGTGTACAGGTAGAGCACCCTGTGACCGAACTGGTTACCGGTGTCGACATCATCAAGGAGCAGCTCTATATTGCTTCAGGTGAGAAACTTCGCTATAAGCAGAGTGATATCGAGATCAGGGGCCACGCAATCGAATGCCGTATAAACGCCGAGCATCCCGAAACCTTTGTACCATCACCCGGGAAAATCGAACATTACCATCCGCCAGGCGGACCAGGTATTCGAATGGATACTCATATATATGGCGGTTACACGGTGCCACCGCATTATGATTCGATGATAGGCAAACTGATCGCCTTTGGTTGTAATCGTGAGGTCGCTATCGCGCGTATGCTCGGCGCACTGGATGAGATAAGTATTACCGGCATCAATACCAATATCGAGTTACATAAAAGGATTATCGGTGATGCTAACTTCCAGGCCGGTGGCACAAATATTCACTACCTTGAGAAGAAGCTGGGACACTAGTTTTAAGTTATAAGTAGTAAGTTTTCAACTTTAAACTTACTACTTATAACTCGCCACTATAAGCGCTTTACCTTATACCCTTTCTCTTTCAGCACATTGACGATGCCTTTGTTACCGATCAGGTGGCCGCTACCGACAACCACGAAATAACCCTTCCCAGCCGCTCCACCCTGTTTTAGCATTTGCTCTATCTTAGAAACCATCTTTCGGTTCCTTGCATAAAACAAACTATCGTATATCGTAGCGAACGCAGGATAATCATTTAGTGAGTCTTCAAACAACAGTTTACCCATAGCGTTTTCGTCGCCTTTTTTCCAGTAGCTCACCATATCGGTCATCATGGACTCTGATTCAGCCATCGAATATAAACTTTCTTTCAGCAAAAGGTCACCATCAGGAATATCTATAAACAGGTTCAGCTGCTGTTCCAGTGTCTCCAGCTCAATGACCTGTTTTTTCGGCTGCTGCGCTGCTTTCACCAGGAAGTAGATATCTATTCCCAGCTGTGGATCAAGCCCCATCTGCATGACCTGTGTCGCCGTCATGGTCAACACCAGTACACCAGGTTTATAATTTTTCACAGCCTCATAGGACACGTTGAGCTGGCGCAGGCGTTGACGTAGCTGCTGCCAGGTTTCATCAGACACGGCATCCTTGATCGATTTACCCTCAGGATACAAACCTTTCTGGGATATCAATCGATTATATACATCATGGTCTAACGCATTCACATCGAGCTCAACGGCGAGGTAATCCGATCGATCAAATGCCTGCTCTATTTCAGCTCTTAGCGGGTAAAAAGACTGGTCCGCAAAATGTATCGAACCCATAAGGTATACTGTTGCCTGTGCTGACCCAGGTTGCCCCGATGTCACCTGCCAGAAGAATGCCTTATCATTTTCTGCAACGGCATAGCTACAGAAGAAAAAATATAATACCAGCGGTAGCCATTTTCTCATCGATCAGGCATCCTTCAGCCCAAGCGCACGTTTATAGACATCATTCTTATTTTCACCGGTCATCTTCACCACCAGCTTGACCGACTGCTTCACTGGAAGTTCGCTAAGCAGGATCGTTAAATAGTGATCTACCTGGCCTGCACCTTCCCCATCAGCAACCTTGCCTTCCACGATCAGAACGATTTCTCCCTTGCGCTGGTTCTCATCTGCCTCGACCCAGTCAACCAGATCAGATAACTCAGTCCTTTTTATGGTCTCAAATGTCTTGGTCAGCTCCCTGGCAAAAGTAACTCGTCGACCGCCACCAAATACTACCTGCATATCCTTTAAGGTATCGATAATACGGTGACATGACACATAAAAGATCATGGTTCGTTGTTGCGCAACAAGGCGTTCTAAAAAATGCACTCTGGCCCCCTGCTTTGCCGGTGGGAACCCTTCGAAAGTAAAGGAGTCCGTGGCCAGGCCAGCGGCGCTAAGTGCTGTGATCGCTGCACACACACCCGGAACCGGCACGACGACGAGCCCCCTGTCATGCGCCTGTGAAACCAGGCGATACCCGGGATCACTTATCAACGGTGTTCCCGCATCCGAGATCAGTGCGATAGACTTGCCAGCAGCCAGATCATCGAGCAACTTTGGTGTCATCCTGTCCTCATTGTGCTCGTGGTATGCCAGCAATTTAGATCTGATACCAAGATGTGATAATAGACGCTGGCTATGCCGTGTATCTTCAGCGGCGATTATATCCACCTGCCCCAGTACCGTTACCGCACGTTGCGTGATGTCAGCTAAATTGCCTATCGGGGTTGCAACGAGATACAATGAGCCAGGTGCCACATCAGGCTCTCGATTATCTGGTTTATCTACTGGTAATTCGACTGACATTTCGATTGACACTTATAGTCCCACAAAACATACTTACTGTTTTATTGATAAAAA
Organism: uncultured Gammaproteobacteria bacterium; assembly: GCA_963807625.1. Lineage (GTDB taxonomy): Bacteria > Pseudomonadota > Gammaproteobacteria > SZUA-229 > SZUA-229. The sequence continues at coordinate 260,792 of CAWECN010000020.1, forward strand.
TAATTTATTACATTCTGCCTGATACTATATTGAAACCACATACTTTAAAACTCTTTTTACTTCTCGCATTAGTAGCGCTTTCGGCCTGTGACACACAACCGTTAAAACCAGATGCAGAACCGACTGAAGAAACCAAACCAATCTCCGAAAAACAGGCAACACTGACCGAAGAAGCTGAAAGGTTACTTTCGCTCGCCGAAGATAGCGACACCGATGCAGAGCAATTCAGGTACCGTGCACTGGCCGCCCACCTGTATATTGAAGCGGATAAGATTGACCTCGCCCAGGCACAGCTGGATATTCTGATACAGAAACAACAGCAACAGCCCGCGGCTGATGAGACAAGCGCCAAGATCGAAACTGCCACTGTTTCACTTCTCACCACTGCAATCGCCATCGCCAACAAAGACGCCGAATTGGCCAGTCAGGTTATCAGTAAGATAAAACCTGTCACACGAGAACAACAGATCAAGTATTATGAATTGAAAGCCGACCTGGATTTCCTCTCAGGAAAATACATGTTTGCCGTTAACAGGCGTGTACAGCTCGATAGTTACATAACCGATGAGAAAGCCAAAGATGCTAACAACAGGGAGATCTGGGCAGCACTCTCCAACCTCTCAACCACGCAATTGAATAATCAACGCAGTAATAATGCGATCATCAATGGCTGGCTGGACCTGGCCAGGGTAATACGTTCGGGTCAGCAGAATATCAGCAAGCTTGAAGACGACCTACTCGACTGGGGTACACGACACCCCTCTCACCCTGTCAATGAGAGCTTCTTACCCGAGCTGATCAATATCTACCAGGCCAATATCTCAGACAGGAAGCAAATTGCAGTGATCCTGCCGATGCAGGGAGACCTGTCTCAAGTTACAGAAAACATCAAGAATGGGATTTTGAGCGCCTATTATCTCGATGTTAACACTGCTGTTAGGCCGGATATACGTTTCTATGACAGTAGCGATAAAGAGCTGTCTTTCAGGCAACTCTATCAGCAGGCGATCGATGACGGCGCAACCAACATCATTGGCCCGCTGGACAAAGCTGTTATCAATCAGCTCGCACAGCAACAGGAACTAGATGTTCCGGTGCTGACATTAAACTATTCAGAAAATGCATTTAATACCACTGAGGACCTGTTTCAGTTCGGTCTATCTCCGGAAGACGAAGCACGCCAGGTTGCAGAGCTTGCCTTCAGACAGAATAAAAAACGCGCCGCGGTATTCTATCCCGACAGCGACTGGGGCAAACGTCTGAGCGAGGCCTTCTCTGAATACTATACACAACTCGGTGGACACGTTATCAACCAGGCAGACTATGCGACCGATACCAATGACTATCGGCGCCCGATCAGGGCACTGTTCAATCTCGACCAGAGCTCGATCCGTCACCGTAAGGTAGAGAACACGATCGGTAAAAAAGCTATCAGTGAAGCGCATCGCCGCCAGGATATCGACATGATCTTTCTCGCTGCGACACCGCGATCAGCACGCAGCATCATGCCTTCCTTCAAGTTTCATCACGCTTCCGACCTGCCAGTATATTCAACCTCTCACGTCTATACTGGAAAGACCGACAAGGAACTTGACCGTGACCTGAACGGATTAGTATTCTGCGACCTGCCGTGGGTACTGCAGAACAATTCGCCGCTTGCTGACGTATTTAGCAAAAACTGGCCTCAACAGGAAAACTTCACACGACTGTTCGCCCTCGGCATCGATGCTTACCACCTGGTTTACAATCTCGATTACCTGGAGAACAGGGACTTTGCGTTTTATGACGGGCAGACAGGAAATATACAGTTAGACGAAAACAACCGTATTACCCGCAGGCTACTCTGGGCAAAATTTGAATCGGGGAAACCTGTCTACTTTGAACCAGCCGTTTTCGATGCCACGTCTAAACAAGCAGTAACAGACAAACAGGAAGATACATCAACAACTAATTAAGTGAACCGGGACCATTTGAAGGCAGAACATCTAAAACAGGGAGAAGATGCTGAAGCGGCCTGCTGCGAGTATCTCAGGTCGCAAGGATTGAAAGCTGTCGATAAAAATTTCCATTGTCGCCATGGTGAAATCGACATCATCATGCTAGATGAGAAGATGCTGGTTTTCGTCGAAGTACGATACCGTAAAAATAATAACTTCGGTGGTGGCCTTGAGAGCATCACGACCGCCAAGCAACTGAAGCTTCGCAAGAGCGCCGAACTATACCTGCAAAAAAACCAACGCTATAAAAATGCACGATTTGATGTTGTGTCCATGTCGAAAACCAATCAAACTAGCGGCAATCAACAAAAGTATATTTTTGAGTGGATAACAAATGCTTTCTAATCCACATTACTCGAATTATGAAAACAGGGCACTTGCCTGTTTTTCTACAGTCTAAGACGATCTTACACTATGGACTTAATAGCACGAATCAATAAAAATTTTCAGGATAGCATCAGCACCAAACAGCTGTCATCTGAACTACTGGCCGAGCCTATCAGCCGTGGTGCCCAGGCGATCACCCAGTGTTTCTTGAGTGGTGGAAAAGTACTCTCATGCGGCAATGGCGGGTCCGCTGGCGATGCCCAGCACTTTTCCTCAGAGATGCTTAACCGCTTCGAGATGGAACGCCCCGGACTGCCTGCAATGGCTCTGACAACGGATAGCTCGACAGTCACATCCATCGCTAATGACTACAGCTACAATCAGATATTCTCCAAGCAGGTGACTGCGCTCGGACATGCCGGCGATATACTGCTGGCGATAAGCACTAGCGGCAACTCCGAAAACGTCAACATGGCTATCGATGCCGCACACGAACGCGAGATGAGCGTGATAGCGCTAAGCGGCAAGTCTGGTGGTGAAATGGCGGACCGCCTGTCGTTGAATGATATCGAAATAAGGGTGCCTTCTGAATCGACAGCGCGTATCCAGGAAGTACACCTGTTGGCCATACACTGCATGTGCGACCTGGTCGATCACCAGCTCCTGGGTGGTTAGTTGTAAGTAATTTTAAAAATAATTACTTCAGTAACTTAAGTTTTTCACATATGACTTACAATTTGAAACTTATAACTCTTTCTTACTTAACAACCCGTAAAGCAGGACGCTTTGGTTTGCCCGGATCCGGATCTTCAGGATCATGATCGTCATCGCTATCCGATGATGATACCGCGCCGTCATCTTCAGAAAACATCATGCCCTGACCATTTTCTTTGGCATACACCGCCAGCACGGCTTCGATAGGTATACACAAACCCTGGGACTTACCTGAAAAACGCGCGTTAAAAGTGATCTCAGAATCGCCCAGCACAAGGCCGCTGATGGCCATCGGTGCAATATTAAGGATGATTTTTCCGTTCTGAACATGCTCGACCGGCACCAGAACGCCATCGACACCAACATCCACAAGAAGATGCGGCGTCATACCATTATCAGTAATCCACTGGTAGATTGCGCGTACGAGATAGGGACGGCTTGAGGTCATCTGCATATTAACTATATTACAGGGATTTAAGTATCGGGGACAGACCTGGAGCCTGTCCCCTGACAACTACAGTCGTAGTTCGCGCTCTGATTCAGTCAGACTCAACTTGAAGCCATCACGTTCGAACAGACGGTCAGCATAAGTGTTGATAACCTTGGCTTCTTTTGGCATCTCGATACCATAATGGCGCAGACGCCACAGTATCGGTGCAACACTGGCATCGACCAGGGTAAAGTCTTCACTGAGAAAATACGGCATAGCATTAAATATCTCTGCCACTGATGCCAGGCTCTCGGTAAGGTCTTTCTTCGCTTTAGCGACCGCTTTTTCACCCTTGGTCTCGATGATATCTACCAGCGGGTACCAGTCATGCTCGACCTGGAACAGTGCCAGTCGCATCTGTGCACGCTGCACCGGGCCGACAGGCATCAGAGGCGGATGCGGAAAACGCTCTTCCAGGTACTCCATGATAACGCGAGAGTTATATAACACCAGGTCGCGGTCTACCAGGGTCGGCAAACTGCCGTAAGGATTCAGATCTATCAGGTCCTCAGGTAATTTTTTAGGGTCTACCTGAATCACTTCATGGACAATGTCCTTTTCGTTTAAAACGATGCGGGTGCGATGACATTCAATCGATGATGCCGTGGTATATAAATTCATAGGATTTCCTATCGGAGAGAAACGATAATTCTTTACTAGACTAGATCACTGATACCGGATGATAAGCACCCGGTATCAGTAAACGGTATTTAGTGGACGTCTTTCCAGTATTCTTTCTTCAACGCATAAGCGAAACCGAAGAGAACAACCAGGAACAACAATACTTTCCAGCCCAGGCTGCGACGCTCAACCTGCACAGGCTCAGCCAGATAAACCATGAAGTTTGTCAGATCACCGAGGAACATATCATATTCAACACGGCTTAATTTACCGGCTTGAATCTGCTCAAAGCCTTCAAGTTCTTCAACTTCTACATCACCGTGCATGACAGTTTTATAGACAGGCTCCTGCAGACCCTGCAGAGACCATAAAACATGTGGCATACCAACATCTGGGAACACGGCGTTGTTGAACCCGGTCGGACGATATGGATCAACATAGAAACTGCGCAGATAAGTGTACACCCAGTCTGCACCACGAGCACGTGCTGCTAACGACAAGTCTGGTACAGCTGCTCCAAACGCATTTTTTGCGTAATCTTCAGTCATAGACACTTTCATCAGCTCACCGATCTTGGTCGGATCACCTTTTTTACCGCGTGTATGAATCATCATCTCGCGTACTTCTTCCTCAGGCATCTCCAGATCTTTAGCGATGCGGTTAAAACGCATGAACGAAGCGGCATGACAGCTATAGCAGTAATCAGCAAACGCTTTTGCGCCGCGACGCAATGATTCCTTGTCGTTGATATCAATAGGCGCCTTGTACAGGTGCGCACCACCAGATGCAGCAGCCATCATTGGCATCAACATAACAGCAGCCAGTAATAATGTTGTTATCTTTTGCATAGTGGTTTTCATGATGTCACCCTATCTGGAACAGGCTTGGTACTTTCGTTTTTAGATGTGACAAATAACACAACAAAGAAAGCAAAATATAAGAATGAGAATATCTGAGACATGAGCGTAAGCGTCGGTGTCGCAGGTTGCATTGCTAACCAGCCAAGGACAACGAAACTGATAACGAATACGGTCAGGTTCACTTTGTAGATAGCAGAACGGTAACGCACTGATTTCACCTTACAACGATCGAGCCATGGCATGAAGAACAGCAGGGCAATCGCAGCAAACATAGCGCCGACACCCATCAGTTTGTCAGGCACCGCACGCAAGATCGCATAGAACGGTGTGAAGTACCATACAGGGGCGATATGCTCAGGCGTCTTCAGCGGATCAGACGCGATGAAGTTAGCATGCTCCAGCAGGTAACCACCGCCATCAGGGAAGTAGAACAGGACGATGCTGAAGAAGAACAGGAACACGACCACACCTACGATATCTTTTACAGAGTAGTAAGGGTGGAATGGGATACCGTCTAGAGGAATACCATTCGCATCTTTGTTTTTCTTGATCTCGACACCGTCAGGGTTGTTTGAACCCACTTCATGTAACGCGATGATGTGAGCGATAACCAGGAAGACCAGGACGAATGGCAATGCGATCACGTGCAGTGCAAAGAAACGGTTCAGCGTTGCATCGCCGATCACGAAATCACCACGGATCCACAATGTCAGATCATCACCGATTACAGGGATAGCACCGAACAGTGAGATGATTACCTGGGCACCCCAGTAAGACATCTGGCCCCATGGTAATAGATAACCCATGAAAGCTTCAGCCATCAGCGCCAGGTAGATGAACATACCGAACAACCAGATCAACTCACGAGGCTTCTTGTATGAACCATACATCAGGCCTCGCAGCATGTGCAGATAGACTACGACGAAGAACGCAGTCGCGCCGGTCGAATGTATGTAACGGATCAACCAGCCATAAGGCACGTCGCGCATGATGTATTCAACAGAAGCAAACGCTGTGGCGCCATCAGGCTTGTAGTGCATTGTCAGGAAGATACCTGAAACGATCTGGATCACCAGCACCAGCAGTGCCAGCGAACCAAAGAAATACCAGAAATTGAAATTTTTTGGTGTGTAATATTCAGCCAGATGCTCATTCCACAATTTTGTCAGTGGAAAACGATCATCTATCCAACCTAGTAGATTACCCATTATGCAGCCCCCCCATCGTCACCAATAAGAATGACGTTGTCACTTAAATACTTATGCGGTGGTACCACCAGATTTGTCGGTGCAGGCACGCCCTGGAATACACGACCGGCAAGGTCGAACTTAGAACTGTGACATGGACAGAAGAAACCACCTAACCAGTCTGCACCACCCAGATCAGCGGCGCCGATATCAGGACGGAAGGTTGGCGAACAACCAAGATGCGTACAGATGCCAACCAGAACCAGAATCTCTGGCTTGATAGAACGGTTAGCGTTTTGCGCATATACAGGCTGTTGATCAATATTTTCAGAAGCCGGGTCACGAAGACTGCTATCGATCGTTGGCAGATCAGACAAAGTCTTCTCAGAGCGCTTGACGATCCAGACCGGCTTGCTCTGCCACTCTACCGTCAACATTTGACCTTCAGCTATCTTGCTGATATCAACTTCAACGGGTGCACCCGCGTTTTTTGCTCTTTCACTTGGCATCCATGAGGACACAAAAGGGACTGCTACAAAACCAGCGCCTACTGCAGCCACCACCGAAGTGGAAGCGACTAAGAAGCGGCGTCGGCCTGTATCTACATTATCAGTAGACATATTGGATATCTCCAAATATTAAATAAAAATTCGGTTGCGAATAAAGGCGCACTAATTGAAGCTAATTCGTAGTACAGTTCATTCGCTGCAACTCGTAGATGTGCCTAAAAATACTAAATTACACAAAAAAAACAGGGACACACCGGTTGCAAACGGCGCATAGGATAGCGTAAATTAGCATTTTAGCCAAGTTTAATATAATAAATTCAATAAAAACAAAGAGATACCATATTTCCATGCAGAAACAAAACCACTCTTTTCTGTATTTTTTCGCCTGGCTGGTCATTGGCGTCTTTTTTGGCGCTTTAATTCTGCTTTATCGCGGCGATATCAACCTTGATATAAACAACTCCAACACAGATAAATTAGCGACGCAGCATTCCACCGAGCCAACTGTATTCACACACAGCGGATTTTCTGATGCCGTGATGAAAGCCGCACCGGCAGTAGTGAGTATTCAAACGACTATATGGACCGAAGCCGAAGATGAAACTAAAATTCCTGCACAGGAGAAGATAACCCAGCTCTTCCTCGGCAAGAACTCGCCTCACCGGCCGAAAAAACAGGCCGAAACCGGTTCAGGCTCAGGTGTCATCATACAGAGCAACGGATATATACTGACCAACTATCATGTGATCAAGCAACGAGATGAAATACGCGTCAGGTTAAGTGATGGCAGGGTTGCCAAGGCAGAGCTCATTGGCTCAGATCCGGACACCGATCTCGCTATTCTTAAAATCGATCTTGAAAACCTGCCATCTTTAACGATTGCTGATATCAGCAAGATAAAAGTAGGTGATATCGTACTCGCCATTGGTGACCCGTTTGCTATAGGCCAGACAGTCACACAGGGCATCATCAGCGCTACCGGTCGGACACGCGTCTCACAGAATACCTATGAAAACTTCATACAGACCGATGCCGCCATCAACCCGGGCAACTCCGGCGGCGCACTGATTAACACCCGGGGAGAAATTGTTGGCATCAACTCAAACATTTTTTCCAGCACCGGAAATTTTCAGGGTATCAGCTTTGCCATACCGATTGACCTTGCTAAACAGGTCGCCGAAGAGATTATTCAATACGGTTATGTCGTCAGAGGCTGGCTAGGCGTTGAAGGACAGGAATTAACATCGCAGGCCCTGCGTGCCGTCGAACTCGATTCGATGCATGGCATCCTGATCACGGATGTTGATAACGGCGGCCCAGGTGACCTTGCCGGATTACAGCGTGGTGACATCATCACCCAGATAAATCGACAGAAAATCTTTAGCACGAACGATATATTGAACATGATTGCCGCAGGGCGGCCCGGTGATGAGTTTTTGATTGAAGGTATCAGAGAACGACAGAGTTTTATGACCAAGGCAGTACTTGGTCAACGACCACTAATGAGCCGGTAAAGCCTGTCTCGAATGAAAGTTTAAAACAATAAGCAGTAACACTATCACGCTTGTCATCACGAACGGATGTGAGAGACCTTATGCTCAGGCAGTTCAAGATTTCACATCCGTTCGAGATGACAAAATATATTATATTTTAATCCCGCAGTGCCTTATCAAGCGCCGTGATAAATGCTTCATTCTCATCCGGCGTACCTACGGTAACCCGCAAACAGTTGTTAAGCAGGCCTGTGTCAGCCTTCATGTTTTTTATAAGCACGCCTGACTGTTTGATATTTTCGAAGACATCGTTCGCATTTTTATTCAACACGCGAAACAGGATGAAATTCGCCTGGCTCGGAAACACCTGCAGCTCACTCTGAAGATTCATCTTTCGCAACAACACTTCGCGCTGCTCACGGATAAGCTTCGCCTGCTGATCAAGTTCATCGACATTATCTAAAACCAGCTCTGCTGTGAGCTGCGTCAAAACATTAATATTATAAGGCAGCCTGATCTTATCTATCTCAGCGATGATGTCCGGGTGTCCGCATAACAGCCCCAGACGTAAACCCGCCAGGCCCATTTTTGATACGGTACGCATAACGAGTAGATTATCGAACTCATCTAAACGGTCCATAAAACTAGTTTGTGCGAACGGGTGATAGGCTTCATCCAGTACTACCATACCTGGTGCTAACGTAATAATCTCTTCTATATCTTTAACGTTATAACAGTTTGCAGAGGGGTTGTTTGGATAAGCAACAAAAATTATCGATGGTTGATTCTCTGCAATTGACTGGCGCGTACTCTCCATATCAAGTGAAAAGTTCTCATCCAGAGATACCCCCACATACCGGATGTCAGTGAAATCCGCGATCATCTTGTACATTACAAACCCGGGATCAAACGACATCAGGCAGACATCATCATTACCACCATGTTCAGCAACGGCCATGGCCAGCATCTGGATCAGCTCATCAGAACCGTTACCTAATACGATAGTTTTTCCCTGTGGTACCTGCATCACTTCCCGGAGCTTGTCACGCAGTGCAGCTGCTGAAGGGTCTGGGTAGCGGTTAAGTTCTGCCTCGCTCAGGCGGGCTTGTAATTTGGCTTTCAGGCCACCAGATAACTGATAAGGGTTCTCCATAGCATCGAGTTTTATCAGGCCACGGGCATCGGCTACTTGATACGCCTGAATGTCTTTGATGACAGAGCGTATCTTCTCGATGCTGTTTTTTAATGGTGAATTCATATTATTAATGAATGATAAAAATTATTTATCGAATGGTACCAAACAGTACGATAAAGCACATTAAAAAAATTTAATAGTTTTACTTGAAATAAAAAATTCCATCTACAAATTACTTAACATCAATAAACAAATACATTTTGGAGGTCATATATCATGAGCTTAATACGTTACAACAATCCGTGGAATCTATTGAATACGTTACAACGCGACCTATACAGCCCTGATTACAACGGGCTAAACGATGACGATGCCTCTGTAGCAACTGCTAATTGGGCACCTTCAGTCGATATCAGCGAAGATGATCAAGCTTTTACCTTACGTGCTGATATCCCTGGCGTAGAACCAAAGGATATCGATATCTCTATGGAGAAAGGCGTGCTCACTATCAAGGGTGAACGTCAGTCAGAGAATATTGAAGAGAAAGAAAACTATCGTCGAGTGGAACGCCAGAGCGGACAGTTCTATCGCCGTTTCACACTGCCAGACAGTGCCGATGCCGACAAGATTCAAGCCAAGTCAGTGCATGGTGTTTTGACAGTAACGATACCGAAGCAGGAAGTAGCTGTTTCTCGCCGTATCGAAGTGCAGCATTAATTTCCAGACGTCTGTCTCGAACGAAAAAGCCCGCAATGAATTGCGGGCTTTTTCGTTCACACGGAATTTTTGCAATCGCTTAAGGTTTCATCTCAGGCGCCAACGGCTCTGACTCAGCAGCCTCTGGTTCCATCGGTCCTCGATTCAGGTTCGGCGGCTTATCTGTAATAACTTTTAATTCTACACGCCGGTTTTTCGCTCGACCCTCTTCTGTTTTATTATCGGCGATCGGCTGGCTCTCACCGTAACCTTTAGCAATAAGACGATCCCCACTCACACCCTGTGACACCAGGTACTCTCTTACACTCGCTGCACGCTTTTCGGACAACGCCAGGTTGGCATCACCGGATCCTTTATAATCGGTATGCGCCTGCACTTCTATCACCTGTAGCTCGGGGCTTGTATTGATTGTTATTGCCGCCTCATCGAGGATGAGTTTTGATTCTTTCGTTAATTCAAAAGACTTTGGTTCAAAGTTAACGCCATCAAACTGAAACTCGATGATCGAGCAGCCTTTGTCATCCACAGTAAGCCCTGCAGGTGAGTCTGCGCAATCATCCAGGCGGTCGAAAACACCATCTTTATCAGAGTCGATATCGTAGCTAACAATAACTTCAGGAACGATAACTGCCTGCGTTGATAACACTTCAGCTTCTGGCTCAACGACGGGTTCGATCACCGGCTCTGGTTCACTGACATTCTTACGTTTAGACTTAGTGCCAAAGCGCTTTAATACCCCGACAAAAACCATACCGGCATCTTTATCGTAAAGATCCAGGCCCGCACGAAGAGCGATTCCGTTATTAAGCCCGTATTCAAGCCCAGCGCCATACTGCACCTGCACGCCATTATTCTGCGAATAGTCAACTGACGAACTGTTATTCAAAAAAGAGAGACCACCATGCAGGTAGGCTTGCAGCCCCTTGCGCATGTCTTTGCCTTTATTCTCACCGTTACGCCAGAAGTACCATAATACAGAAGCACCCAGGGTTGAATAATCGACAGAACCATCCGGCTGAGAAGGAAACGGACTGGTTAACTGGGCAGAACCCAAATCGGTATAAAAACCTTCAACCGTAAGTGCCTCACTATAATCATAGCCACCGAACAGCTTAAAACCTGAGTCACGCTCGTCAGAGACGCTATAGCCGGTATCGTTTGTGTCAGGATCCAGCTCTGTGACACCTAAACCAGCACCCAGGTACCAGGAGCGTTCATTCGTTTCAGTTTCATCAACAGCAAACGCTGTGCTCATTACGCCATGTGATACAAGCGCACATAATAATATGCCAGTTTTTTTTATTATCATTATTTGTGCACGCCCTGCTTAATTTCTCTTAACAACTTTTCTGCGTAAAACGAACGCTGTAATTATGAATAGTAGCGACCACGGTCCATTACTGCCAACACCATTCAGGCCAGTATTGATTGTAGCATTTGAATCATAAGGACTAGAACTGGCATCCATGTAATCCGGCGTACCGTCATCATTACTATCCCTACAATCCGGATAGCTGTTACATTCATCCATATCAGCAATACCATCGCCGTCACTGTCACCACCAAAGGCTGCACCGCTGCTATCCGCATCCAGTGCATCCGGGATACCATCACCATCCGTATCCGCTGAGAGCCCTTCAGTAGCATCTGGGATACCATCACCGTCACTGTCTGTATCCTGGTAGTCTGGTAGACCATCACCATCTGTATCCAGCAATATCCCGGAACTTAACGAACCTGCTTCATCACCATCATCGAAGCCGTCACCGTCTGAATCAGTTTCCAGGAAATCTGGGGTGCCGTCTAAGTCGGTATCAGGACAGTCCGTTGGGAATACCGGACACTCGACCTCATCAGAGATTCCATCGTTATCGGTATCCACATTAGAACGGTCGCCGTCAAATACGGTATCCAGATAATCAGGCAAACTGTCGTTATCACTATCTAATGGTGTCACCGTATCATCTATACCATCGGAGTTAGCATCAATTCCCGCCGTTACATCGATATCGTAATTATCGACGATGTTGTCTCCATCACCATCATTGCTGCTGGCGCCAGACTCATCGGCATCGCTCAGACCATCACCGTCACTATCAGTATCGAGATAATCTGGACTACCATCAGAATCAGAATCCAGTGGATTGGTAAACGGATTATTATCCGCGTCAAGGTTTGGATCTTCGACAACATCGGGGATGCGGTCGTTATCATCATCCGGATCTAGATAGTTCAACCGGGTATCATTATCAAAATCGCCCAATGGGCCGTCGTCTGGATTATTGTCCATATAATCCGGCAGACCATCACCGTCGACATCCGAACAAGGCAGCCCTGTGAGACATTCATTTGCATCACTGATACCGTCACTGTCACTATCACCCGACCCTGTAATATCGGTACCGCTGCCGTCACCGATCGAGGTATCCAGATAATCCGGAATACCATCAGCATCAGCATCGACCACACCTTCGATCACATCGTCGATACTATCACCGTCACTGTCGACATCCTGATAGTCCGGCGTACCGTCACCGTCGGTATCCAGCGGTTGTGAATCATCGATGCCATCGTTATTCAGATCCAGACCGCCGGTCAGATCGACGTCGATCGCATCATCGATACCATCCACATCGGCATCATTGATCGCTGTGCCCGTTTCTACCGCATCAGAGATTCCATCGTTATCGCTATCGGTTTCCATGTAGTCCGGGGTGCCGTCGTTATCGCTGTCGGCACAGAAGGGATATAACGTACATTCGATAATATCGGCGATACCATCACCATCACTGTCGCCCGCATTAGGCGCAGGACCGGCCGATGCTGCATCGACATAATCCGGAATGCCGTCACCGTCATTATCGCTAACGCCTTCCACACTGTCATCGGTAGCATCACCGTCACTGTCAGTATCCTGATAATCCGGCGTACCGTCATTATCGGTATCGATCGGTGTTGTTGGATCGATACCTGCTTCTGCTGCATCACTGATACCATCACCATCCGAATCGGTGTCCAGATAATCCGGTTGACCGTCGCCGTTTGTATCGGCACAGGCTGGATAGGCAACACATTCAACAGTATCAGGAATGCCATCACCATCACTGTCACCCGTTGAGCCTATGTCGACATAATCCGGAATACCGTCACCGTCACTATCGCTACTACCTTCGATAGCATCGTCGATCAGGTCGTTATCACTGTCGGTATCCCTATAATCCGGTGTACCATCGCCATCCGAATCGATAGGATTAGTAGGATCCAGTCCAACTTCGGTCGCATCCGGGATACCATCATTGTCACTATCGGTTTCCTGGAAGTCAGGCGTACCGTCACCGTCACTATCAGTACAACTGTTATCGTACGGCGGGCCTGATGGACACTCGATTGCGTTTGGAATACCGTCATTATCATCATCCAGCGACAAGGTAATCTCGTTAGTACTTGCATCAGACGCACTGTTACTCGCGGCATCTACACTGGTAACGGTCACCTCGTTCTGTCCATCGATCAAAGCGAAGGTGCCACTTACTGGAACAGCGACCGCTGTATCCAGACTCCATAATCCGGTGGCACCTGTAGTGAGATTATAAGTCGCGCCAGCGATAACGATGGTCAATGACGAATCTGCTTCAGCCGTACCCGAGATAACCGGTGTAGCATCATTGGTTAATAATAAGCTCACAGTAGGCGTTGCGATAACAACATCTTTATCAACCTGTGCCGGCGTCGCGCTACCCATATTACCCGCAGCGTCCGTCTGATCAGCGTTGATCGTAATTGCATTGATGGCATCAACGATCGCTGAGACATCAAATATTGCTACCCAACTAGCAGTGATACAGTTAACGTCCTGTGTGGCCGGAGTCGCGCCCGCGATACTGACAGTTACATCACCATCACCGTTATCACAACTACCACCAACCGTATAGTTAGCATCGTTTGCTGCATTGACCACTGTTGCATTTGTGATCGTTACGACTGGCGCGGTGTTATCAAACACAGCGACAACAGGCGCTGCAACAGTATTATCATTGCCCACTAGATCCTGTGCCACATTTGCAGCCACATTCAGTGTTACATCACCGGTACCATTTGCTACAACACCGACAGTATATGTCTGCGCATCAACCGCATTAAAGCTGAGCGCATTAACAGCGCCATTAGTTACAGCGATGTCGCCGCTATCAAAACCGGTAACATCTTCATCAAAGAAGATACTGATCATAAATTCATTAGCATTTACAAATGCAGGTACGTTCTGAATCAATACGTTTGGTTTTACAGTATCTTTATCGACTTCGATAGCTATTGCATTACCAACGTTACCCGCACCATCTGTCTGACGAGCACCAACGCTTATCATGAAACCAGGAGCAGTATCAGAAAGTGACGACAGGTTAAAGGTAGAGCTCCAGGTTCCACCTGCTGTACAGGTTTCAAATGGGGTAAAGAATGCCGGACCGAGGCTTAATAATACGAGTACATCTCCATCACCGACAGTGCAGGTACCACTTACAGTATAAGCAGACTGATTGGCCAGATTAACACTTGGGAATGTCGTAACGGCAATAACCGGTGGTGTGTTATCAAATGCTGTAACCTGGGTTATTGCCGCAGTATTATTGTTAGCAGACGGATCTTGCGCAACATTTGCATTCACACCGACAGAAACATCACCAACACCGTTTGGTTTTATATCAGCCCTATATGTATCGCCTATACCACCTACGTTGACAAAATTACTGAGAGTGGCATTTATAAACACAACATCTGAACTATCAAATCCATTAACGATTTCTGTAAACTGGAACGTTAATGTAAATGCGTTCAGGTTATTCACACTTGCTGGCTGGTTTAAAATCGAGACACCTGGTGCAACAGTATCGACCACGTTGACCGTTCTTGTGACCTGTATCGCTGGGTTACCCGCTGCATCATCAACATCATAAGTTACTGTGTATGTTCCAGCGACATCACCATCAACTGGGTTAACCGTAACGATATTAGTCGTAATGTTACCATCGACGTTATCAGTCGCTGTGGCACCGATATCAAAATAGGTCAGGCCGCGTTCGAAGGTAACTGTTGGTGAACCGGACAAAGTAATAACCGGCGGCGTGACGTCTGCTTCGGCCACATCATCAACCGTGACACTCCATGCTGCGCTATCATTGTTTCCGTCTGCATCGGTTACTGTGATACTTAGATCATAAACATTATCCGCACCGGCATCTGCTGGTGCCTCAAAGTCACGTGCGACCATATTCACAACGCCTGTAGAGGCATTGATGGTAAACAGCGCTGCATCTGTTCCGCCCAGCACATAATTAATCGATCCTATGGGTGAGCCGGTAATCGCAGGGGTAACGCTGGTGTATACAGCATTCTCATTAACATTTGTGTTACTTATCGCATTGATGGTGATAGCAGAAACTTCGACCACATCCTGCACAGTAACATTCCAGACTTCGCTATCAACATTACCATCACTGTCAGTTGCGGTGATGCTTAAATCATAAACGTTATTATTACCAGCATCATCAGGAGCCTCAAAGTTACGCGCGATCATGCTCACGACACCGCTGGTGCCATTGATGGTAAACAGACCGGCATCGGTGCCGCCCAGACTGTAGGTCACGCTGCCGACCGGGGTACCGGTGATGTTTGGTGTCACACTGGTGTAAGGCGTGTTCTCATTGATGTTCACATTACTGATCGCATCGATAGTGTAACTCGCGGTTTCGACCACGTCATTAACTGTGACTGTCCAGGCTTCGCTATCAACATTACCGTCACTGTCGGTTGCGGTGATGCTTAAATCATAAACGTTATCATTACCAGCATCATCAGGACCCTCAAAGTTACGCGCGATCATGCTCACGACACCACTGGTGCCATTGATGGTGAACAGGCCAGCGTCTGTGCCGCCCAGACTGTAGGTCACGCTGCCGATCGGGGTACCGGTGATGTTTGGTGTCACACTGGTGTACGGCGTGTTCTCATTAATATTAATATTGGCGATCGCATCGATGATAAAGGTCGCCGTTTCAGCTACATCATCCACCGCCACTGTCCAGTCTTCACTGTCGCTGTTGCCATCGTCATCCGTTGCAGTAATCGTTAACTCGTAGACATTATCGGTATTGTCATCGGCGGCATTTTCAAAGTCGCGCGCGACCATACTGATCACACCCGTACTACTATTGATGGTGAAGTCGGCAGCGTCAGCACCACTCAGAATATAAGATATAGTGCCGATCGGGGTACCTGTAATCGCCGGGGTAACACTGGTGTAAGGCGTGTTCTCATTAACATTAATATTGGCGATCGCATCGATGGTAAAGGTCGCCGTTTCAGCTACATCATCCACCGCCACTGTCCAGTCTTCACTGTCGCTGTTGCCATCGTCATCCGTAGCAGTAATCGTTAACTCGTAGACATTATCGGTATTGTCATCGGCGGCATTTTCAAAGTCGCGCGCGACCATACTGATCACACCCGTACTACTATTGATGGTGAAGTCGGCAGCGTCAGCACCACTCAGAGTATAAGATATAGTGCCGATCGGGGTACCTGTAATCGCCGGGGTAACACTGGTGTAAGGCGTGTTCTCATTAACATTAATATTGGCGATCGCATCGATGGTAAATGCAGCGACCTCCACTACGTTCTGCACGGTGACGGACCAGGCTTCGGTATCGTTATTACCATCTGAATCAGTTGCAGTAATAGTAAGATTGTAAACATTATCGTTCCCAGCATCTGCAGGTGACTCGAAGTCACGGGCAATCATGCTAACCACGCCGCTGGCACCATTGATAGTAAACAGGCCAGCATCGGCGCCGCCCAGACTGTAGGTTACGCTGCCGACCGGGGTACCGGTGATGTTTGGTGTCACACTGGTGTAAGGCGTGTTCTCATTGATGTTCACATTACTGATCGCATCGATGGTAAATGAAGCAACTTCGGCCACATCCTGAACGGTTACTGCCCAGGCTTCACTATCAGAATTACCATCGGTATCGGTCGCTGTAATGCTCAAATCGTAGATGTTGTTTGTGCCAGAATCGTCTGGAGACTCAAAGTCACGGGCCACCATGCTAACGACACCCGTTGAACCATTGATGGTAAACAGACCAGCGTCAGCGCCGCCTAAGGTATAAGTCACAGCACCGATCGGTGATCCGGTAATCGCCGGGGTTACACTGGTATAAGCCGTGTTCTCATTGATATTCGCATCAGCGATGGCATCGATGGTGAAGCTCGCCGTTTCAAACACATCATCCACGGTTACTGTCCAGGCTTCACTATCACTATTACCATCACTATCAGTAACGATGGTACTTAACTCATAAACATTATCTATATTGGCATCAACCGCATTCTCATAGTCACGTCCGATCATAGTCACAACACCAGTTGCTGAATTGATCGTAAAGTCACTGGCATCAGTACCACCCAGACTGTAAGTCACAGTTCCGATCGGGGCGCCTGTAATTGCCGGGGTTACACTGGTATAAACCGTGTTCTCATTCACGTTTGCATCAGCGATGGCATCGATGGTGAAGCTCGCCGTTTCAACCACATCATCCACGGTTACTGCCCAGGCTTCACTATCACTATTACCATCACTATCAGTAACGATGATGCTTAACTCATAAACATTATCAGTATTGGCGTCCGCAGCGTTCTCAAAGTCGCGAGCGATCATACTGACCACGCCTGTACTCGAGTTAATGGTAAACAAGCCAGCGTCAGCGCCGCCTAAGGTATAAGTCACAGAGCCGATTGGTGACCCGGTAATCGCTGGGGTCACACCGGTGTAGATCGCATTCTCATTGATATTCGCATCAGCGATGGCATCGATGGTGAAGCTCGCCGTTTCAACCACATCATCCACGGTTACTGCCCAGGCTTCACTGTCAGTATTACCATCCGCATCAGTCACCGTGATACTCAGGTCATAAACATTGTTTGCACCGGTATCGGCTGGTGACTCAAAGTCACGGGCGATCATACTGACTACGCCAGTACTGCTATTAATCGTAAATAAAGCGGCGTCTGCTCCACCTAAGGTATAAGTCACAGAGCCGATCGGTGTCCCGGTAATCGCCGGGGTAACACCGGTGTATATTACGTTCTCATTAACCGTGGCGTCAGCAATCGCATCGATGGTGATGGCAGAAACTTCGACCACGTCATCTACAGTTACCGCCCAGGCTTCACTGTCAGTATTACCATCCGCATCAGTCACCGTGATATTCAGGTCATAGACATTGTTCGCACCGGCATCGGCTGGTAACTCAAAGTCACGGGCGATCATACTGACTACGCCAGTACTGCTATTAATCGTAAATAAAGCGGCGTCTGCTCCACCTAAGGTATAAGTCACAGAGCCGATCGGTGTCCCGGTAATCGCCGGGGTAACACCGGTGTATATTACGTTCTCATTAACCGTGGCGTCAGCAATCGCATCGATGGTGATGGCAGAAACTTCGACCACGTCATCTACAGTTACCGCCCAGGCTTCACTGTCAGTATTACCATCCGCATCAGTCACCGTGATACTCAGGTCATAGACATTGTTCGCACCGGCATCGGCTGGTAACTCAAAGTCACGGGCGATCATACTGACTACGCCAGTACTGCTATTAATCGTAAATAAAGCGGCGTCTGCTCCACCTAAGGTATAAGTCACAGAGCCGATCGGTGTCCCGGTAATCGCCGGGGTGACACCGGTGTAGATCGCATTTTCATTAACCGTCGCATTTGCGATTGAATCAATGGTAAAGCTAGCGCCTTCAACGACATCCTGTACCGTTACAGCCCAGGCTTCACTATCAGTGTTGCCATCACTATCAGTTGCAGTGATGGTTAACTCGTAGGTATTATCACTATTGGCATCGGCTGGTGACTCGAAGTCTCGTGCGATCATACTGACCACACCGGTTGTACCGTTGATGGTAAACAGACCAGCATCGGTACCACCTAAGGTATAGCTCAAGGTTCCGATCGGCGTCCCGGAGATCGCCGGGGTAACACCGGTATAGATTGCATTCTCGTTGACGTTTGCATCAGTGATCACATCGATGGTGAAACTTGCAGTCTCAACCACGTCCTGAACGGTAACTGCCCAGGCTTCACTGTAGGTGTTGCCATCGGCATCCGTGACCGTGATACTCAAGTCATAAACATTATTCGCACCGGCATCGGCTGGACTTTCGAAGTCACGTCCGATCATGCTAACCACACCTGTGGTACCGTTGATGGTAAATAGACCGGCGTCAGTGCCACCTAAGGTGTAAGTCACACTACCGATTGGTGACCCAGTAATCGCTGGTGTCACACTGGTATAAGCTGTGTTCTCATTGATATTCGCATCAGCGATGGCATCGATGGTGAAGCTCGCCGTTTCAACCACATCATCCACGGTTACTGCCCAGGCTTCACTATCACTATTACCATCACTATCAGTAACGATGATGCTTAACTCATAAACATTATCAGTATTGGCGTCCGCAGCGTTCTCAAAGTCGCGAGCGATCATACTGACCACGCCTGTACTCGAGTTAATGGTAAACAAGCCAGCGTCAGCGCCGCCTAAGGCATAAGTCACAGAGCCGATTGGTGACCCGGTAATCGCTGGCGTTACACCGGTGTATATCGCATTCTCATCAACAGTGGTATCCGCGATCGCATCGATGGTGAACACTGCTGTCTCAGTGATATCCTGCACGGTTACCGTCCAGGCTTCATTGTCAGTATTACCATCCGCATCAGTCACCGTGATATTCAGGTCATAGACATTGTTCGCACCGGCATCGGCTGGTAACTCAAAGTCACGGGCGATCATACTGACTACGCCAGTACTGCTATTAATCGTAAATAAAGCGGCGTCTGCTCCACCTAAGGTATAAGTCACAGAGCCGATCGGTGTCCCGGTAATCGCCGGGGTAACACCGGTGTATATTACGTTCTCATTAACCGTGGCGTCAGCAATCGCATCGATGGTGATGGCAGAAACTTCGACCACGTCATCTACAGTTACCGTCCAGGCTTCATTGTCAGTATTACCATCCGCATCAGTCACCGTGATATTCAGGTCATAGACATTGTTCGCACCGGCATCGGCTGGTAACTCAAAGTCACGGGCGATCATACTGACTACGCCAGTACTGCTATTAATCGTAAATAAAGCGGCGTCTGCTCCACCTAAGGCATAAGTCACAGAGCCGATCGGTGTCCCGGTAATCGCCGGGGTAACACCGGTGTATATCACGTTCTCATTAACCGTGGCGTCAGCGATCGCATCGATGGTGAAGCAGCTGCTGTCTCAGCGACATCCTGCACGGTTACCGTCCAGGCTTCACTGTCAGTATTACCATCACGCATCAGTCACCGTGATATTCAGGTCATAGACATTGTTCGCACCGGCATCGGCTGGTAACTCAAAGTCACGGGCGATCATACTGACTACGCCAGTACTGCTATTAATCGTAAATAAAGCGGCGTCTGCTCCACCTAAGGCATAAGTCACAGAGCCGATCGGTGTCCCGGTAATCGCCGGGGTAACACCGGTGTATATTACGTTCTCATTAACCGTGGCGTCAGCAATCGCATCGATGGTGATGGCAGAAACTTCAACCGCATCCTGCACCGTTACTGCCCAGGCTTCGCTGTCAGTGTTGCCATCACTATCAGTAACGATGATACTTAATTCATAAACATTATCAGTATTGGCGTCCGCAGCGTTCTCAAAGTCGCGAGCGATCATGCTGACTACGCCTGTACTGCTATTAATCGTAAATAAAGCGGCGTCTGCTCCACCTAAGGTATAAGTCACAGAGCCGATCGGTGTCCCAGTAATCGCCGGGGTAACACCGGTGTATATTACGTTCTCATTAACCGTGGCGTCAGCAATCGCATCGATGTTAAACGTTGCCGCTTCAACCACATCCTGTACCGTTACCGCCCAGGCTTCACTGTCAGTGTTGCCATCACTATCAGTTACACTGATGGTTAACTCGTAGGTATTATCGCTATTGGCATCGGCTGGTGACTCGAAGTCACGGGCGATCATACTGACCACACCGGTTGTACCGTTGATGGTAAACAGGCTGGCGTCAGTGCCACCTAAGGTGTAAGTCACACTACCGATTGGTGACCCGGTAATCGCTGGTGTCACACTGGTATAAGCTGTGTTCTCATTGACGTTTGCATCTGCAATCGCATCGATGGCAAATGAAGCAACTTCGGCAGCATCCTGCACCGTTACTGTCCAGGCTTCGCTGTCAGTGTTGCCATCACTATCAGTTACACTGATGGTTAACTCGTAGGTATTATCGCTATTGGCATCGGCTGGTGACTCGAAGTCACGGGCGATCATACTGACCACACCGGTTGTACCGTTGATGGTAAACAGGCTGGCGTCAGTGCCACCTAAGGTGTAAGTCACACTACCGATTGGTGACCCGGTAATCGCTGGTGTCACACTGGTATAAGCTGTGTTCTCATTGACGTTTGCATCTGCAATCGCATCGATGGCAAATGAAGCAACTTCGGCAGCATCCTGCACCGTTACTGTCCAGGCTTCGCTGTCAGTGTTGCCATCACTATCAGTAACGATGATACTTAATTCATAAACATTATCAGTATTGGCGTCCGCAGCGTTCTCAAAGTCGCGAGCGATCATGCTGACTACGCCTGTACTCGAGTTAATGGTAAACAAGCCAGCGTCAGCGCCGCCTAAGGCATAAGTCACAGAGCCGATCGGTGACCCGGTAATCGCTGGCGTTACACCGGTGTATATCGCATTCTCATCAACAGTGGTATCCGCGATCGCATCGATGGTGAACACTGCTGTCTCAGTGATATCCTGCACGGTTACCGTCCAGGCTTCGCTGTCACTATTACCATCCGCATCAGTCACCGTGATATTCAGGTCATAGACATTGTTCGCACCGGCATCGGCAGGCGACTCGAAGTCACGGGCGATCATACTGACTACGCCAGTACTGCTATTAATCGTAAATAAAGCGGCGTCTGCTCCACCCAGGGTATAAGTCACAGAGCCGATCGGTGTCCCGGTAATCGCCGGGGTAACACCGGTGTATATTACGTTCTCATTAACCGTGGCGTCAGCAATCGCATCGATGGTGATGGCAGAAACTTCGACCACGTCATCTACCGTTACCGCCCAGGCTTCGCTGTCACTATTACCATCGGCATCGGTCACCGTGATGCTCAGATCATAAACATTATTTGCACCGGCATCCGCTGGCGACTCGAAGTCGCGTGCGATCATACTGACCACACCGTTGTACTCGTTAATGGTAAATAGACCAGCGTCAGTACCGCCCAGGGTATAAGTCACAGAGCCGATCGGTGTCCCGGTAATCGCCGGGGTGACACCGGTGTAGATTGCATTCTCATTGATATTCGCATCTGCGATCGCATCGATGGTGATGGCAGAAACTTCAACCGCATCCTGCACCGTTACTGCCCAGGCTTCGCTGTCAGTGTTGCCATCACTATCAGTAACGATGATACTTAATTCATAAACATTATTTGCACCGGCATCGGCTGGACTTTCGAAGTCGCGTGCGATCATACTGACCACACCGGTTGTACCGTTGATGGTAAATAGACCAGCGTCAGCACCGCCCAGGGTATAAGTCACTGAACCGATTGGTGACCCAGTAATCGCTGGTGTCACACTGGTATAAGCTGTGTTCTCATTGATATTCGCATCAGCGATGGCATCGATGGTGAAGCTCGCCGTTTCAACCACATCATCCACGGTTACTACCCAGGCTTCGCTGTCACTATTACCATCACTATCAGTAACGATGATACTTAACTCATAAACATTATCAGTATTGGCGTCCGCAGCGTTCTCAAAGTCGCGAGCGATCATACTGACCACGCCTGTACTCGAGTTAATGGTAAACAAGCCAGCGTCAGCGCCGCCTAAGGCATAAGTCACAGAGCCGATTGGTGACCCGGTAATCGCTGGC
>CAWECN010000021.1:0-17078 GCA_963807625.1 uncultured Gammaproteobacteria bacterium
GTTCAGTTTGAAATACTTTCGGGCAACAGGCCGTCCAGTTTGCCTTGAGCCACGCCAGTTTTGGTGTAGCGTAAATATAAAGAAGGAATATATGATCTCAAGCATCAGACTCGTATCGATCGCTATCCTGGTTTTTCTGGTTGCATGCAGTTCGCTTCCATCGCAGGCAGCCGAAGTTTCAGCCGCAAATGACTCTTTCCTCAAGAGAGAATTTAATCCGACCATCGATGGCAACTGGATAGGGAATGGCGTTTCCTATGGCGCCTATCGTGACGGCGAGGGCCCGGGCAAGGGATTAACCTCGAAACAAGATATCCTCGAAGATCTTCAGATCATCTCCACAAGATGGAACTTGATAAGACTGTACGGATCCGACGAGCAGTCGCAAAACATCCTCGAAGTGATTGCTGACAATGACCTGCCGATTCGCGTGATGCAGGGAATCTGGCTCGATGGGCACAAAACCGACGAGGAGAATACCGCGCAGCTTAAAAGCGCGATCGAGTTGGCCAACCGTTTTCCCGAAATCATCGTTGCCGTCAATGTCGGTAACGAAATCTTCGTCGACTGGTCATATCACAGGCTTGACGACATGGATAAAGTGATCGGGCAAATCAGGCAGGTGCGCGCCAGCATCGGGCAACCGGTCACGGTGAGCGATGATTACAATTTCTGGAACAAACCCCAGGCTAAAAAAATAGCCGACGAGATCGATTTTATCTGCCTGCACGCCTACGCCTTCTGGAATAACAAGACGCTCGATGTGGCAATGGACTGGACCGATTCAATCTACCGCGACATCCAGCGCCGGCATCCGGATCATCGAATCGCCTATTGTGAAACCGGTTGGCCGACCAGCCGGATTTATAACGATGGCAGTTACGAGGGTGGCCTGATCGGCAAGGCCGGCGAGAACGAGCAGGAAGTCTTCTTCGATCAGTATCATCCCTGGGTCGAAAGCAACCAGGTTATATCATTCTATTTCTCGTCCTTCGATGAGCTATGGAAGGGTGGCTTCGATGGGAAAAACCCGATGGCCAAGGCCGAAAAGCACTGGGGGCTTTATAACTCCGACCGCAGTCCTAAAAAGGCATTGCGATAGCGCAGGAAGAAGGCTATTGAATGATCTGGATCTTCGATCCGCCGAGCGAATCTTGAACACCGCGTAAACTGCTTGTGTAGGCTTTTAGCAGGTAAGCCTATACTGGTTTCCTTACCACTAGTGTTATAGAACTGTGTTTTTTACACGAGTTCCTTTAGGTGATTCTGTTTAATTTTTACAAGTAACTTCCAGCCCTATATTTCGTAAAGATGACAACACGCTTAATCAAAGAGAAGCATTAACAAAGAGTCTGCTTTAGTCGTCCATATCGAAATCGCTCTCATCAACGTTTGTCTCAGCGGGCGCTTCCGGATCCTCTTTTTGGTCTCCCGTGTCAAAGATCTTGCCGATACCGGAACCGACATCTTTGACCACATTACCTACACCTTTGACAGCACCGCCGACGAGTTTGCCAGTACCTTCCAATATGGGGTGACCTGCTTTTTCTGCAATCATGGAAACGCAGGGGTTCTGCTTACCATCACCCAGATCCGAGAATTTAATCAGTGCCACCGGTGGATATACAATCGTAGCCCAGAGTTCACCCGTCTTTAATAGCGCGTCGGTTTTCTCGACCTCTACTTTCGGTTTACTTAAGCTGCCATGTAGGTGGACTGGATACGCGACGCTAAGGGTTACCCCCTTGGCCGCTGGTGTAACTTTGATATCGAGCTGTTCTTTTATTAAGTCCACTTGTCCATCAGCAAACACTGTAGAGTACTGTGTATCCAGAACGATTAGCTGAGGAGAAAGAATACCGTCCTTAATTTTAATATCGCTGATGGCGCAATTGATTTTTGTCTTTGAAGCGTTATCTACAAAAATTGTACCAACCATCGCAGTGAGTCCGCCAACAAACATATCAAGCGCTTTGGCATTGGCACTGCCCTGTTCCATAAGTAGATTAATGTTTCCATCCAGTGTAGCCATGATCTGCGCCACACTGTTGCCCCTGGCCTGAAGAAAAATATCTATCGCCAGCGGTCCTTCAACTGCTGTGGCCCCTCCGCCTGTAATGAGCAATTCGCTTAGCTCAAGGTGGGGGACCTTGAAAGTGATCGTCGTACTGGGCGCTCCAATGCCACTGGCATCAATTACTAAATCAGCGACAAATTTATCTCGGACGAATGAATGCTTAAGTATAGAAATAGATAATTTTTCATCGATCAGGTGGATACTGGCCTCAACTTCTTTCAGGCGTTTATTATTACGCACCAGGTTATTACCCCGCAGCGTCGCCTTGATATTTGCTTGTGACAGGGTGTCGAATGGCAAGGGGTCTTCGGAAAAGAGTTTTTCACTTTTAGATTTTTTAGCCGGTTTTGCTTTCGCTTTAACTGTTTTGGACTTTGTTGATAACAGTTTGTCGATATTCAGGTCAGTGAGGTTTAACTCTGCCTGTATATCCGGTATAGATGCCGAAGTATCCAGAGTTAGCCAGCCGTGTATACGGCCATTGCCAAGCCTCAGTTCTAATTCTGATAACTGCAATTTCGCTGGCTGACTTTTCAACTTTGCGCTTAAGTTTATCTTGCCTATAGTTGGCACGGCGTCACCAAACACCTGTCGCAGTTTTTTCAGATTGGCAGCATTGGCTTGCATAGTCAGATCGATTACTGGTGCATCCATGGTACCGGTTATATTACCAACTACTTCAGCCTTGAAATCCAGCACGCTGGCATGCAGCTCTATAGGAACATCTGTTCCAATTTTTGCCAGATCCTCTGGTAAGGCAAACTGGCCATGAATCTCTACCGGGTTTTTATTAACCTGGCCGACGATGTCGATAACCGTCGGAGCGTTCTTTTCGGTTGCGCTAATCCTGGCATGTTCGAGTTTAGATGTGATGCTTTTTCCCGTCTGTCCATCGTGATAGTTGAATTCAACGTCACCGATATACATGTCACCAATCCAGGGAAGTTTCATTGCACCAGAGGCGTCTGCATCATCTGCTTCAACTTCTACCTCATCATCACCTGCATCTGTGAGTATCCAGTTGCTAATACCGCTGGCGTTGGTCTCTGCCAATGCCTTGACACCCTCAAGATGAAAGCGTGGGATGTGAACCTTTCCACTTAACAATGGTAATAACATGACTTCGGCCTCGACACGCTGGATAGCGAGCATCTCCGGTTCAGAAGCCCACGTAGCATTTGCCAAAGCGATGTCGGTAACAACGATAGAAAATTTTGTAGATATATTTAGTTCGAGCTCACCGTTAAGGCTTAATTGTCGACCGGCTGCCTGACTGATGTGTTCGGCAATGGTATCCCGGTGTTCTTTAAGGTCGGCGGAATTCAGAAAGACCACGCCAGAGATGAGCAGTATGACAGGTAGCAGGATAACTACTGTCAACGATATCAGGATCCATTTCTTGCTCACAGCATTCCCCCATTCTGTTGGTTATCGATTCACATCAATTCTCATACATACCGCAATCTACCATTTTTATTATAACAACCCAATATAACTGGCAGCTTTGATGTAACTCAATTTTTACGTATTGTAAGGATGATCTGCACGAGTCGGAATTTCTCCATAGGGCAGGCCATCATCTGTGGTGGTTAAAATTTAAGCCCTCTATCACCTTATAATCTACGAAGCCTAATGGAATTTGCAGCCAAAGCGGTCGTTCAATTTACCGAATAAACTCTATTATTTTGGAAACAGGAACTGGAAGGTAAAGGCCCAGGTCCAGTCGGGTGCGGAGTCGGGTTTTTCTACGTTGTAATAAAATTCAATGCGGTTGTTAACTGCCTGGTTGCCAATCTTATAGATGCGGCCGGCACCACCGCCGAGTGGTACAGTCCATGTCTGGTTGGAAGGTGCTTCCCAGTTTGCTGTAATGATTATATCGGTAATCAGAAACCAGCCTTTATCGAGGTTGTAATTAGCAAACGGTTCTACCAGGGATTGATTAACATCTGAACGATTATCATCACCGGCAAACGACCATAGATGGCGACCGAGGATACCCATCGTTCCCCAACCGGGCTGGGTCAGTGCGACACCGGTAATACCTGCGCTCCATTTACCACTGCCTAACTGGTCATCAGATGCCGTTGGCATCATGATGGACGGGCCAACGCCCCAGATGACTTTGCCGTATTTAACCGGTGACAGATAGAGAGAGTAGTTGGTATCACCGAGGCCGGATGCACTTTCTTTCCCTCTTGGATTGGGGTTGTCCGGTGTTGATATTGCACCATCTACGCTGGCTACCGGCAGAATCAAACGGCTGACATAATTCCAGTTGCCTTTAGTGACAGGGTATACCGGTTGAATATTTAATATCGTGCCATCACCATTTTGTGCGCCGTAGTCAAAAGTGAATTTAAACGGCAGGCTGACCAGCGAGCTGATCGGGTTCTGTACAGCGGCGCGCAGGTCACCGCCATCAGCTTTACTATCTTCTGCAGAAACACATAACGGCGACGCTGCTAGCAGGGCAATAATAGCAGGTAGCAAACCAGCTCTGATTTTGCATTTCAAGCTTTTCATGGCTCCACTCTTTGATATTAAATAGCTTCTCGGTTATGGCGTATACCAGATCGTTGAGGTTTACTGTTTGCTAAGGCTGAACCGAAGAGATGTCGGCAACGTAGACCCTATACAGCTGCAGCAACCATGACCATCTGGTCAAGGTCATGGAAAGTATTTGTAGAGAGCAATTCTGAGTCGTATATATTTCACGCACTAACCCGATATCTCTAACTATGTTTATTAAGGCTATACCGGACAATAAAACTTAATTTTGATGCATGTCAAGTAAACACGCATCAGTTTGATACCATTGTCTTAGCCGTTTGTTTATCATATTAAATAATATATCCACTTACAACTCATGCTGGAGATTGAATTATCCGGCTCATATAGTTTTTAACTAGACTATCAGAGAAGTGGTTAGTTGTCCTCCTGTACTTATTTTGGTGAACATATGAAAAACTTCAGAACTTTACTTCTTGTATCAGTGATTCTTCTATTTACTGTGTTCACAGTCGAAGCAGGAACCAGAGTCGTTGTTGAGGTTGAAGTCACCAAAGGTGACAGTATCGAAAAAAGTATCGAAATAATCACCTTTAATAAGGACAGGTTCAGGATTGATTTTCCTGGGGCAGGTAAGGAATTAACAGACCAGTCACCTTACATCATGACAGTCAACAGCGGAGAAAACTGGGTTATAGGTGACAAATCAAAGGACGGGTTTTACTGTACTGAGATGAAGACAGAAGAGTTCTTCAGGAGTTTGGGTGATCAGGCTACTGATGCGATAGAGTTTTTCAACGTAACCGTGGAAGCGCCAACTGTAAAAAAAGTTCTTGAAGAACCAGGACCGAAAATTGAGGGATATGAAACCACACATCTGCAACTTGAAACAAATGCCAGTGCCCATGCCTGGGTTCTCTTCATGAAATTTGAGTACTCAGTAAAAGTCATTGATGACCTTTGGTACACGACAGAACTGGACATGCATCCTGTCAGGAAGAAATGGATAAATGCATTGACCCAATCTGGTAATAGTTTGATAGATAAAATGTTTGCTGATTTTACAGCCAAGCTACCGGGGGCGGTTCTAAGGCAAGAGTCGGTCATCGATATTACGAATGTAAGAAAAAAAGAAACCAAAACACAAAAGAAACGTTCGGTCATAAAAAAAGTTGAAGAACTGAAGGCTGGTGAGCTGGATAAGATATTTGTAATGCCTGAGTGTAAGGTGATGGACGATGATGAAGTTCAGGAGAAAGCCAAGACATTATTTTCCGCAGACAAGATCATGCTTTGAGTAAGACGGCTATGTGGAACAGCTGGCAATGATATACAACAGAAAGGGGACGGAGTGATCAGGCCACTTTATTCTCCTTTGCTTGACAGGGGATGATGGCAAGCTTGTTTTGACGACCTGTGAAGCGTGATGCAAAAGGCTGCTTCGATAGTGGCTATTGATTAACTTTCACCAGGCATAGCTCGTCCCCTGGGTCCTGTTGCTGATCATAGAGTGCAAGTAGATCATCGAGCGGCATTGGTTTGGCGTAGTAGTAACCCTGGAATACATCACAGTCAAGTTCAGACAATAACGTCGCCTGGTCACCGTGTTCGACTCCTTCAGCAACAACTTTTAACCCCATGCCATGAGCCATGGCAATGATGGCTCGTGTAATCGCAATGTCTTCCTGGCTCTGTGGTAACCCTGAAATGAAACTCTTATCGATTTTAAGCTTACTGATAGGGAAGCTTTTTAGATAATTCATCGATGAGAAACCGGTGCCAAAATCATCGATAGCGACATGGACGCCGATGGCTTTTAACTGCTTAACCTTGTCGATGACTATCTCACTGTCATCCATAAGAATGGTCTCTGTCAGTTCGAATTCTAATCTTCCAGGAGCTATGCTACAGATGTCTAATATATTACTGACCTTACTGACAAAGGCATCCTCACGTATCTGTATGGCAGAGATGTTGATCGCGATGGAGATGTCTTTCATTCCTGCATTGATTAAACGCTTGCCCTGGGTACACGCGGTCTCGATAAGCCAGTCGCCTAATGGCAGGATTAGACCTGACTCTTCTGCTATCGGTATGAATTCATCTGGTGGGATTAATCCTTTCTCAGGATGGTGCCACCTCATCAGTGCTTCTACACCTGTCAGGTTGCCTGTTATCGAATCGACTTGCGGCTGGTAATAAAGCTCTAACTGGTTTTCGCTAATAGCGTTCCTAAGATCAGTCTCCAGCTGATATTTACGGCTATGAGTTTCGTTCATACTCGGATTGAAGTACTGGTAATTATTCTTGCCGCGAGTCTTTGCATCGTACATTGCCATGTCTGCGTTAACCAGCAGTTCATTTGCCGTAATCGAATCATCAGGGCAGATGCTTATACCGATGCTCACGCCGATAAAAAAGTTATTGCCATCGAAAGCGAATGGGT
The DNA here is from genome assembly GCA_963807625.1 of uncultured Gammaproteobacteria bacterium. Classification (GTDB taxonomy): domain Bacteria; phylum Pseudomonadota; class Gammaproteobacteria; order SZUA-229; family SZUA-229. The sequence continues at coordinate 7,035 of CAWECN010000021.1, forward strand.
TAGAAAGGGCTTCGATGCACTTCTCGGCAACGATCGAGATATCATCGATGCTTTTTATCTTTTCGATGATGATGGCAAACTCGTCACCGCCGATACGGCAGATGTAATCGTTCTGACGTAATACGTTAGACAGTCTGGAAGATGATTGTTTAAGTAATAGATCCCCGGTCTTATGTCCCAATGTATCGTTAACAATTTTGAAATTATCCAGGTCCAGGAATAACAATGCCATTTTCTGTTTTGTTTTGATCGCGTGCTCGACCGAACGATCGAGATGATCATGAAAGAAATGGCGATTGGGAAGGTTAGTGACGACATCATAATAGGCTAGTTTGTCCAGGTGCTCTTCCGCTTTATAACGTTCGCTTAATTCATAGGCGAGTTTTTCATCATTGACCTGGATGTGAGCCAGCATCTCGTTAAAGCCCTGCGACAGAGTGCCTATCTCATCGCCTGAGAGATTATCAGAGCGAATGCTGTAGTCATTTTTCAGGATGACAGTATCCATTAAACTGGATAATTCCTGTATCGGTTTAGTGATGCTTTTTCTCAGTTTGAGAAGCAGTAATGATGCAATACAAAGCCCCAGAAGTGCCACGACAGCTGTATAGGTAAAGTAGCTTCTAATGTCTTCGTACAAGCTTGAGATATCAGCCTGGATAAACAGGTTGCCAATCGTTTCATCTTCAAGAGTTATATTTTGCACGATATGAATTTTATTATGCAGAATATTCGTGTCTTCATGAAGGTGGACGTCTCTACCTGTAGAACCATCCTGCTCGTACAAGGTTTTTATCTCACTGATTTCGGTTTCAATACCCGGTTTTATATAATGTGCAAGTATTTTATCATCGGCGTCATAAATCACAGCCACATGAATATCTGAAGATGATGTAAATGCACGCAGGATATCCTTAGCGCCGTCGGGGTCATTAAATACGAGCGCCGCGGTCGTATTATTGGCAACCATCCTTGCCTGCACCTGCAACGATTGCATAAAGAAATCACGTTTGCTGGCGTATTCACCGACGATAGCCATAATGACTGCGAATAACAAAGCTATCGATGTTACCGTTAAATTAATGACCAGCAGTTTATTCTGTATTGACAACCTGCTAAATGGTGTGCGCAGAGATTCGAGGGTCATCGCTTAGTTGACCTGCGAGGCTAGGCGTAATAATTTGGCACTTATCTCAAGATTGGATGCCTGGGCGACCGTATGGTTAACATCAAAAGCTATCTTGTCATTGTCTATCCTCATTCCGATAATGACGCCGAAGTCTGTTACATTTGCAGCATCAGCAATAGTGAGTACATTCGTACCTTTGATCTTCTTCAGTGCGCGTTCGAACAGGTGACGCTCGGGCGGGATGATATTTAAAAAAGCGATATGACAATTCTTGATTTCATCGATCTTCTTTGTCCGGATAATCTTTATGGTGCGGCCATTGCTCTGTCTGCCGTTCAGGCTGTTGATAGTGTTTCCAAATGGGTCTTTACCGAAAATGCATATTTTAAGATCTTCGGACTCGTCAGGCCATTTAGTAAATTTGGCAAAGTTATATATAAAACCGGCCTTGATCGTATACTCGGAAACGTTTTCAGCGGATGCAGTCACTGGTGCTTGTGTTACCAGAACGGTAACGAGCAATAGAAAAAGTTTTATAGTGGCCTTATGCAAAATTTATAATCCTTGTCTGCACCTTAGAAGGTGTAAGTTGCCTTTATCCTGAAGTTCCTGCCGTCCTGAACGATGCTGCTCTGTACATGTTCTACTGATACGGGGTCAGCATACTGCTTGTCAAACAGGTTGTAGATACTAGCAGACAGTTCCAGCCGCTCATACACTTTCTGGCTAGACAGGGTCAGGTTGGTTATGCCGTAACCGCCAGTACTGCCTCCGTTAGGGTTGGTGCGCGAGCTCATGTACTGAAACTCGATACCAGCGTCGGCGTTCTGTTTGAATACAGGTGCAGTCATGTTGAACTTGAACATGTGCTCAGGTGAGTTCGTCAACCTTGCACCGGTGGACTTGTCTTCGGTATCAACGAAGCTGTAACTGCTGCGTAACCTCAGGCCGCTGTTAGCGATGTATTCGGCTTCGATGTCGGTGCCCTGTGCTGTTACATCATCAAGGTTGTCAAAAAACAGGTCACCGGTACTGGGGTCGCTGAACAATCCGATAAGGTCAGTCGTGTTATTCGAATACAATGATGCGGATAACCTGAAGTTATTACTCAGGTAGTGTTCGATATCTATCTCGAATGTTTCTACTTCTTCAGGATTAAGGTTGGTATTCGGTAGATATCCTAAGGTTTCAGCGTAATATAACTCGTATGCATTCGGGTTGCGATATGACGTGCCATAGATTATCTTCAGCGTGGTTTCAGGCTGGATGGAATAGATGAGAGCAAGCCGTGGGCTTACGATACTCTTGTTTACATTAGCTGCGCCGGCGTCAAAAATATTTTTGTCATAACGGACACCTGCGTTGAGGATAAGCTGCTTCGATAGCCGTATCTCATCTTGCAGGTAAATGCCGTACCTCTCACCGGAGCGGCTATCATCCAGGTAGCTTTCGAAAGGGTCTACATCAAAGTTGGCCTGATCTTGAGTCCCATTGTTTTGCAGCTCTGTACCCACGATTATCCTGTGATTGTCAAAATGCGTAGTCTGGTAACGTAACTCTACATTCCACCATTCACCGAGTGACTCGTCTCTGTTAACCGTGAGTGGTGGATAATCGTAGATAAAGTCTCCGGAGTATTCGTACCTGCCTAGTGAAAAGCTGCCATATACCTCTGATGTATTGTTGATGGCGGTATCATATGTCAATGTTGCCATGCCGAGGGTATCGACGGTTTCACTTGGCGACATATTGAATTCCTGCTCATACGAGGCAGTCGGTATACCTTTTTTACGATCATTGTATGCCGCCTCAAATCCCCAGTTTTCATATTTCAGTTTGAGGAACAGGTTCTGTGATTCATGGTAATCGCGCCCGACAGCTACACCGTTGTTCGTGGAAGGATCGTCAAACTCAGGAAAATAGATGTCAGCGCCATCACTCTTGTAGGCTGAAGCAGAGAATATTGCATCGAGACCATTGTCAAAACTACTGCCGGCGGTAACACGTGCCCTGCGGCTGTTCTCGCTAGCATAATCAGCCGAGACTTGCAGGCCGTCGATAGCGCCACCGCTTTTTGTAATGACATTGATAACGCCGAAAACGGCATTGGTACCATAGATAGCTGATCCTGGACCGGACGAGAATTCGACACGCTCGATAAGGTCGACATTGACAATGCCGTCGTAGTCAATGCCAAAGCTGTCGTAGATATTATCGTTAACTCGCTGGCCATCAAGCAGCATGAGGATGCGGGTACTGTAGTCACCCGGTAAGCCAAATCCACGTACACCCAGGGTGGTGTAATTTCTGTCATAGGACGTATATAACCCTGGAATACTGTTGAGGATATCTTTTAGTGTCCGGTAACCAAATTTCCGTATTGCATCAGAAGTAATGACGGTAACTTTTGATGGTGCTTCACTCGTCTTCTGGTTGAACTTGGAGGCGGTAAAGACCTCTGTGTTCAGTAGCTGTTCTAGTGATATCGCTGTGATGTCATCTGTCTCACCATGAGCTGCAACGTTGCTACTGATGATCGAGATAACTGCGGTTAAAGAAATGTTTCGTAATGAAACAAACATCGTAATGTCACCTGGTGTTATATGGTCTGAATTTAGAGTTGGTATACAAGGGCAACTCAACAAGATTTTTTTCTGGATTTACGTACCATATAGCACAGCAGGTAGTAAAAACCATGATTTCAAGAGAATAAAACAATTGTATAACAATGACTTGCGTGTCATTTAAGTGACATCAAAGTTCTCAAAATGACACTAAAATAACTAAGGTTTATTGCGTTGAGTGAAGCTATACCGGTTTTTCTAACTACTAGCACATTCGTGCTTTGTTTCAATCTCAAAAGAACTGCAGCAGTCCCAGATAACTGTTGGTTTAATTAACATTGTTTAACATTTACCCGGTTGTGCATGGTTAGTAGATGGTGTGAAGTAGTGTCATACAAATTTTGGCAAACGAAAAAAGGGGATAAGTCCCATGCAAGCAGTAAATAATGTATTCAAATGGTCTTTTTATTTAAGTGGCATGACCGGGCTGACGATTTTGCTAAGCATCGTTGCAAGCTGGCTCGCGATCGAACTGCTGGTTGTGCTAGTGGACATCACTGCTTAGCCAGTTCAAACAGAGTAACCGATTCGGTTTAAAAGATTTTTAGTTAATAACGTTTATATTAATACAATAGGAGAGCATGAAAATGTCTAAAAGTATTCAAGATGTAGAAGGTATTGGTCCCAAGTATGCAGAACTTTTACAGCAGGCAGGGATTAAAACAACCGATAATTTACTCGAGGTCGGAGGTACTAAATCAGGTCGTAAAGGTCTGGCAGAGAAAACCTCGATCAATGAAAAAAATATCTTAAAGTGGGTAAATATGTGTGATCTGTTCCGTATCAACGGAGTGGCCGGTCAGTTTGCAGAACTGCTTGAAGGTGCTGGTGTTGATACGGTGAAAGAGCTTCGTAACCGTAACGCAGAGAATCTTGCTGAAAAGATGGCCGAAGTAAACAAGGAAAAGAACCTATGTAAAGCATCGCCCAGCGCTAAAACAGTCATTAAGTGGGTGGAGCAGGCAAAAGGAATGGCGCCGATGGTAAGCCATTAATTTGATCGTTAATGAAACATCACATGTTTGACATCACTTAAATAAACAGGCCGGGCCAATGTTGAAATACCTGGCCTGTTTTTTTTAGAGAAAACTGAGATGTATGAATATATAAATAATTTTCATGTATTTCTCGATATCATGCGCAGGAGGATCCAATGGATTTTATAAAACAATGTTTTGAGGAAGAACCGGCTGTTTTTACCGAGCGTTTGCAGGGTGTTGGCTTTAGCGTTGAACAGGTCAGCCAATTTCTACCTGATGTTACATCGTTCATCATAGAATCAACGCAAAAAACAGGCGCATTTCATACCATCGCCTGTCTATTGTCTGGTCACCAGTGGCAGGTGTCAAAAATAATAGATGTGGAAGTCATTGCAAAATCGTCAACTATCAATGTTGAGCAGGTCATCTCAGGCTTGCATGCAATTGCATCGGTTTTATTACAGATCTATTCGAAAAAAAGCAAAAGTTCTGTTATGGCAACTTCTTCTTTTTCTGTTCTTAAGCAGGCAAGTTAACTGTCGCGCTGGTATAAGCATTAGAATTTAAGTATTACAATAACTATAAAGCATTAAATCATGGCGGCTTAAGGCCGCCCTTTTTATTTCTGAAATAATAACTTGTCGATTAATATTGACTGAGCAGCATCAACCAGGGTGACAGGTAAAACTGGCTATGTGTTAATATCGCCGCATGTAAACAATGAGAGAGTTTACATTTGTTAACGGTCCCCCGGCTTTTTGTTAGCCATTAGTATGGCAATATTTGTAATCAAAAGCATTTTAAGAGGTCTATGTTGTGCGTATCGGATTACTGGAAGATGATTCAAGTCAGATTGAGCTGATTAGCCTGTGGGCAAAAGAGGCGGGCGACCAGCTGCAGCCTTATACAACAGGTAAAAGTTTTCGTGAAGCAATGAATAGCGAGGACTTCGACTTGCTTGTGCTCGACTGGCACTTGCCTGATACCACCGGCATTAAAGAGCTTGACTGGTTACGCGGTGAAAAAGCCTCTAATACCCCGGTGATCTTCATAACCAGTCGTGATAGCGAAGAAAGTGTGGTTGAAGCACTTGATCACGGTGCAGATGATTACATGGTCAAGCCGGTCAAAAAAGCGGTCACCCTGGCAAGAATCAAGGCGCTGCAGCGACGCAATAAAATCGGCGGAGATACTGATTCTGCCGATAGTGAAAAAGATATTCAAATTGCAGAACCTGCTGAAATTGAAACTTATCCGCCTTACGAAATAAATAATCCGGGACGCAGTATTTCGGTCAATGGTGAAGCAGTAAAATTAACAAATAAAGAATTTGAACTGGCTGCCTATTTATTCCATAATGCCGGCTGCCTGGTAACTCGAGATTTTCTAATGGAGTCAATCTGGGGAACCCGGGCGGATCTCAATACCCGCACAGTGGATACCCATATCAGCCGTATTCGCTCTAAGCTTGGAATTAACCCGGCCGCTGGCTGGCAGCTTGCCAGTATTTATCAACGCGGTTATCGTTTGTTCAAAGTTTCATAAGAGGAAGACAAGATGTTGCGCTTTATCTACACATTATTGCTGGTGGTTGCAACCAGTTTCCCCTCCCTGGTCTCTGCTGAAGAAGAATACTGGGAATATACTTTCAGGCCTGGTGACAGTATATGGAAAATCGCTGAAAGATATACCACCACCGTTAACAACTGGGATGAAATACAGAAATTAAACCAGATAAAACAGGGACCGGATAGAAAGATACGTCCGGGCACACGAATTATAATACCTGTCTCAATGTTAAAGCAGCAGCCAACACCAGCCCTGGTGATTGCGGTGAGCGGTGATGCAACGTTAATACGTGCCAACGGCGAGCAGTCTAAAGTAACTCTCGGCGAAAAGCTCTACAGCGGCGACAGGGTTGTTACTGCAGACAAACAAAACCTGCGCATGCAGTTTGCAGATAAATCGGAGTTGCAGGTGTTGTCAAACAGCATAGTCGTACTCGACAAACTCAGCCATCATAAACAAACCGGCATGGTGGATACACGCATTCACCTCAATTCGGGAAGCGTTAATACCTGGGTAGAAAAACAGCATCCTGACAGTCATTATGAGATCAGAACACCGGCGGCAATTACTGCAGTGCGCGGCACTGCGTTCAGGCTGTCGACGGATGATGAACAGATTAGTAGAACTGAGGTGACCGAAGGTATTGTTGCGGTTTCAGCCGGCACCTCAGAAAAAGAGATTCAGGATGGTTACGGTATCGTGGCCGAGAAAGACAAGCCGTTGCCCGAACCGGTAAAATTATTATCAGCGCCGGATGTGAGTATTGAGACCTCGGCCGAACAGACGTCTGTTCAGGTTTCCTGGATAGCACTGGATGGCGCAAAATTATATCGCTACATGCTGGCAAGTGATGAGAAATTCAACCAGCTTGTCGTGGATAGCACGACCACAGAAAACACAATCGAGCTGGATCAGCTTACACCTGGCCATTACTATCTAAGTGTCCGCGGTGTCGATCAGTTTAAACTTGAAGGACTTGATACAGTTGCCAGCTTTGAAATTAAAGAGCCGCCACCTCCGGTTGAAGACGATTCTTACTGGAAAGTTATCATGACAATAGGGCTAGTCGCACTGTTGTTATGAGCATGAAACTGTAACGTGGATTCTGTACAACAGGCTAACCCCAGGAGTAGACGTTCAGGGTGGGGTGAGCACATATTACTGGTTGTTCTTCTGGCATCCGCTGCCGGTCTGTTCATACAAAATAACGTGCTCTGGCGCTGGGATAATCTGCTCTACGATGCGCAGCTGTCCTTCTGGTCACGCACGGTTTCTAATGACATCATCATTATAACCATCGATGATGAAAGCCTGTATGAGATAGGGCGCTGGCCCTGGCCAAGATCTACCCATGCGAGCTTGATCAATAAACTTGAAATGGAATCACCGAAAGCTATCGGGCTGGATATCATTTTCAACGAACACGATAGTAATAATCCGATATCCGATATATTGCTGGCACGTGCCATGCGTGCGAGTGGAAAAGTCGTACTGCCGATTTTTATGTCGCAGGAGAGCACAAACGCCTACCCGATCGAAGCCTTGCCGCTGCCGGAATTCACTAACAATGCTGCCGCACTGGGACATGTGCATATCGATATCAGTGAAGACGGCATTGCCCGCCGGGTCTTCCTCAGAGAAGGCATCGGTGAGCCGCACTGGCCGCACTACAGCCTGGCTTTATTAGGCGTGGCCGATAATGCCGTCGAACTGGAAGACAAGGTGAAAATGGCAGACCAGGCGAAACAATATTCCTCCATGCAATGGTCACGTGAATACCCTTTCCTGATACCGTACGCCGGCCCACCCGGACATTTTCAGCATATCGGTTATTCGCAGGTATTGTCTGGGCAGTATCCTAAAGACCTGTTTCGCGACAAGATAGTGCTGGTGGGAACCACCGCTGAAGGTCTGGGTGATGCCTTGCCGACACCGCTCTCCGGAAAAAGCGGCACCATGTCCGGGGTTGAGATAATTGCCAATGTCATGGATGCGATACGCAATGATATCCGTATTACTGAAGTGCAAAAAAACTGGTTGATCGTTGTTAGCGTCCTGCTGGTTGCGCTGCCTGTGCTCATTTACCCGTACCTTAATCCAGCAAGTACCTTACTTGCCCTGTTCAGTATTGTCGCAGGCACCCTGATCGCTGTTGCCTTGCTGTTATGGTTATTCAGTATCTGGTTGCCGGTATCCACGATATTACTGTTCCAGTTCATCAGTTATCCGTTATGGAGCTGGCGTCGGCTGGAGCAGGCTATGCGCCATATTAATGCTGAACTCAACCAGCTTTCTGCCAGGCAAAAATCACTCAGCGTACGTCGCGACAGGAACATAAGCGATGAAATCAAATTTATCAGTCAGTTTGTTCCGATAAAAGGCTGGGTATTACAGGAGGAAAACGGCAACACCATCCTCGAAGAAGGGAGCGTGCCAGTCTGTAATTTAAGTAACATCAAGTCGCAGGGCTGGAGCATCGATGGCTATCGCTACTGGACACGCACACGTTACAGAGATAAACCCTGCCTGCTGGGTTTGAGCATGGGCGTAGACTCCATCATCACCGATGAAGAGATGCGCCTGTTAAACAGCCTGATTAATACACCACTAGATACAGACACTGATCACAGCGCCTACGTCGAAGATGTTCTGCAGGCAAAGATCGAACAGGTGCAGGCTGCCGGTGTCGAATACGAAGAGCTCAGGCGAATAATCGATGACAGTCTCTCGGGTATGGCCGATGGTGTTTTAATTTGCAGCAGCCGGGGCCAGGTAATGCTGTCTAATCGACGGGCAGGCTGGTATCTATACGGTGATGATAATGCCAATATCAACGGCGAGTCGTTAACGAATATATTGAAGCATGTACGACTGAAAGACGGTGAGAACTGGAAGGCATTATTGCAACGTGTGATGTTCCGCCAGGATCGGGTGCTCACACATGCGCAACATGAAGACGGCCGTGAGCTGATGGTAGAGATCAGTCCATTGCGGATCATCGGTGATGTATTTGATGGTTTCGTAGTTAACTTTTCGGACATTAGTTTGTTGAAGGCCAGTGAGAACAAACGTAATGAAGTGCTGAATTTTCTTTCTCACGATTTGCGCTCACCGCTGTCATCAATGATTGCCATGATCGAACTGGCAAAAAATAAGGCGGACATTAATGAGGTGCACAACATGCTGGCAAACATGGAAAAGAACACGCATAAAACCCTGCACCTGGCCGAACAGTTTTTGCAGTTATCACGTGCAAATACCAGTGAAAATTTACACTTTTACGATATCGATTTTAATAGCGTGGTATTAAACGCGATCGACCAGTTGTGGGCATTGTCAAATAAACTGAAAGTGAGTATCAACTACGAATTTGATCAGGAAGAATTATGGATTCAGGGCGAACCGGACTTACTGGAACGCGCCATAATCAACCTGTTATCGAACGCGATAAAACACAGCGAAGTCAACACGATCGTCAACATAACTGTTCGTCAGAACATGGACGAGATTAGCTGCTGCATCATTGATTATGGAAGTGGCATAAGCGTTGAAGAACTACCATATCTATTTGAAATGTTCCGGCGTACGCAGGGTAGTGGCGTCGAACGTATACAGGGTGTAGGACTGGGCCTGGCTTTTGTCGACGCAGTTGCTAAGCGCCATTCAGGCCATGTTGATGTTGAAAGCAAGCTGGGTGAGGGGTCGATTTTTTGTCTTAAAATTCCAAAAATAGAACCGGCCG
>CAWECN010000022.1:0-26884 GCA_963807625.1 uncultured Gammaproteobacteria bacterium
CGATCTGGTAAACCATGGTCAAATAATGATGCCCCTTGCGCCACGCTATCTCATCCACACCGATCGCCGTTATACCCGATAGGTCACGATGCTCCAGACCCCATAGCACAACGTATTCTACGGCGTTAAAGACTTTATCCCAGCTGGTCTGGAAGCTCACAGCTACCTCCTTCCAGGACAACTTCTTCGCCCAGTGCGCCAGAAATTGCTGATAGGTATCGGTGAGTTCCCGTTTACCCCTTGCCCAAGGCACCTGTTCTACCTTTACCCCACAATCGGCACAATCTACACGTCGCATAAGGTAAACCAGAAACACCCGATAACCCCATAGCGGGATGAACTCAAAACGGCGTTTGTTCAACCGGTCATAAAGCCGTGCAGGTCGTTCACAGCCACTACAGATGGCTTTGCTGTTGCGGCGCGGGAGTACTTCAACCTCAAGGTACTTTTCCCCATTCCGGTTAACAAAACGAACTTGGTCGTACACAAAAGACTTGAATTTATGGCATTGGTTTAGGATAGTCTTCAACTGCATCTGCTGTCCTTCGGGTTTGGTTCTGATAAGTCGCAAACTCTTCTTTACCAAAACCTGGCAGCAGATGCACTTCCTGTTGCTTTTCTTCTCTTTTTCTAAAAATAATCTGTTATTGAAAAACTAACGAAACCCACCCGTGCTTTCCCGGTGGAGTGTGGGCAGGCGGTGGATTAGTGTGGAAAACCGGTGGGATACCAGGGATGGCATTCCACCGGTTTTCCACACGCTCGCCGGAACGGCGAAATCCACGGGCTGTCCACACGGAGTCCGGCCACCAAAACCAGAGCTTTTTACCCACAGATATCCCTGAGGAGCCATAAATGGACTCCACGGATTGACGACTTTGATATGGAGGTCATCAAAATGGCGGATATTGCGGGTTGCCAATGTTGCCTTCCTCGCCAGCGCAATGCCAGCAATGAAAGTATCTCGCATATCTACATTCAAACCCATGTTATGGCGCTCTGCAGCAAGCTGCGCCGCCTCTTCCGCTGCTGCCTGATCGAACACTAATACCCTGCCATCCAGGTCTTCTGCTACCAACGCTTCAAACAGTGAGCGCAACCGGTTTTTCCTTTTCCCATCTGGTAGCAGGGCCAGACCGTAACGCGCTTCAAAAAGCGTAATACAGGTTATCCAGATCGACTCGCCAGGCTGCTCGTCTAGCCAGTCGACAACCGCAATTTGTGGTTCGTTCTGCATCAACGCAGAGAGCACATTGGTGTCGAGGATGATCATTTACAGGTCAAGCGGGAAGATATCCTGGCCGTGTAATTCCGGCAGCGGCCGTTCCAGACCATGATCCGCAAAACGGCTGGAAATCTTCGACCCCAGACCTTTGGAGACAGGTTTGCGTTCTTTCAGGGTACTCGCCAGAATCAAACGAATCTCAGCCTCCATGCTGATTCCGTGCTCATCTGCACGCTGCTTCAGACGTTTTTTGATCTCCTCATCCAAATTGCGCACCACAACCTGAGCCATGATTGTCCACCTCTATTTTCACTGGAAATGCTATCATGATAGCATTATTACATTTAGCCGTAACCTGGGGAGTGAGACAGCAGCTCCGGTGAGCAGCCGTTCACGAAAACGCGCACCCAATTTTTCAGTGATCGATTGATTCTTGCTTGGCTTGTGGTCGTTGTACCTCAGTCTGCCCCATATTCGGTAATCCGCGTTTATTATCAAGCCTTCAACACGGCTGAAATTCCACCAAGCACACCATCGCGACTTGAGCGCAAATTCGCCAGGGACAGCCTCATTTAATACCAAAAAGGATAGCCTCGACGAAATATTGGTAGTTATCTGCATTTTTTCGAGCATCCGCTGAATTACCAGCCTACTTTCCGCGCATTTCATTTTTGACTTTTCGTGATTTATCGTCTTCTAGGGGACTGATTTAACAGGTTTTATATTTTGCTGGCGGTCATGCTAAATCGTCTCAACTGTTCGCGGCACCTCTCATAGGCGACAATGTTCACTCTCGACAAGATCGTTATCGTCCGTAGCGATTTTGTCAAGTCAAATCGTACACCCACGATAAACTCGGTAGCTTGTGTTGAACCTACCCACGGTATTCATGGCACGAGACTTTCCCATCGAACTTTACCCGATAGTTTTCCACCAGGAGGGGCTGGACATTCTCTTTCAGCGAGCGTACAGTAAGTTCGTGGAAAGAAGATGAACGCAGATCAATTACCCATTGCTAAGCCCTTTCGCTTCTGCGGAGAACCGGTATCAGACGAACAGCTGGCGTTGATTACCCAGATCGTCAGACGCTATGCTGGACTGAGTCGCACCGAGTTGGCCAACACCCTGTGTGAACTGCTCGATTGGACACGACCCAACGGCAAACTCAAAACCGTGGAATGCCGGCAGTTCCTGGAACAGCTGCAAGAGCGCCATGCATTGCAGTTACCCGCCACACGCAACAAAGGCCGGGGTAAAAGCCAGAAGATCGCGCTTACGGCGGTGAGTGCCGGAGCAGCGCAACTGCAAGGCACGGTCAAGGACTTTCAGCCGATCAGCCTGCGCCTGGTCGCAACGGCACAACAGCGAACGCTGTTTCGAGAGCTTATCGAACGCTACCACTACCTGGGGTATCGTATCCCTTTTGGCGCCCACTTGTGTTACCTAATCGAAGTAGCGCAGCCTGCACCGGCGGTGGTCGGGGCACTCCAATTCTCCTCACCGGCCTGGCGCATGGCCGCACGTGATGACTGGATTGGCTGGACCGATACGCTGCGTGCACGCCAGCTGCAGCGCATCGTCAATAATTCCCGCTTCTTGATTTTACCATCCGCCCGCATCAAATATCTGGCCAGCCATGCGCTCTCATTGGCGAGTCGGCGTTTGGTCAGTGACTGGCAGGCGAAGTACCATATCGAACCGCTGTTGCTGGAGACGCTGGTCGATACCCAACGTTATTCGGGTGTCTGCTATCGTGCCGCGAATTGGCTCGAACTGGGACAGACCAGCGGTCGCGGCCGTCAAGACCGTACCCATGCCCGCCATGATATCTCCCCTAAGGGTCTGTTCGTTTATCCACTACGGGCCGATGCCCGGGCATCGCTTCGTTGCGACGGCGGCCAATGATAAAACCACGGGTGGGAAACCGGTGGAAACGCTGATCCGAAAACGCATTGGCGAAATCCCGATCCTGCAAACGGTCATCCAACGGTTGAGGTTGCGCGAAATCCTGCTCAGCCACATCAAACCCCATGGCAACGAAACGGTACCGGCGGTGGATACACTGCTGGTGCTGGTATGGAATATCGCTTGCGGGCGGCAACCGCTGTATGAGTTGCCCGAGTGGGTCGAAAAACTCGACAGCGGGTTGCTGGGGCAGACGAAGGATGAGGTCGAGAATCCTTATAGCGACGACCGTTTCGCCAGGGCGCTGGATAAGCTCTATGCGGCTGACAGGGCCTCGATAACCACCGATATCGCCCTGCGGGTGATCGAGAACACCGGCGTTGACCTGAGCCAGTTACACAACGACTCCACCACGGTGAAGAGCTTCGGGAGCATGCCGGGAAAGACCGCCACAGGGTTGTACTTTACCCAGGGCCACAGCAAAGACCACCGCCCCGATCTCAAGCAGATCGTCTACAATCTCACGATCAGCGCCGATGGTGCGATCCCCATTCACTACAAAACCTACCCCGGTAATCGCACCGACGATACCCTGCATATTGAGACCTGGAATGCGCTGCGCCAGATTACCGGTAAAGCCGACTTTCTGTATGTGGCTGACTGCAAGGTCTGTACTCATAAGCAGCTGTCGCATATCGTGCGCCACGGTGGGCGTGTGGTAACGCTGATGCCGGAGACCTGGAAAGAAGCTGGCGACTTTAAAGCGACGTTGCGTCAAACCGCTAAAGCGAAAAAGCGCATTCTGCGCCGTCCTCTACCCAATAGCGAAGAAGGCTACGAGACATTTTATTGTTTTAGCGGGCAGTATCGGACCAACAAGGGCGGCCATCCGCTGCACTGGATTTATTCCACGCAGAAGAAAACACGCGACCGTGCCGCACGAGAGAAACGGCTGAAAAAAGCCGAATACGATCTGACGGAATTGATGGGGAAGCTCAACACCCGAAGGTTGAAAACCAAAGACCAGATTCAACAGCGAGTACAGAAAATACTCAAAGGTCGCGGCGTGGAAGCTTTTTACCACATCGATATTGGGGAAGTGGAACAACAGTGGACAAAACAAATCGGGAAAGGCAGGCCGGGTAAGAATACCCAGTATGATACCCTCGTTGAAACCCTGTACACACTCTCCTGGAGGAGAAATAGGGAAGCTCTGGATCGGGAGAAAAAGGTTGATGGCATCTTTCCCATCCTATGCACCGACGAAGCCGTAACGGCGAAAGCGGCATTGGAGGCCTACAAATACCAGCCGCGTCTCGAAAAGCGGTTTTGCCAACTCAAGAGCGTACATCAGGTGGCGCCTACGCTGTTTAAGCGAGTTGAGCGTGTCGAAGCGATCATGTTGTTATTCTTTCTGGCGTTGATCCTCCAGGCGGTCATCGAAAGAGAAGTTCGCCAAAAAATGGAGGCATCGAATATTGACGCGCTGTCTATCTACCCGGAACATCGACTCGCTTACCACCCAACGACGGCAAAGATATTTGAGCGTTTCCAGGATATTTCGAACTATCGAATCGTCGAAGCTGGCCAGGTGAGCAAAGTCTACCGTGATGAAATCACCGATCTACACAAAGAAATACTTTCGCTGCTGGGTATGACAGAGAAAAACTATTGGCAAAAGGTGGCATGAATTGATGGTATCGGTTTCACTCCAAACAGGTTATCGGCTGATTTTTTGAGATTTTCGATCCGAATAATTAAGGGAAAGTCTGAATTAAAATGCGCGGAAAGTAGGGTATAAAGCAACCGATATTTTCGTTTTTTGAGTGCTTCGTGGAAAGAGTTCAGCAGGGTTGATGGTCTGAGAATAATCGCGGACCGTTTGATATGGTGCCGACTGAGAAAAAGCGACCAGAATCCCAACAAGAAACGATCAAGTACTGACAGATTGGGTGCACGTTTTCGTGAACGGCTGATCACCAGGAGCTGCTGTTTCATGAGCAGGCTATCGGCAACAATGGCTTTCGCGCCACCCGGACCCAAGAGTTTGGCAAGAGTGGTCAACAGATGCATGAGCAAAAAGACAAGTTCCCTCATGGTCAAATAGGGTAGGGCAGTCTGCCATCGGGCGCAATGTCTGTCATTTGTCTGTTCTTTGCACGCGAAGTAACAATTCGCCAGGGACAGGTCGGCCGCGCCCCATTTGCACGTGATCTTTCCAGAATTTTTTTAGCTGAGCTTTACCACATATTCGTCCAATGGTACCGAGTCAGACTTTTTAGGCAAAAGCAACGAGAAGTGCCTTGTCCGGTGGGAATCGATGGCGCTTATAAGTGTTCATCCATCAATTTTACCAATTATGAATAGTTTACTTGTCAGTACCCGAGAACCCATGTTTCAGGAAAGGTAGTCACTGATATTTACTTCGTCTATCTGCTCTGGCGAAAGGAACTTCTCGGCATACTCAAGATAAATACCACTGCTCAGGAACAGGTCGAACAGCTCTGCATCGATATGTTTATCATTCCTCATAAAACTTAATATACGGATAGACTCGTTAAGCGTTTTTGCTTTTTTATAGGGTCGGTCCGATGCCGTTAGCGCTTCAAATATATCTGCGATTACCATCATCCTTGCGGTGAGTGGTTGCTCGCTCATCACCAGCTTTTTAGGGTAACCCTGACCATCCATGGTCTCATGGTGACTACCAGCGATCAATGGCACGTTGCGTAACGTTTTCGGGTAAGGCAGGTTATTCAACATGATGATGGTCTGTATCATGTGACCATTGATCATGTAACGCTCTTCCTCGCTCAAGGTTCCTTTCTTCACCGAGAGGTTATATAACTCACCACGATTGTATTTATATTCTGGTGTATCGACGTTGAAACCCCATTGATTATCTTTCGGCATATGGTCAGCTTCACTGCGTGCGATCAGGTGTTCTGCTTTATCGGCGAGCAATTTCTCATCGACAGGCAACGAATGGTTCTGACTGTCTTTTCGATTCAGCTCCTCCCAGGACAGGCCCAGGTTATCGTCCAGGGTCCGCTTCCAGGTTTTCGCAGCGATGGACTGCAGCCTCTCGATCTTATCATCGGCCATAAACTCGCCACCGACGTTACATTCAGCGATAAAGGCAAAATCATCATCGAGTTCCCTGTTCTTTCTCTCGAGCTCTTCAAGTAGCACCCCTTTATCACCACCCTGTGCGATCTGCTGCCAGCAGTCGATCTCCGCATCACGCTTCAATACTTCAAAACGCATCCTGACCTCATGGATACGGTCATAGATAGTCTCGAGTTTTGTTGCCTTGTCGACCACATATTCAGGCGTGGTAACCTTTCCACAGTCATGCAACCAGCCCGCGATACTCAGTTCTTCCCATTGCTTATCATCGAGATCAAACGTTTCAAAGCTACCTTCGTTACTTGCGCAGGCCGCTTTTGCAAGCATCAAGGTTATCTCTGGAACCCGCGTACAGTGCCCACCGGTATAGGGCGACTTGGCATCTATGGCACCCGCTATCAGTTTGATGAATGCGTGCAGTAGTGCTTCCTGCATATTGAATAATTGCCGGCTCTCCAGGGTTACCGCAGCAAAACCAGACAGTGCCTCGACGAATTCGATATTACTGACCTGCTCTAAAGACTCTCCATGCTGGTACACGAGACACAGTAGACCGATTATCTCGTCATTGCGATTCTGTAACGGCAAAACGATACCGGTGAGCCTGTCTTTATTTAATATCTCCAGCAGCGGTGATAATTTGCTACGCTTGTTTTTATCCAGGTGCTGGATACCGCTCTTGAAACCATCATTATCTTTCAATAGATCTTTAGCCTCATCGAGGGTCAGTGCAGACAGCGGATCTGTGACCATATGATCATGATCACCATCGCATAAGAAATTAGCTTTTAACAGATCATCCTGTTCGTCGAGTAGATAGATCAAGGCAGCATCTGATTTACTGATCAACATGGTTTCTTTAGTAATACTTTCTAACAGGGCATCGAGGTCCTGTTCGCCGGCCAGCGAATTGATCAGGTTGATGAACTTATTGATCGTCGACTTCATCGATTCCATCGCGGTATCAAGCTCGACGACCTCCTTGATAAAAGATGGCTGCAACTTTGTATCACCAAAATCAAAACGTGAGATCGCTTCAGCTTCTTTAGACAGGAGGTGCAGCGGGGTCGATATTTTTTTCGCGGTAAACCAGATTACAGGGATGAAGGTAAGTAATATGGCGAAGGCGATGGCCAGCAGCTGCCAGCGGATAACCATCGCTTCAGACAGCAGTTCATCAACCGGCGAGAGCATCAATGCATAGAGATCAACACCACCAGGCTTAGCGACAACACGTGCACTACCTACCCAGCGTCGCTGATCATATTCAAAATCCAGGTTTTGTTCTTTTGCTTCAATGTTTTTACTAACGTGTGCGAGCACGCCACTACCAAGCTGCCTGAGGTTGGCGAGATGGACAGCATCGCCACTTGATTCACTGCTCTTACTCAGCACGACTTTTTCCTGATCACCATAGGCAAACGTCTGCCCTTCAGCATTGATCAATACCACCTCTGAACTCGGCGTCACCCGGTACTTACTGATGGTGTCGCTCAAGTTATCAAGCGTAATATCAAAAACCACGACCACGCCAGGTTCGGCTGTTTTACTCATCACTGTTAAGCCGACGATCTTACTGTCGTAGAACAGATACGGTTTTGTCGCATGCAGTATATCTGTAGCCTGCTGATACCATGGCCTTAGCCGAGGATCAAACTGTGATGCCACTCCGCTGTTCCGAGATATTTCATTTAGCTGATCATCGAAATAGATCGCATACATCTTGCCCGGGTCAAAGCCGGACTCCGCCTGCGTCTTCTTCAAATAAAAAACGACATAGACCGCTCCCGCTGGAGGGTTGTACTTTTCACGCACATAATCAGTATCTACCCACGAGACCCCCATATAATCACCATCCTGGTAAGCGATGCCAGAAGCGAATACCGATCTTTCAGATTTGAGCACCGCGACAAAATTAGGTAAAAAAGAGATTCGTTCATCGAACGATTTCGCCTTAATCAGGGGTGACAGTCGAAACTGTCGCAGCGCACCGGCGATAGGACCATAAGTCGATTTAAAATCGAGACTAAGCTCTTTGCTAATGCGCTCATAGATCTCACTGGCATCACTCAGCATGATATCCGAGGTTTTACTAAAGCTCTGCCAGCTAAGGATGCCCCCCAAAACTATGGTGATCGTTATGAATAACGTGCTAATTGCAATCTGTAGCGGGTATTTGTTACGCAAGTGACTGACCTTGTTGTTATCGATTAACTGTTTATGAAGTTTGAGTACAATGCTAAAAACTTATAAACGACTGAAAGTTATAGCTTTTATAACTCACAATCAATAATGATTTATTTATCCGATAGATTATCAGGCATCTGCCAGTTGTGCTTATAAATATATCCTGTTTGGGCTTATTGCATTCTATTTAAGATAGGTCTAATATTACCCAATCACGAATGAGAACTATTCTCTTTAACGACTCTCTAATGGATCATATGACCAACTTTGAGCAACACATGAGCAGCCTGCAACCGACAACCAGCTTACTTACTCTTAAAACCGGTCACAGTGGCCGCATCTCATCGATTGAAGGTGGCAAGCAGATGGTGCGTCGCATGTTGTCACTCGGATTACGTGTTGGCACGGTGGTCAATATGCTCAACCATCGCGGTAAGAGTGTCGTCATTCAAAATGCAGGAACCCGTGTAGCACTCGGTCCTGGCATCGCTGAAAAACTCCTGGTCGAACCACTCGAAAATTAAACGGTTATGGGCTGCTGCGAAAAATCTGATGAAGCGGGGACTTCTGATAGCTCACTGACCATCGCTATCGCCGGCAATCCTAATTGCGGTAAATCAGCGCTGTTCAATACCTTTACCGGTATCCGCCAGAAAACCGGCAACTGGCCCGGTGTCACCGTTGACCGTAAACAGGGATTCTTCGAATTAGATAATCACATCGTCACCGTCTACGACCTACCCGGCATCTATTCACTCGATGCCAGCTCGATCGATGAAGAAGTCACCCGCGATTACCTGCTTTCCAGGGATGCCAACCTGATCGTTAATGTTGTCGACGCGGCCAACCTGGAACGTAACCTCTATCTCACAGCCCAGCTACTGGAGATGAATGTTCCTATCGTGCTGGTATTAAACATGATGGATGTCGCACGTAAACGTGGCATACATATAGATACAGAAAAACTATCTAAAGAACTGGGTTGCCCGGTTGTACCCGTGGTCGCTATCAGCGGCGAAGGTATCGACGAACTAAAGAAAGAAATCCTGGCTATCACTGCTGGTGAACACAGTGGCGGATTTCGCCTGGCACATGATGAGATTGTCGAGCAGGCCATCGCCGACCTGATACCTCGCCTGAAAAAATGCAGCATCGCATCTGATGACAACCTGCACTGGCTGGCACTAAAGCTGCTGGAGAGTGATAACAATGCGCAGGCACAGTGTGGTGCATCGGTACTTGATACTGTTGCGGAATGGAAGGTTGCGATCGAAGAACGTGCCGGCGAAGATGCCGACATCCATATTGCTGACAGCCGCTTCAATCACGCCCATACCCTGGCGCAGATTGTGATCAGCGAAAGAGGTAAAGTCGGCAAAACACTGACTGACAGGATCGATAGTTTTGTACTGAGCCCGATCTTCGGTGTACCGTTCTTCCTTCTGGTGATGTATCTGATGTTCATGTTCACCATCAATTTCGGTGGTGCATTTATCGACTTTTTTGACGGCATCGCTGGTGCAGTATTTGTCGATGGTTTTTCAGCAGTTCTCGGCAGTATCGGTATACCTGACTTTTTACGCATCATCCTCGCAGACGGTCTCGGCGGTGGCATCCAGATCGTCGCCACCTTCATCCCGATTATTACGGCACTCTATCTATTCCTGTCCGCGATAGAAGACAGTGGTTACATGGCACGTGCCGCATTTGTCATGGATCGTTTCATGCGCAGCATCGGCCTGCCCGGTAAAGCGTTTGTACCACTCATCGTCGGTTTTGGCTGTAATGTGCCAGCGGTGATGGCAACACGTACCTTAGAGAACGAACGTGAACGCAAACTGACCATCCTGATGAACCCGTTCATGTCCTGCGGCGCACGTCTGCCGGTATACGCCCTGTTCGTCGCCGCCTTCTTTCCGACAAATGGACAGAACCTGGTGTTCGCACTTTACCTGGTCGGCATCATCGTTGCTGTACTCACCGGTGTATTGATGAAACGCACGATACTGTCTGGTGAGAGCAGCGGTTTTATGATGGAGCTTCCACCCTATCACCTGCCTACACTAAAAGGCATCCTGCTACGAACCTGGGACCGTGTCCGCCTGTTTATCAAGGAAGCTGGCCAGGTCATCGTGGTGATGGTGCTGGTTATCAATGTACTCAATGCGATTGGCACTGACGGCTCGATCGGCCATGAAAATTCGAGCGAGTCGGTGCTATCGGTGATCAGCAAGACTGCTACCCCGGTTTTTGCACCGATGGGCATCGAAGAAGATAACTGGCCTGCAGTGCTGGGAATCCTCACCGGCATCCTGGCAAAAGAAGTCGTGGTCGGAACACTCGATACCCTGTACTCACAGCTTGCAAGGCAGGATGCCGGCGGCATAGCTAATGAAGAGGCATTTGATTTCTGGCAGGCGATCAATGACGCTGCTGCGACTGTACCGGAGAACCTTTCCGGGCTTACCGATATGTTTGGTGACCCATTACAGATGGACGTCGGTGATATCCATTCTCTGGAAGCGGCCGCTGCAGCACAGGAAGTAGACAATGCGACATTTGGCGCCATGATCAAGCGTTTCGATGGCCAGGCTGGTGCTTTTGCCTACCTGTTATTCGTGCTGCTATATTTCCCCTGTGTCGCCACCATCGGTGCTATCCGCCGTGAAGCAGGAACCTCATGGGCTGTTTTTGTTGCCGCCTGGACAACGACTATCGCATACATCACCGCCAGCAGTTTTTACCAGATCAGCACTTTCGCACAGCATCCATTATTCTCAGGACTATGGCTGGGTGGCATCGTTATCCTGATGATCGGCCTCATATACGGTTTACGGCAGTGGGCCCATAAAGAGACTGAAAAAGAACCTGATGCTACTGAGATGGGCACATGATAGGGATGATCATATGATTCTATCTCAAGTACGTGACTACCTGAAACAGCGCGGCCAATGCACGCTCAGCGATATCGCCCTGCACTTCGATACCGATGCCGATGCCGTTCGCGGTATGCTGGATATATGGATAAAAAAAGGTAAGGTTGAGAGGCGGTCAGCAACGGCATCCTGTGGTACCAGTTGCCAGTCGTGCGATCCTGCGACGACCGAAGTTTACCTGTGGCGCGAATCGCATATCGAGAGCAAACTTGACGTAACGGTTCCCGGTAACTGCGACCATAGATAAAAATCGGCTAAGATACGGTTCGTAGACAGTACATTCCCGTTGCTGTAACCACCACCTCATTTATCATCCATTGCTTGACATTCTATTTTTTGGGAATATAATCCCAATTATGGGAAATGCCATGAACAATATCATTAACGAGAATGTACTTAAGATTCTCCGCCCGCTAGTACGCGTGATGATACGTAATGGCGTCTCCGTCGGCAGCTTCGAAGAACTGGTGCGCAAAGCTTATGTCGATGAAGCCTTTGCCATGGGAGAAAAAAGCCGGCTGAAAACAACGATTTCCAGCATTTCAGCACAAACCGGCCTGTCACGCAAAGAAGTGAAACGTCTGCATGAGCTGAAAACCTCTCATAATATCGATATCGAGCAAAAATATAACCGTGCAGTACGCGTCATCAGTGGCTGGGTAAATAACAAAAATTTTAGCGATGGCAAGGGAAACCCCAAACAACTGCCCATCGATGGTGACGCTACCTCTTTTGCGTCACTGGTAAAACAGTTTAGCGGAGACATCCCAACCAAAGCCATGCTCGACCTGCTGCTCGCTGCTGATTGCGTAAAAGTAAAGGACAGTAGTGTACAGCTGATCAAACAGGCCTATGTACCGGGCAAAGATTCTGCCGAGATCATCCGCATACTCGGTACCGACACCAATGAGTTAATCAATACCATCGATCACAACCTGACCGCAGATGAAGCAGATAGACGTTACCAGAGAAAGGTATCGACCGCGGTACTCGATCAACGGTCAGTCAAACAATTTAAAGATCTATCGAAAAAACAGTCACAGGCTTTACTTGAAGAACTTGATGCCTGGATATCACGACATGAAATAGCCCCGGATGATGACAACGCGCGGTACGTCAGCCTGGGTATCTACTATTACGAGCAAGAAAGCTCGGGAGAGAAAAAATGAATACACTATTAATTAAAAGTACTTTAGCTACTGCGATAGCACTCAGTATCGCTGCCTGCTCTCCCACCGACAGCGAAGGTGTTGCCGGTATCGGCGGTTCTGGTTATGTCTCATCTGGCAGCGTATCTGGATTTGGCAGTGTGTTTGTCAACGGTGTCGAGTTTGAGACTGACAGTTCAACCTTTGATGTCGACGGTGTTTCAGGCACTCAGGATGATCTGGCTATCGGTATGATCGTTCAGGTCAGCGGTACCATCAACGCTGACGGTATAACCGGTGACGCAACCAGCATAAGTTATGACGACCAGCTGCAGGGACCAGTTACAGGGTTAACAGCTCCCGATGCCGACGGATTAACACGCTCATTTATGGTTCTGGGTATTAACGTTATTATCGATAGCGGCAGTACATCGTTTGATGTATCCGGTGATGTCACTTTACCGGTAAATACGACGTTCGATTTTGACAGCATTGCAGGCGAACAACAATGTTGAAGTCAGCGGTTTCTTCGATTCAAGCGGCAACCTGATAGCAACACGTGTTGAGTTAAAAGATATTACTTTTGACGCTAACAGCATCATCGAAATCAAAGGCACGATCTCTGGTTTAAGCGGAACCACTTTCAACCTGGGAAGCCTGAAAGTTGACGCTTCATCAGCCACCCTGGATGATTTGCCCAATGGTCTTGAAGACACCATCTATGTTGAAGTAAAAGGCACGTTTGATACAGGTTCAAACACTCTTATCGCGAGTAAGGTAGAAGCTGAAAATGACTCGGTAGAAGATCGTGATGAATTCGAACTGGAAGGCATCATCACAGACTATGTCGATGACAGCAACTTCAAGATCAATGGCATCCCTGTCGATGCAAGCAGTGCCACACTTGAGCCCCTGTCACTAGACCTGGCCGACGATGTTCAGGTTGAAGCGGAAGGTTCGATTGTTAATGGCATCCTAGTGGCAAGCAAGATCGAGAGTGAAGACGGTAATTTAAAAGTACACGCCATGGTTACTGCTGTTCCTCCAGCAACAGCGGCTAATACCTTTGAGGTCAGCCCCGTATCTAGCCAGTCGTCGATCACTGTCACTGTATCAACAGACACACAGTTCGAAGATGATGTAGATGAAGACAAGTTCTTTAATATAGATGATCTTGTTGCCAATACAGACTTTGTTGAAGTTGAAGGTTATGATGATGGCAATGGCGGTATTACAGCGGTAGAAGTCGATGTGAAAGAAGTTAGTAAAGTTGTGGTCCAGGGTAATGCCAGTGCTGCCACAGGTAGTTCAGCAGGCGGTACCATAACAATATTTGGTATTACCTTTGACTTTGATGGTACAACTTATTTCGAAAGCGAAAGCGACGTTGGCTTGAACCCTACTCAGATAGATGCCTTGATAAGTGACATTAATAACACTTTAACTACACCAAAGCTTATAAAAGTAGAAGACAAAGAAGCTGGTGATGGCAATCCTGTCGGAACAGCAGACGAGATCGATATCGAATCACCCTGAACAGTGTAATCTACCCATAAAAAAGCCTCCAATACGGAGGCTTTTTTATTTAGTTAGCAATAAATGCTGACTTATTTTTTCTCGTCGATCTTGATCTCAACACGACGGTTTTTAGCGCGTCCTTCACGTGTGCTGTTATCAGCGATCGGCTTAGATTCACCATAACCGACAGTGGTAATTTTACCTGCATTTTCAGGGTTGTCCATGTTGGCTACTATTTCTGCTTTAACCGCTTCCGCACGTTTTTCTGACAGGTCCTGGTTGAACGCTGCATCGCCACTATCATCTGTATAGCCTTCGATGATTACAGAATTAACTTCTCTGCCTTTGAACTGGGAAACCAGATCAGCAACAGCCGCTTTACCTTCAGCAGACAGGGTACTGCCGCCGAGTGCGAATGTAGCACTGGATGCAAGGCTTAAAGTAACATATTCACTTTCTTCGTCTTGCGTGCCAGCTACCACGGCCATGCCCACCGCTTCTGTCGCTGGTGTTGATTTTACAGGCTCAGCTTTTGTTGCAACCGGTGCTTTTTCTTTAGCAGCGGCTTTAGCTTCAGCGCCTTCACAACCTGGAATTGCAGCTTCAGGTGTCCACCAGATAGTGCGCACACAATGACCATTCCTGTCGTGTACATATTCGCCGTCAGTACCTATCCAGTATGCTTCCTCAGCGACTGCCTGCATTGATGCTGTACATAAGATTAACGCGCTTAAGTTTTGTATTTTCATCCCGTTTTTCCTTTAAAAAAGTAAATTGATAACGGCGAGCATTATACTGTCCTTATATAGTTATATCGATAGTTCAATTGTTACATTTTGTGAACTAATTACCCGAGCAGGGCTTTCAGACCAGCCAGATGTGATTTCCCTTTCTCTTCTGTCGCTTTTTCCTTAGACGCTTTACCACCCAGCCACTCGATCTCATCTTCCGGAAGCTCATCAAGAAAACGACTGGGCTCACAGAGAATCTTTTCACCATAACGTTTCCTGGTACGCGCCATGGTCATGGTCAGGCTCTTTTCTGCGCGTGTGATACCCACATACGCGAGCCGGCGTTCTTCCTCGATATTGTCTTCCTGGATACTGGTCGCATGAGGTATCAGCTCTTCCTCGAATCCGACCAGGAACACGTGTGGGAACTCCAGACCTTTGGCGGCATGCAATGTCATCAGCTGCACGGCATCGATCTCACTCTCATCCTGGTTTCGCTGTAGAATATCCATCAGCGATAACTGCGCCATAAGCTCGGCGACACTGGCATCTGCGTCCTTTTTCTGCAGGCGCGTCAACCAGTCCATCAATTCCATCACGTTCTGCCAGCGTCTCTCAGCCGTCTCGATATCTTTACTCTGTTCACGCAGCCAGCTCTCATAATTGATATCGTCTAGCAGCTGCCTTGTTATCTCAGTGGCAGAGTCATCCTCTGCTCGATACGACAATCGCAGCAGCCAGTCCGAAAAAATCCCAAGATTTTTATACGCACTCCTGGATACCCTCGACTCCAGGCCGACTTCGGAGCAGGCAGTCAACATGCTCACCCCACGTTTGGTGGCATACTTGCCGAGTTTCTCTAATGTCGCTGCACCGATGCTGCGTCGTGGCGTGTTGATCACCCGCAGGAAGGCAGCGTCATCATCCGGGTTCACCAGTAACCTCAGGTAAGCCACGATGTCCTTGATCTCGGTACGTTCGAAAAACGATATTCCACCACTGACGACATAAGGAATGCGCATACCACGAAGATAGGTTTCGAACACCCGGGCCTGGAAATTACCACGGTACAGGATCGCGTAATCTTTATATTTTGTCAGGTTCTGAATCTTGTGCGACTGCAACTCCATGCAGACACGCTCGCCTTCGTCCTCTTCACTGTGACACTGGATGAGACGAGCACTCTCCCCCATGCCCAGGTCACTCCACAGTTTTTTCTCATAGACATGCGGGTTATTTTTTATCAGCTCGTTGGCAAGCTTCAATATGCGGCGACTGGACCGATAGTTCTGTTCAAGTTTTATGACCTGCAGGGTGGGAAAATCTTTGGACAGCTGCACCAGGTTCTCCGGCTTCGCACCACGCCAGGCGTAGATTGACTGGTCATCATCACCAACGGCGGTCAGACACTGGCGTTTTTCTGCCAGCATCCTCACCAGCTCATACTGCATGGCGTTGGTGTCCTGGTACTCATCCACCAGCAGATAATGGATACTGTGCTGCCACTTCTCCAGTATATCTTTGCGTGTTTTGAACAGGTACGCTGTCTGCAGGATCAAGTCATCCAGATCGAAAGCGTTGTATGCGTGTAGCTGGCGCTGGTACTGGCTGTACAATTTGGCGATACCAAACTGCCGGTCATCCTCGGCGACGAGGGTAGCCTCTTCCGGCATGATGCCGTCATTCTTCCATTGTGAGATCTGCCAGTGTGCAGATTCGGCTGCATCCATACCGCGTTCACCAGTGACTTTTAACAGCTCCGATAAAACGGTGATGCAGTCACCGGTAGCAAACACAGAAAAACCGGACTTGTAATCCAGAGCCGCATACTCTTTCTGCAGGATAGTGAGAGCAAGCCGGTGAAACGTCGAGACCCGCAGACCACGGGTAGCTTTTTTACCGGCAAGTTTCTTGACCCGGGTCTTCATCTCCTGGGCAGACTTGTTGGTAAACGTTACCGCTGCGATGCGTGATGGCGATATGCCACACTCGCCTATCAGGTAGGCGATCTTCTCTGTGATCACGCGGGTTTTACCACTGCCGGCACCAGCCAGAACCAGCATCGGACCATCGATGGTGCGGGCTGCTTTTCGCTGCTGAGGGTTAAGTCCGGGGCCGGTTGCTGCTTGCTGCTGTGAGTACATCGTAGTGAATTCGTTCAGAAGCGGCTTATTCTACTCGATAGCATTTATGAAATGTTCATCAAAAAAAAATATTTATTAGATCCACTAGCCACTCATGAGATAAATACCGCATGTTACTGATATAAATGGATTTATTACTCATAACCATGAAAGATAACATTATAAATATGGAATTATCAGCAGTTCACAGCTAACATACGACGCACATTCACTATTAACCGAAAACCAATGAAACCATCAATAAATAATATTCTAGTACTTTCTTGTATCCTCTTTCTATCAGGCTGTGCTGAGCTGGCAAAACACGCTGAAACCATCAAACCAACAGCGAAACTGGCAGGCGCTCATATAGCAAATATTAATTTCGATCAGGTAGACCTGGTATTCGATCTGGAAGTAGACAATAAAAATCCGATAACACTTGACCTTGCCGGTCTCGATTATGATTTTAAAGTCGAGAACCAGTCACTGGTCAGCGGCGTGACTGCGAAAGCGATAAAACTGAAAGCGAATGGCACCAGCCCGGTGCAGCTACCTGTTACCCTGAAATTTGATGACCTCAAAAAATTGCCGGGGGAGATATGGGAGAAAGACAGGCTGGCATATGACCTGCAGACCACGTTCAATATCATCCTTCCAGTCATCGGCAACTATGCAATCCCAGTAGCAAAGCAGGGTGAACTGCCAGTGCCAAAAGCTCCCGGCATCAAAATAAAAGATGTAAAGATCAAAAAGCTTAACTTCACATCTGCTGACCTGGTGGCACAGGTCGAAGTAGATAACCCGAACGATTTCAGCATGGCACTAAAAAGCTTTAACTATACGTTGAACATAAATCAGAAAAAATGGGGACAGGGAGAACTAACCCAGGGCAGCGAGATCCCCAAGAAAGGCAAAGGCATCATCGAAATCCCGCTGAAACTTGACCTGTTCAGCATCGGCAGTGCGGCAGTGACATTACTGCAGAACAAATCACTCGTGGAGTACCAGTTGACGGGTAATGCGACCGTCGATACCGGACTTGAGTTGTTGAAGGGTTATGATTTGCCGATAGATATTAAGGGTACAACTTCATTGAAGTAGTTTCTTTTTGATTAATGTTTTGGTGCTTAGCATTTACGGTTGATTTTTATTTTGGCATGCGGTTCTCGCACCGCGGGCGAGGTGCTCTTTTGCAACAGCCCAAAAGAGTACCCAGAAAAGACCGCCACGTAAGCTACGCCCCTGAAAAAGCACAGGGGTACCCATCGATTCAGTGCAGTGATCATGCTGTGAAAAAACTCGCAAAAAGCGCTCAGACAGTTTTCACAGAAAGCCCATGATCACTGCACTGAATCGATGGCTTGTGGGGGTGGATAATAAGTCAAAAGCTATAAAAACAGCGTCAAATCCAACTTTACTATTCTAATACAGTTGTAGTGTGTACTCCCTTAGTTTTCACTTTGCTTATCGGTTTTTAACTGCCATTTTTTTGGGATCGGCAGTCATTGGTAGAAAGAATATCATTGTGAGTGGTCTGTTAGCCTTGTACATAGGGACAGCACGTCAAGGCGGGGGCGTAGGCAACAGCCAGCAATTCAGTAAACACAAAAGGATTAAAAAACAGACAAGCACAAGCTAAACCAGAGCTCACTAATAAGCACAGAGCCTATCCAATACACTGGTTGTGCTGTTGACTCTTACCCACCTCAGCAAGCCATTGAGGCAATAGCATTAGCATGGGCTTTCTGCGACAGCTGTCTGAGCGTCTTTTGCGAGTTCTGGCGCAGCATGATAATGCTATTGCCTCAATGGGTACCCCTGTGCTTTTTACAGGGGCGTAGTGGTAGTGGCGGCCTTTTTTGGGTACTTTTTTGGGCTGTAGCAAAAAAGTGCCTCGCCCGCGGTGCGAGAACCGCAAGGCCTAACTAAATTAAAACCGTAAATGCTAAATACCAAACCCAAGAAAAGTCGACAATAATCAAGAATATCCACATACCCAGGTAGCGCCAAAAAGAATTCGCGGAACAAGTTTCCGCTCCTACAGAGTTCGTATCGCTTGAGGGGCAAGAACAGTAAAACCAACGTTAAAATTAACAGTAAATACCAAACACCACACACGACAGCTATAATCTTCCACATGATAATAGACACAACAACCGGCCTGCTTGATGAGTGCACCCAATGCCCCTCACCGAACAAGGACAGCCGCCCGGACAACACAGCAATCGACCTGATTGTCGTACATTCGATCAGCCTGCCGCCAGGACAATACGGCGGTGACTCTATCGAGAGTTTTTTTCAAAATGAATTAGATAAAAACCAGCACCCTTATTTCGAAGAAATCGGCGATATGCAGGTCTCATCCCACGCATTGATCAAACGTACTGGTGAGATCGTTCAATTTGTTTCATTCAATGAACGTGCCTGGCACGCCGGCCAGTCTAATTACTGCGGCCGTGAACGCTGTAACGACTTCTCCATTGGTATCGAACTGGAAGGCACAGACAGTGACAAGTTCGAAGACATTCAGTATCGAAAACTGGCACAACTGGTCAGCTCAATACAGGCTGCCTATCCTCAAATTTCTGATAACATCACCGGACATAGTGATATTGCTCGCGGCCGTAAGACCGACCCCGGTACCGGGTTCGACTGGGATAAGTTGCATGGTTTTCTCAAAGCGCAGGTTATCTAAACAGATGATTGAGCATTTTTTCTGATAAACAGCTATAGTTACATTATTACAACAATAACAAATAGTTACCGTTTCAACACATGGCACTAATCTCAATCATCATTGGTCTGTTTCTCGATCGTACGTTCCGTCATCTGCACGATCTACGTGATATGACCTGGTTCGAGTTTTATTCACAGGCGATCCAGCGTTTCACCGGCAAACGCATGCCACCGTTACAATTTATCATCATCCTGGTACTGCCAGTACTGCTGCTGCTCAGTATCCAGATACTGTTACATGATTTTTTATTCAACATACCCGCTTTTATCTTCGGCATAATCGTTTTTATCTACTGTCTCGGACCGGCCTGCCTGAGCAGCGATATCGAAGCCTATATCTATGCCCGTAAACTGGGTGACGAAGATGAAGCCCTGCATTATGCTGGAACGATTACCGACTCTGCGGCTTCGACTTCACCTGATCAGCAGATCAGTGATGTCACCCGGGCAATATTGAATATCGCAAATGAGCGTATCTTTGCCACTATTTTCTGGTTTATCATCCTGGGGCCGTTTGGCTGTATGTTATATCGGCTGATCTCGGAACTCAGTAAGCAGATCGAGTATGACCAGCTGTCTGAGTTTTCAGAGTTCATCCACGCGATAATGGCGTGGATCCCTGCGCGCATGCTCGCTGCGGGTTATGCACTCACCGGTAATTTTGATGGTGCCTACCACGCGTATAAAGATCGGGCGCAAACTTCAGACCTTTCAGGGAGCAACAAAGAAGTACTGGTCGCTACCGGGCTGGGCGCTATGCGAAACCTGGATATGGAGAATGAACTTGCCAGCATCTATGCTGCACAGGCACTGGTGATGCGTGCAGTTATCGTCTGGATTGGTATACTGGCGGTCATGACTCTTGGTGGGATTTTTAATTAATTAACTCGTACGCCCCATGAACAAACATCCAGTACTTAAAACTACTCGAGGCTGCCTGTGACGACCTATATCGATGTGATAAGGCATGGTGAACCGGTCGGCGGCAGACGCTACCGTGGTTACAGCGTCGATGATCCGCTAACCGAAAAAGGCTGGGCACAGATGCGTGCCGCTGTTCCTGCTTCACCGCAGTGGCAGCACATCGTCAGCTCACCGTTAAAACGCTGCCTTGATTTCAGTAAAGATCTGGCGAATGATCTGCAGATTCCATTCACCGTCGAAGATAATATGAAAGAGATCGGCTTTGGTTCCTGGGAAGGTAAAACACCCGATGAGATCCTCTCCGAAGACAGCGAAGCATTAAATCACTTCTATAAAGATCCGGTTAATAACCGTCCTGATGGCGCTGAACCGCTAGAAACTTTTTCTGAACGTGTCTGGAATGCTTACCTGCAGATCCTGGAAGAACACCATGATAAACATGTATTAGTCGTGGCACACGCCGGCGTGGCACGCGCCATCACCGCCAATATATTAAATATGTCCCTCGACGATGTGTATAGCCAGCTCAGGATCGAGTATGGCGCGGTCATCTGTAGTTCTGTCGATGAAGGTTCAGTACCCAGACTGCTGATCAAAGGCCCCTCATTGAGCTGACCGGAACACTCGATGAGAGGCGTCGATATTACCCGGGCAGGTTATCCATGATGAACATGATGGTGACATACCCTGACAGCAAGGCCAGGCAGTTGCCCATGCCTGGAATAATGCACCATTCATAATCACATCAGGCTTAGGCCATAGAAGGATCTTGCGTGACAGTTCTGTAATCGAGTCGACGTTAAAGTTCTTGAAAGGTCAATAACCAGATTACAAGGCCGCAATTCTTTCCAGCATGCTCAGCGACAGATCATTCTGCTGGGCCAGCATCAATGCCCGCTGCAATCGAACGGGTGCACTGCGGCCCATGCACATATGCTCACGGTCGCCATCGAATGCATTCACCATGCCATCGATCAATGCCTGGTGGTCCAGCGCTTTACCAGTCAGCTCTTCCTGTAATCGGATCACATCGAGCGCCACCGACTCAGCGAGAAGTTTGTGCTCATCCCACAGCTGACCTACGTTACCACCGACTTCAAGACCGGCGATATTGGTGGTCAGGATATAGACATTTTTCAACACCAGTTCATGCAGCAATGCAGCCTCATCAGGGAGCACTGTAGCTGCGATATCGATCGAAGCCAGCGCATCAGCTACCTGTTGTGCGTGTTTGCCGAATACCGGTGAAGGGATGATAACTTTTGAATCCATACCTTTCTTCTTTTCAAACCAGACTGATATGACAGTAGGCTCGAGATTGTGCCGCTGCCAGTCCCGGGGTAACAATTCATTCTGCAGTAATACCAGCCGGTCTTTCCAGGCTTCCGGCACTTTCATCAACTGCTCATGCAGTTCAGCTTCTCCGACCGCGATCAATACCAGTTCTGGTACAGGCAGATCCTCTGCTACGGCCTGCATCTCCATGTCACGGGTGACGGGATGTACGGTATATCCTGATCGTAAAAAACCACGGGCAAAAACACTACCCATCTCACCCAGACCGACAACAACAACTGATTTATTCATACTATTGATTCCATTACAGACTAACCTGCATACATCATAAAAGATTCGGGTTTTGGGAAAAGCTGGCTAAGCAGTTTGAACGACCAGTCGTAGAAGCATAGCTGGAACTATGGTTTTAGGCTGATTGCTCAAAATGCGACGACATATTTTTACTAAACGCGAATATGACAAATTTTAACTCAGGCAAAAGCCCTTTAGTATTCCAATAAATAACTTTTTAAAGGTAATATTATCGTTAACCGTCCGCCTTTATGAAATATGCGGGTAAGGTTACAATGTGCGTATTATAACAATAACAACGGAAAAACTAAGTGGATCGCCTCACGCAATTACAACAATGGCTGGATAGCCTGTCAGAAAATACCTATACCGATCTAAAGCCCGCATCAGCCGATGCAAGCTTTCGGCAATATTTTCGCGTTACCAATAATAAGGACGATAAAACTTATATCGTCATGGACGCTCCACCCGAAAAAGAAGACTGCCACCCTTTTCTACTGGTTACCGATCTAATCCGAGGCGTCGGTGTAAATGCACCGGATATCATATCGGTGGATATACAGCAGGGTTTTTTATTACTCGATGACCTGGGTAATAAACCTTACCTGGACTATCTCGATGAGGACAGTGCGGACAACTTATACACCGATGCGATCGACGCATTAGTCAAGATGCAGACCATCGATGGTATGTTACCGATATACGACGAACAGTTTCTGCAGACCGAAATGGATCTGTTCGAAACATGGTATTTAAATCGTCATCTTGATATAGAGCTTGATCAGGCACAGAAAACATCACTGAACAGTGTCTGCAAGCTACTGATCCAGAGCGCCATCGAACAACCACAGGTATTCGTTCATAGAGACTACCACTCTCGCAACCTGATGATAACGGATGAGAATAACCCAGGTGTTATCGACTACCAGGATGCAGTCATCGGGCCGATAACCTATGACCTGGTATCACTGTTCAAAGACTGCTATATCGAATGGCCACGCGAAAAAGTAGAACTGTGGCTAGACCTGTATCTTGCGCGCATAACACCAACACGCCTCATCGATAAAGACACCCTGATCCGATGGTTTGATCTTATGGGTGTCCAGCGACACCTGAAAGTCCTCGGCATATTCGCACGCCTGAATTACCGTGATGGAAAAGCTCAGTACCTCGACGATCTGCCCCTGACGTTAAAATACGTACTCGATGCCTGTGAGCTATACGACGAACTGGCACCGCTAAAGAAACTGTTTGAAGAGTTATCATGAAAGCAATGATACTCGCTGCCGGCCGTGGCGAACGATTACGGCCTTTGACTGACGAAACACCCAAACCACTGATAAAAGTCGCTGGCAAATCACTGATCGAATACCATATCGAAAACCTGGCAAAAGCCGGCATTAAAGAGATCATCATCAACACCGCATGGTTAGCTGAAATGATACACCAGCAGCTGGATGATGGTTCAAATTATGGTGTTACCATTGAGTATTCTGATGAGGGTACCGCGATGGAAACGGCAGGTGGCATCATCAATGCCCTGCCACTACTGGGTGATGAACCTTTTCTCGTGGTGAATGGTGACATCTGTTGCGATTTTGATTTCTCATCACTGGATACACTGAAAGATGGTATCCAGGCACATCTCATACTGGTAGAAAATCCTGAACACAATCCAGCCGGTGATTTTTCATTACACCAAGGACTGATAAAAAACTCGGGCGATTCCATGTACACCTTTAGTGGCATCGGAATTTATAGCGCTGATTTTTTTGCAGGACAGCAGTCCGGCATCTCGCCGCTAGCCCCACTTATTAGAAACAAGTGCGAAGATAATCTCGTCAGCGGTCAGTTACACGAAGGCAGATGGACGGATGTAGGCACAGTAGAAAGATTGCAGGAGTTAGATGAGCAACTTTTTAGATAGATTAGTACTTGTGTTGCATCGACCGATTGACTTCGCAGTCGGAAGCAGACTATAGAATAATCAAAAATAAAGCAGCCGTGAATTAGATACCTAGAGCTTACCAACAAAGTTAAAGAACACGCCCTGGCTGTTATAATTCAGGTCGGTGAGGTCATCTGAGAAGTCTGTAAAGTTATAACCAACACCCACTTTCAGGTTTTCACCGATGTGGCGATATAAACCTAACAATGTGCCGGCTCTCTTGTCCTGTGCGTCAGGCGTATCCAGCAAACGGCCTTCGATGAGCGCATCCCAACGGTGGGTGAAGTGCCAGTCGGCACGTAATACGTAGAGACTGGCTCTACTGTCAAAGAACTCGGGGTTGAGGCGATCCTGTGCCAGCTGACCTAAACGGTAAGCATATTTGCCGCCGATGCTCCAGCGTTGTGTCAGGTCATAGATTGCATCGAACGACAGGATATGGCTCTTCTGGATGAAGTCTATCGGGTTACTGGCACCTACTACCTGTCCGGTCAAAGGATCAGTTGCCGATAGATCACCAAACGGTACGTTATAGAAATAGGTGTATTTCATCAGTGTATTCAAGCGGTCATTATCGATCGGACGATAACCGTAACCCATGACGATCTCGGTAAAGTTTCCGCTGAACAGATCACCCAGTGTACTGGTACTCTTGGAGAAGTTTGCCTTGCCCAGGAAGCGCCAGTCAGAATCGACCTGGTATGTCAGGTTATTCTTCATCAACCAGGTAGTGCGATCCGATGCGCTGGTATCCGGAGCTTCTGTACTGTCGAGGCGGTACTCCAGGGCTGCTGAATAAACTACTGCGCCAAAGTTATAGCCTGCATTCATGCCGAGTGCTTTTCGATCAGTCGCGGCACCAGTCCGCTTGTCTTCCAGTACACCCATCTCCAGGTTACCGCCGAAGTTCCAGCGTTCGTCAGGCGTGTAATCGACTCCGAATGCATGTGTCAAACCGGTAGGCACATCACCGTGTGTGTACCGTTCCTCAGCGTAGACACTGGTAGTATCGGTATAACGTGAACGGATACCGTTGTTCCAGTTGCCACGACGGGCGCTGACGCCATTATCTGAACGTGCATTTTCATAGGTATAGGCGCTGTAGACATTGGTGCGATCTGACACCAGGTAATCGAGTCCGCCTTTGGCACCGGTACCCTGGTTTCCGAATGACAGTTCACCATCCAGGGTCAGGCGATTTGTCGCGCGGATACTACCACCGCCACCGACCCGGTTATTTTCTTCCCGGTTACCGTTTACCGCGGCCGTACCCTGTAAGAATCCGTAACTCGTCCAGTTTGCTTTTGAATCATAATACGCCTCAGCGGCCAGGTCTAAACGATCACCTTGCCTTTGTGTCAACGGCACGACGAGTGAGTCATCGGTACGGGTATCAACACGACCACCACCGCTGAGACGCCAGCGATCGGTTGCCTGGTAGGAAGACGACACATCCAGTGCTTCCGTTTTGATACCCTGTTTCTGCTCACGCGAATCCAGTTTGACATCGAGATCGACTCGTTTGGTCAGCGATGTCATATAGCGACCACCGAACAGGGTCAGGTCTGTCGCTGTTAATTGCCCCGGTGCAGAGAAACCTGCTTCAGTCTGCTGTGCATAGAAGGTCGTAGTACCTCGACCTCCGGATATCACTTCATCGATCAGTGCACTACCCTCTATTCGGAAGGCACTGCTTTTCGCATCAGGATCAAAACCGTTGTTTATCGAATCGTAACTAAAACCACCATCATTAGAACTCAATGCACTGGAGCCTGCACCTTCACTGCTGGCCGCTTCCATGCGAACCCATGTGCCGGTACTCTTACGCAGGGTCAGATCGATACCATTTAGCGAGCTGTCCTGGTCAGCCTGCTGCTGAGCACTCAAGGTTGCACCCAGCTTGATGTTATCGTTAAACCAGTAGTGAGTACGACCACCGGAAGCCAGGCTGTCTATCTCTTCCAGCCCCGGTGAGAATTCATAACGCGATACCAGGTAGACCGGGTTACCGCTGAGCGACGTATCTGAGACCAGGAGCCCGTCATCTGCAGTAGACGCTAGTGGCTGACTCAATAAGATCCGGCCCTGGATATAATCGAGATCATAGTCGATCACCGGTACCAGGTTTTTAACACCGATGACCACGCCGGAATCTTTATCACGAACCTCGATGCGCAAACGGTCCGAACCGATCAGGATATCCTGGTGACGCAAGAAATAGAGTGAACCGCCGGTGCCCCTGAACTCATCACGACCAGCGACCGTACCCGGTTCTGCAGCGAAACCCTCGACCACCAGTTTCTGCTCACCGAACGATGTAACATCTTTACTCTCATAATGGCCAGTCACACCATAGAGGCCGCGGTCTATCTGCGCCAGAGTGGTATCCAGATAACCGATGGTGAAGTTACCTAAAATACCGTAGTTATTATGTTTCTGTAACCGTATATAGAACTTACCTGACGTTGGCGCCCGCTCTTCCAGGGTCGAGTCATCAGCGAAGGTCGGATAGAACAGATCAGGATCTAAACGTCTTAATAATGCACGAGGATTCTCTCCAGGAAGTTACTGAAGATCTCATCGATCGGACCTTCCTGTGTATCAGCACTACTGGTCAACATCCACTCATCACCAAAGGTACCTTCGGTGTAGTAGGCGAATCGACCGAGGATATTTATGTCGTTGTTAAACTGGTCTTCATCTTTGGGTGACCAGTCTTGCTCGTCCTGTGGTCCTGTCACGTGCTACCGTCACATCACCCAAGGCAACATAGAACCAGTCGTT